>JBAVTF010000060.1:0-22878 GCA_049695995.1 Pirellulales bacterium | reverse complement strand
GCGACAGGGCATGGGCAGCCCCGACGCCCACCACAGGAGGTCGCCCCGCTGCGGAATAGAAGGGCCTGCGGTATTCAGACCGCCTGCCGCACACGGAGTGTGCGGACTACGGGGGGCGGACTACGGGTGACGGAAAGCTCGTCACGGAGTGACGGGCCTACGAGGTCTTCAGCGCCCTTGGCCGAGGCGGTCGCCGAGGAAGTTGTCGAGGTCGGCGATGGCGTGGATCTTGCGGCAGGTTTCGGCGAACGGATACTCGATTCGCCGGAAGCGCACCCGTTCGTTGCCCTCGAGGATCGCGTAGCAGGCCCGTGAGTCTCCGTCGCGGGGCTGCCCGACCGACCCTACGTTCACCATTGCCTTCTCGCAGGGCAGCGGCATCACCGCCTCGCTTTCCCCCTTCGGCACGGACGGCGAGAGGAACTCCGGCGATGTCGTGAAAATCCCGGGGATGTGGGTATGCCCCTGGAAGCAATAGCGGCCCACCAGTTCGAAGATGTGCTGCATCTTGAGCTGGTTGTAGATGTCTTCCGGGAAGACGTATTCCTCGAGCGGCCGCCGGGCCGAGCCGTGCACGAACAGGAGGTCGCCATCGGTGTGGGTGCGGGGCAGCTCGCCGAGGAAGTCGGTGAGCCGGTCGGCGGAGTGCTTCGGCATCCGGTCGTGCAGTTCGAGTTGCGTGCGGGTCCAGCGGATCGCCCGTTCCGCGCCGACGTTGAATCCATCGGGGTCGAAGAGGGCCCCCTGGTCATGGTTGCCGAGGAGCACCATGCTGCAGCGGTCACGGACGAGCTTCACGCACTCGCACGGATTCGGCCCGTAGCCGACGACGTCGCCGAGACAAAAGATGGCGTCGACTCGCTGGCGGTCGATATCCTCGAGCACGGCCTTGAGGGCCTCGAGGTTGCCGTGGATGTCGCTGATGATGGCCCGCTTCACGCTTCTGTCAGACCTTGGCGGGCACCCGCTCCGAATCCGGATATTGTTTCAGCAGCCCGCCTGTCGCGGCGGAACCTTTGAAGGTACGGACGGCCCGATGGGCGGTCAAGAAAGGCCCCATTCCTAGCCTGCATGAAGACGCTCGCGATCGACACCAGCCTGGCGGCCGGCTCCGTGGCCGCCCTTCACGACGGCCGCGTGGCCGAACGCCGGCTCGACGTGCCGGGGGATCATGCCCGTCTGCTCGCAGACGCGGTGGCGGAGGTGGCGGGCGAACTCGGCTGGCAGCCGCACGACGCCGACCTCATCGCCGTGATCCGCGGCCCCGGTTCGTTCACCGGTCTGCGAGTGGGCGTGTCGACCGCCAAGGCGTTGGCCTGGGCGACCGGCGCGCGGCTCGTGGGCGTCTGCAGCTTTGAGGTGATCGCGGCACGCACGGCCCGGCTCACGGGCCGCCACGACCAGCCGATCGCGATCGGCTTCGAAGCCGGCCGTGGCGATGTGTATGTCGCCACGGCGGTGCCTTCGAAAGGCAGTCCCACGGGCTGGGAAGTTGGCGCTGCCGCGCTCCATCCGCTCGCCGCCTGGATCGCTTCGCTATCGGGCGGTACGGTCGTGTCGGGCCCGGCGCTGGAACTCGCGGCGCCGGCCCTCTCCACCCGCGCGGATCTCGTCGTGGCCCCGCCTGAATCCTGGCAGCCGTCTGCCGTGGAGGCGGGCCGGCTGGCCCTGCTCCGGACCGCGGCGGGCGCCGTCGACGACGCGTTCACGCTGGTGCCCGAGTATCTGCGGCCGAGCTACGCCGATGAGCGGCGAGCCGGTACGCTTGGCCCCTGAAAACCGGCCGTGGCGTGCAGCCACCGGTTCGTGCTCCGTCCTCGTTTCGTCGTCCGGAATCTTCCGTCATGCGCCCCATCAAGAAGCTGCTCGTCGCCAACCGCAGTGAGATCGCGATCCGCGTCTTCCGCTCCGCCCACGAGCTCGGCATCCGTACCGTCGCCATCTATGCCCACGAAGATCGGTTTGCGCTTCACCGCTTCAAGGCCGACGAGGCCTACCTCGTGGGCAAGCCGGGCGAGCCCTTGCGGAGCTACCTCGACATCGAGTCGATCGTGGCGCTCGCGAAGGAGTACGAGGTCGACGCGATCCACCCGGGCTACGGCTTTCTGTCGGAGAACCCCGAGTTCGCCGCCGCCTGCGCGAAGGCCGGCATCACGTTCGTCGGACCGCGGGTCGAGCTCCTCAAGATGCTCGGCGACAAGACGGCCGCCCGCGATTTGGCGAAGCGGGCGGGCGTGCCGATCCTTGCCGGCAGCCCAAAGCCGGTCACGAGCCAGGCCGACGCGCTGGCGATCGCGAAGGACTTGGGCTGGCCGGTGATCCTCAAGGCCGCGCACGGCGGCGGCGGCCGCGGCATGCGGGTGGTGCATGGCGAGGACGAGCTGGCCGTGGCGCTCGAGAGCGCTCAGCGGGAGAGCAAGACGGCCTTCGGCAGTGCCGCCGTGTTCGTCGAGAAGTTCATCCAGCGGGCCCGGCACATCGAGGTGCAGCTGCTCGGTGACCTGCACGGCAACCTCGTGCACCTCTTTGAGCGCGACTGCTCGGTGCAGCGGCGGCATCAGAAGGTGGTGGAGATCGCCCCTGCACCGAATCTGCCGCAGAAGACCCGCGACGCGATCTGCGAGGCGGCACTGGCGATCGGCCGCACGTCGAAGTATGAGAACGCGGGTACGGTCGAGTTCCTCGTCGATGCCGACACGGGGAAGTTCTTCTTCATCGAGGTGAATCCGCGGATCCAGGTGGAGCACACCGTCACCGAAGAGATCACCGGCATCGACATCGTGCGGCGACAGCTCCGCGTGGCCGAGGGCTGGAAGCTCTCCGACCCGCAGATTGGCCTCGGCGACCAGGCGGCGATCAAGTCGATGGGCACGGCGGTGCAGTGCCGGGTCACGACGGAGGATCCGGAAAACCGGTTCCTCCCCGACTACGGCCGGATCACGGCCTACCGTTCTGCGAGCGGGATGGGCATCCGGCTCGACGCAGGCTCCGCCTTCTCGGGTGCCGTCGTCACGCCCTACTTCGACTCGTTGCTCGTGAAGGTGACGGCCCGCGGCCTCAACCTTGAGGAGGCGGCCGGCCACGTGGAGCGGTGCCTGGAGGAGTTTCGCGTTCGCGGCGTGAAGACCAACATCCCGTTCCTCGTAAACCTGGTCACGCATCCGGAGTTTCTCGCCGGCAAGTGCACCACGCGGTTCATCGACGAGACGCCCTCGCTCTTCGACTTCCCACTCCGCAAGGACCGGGCGACGAAGGTGCTCGAATACCTCGCCGACGTGATTGTCAACGGCAACGCCCTCGTGAAGGGGAGGCCTGCCGCCGTCCGCCGCGAACGGGCGCCGCTGCCGGAGTATGACCGATTCGCGCCGCCCCCGGCCGGCACGCGGAACAAACTCCAGGAGCTCGGGGCCACCAAGTTCGCCGCCTGGGTCCGCGGGCAGAAGCACCTGCTCGTCACCGACACGACGATGCGCGACGCCCATCAGTCGCTGCTCGCGACGCGGATGCGGAGCTACGACATGCTCGCCGCGGCTGACGCCTATGCCCGGCTGGCCTCCGGCTTCTTCTCCCTGGAGATGTGGGGAGGCGCCACGTTCGACACGTCGATGCGGTTCCTCAAGGAATGCCCCTGGGACCGGCTCCTGCAGCTCCGCGAGCGGATCCCCAACGTGCTCTTCCAGATGCTGTTGCGCGCCAGCAACGCCGTGGGCTACACCAACTATCCCGACAACGTCGTGCAGGCGTTCGTGAAGGAATCGGCGGCCGCCGGAATCGACGTGTTCCGCGTGTTCGACCCGCTCAACTGGGTGCCGAACATGAAGGTGGCGATCGACGCCGTCGTGGAGAGCGGCGTGATCTGCGAGGCGGCGATCTGCTACACGGGCGACGTGCTCGACCCGAAGCGGACGAAGTATTCGCTCGACTACTATGTGAAGCTCGGCAAGGAGCTCGAGAAGCTCGGCGCCCACATGCTCGCCATCAAGGACATGGCGGGCCTCTGCAAGCCTTTCGCGGCGAGCAAGCTGGTGAAGGCGCTCCACGACGAGATCGGCATCCCGATCCACTTCCACACCCACGACACGTCGGGGGCCCAGATGGCCACGCTGCTGGAGGCCGCGCGGAACGGCGCCAGCGTCGTCGATGCCGCCTTCGCACCGTTCGCCGGCCTCACGAGCCAGCCGAACCTCAACGCCCTCGTGGATGCCGCCCGCCACACCCCGCTCGACACCGGCCTCGACCCCGAGCCGCTGCGGCACCTCGCACACTACTGGGCCGCGGTTCGCGACCACTACACGGCGTTCGAGTGCGGGATGAAGGCGCCCGACGCCGATCTCTACCTCCACGAGATGCCGGGCGGCCAGTTCACGAACCTCCTCGAGCAGGCCAAGGCCCTGGGCCTCGGCGACCGCTGGGAGGAGGTCTGCAAGGCCTACGCGGAGTGCAACCAGTTGCTCGGCGACATCGTGAAGGTGACGCCCACGAGCAAGTCGGTCGGCGATCTCGCGCTGATGCTCGTCACGAACGGGCTCCAGGCCTCGGACCTCCTTTCCGACTCGCGTGAACTGGCGTTCCCCGAATCGGTGCTCGACCTCGTGGCCGGCCGGATGGGCCAGCCGCCGGGAGGTTTTCCGCCCGCGGTCGTGAAGCGGATCGTCCGCGACGGCAAGGTGGTGACGGGGCGACCGGGCGAGTCGCTGCCGCCGGCCGACTTCGCGGCGGCCGCGAAGCAAACGTCCGAGATCGTGGGCCGCACCGCCTCGCCCCGCGAGGTGCTCTCATGGCTCCTATACCCACGGGTGTTTCAGGACTACGCCCAGCACGTGGCGAAGTATGCCGACGTGAGCGTGCTCCCCACACCGGCGTTTCTCGAAGGACTCAAACCGGGCGAGGAGCTCGCCATCGACATCGAGCCGGGCAAGACGCTCGTGATCCGCCTCCTGACGGTGGGCGAGCCGCATGCCGACGGTACGCGGACGGTGTTCTTCGAGCTGAACGGCCAGCCGCGGAGCGTGTCGATCGCCGACAAGAGCCTCGAGGCGAAGGTGCAGCGGCGACCGAAGGCGGTGCCGGGCGACGCCCGCGAGGTCGGCGCGCCGATGCCGGGGCTCGTCGTCACGGTGGCCGTCCGCCCCGGCGACGTGGTGACGAAGGGGCAAAAGCTGCTCTCGCTCGAGGCGATGAAGATGGAGACGACCGTCTACGCCGAACGCGACGGCAAGCTCGCAGAAGTGCTCGTCACTCCGGGCACGCCGGTGGAAGCCCAAGAGCTGCTCGCTCGCTACGCCGACGCGTAGCGGCGCTCACGTAGCCCGGTCACGCCGTGACCGGATTGCAAGTCACGGCGTGACTTGCCCACGTTTGTGACGGGCCTACAGAGGCGGACTACGGCCGCCCCAGCGGCCTGATCCACACGTTTCGATACCGGGTCGGGCTGCCATGGTCCTGGAGGAAGAGCGGCCCCTCCCCAGTCGCAAGCAGCCGCCGCTCGATCGCCCGGAGGTGATCGGTCACGCCGTGCTTGTAGGGCACGTAGGGCGACCGCGGCTCGGTGAACGTGAGGCCGTTCTGAACCATGCGGCCGTTGAGCCAGGCCGTCACGCGGCCGGACGTGTCGATCGCGCCGGCCACATCGCGCCGCGGGGCGATGAAGCGGATGTCGTACACCTGCCACTCGCCCGCAGGCAGCGCCGCGTTCACGATCGGCTTGGCGAAGCGATAGAGGCTCCCCTCGTCCTGCTCGGTGGCGGGCAAGACTCCGAACGAGTCATAGATCTGCATCTCGTAATGGCCGTGCAGATAGAGGCCGCTGTTGCCCTTCGCCTGCGGAGAGACCATGAACTCGGCGTGGATGTCGGCGTCGCGAAATAATTCCTTCGACACGATGTGGTTGGCATGTTTGTTCGACTGCGTGACCACGAGCGTGTCGTCCTCGGCCCGCCAGTCGATCGGGCCACCTGCCATGCTCGTGAACGCCGCCGAAGCGGTGGCGGCGGCATCGGCACCGACGAGCACGATCGCGCCAACCGGAGGCGGCACCGGCAGCGGCGCCTGCACCGGAGCGAACGCGGGGTAGCCATCGGGCTCCGGGGCCGCCCGGCCACGCAGATGGCGATCGGCGTGATCGGCAAATCGTTCCCAGTCGTAGGGGAGCAGATCGTGCTGTGGCCTCGCACTCGTGCCGCTGCACGATCTCGTGGGCCTGCTCCCAGCGGCCTGCCAGCGCATGCTCGATCGCCTCGAGGAGTTCGTCGGTCACGGCTGCTCCTTCACCAACTCCTTGAACACTTTCCGTACCTTGGCCACCTTCGGGCCGGCCACGGCCTGGCAGTAGGGCTGGAACGGGTTGTTGGCGAAGTAGTCCTGGTGATAGTCCTCGGCCGGATAGAACCTGGAGGCCTCCGTCACCTCCGTGACGATCTTCCCGGGAAACACGTGGGCCGCGTCGAGCTTCGCGATCACCTCCTCGGCGATCCGCTTCTGCTCGGCGTCGTGATAGAAGACGCCCGACCGATACTGCGTGCCCACGTCTGCACCTTGCCGGTTGAGCGTGGTGGGGTCGTGCGTCGCGAAGAACACCTCGAGCAGTTTCTCGAACGACACCACCTGCGGGTCGTATTCAATCTCGATCGCCTCGGCGTGGCCGGTGAGTCCCGTGCAGACCTGTTTGTAGGTGGGATTCGGCACCTCGCCGCCGATGTAGCCGCTCGTCACGCTCTTCACGCCCTTGAGTTCGGCATACACGGCCTCCGTGCACCAGAAGCAGCCGCCCGCGAATGTCGCCTTGGCGAGCCCATCGCCATCCGCCTCTGTTCCCTGCCCGATGCCGAAGCCTGTCATGATCACTGCTCCTGCCAGAATGATTGCTCGTCGCTTCATGGCTCACGCCTCCTGACTCAAAATGCTCGTCGTATTGTAGGAACTTTCACCGGCTTCAGGACGGGTCATGACTCAACGACGAATCGCAGCGGCTTCTCGGCCCATTCGCCGGCATAGGCCACGCCGATTCGCGGCGTGCGGATGATCCGCCGTGGCGGGACCGGTTGGCCGGCCTCGAACCACAGGCCGGTCGGCCGAGCGGCAGCCAGCCCGTCGAATCCCTTGTCGATGCCGAGCCCCCGTGTTACCCGCCCCGGCCCTGCGAAGGCACCGACCCCTCGGATCAGGACGGCCGCCGGCACGCCCTCGGCGCCGGTCACGATGTTGAGCATCCAGTGCATTCCGTAGCAGAGATACACATACCAGCGGCCGGCGGGGCCAAACATCACGGCATTTCGCTTCGTCATCCCCTTCGAGCCGTGACAGGCCAGATCGTCGCCCCCGAGATACGCCTCCGTCTCGAAGACGAGGTGCCGCGACAGCGTGCCGTCCGCAGCCCGCACGACGAGCCGCGCCCCAAGCAGCTCGCGAGCCACCCGATCCGCCGGGCGATCGAAGAACACTGCGGCAAGGGGCTGGGATGAACGTGGCATATCGGGCATTATGGTGCCTCGTCCATTGGAACCGGAATCGCGGAGCAGAACAGAGTCTCATGGAAGCAGGCATCGTCGGACTGCCGAACGTCGGCAAGAGCACCCTCTTCAACGCCCTCACCCAGTCGAAGGCCGCCCAGAGCGCGAATTACCCGTTCTGCACGATCGAGCCCAACGAAGGGATGGTGAGCGTGCCAGACGGCCGGTTGCAACGGATCACGACATACATCCCGCCGCAAAAGGTGATTCCGGCCGCCCTCAAGCTCGTGGACATCGCCGGCATCGTGAAGGGAGCCAGCGAGGGGGAGGGCCTCGGCAACAAGTTCCTCTCCCACATCCGCGAGGTGGACGCGATCCTGCAGGTGGTGCGGTGCTTCGAGGATCCCGACGTGATCCACGTGGCGGGCAAGGTCGATCCCGTCTCCGACATGGAAACGATCGAGATCGAATTGATGCTCGCTGACATTCAGCACCTCGACAACCTGCTGCCGAAGGCGGAGCGTGCGGCGAAGAGCGCCGACAAGGACGCCAAGCTGAAGGTCGAGGCGATGAAGAAGTGCCTCGCGCACCTCGGCGAGCAGAAGCCACTCCGCACACTGACACTCGACGCCGCCGAGAAGAAGGCCGTGAAGGAGTTCGGCCTGCTCACGGCGAAGCCGATCCTCTACGTGGCCAACGTCGACGAGACCGATCTCGAAGGCAAGGGTCCGCTCGTGCAGCGGGTTCGTGAGGCGGCAGCGAAGGCCGGGGCCGAGGTGGTGCCCGTGTGCGCGAAGCTCGAGGCGGAGATCGCCGAACTCGACGAGGCCGACCGGGCCGAGATGCTCTCCGGGGCGGGCCTCACAGAGCCCTCGCTCGCCATGCTCGCCCGCGCCGCCTACAAGACGCTCGGCCTGCAGAGCTACTTCACGGCCGGTGAGAAGGAAGTCCGGGCCTGGACGATCCCGGTCGGCGCCACGGCCCCCGAGGCGGCCGGCGTGATCCACACCGACTTCGAGAAGGGATTCATCCGCGCCGAGATCTATTCGCTCGACGACCTGGAGCACTACAAGACGGAGAAAGACATCCGCGCCCACGGCAAGCTCCGCGTCGAGGGCAAGGACTACGTGATGCGCGACGGCGACATCTGCCACTTCCTCGTCAATCGGTAGCCTGTGATGTTCGGCTGGCTTCGCCGCCCGCAGACGCGGGCCGCCCGGGTCGCTGCCGCGGATCGCCGCGCAGCGGCGGCATGCGCTGGCCGCCGGTTTTCTGCGGGCAACCGCCCCGTCATCCGCTGGATCAAGGGCGATGGGCTCGACGACGCCGTCACCCGGGCCGCCATCGGGCAGGCGACGCGGCTCTTCGGCTCGACGGTCGACTACTGCCTATGCACGCAAGGACTCTCGGCCGCACGCGCCCGCGACGTGCTGGCGTGGGCCTCGCAGCCCGTGGAATGGTGGCCGGTGACGGACCGCGATAATCCCCAGCTGGCACGCCTGCTGACGGCGGCGGGCTGTCCTCCCGAGCGGTTCGGCTACTGGTGGAAGTGGTTCCCAGAACGCGTGCGGCCCGACGGCCCCGAATGGATTCTCGACGGCGACATGGTCGTGACGGCAGCCCCCTCATGGTTCGACCGCTGGCGGTCAGGGCACGACGGGGTGCGCGTGGCGCAGGACGACCGCGCCACCCCGCCCATCTATGGCCGCTATGCGACGCTCGTCGACACGAGCCGCCAGCTCTATTCGGGACTCATCTCGCTGCCCCCCGGCCTCCGGTACATACAGCACCTCGCCGCGGTCCTGCGGCGACAGCCTCTGGCTCGTCCTCACGACGGACGAACCGACATGTGCGAGCAGGGGGTGGTGGCCGCCACCTTTCAACAGCTCGATGCGGAGCCGATTCCGCTCCACGAGTTTCCGTTCGCCAGGGCATTCGAGGACTTCATCGACTACGGCGTTCAGGGCGACCAGGGCCGAGCGTGGGGCTTCCACTTCGGTCACGCCTTCATCCGCGACAATCCCCACGTGCACCGGCTCACCGCGGAGGGCCGGATCTTCTCGCAGTCCGCCCCCGATCTGCATGACCGCTTCACCTGGCTGGGCGGCCAAGGGCAATGGGGCGTTCCGGGCTGGACGATGCCCCCCGACAACGCCCGCAACGTGCTCGCGAAAGCAGCCCCCTTCGCGGGCCGCGAGGTCCTCGAACTCGGCACGTCGCGAGGCCGCGTGACGGCGATGCTGGCCACGATGGGCTGCCGGGTGACCACCGTCGACCATCAGGATCGGGGCGCGACGGCCAATCTCGCCGGCCTCGGAGTCGACGTCGTGATCGACGATGCCGTGCATTTCCTGCGGACGACCAGCCGCCAGTTCGACCTCGTGGTCTGCGACCTGCACGGCAACTCGCCGGCCGAGTGGCAGCGGTATGACGAGCCCCTTCGCAACCGGGTCGCGCCGGGAGGCACGATGCTCATCAGCAATGCGGCTCTGAGCGACATCCCGGAGTGGCATGAGGAGACCGGCGTACGCTGGTTCCTCGACTCCCTGCCCCCCGGCTGGACCTTCCAGTTGGACACGAGCACCGTCCCCGGGCTTGCGGTCGTCCGCCGCCCCTGATACCAATCCCGGCGCCTTTTTGGCCCCCCCGGGACTGCGTCATGCGCGGCGTCGAGCGTCATACCATCTCCGGCCACGCCGACCACCGCGGCATGCTGCACGTGCTCGAGCAGGACGCGCCGCTCCCTTTTGCGATCGCGCGGGTGTTCTGGATTCAAGCATGCCCATCCGGTACCAGTCGGGCGAGCCATGCCGTCACGGCGCAGCAAGCCCTCGTCGCGATCGCAGGGACCGTCACCGTTGATCTCGACAACGGATGCGAACGCCTCCAGATGAGGCTCACGGCGGCCGACGATCTCCTGGTCGTGCAGGCCGGTGTGTGGGTGCGGCTGCACGATTTCTCCACGGATGCCGTCGTGATGGTGGCATCGTCACTGCGGTTCGCCGACGTGCGCTACTTCGACGCGCCGCAGCCCAGCCTCATCGGCCCGCCCCTGACGCGGGGGGCGGCATGATCCCGCAGGCCGATCCATCCCGCCGGATCGCCCGGCATCGCGAGGCCGTCCTTCGCGCGATGACAGCCGTCATGGACGGCGGCGACTACATCCTGGGCAGCCACGTCGAGCGGTTCGAACAGGCGTTCGCATCGTTTACCGGCGCGGCCCACTGCGTGGGCGTGAACTCGGGCACCGATGCGATCGAATTGGCCCTCAGGGCCGTCGATGTCGGCTCCACGGCCGAGGTAATCATTCCAGCACTCACCGCGGCCGGCACAGCCGCTGCCGTGGTTCGGGCGGGGGCCACGCCCCGTTTCGTCGACGTCGACGATGCGAGCCGCTGTCTCGATCCAGCCGCCGTCGAAGCCGCGATCGGGCCGCGGACTGCGGCGATTGTGGCGGTGCATCTCCACGGCCACCCTGCCGACATGCCACGGCTGCTTGCGGTTGCCCGGCCACGCGGGATCATCGTCATCGAGGATTGCGCCCAGGCCCATGGCGCGACGATCGCCGGCCGATCGGTCGGAACCTTCGGCGCCGCCGGGGCGTTCTCCTTCTACCCCACGAAAAATATCGGCGGCATCGGCGACGGGGGCGCTGTCGTCACGTCCGACCGCGCCGTCGCCGACCGCGTGCTAGCGCTGCGGAATTATGGCTGGCGAGATGGCGAGCGGATCAGCCGAGTCGCCGGCGGCAATTCTCGACTCGACGAACTGCAGGCCGCCATTCTCCTCGCCCTGTTACCGAGCCTTGACTCGAGCAACACGGAGCGCCGCCAGATTGCCAGCCGGTATCGCGGTGCGCTGGCCGAACTCGGCGTCGGACTGCCGGTCGAGCATCCGGGCTCCGTCTACCATCAGTTCGCCATCACCACCGGGAACCGCGATACGATTCGCCGACTCCTGCTGGAGCGGCACGGCATCGGCACCGGCGTGCACTACGACCGCCCGCTCCACCGGCAGCCCGCGTTCGCTGGGTTTGCGACCTGCCCGTTACCTGCGACCGAGCAACTGGCCGCCGAGATGATCAGCCTGCCGATTCAGCCCGAGGTCGCCGCCGATGCCGTCGACACGATCGCGGCCGCCGTGCGGTCGCTGGTCGGTGCCCAGCGGCGGCTGGCTGCCTAGCCGATGACAGACCGGTGCTCTCCGTAGGCCCGTCACTCCGTGACGGGCAGCCCGTTGCGGAGCAACGGGCCTACGGCATCACGCACCGACGGGTTTGCCTTCGCGGAGGTGCTCGGGGAGCCACTCCTGCTCGGCGGCGTCGGGGTCGACGCTGCTGCCGCCGGCGGCCGGGGCGAAGCCCTCCGCGTATTCGTCCTCGTGCTCCTCACGGGCGCTCGTGCCGAAGAACGAGTACATCACCGGCACCAGGATCAACACGAGCAATGTCGTCGTTGCCAGCCCGAACGCCAGCGCCGTCGCCATCGGGATGAGGAACTGAGCCTGAAAGCTCTTCTCCAAGAGGAGCGGCAGGAGGCCGCCGATCGTGGTGATGCTCGTGAGCATCACCGGCCGGAATCGGAGACACCCCGCCTCGCGGAGCGCCGCCCGGAGCGGATGCCCCTCGCGCACCCGAAGGTTGATGAAGTCGATGAGGCAGATCGAGTCGTTCACCACGACGCCCGCCAGGGCGACCAGCCCGAACATGCTGAAGAGCGTGAGTGGCATCCCCATCAAGGCATGCCCGAAGACAGCCCCCGCGAAGCCGAAGGGGATCGCGACGAGGATCAAGAACGGCTGGAAATACGACTTGAACTCCATCGTGAGCAGTACGAACATCGCAAACAGCGCCACCACGAAGCCCGTGCCCAGGCTGCGGAGTGACTCGTTGGTCTGCTCCTTCTGGCCTTCCCAGCGAACGCGGACGAGCGGATGCTCGGCGAGCAGCTTCGGCATCAGCCGCTTCTCCATGTCAGCCGTGATCTGCGCACTGGTGAGCGAGCTCTTGGCCACGTCGATGTCGGCCGTGACCGTGATCGACCGCTTCTGGCCGAGCCGGTTGATCTCCGAATAGCCGCGGACGACCGACACGTCGGCCAACTCACGAATCGGCCGCTTCACGCCGTCGAGGCCGGTCACGCGGACGTCGGCGAGCGTCGCGAGCGTTCGCCGCTCGTCCTGCGGGTAGCGCACCATCAGCTTCACCTCGTGCCGCCCCCGCTGGAGCCGCATCACTTCCTCGCCGTAGTAGCTCGCGCGGATCGTACCGGCCAGGTCGGCCAGCGACACGCCCATCGCCTCGGCCCGCGGCTTCACCTTGATCTGGTATTCCCACTTGCCCGGACGTGAGTCGTCGTCGATGTCGATCACGCCCGGATACTGGGCGAGCCACTCCTTGCACCGCTCGACCGCGTCTTCGAGCTGGGCCACGGCCTCCGCGTTGGCGGCCGCCAGGAGCTTGAACTCGATCGTCTTGCCGCCGGGACCGATGTTCTCCGTGCCGAACAGCAACGACTCATTGCCAGGAAACTCGCCGGCCAGCCGCCGCCATTCGCTGATGAACTGCTCGCTCGTGACGTCGCGAAACTCCCCCTCGACGAGTTCGACCGCCACCGCCCCGACGTGGCTGCCGCTCATCCGGGCATCGGGTCCGACCTCCCCCTGGGCAGCCACCTGACCGACCGCACGGTGCACCAACTCAACGATCGGCTTGCCACCGGGCGACAGTCTCCTCGCGGCATCGAATGCGGCCTGCTCGAGCCGGGTCGTGGCCTCTTCCGAGATGGCCGCGGGCGTGCCGTCCGGAAACACGACCTTCGCGATTAGGCGGTTGGCATCGAGCTTGGGAAACAGCTGAAACGGCGTGACCCCGCTCCGCACGATCCCCAGTGCCACGAGCAGAAGGCCGATGGCGGCGGCCAGCACCGAGAGACGGTTGTCGAGACAGAAGTCGAGGAACGGCGAGTAGATGCCCCGCACGAACCGCTTCAGGCCACGATCACAGACCCGTTGCAGCCACTCGACCACTGGGAGCAGCAGCCGCAATGGGTAGAGCACGATGCCGATGATCGTGAACACGAGGCTCCTCTCGTGGGCGAGATGCCCCGGCAGCACGAGGGTGGACTCGGCGAGCGACACGAGCAGCGTGGAGATGAACGCAAACGGCATCACGGCGATGAACTTTCCCATCACGCCCGACACGAAGCAGAGAGGAAGGAACGTGATCACGGTCGTGAGCACGCTCGAGATCACGCTCGGCACCACTTCGACCGTGCCGTCGATGGCCGCGGCGGTGAGCGTCTTGCCCATCCGGCGATGCCGCTCGACGTTATCACTCACCACGATCGCGTCGTCGACGACGATGCCGATCGCCATCAGGAAGGCGAACATGGAGAGCATGTTGAGCGTCTGGTCGGTGCCATACATCAGGGCACCGGTCCCGAGCATCGAGAACGGAATCCCCATCGCCACCCAGAAGGCGATCTTGAGGTCGAGAAACAGGGAGAGCATGACGAACACGATCACGAGCCCCTGCAGGCCGTTCTCGATCAGCATCCGCAGCCGGTCCTGCACGTCGATCGACTGGTCGGCCCAGACCGTGAGTTCGTAGCCCGGCGGAAGTTTCGCGTCGGCGATGTACTGCTTCACGGCGGCCACCATCGCCAGCAGGTCTTCGCCCGAACTGCGATCGATCGACACGACCATGCCCGCCCTGCCATTGATGCGATTGGTGGAGGCCACGTCGGCGAACTCGTCGCGGACGGTTCCGAGATCGCCCACCGTGAGCACCAGCCCGTCGGGGAGCGTCACGATCGGGAGCTTCGCGATCTCGGCCCCCACGTACCGCTTATTCTTGCCGCGGAGGAGGATTTCGCCGCTCTCGCTGCGAATCGTGCCCCCGGGCAGCTCCAGGTTCTCCCGGCGGACGATCTCCGCCACCTTCTGCAGCGAGAGCCCGTATTTCCGCAGCGTCTGCTCCGAGATCTCGATGTCGATCTGGTAGTCCTTCGCCCCCTGCAGGTTGGCGGCAGACACCGCCGGGAGTGCGAGCAGATCATCGCGAACCAACTCCGCCATGTCGCGCAGTTCGAGTTCCGACACCTCCTCGCCATCGCCGGCCTCGGGCGCGAGAATGCCCACCTTGATCGCCGGCGTGCGAAGCGTGACCTGCTCGACCTTCGGATCCTCGGCCAGTTCCGGCATGCTCGGAATCCGCTCCACCTCCGAGCGGATCTCACCGAGCGTCTTCTGCACGTCCTTGATGCTGTCCTGCAGTTCGAACACGCAGTAGCCCATGCCTTCCTGGGCCACACTCGTGATCTTCTTGATGCCCGCGACGCTCCGGCAGGCCTCCTCGATCTTCTGGCAGATGCCCTCCTCGACCTCGTCCGGCGTGGCCCCCGGATAGGGCACCGTGACCAGCACGATCTCCAGATCGAATTCCGGAAACACCTCCCGCCGCATCGACGCGAAGGCGAGCGATCCCACGAGGAGGATCGAGATCACCAGCGTGTTCATCGCCGGCATGTTGCGGACGGTCCAGGAGACGATCGTCCTCACGTCGCGTCCTTCCCTTCCGTCGTCGCGGCCGACTTCGTCTCGCTGGCCCCCGGCTCGACGATCGCCATACCGGCCCGCGGATTCGAGAGCTGGCTTGTCACCACGCGGTCGCCGGGGAGCAGCCCGGACGTGGCCGACTCGAACACGATCCGTCCGCCGCTGGACTGCACCGGCTGCGGCCGCACCACCAGGAGTTTTCCGTCACGCATCACCCACACGTCGCCGCTGGGCCGCTGGGCATCCGCTGGAATCGAAACCAGTTCGTCCGGCGAATCGACATGCACCCGCACCTGCACGAACATGCCGCGGAGCAGCGACCGCGGCGCCCCCGGCGGCAGCTGCGGCATCCGGGCGCCATAGCGGTCGATGGCCTTCACGCCGCGTGGCTCCTTCACCAGCACCCGACAGGGGAGCGTGCGAGTCTTCTCATCCAGGCCGCGGCCCTCCTGCCGGGAGAGCGTGCCATCCCACTCGTAGGCTGCGTCGCCGATCGAGTAGACGACCGTCACCGGGGTGTCGAGCTCCGCATGGGCCGACTCGCCCCCGCCATCACCCTCGGGCCGCGATCGCCAGATCCGGGCCACGTCGTCCATCTCCAGGCTCGTGCGGACCTCCGCGGCGGCCGTATCCTCGATCGTTACCAGCGGCGTCCCCTTCGCCACGAAGGAGTCCTGCTCGACCTTGTCTTCCACGATGATGCCGTCCGCCGGCGCGACGATCCGCGTGCGGGCGAGGTCGAGCTTCGCCTTCTCCAAGAGCGTCGACGACAGTGACTCCGCCTCCTCGAGCCGAATCCTCCGCTTGGCGAGCACCCGCTTCTGTCCCTCGAGCGAGGTCAATGCGTTGGCAGCCGTGAGTTCGTCCCGCAGGGCGCGGTCGTGCTCCGATTCCGTCACGATCTTGCCTGCCTTGAGCCCCTCGAGACGCTTCGCCTCCCGCCGGGCCAGCTCGACCTGCCGCTTGGCGAGGTCGATCGCCTCGGCGTTCTGAGCCAGCTCGGCGTCGCACTCCTCGATCGCCAGAGCCGACTGTTTCACCTCGCGGCCCAGTCGCTCGACGTCGAGCTCGTAGTCGCGGGGGTCGATTTCAAAGAGGAGCGTGCCTGACTTGACGAATTGCCCTTCGTTGCAGGCCGGCGTCTTGAGCTTCACACGACCGGGCACCTCGGCCGCGAGCGTCACCTCGCGGAGCGGCACCACGACGCCGTCGGCCTCGATCGACAGCCCGCCGCTCACCCGCTCGACCTCGGCGGTCCGCACGGGCACGGCGGCGACGGCCTCGGCCTCCTTGCGGGCCGGGGGCGGCTGGCTGCCCATCAGGAGAAACACGGCGATCCCACCACCGAGGATCACCAGAGGCATCACCCAGCCGAGCACCGAGCGAACGACGTTCATGCAAGAGAATCCTTTCGCGTGGACCGGGCCGGGGACGGTGTGCCGAGTGGTGACGCCACGCCGAGTGCGGCCAGGGCGTAGGCGGTGACGTGGTCGGCGAGGGCCGCGGGCGAGTGGAGCGTGTCGATCTCCGACCGGGGCACGAGCATGCCCACGACCTGGCCTGCAGCGCGGTACAGAAAGCACTGTCCGACGATGCTCATGCCCACGCGCCGCAGCTCGGGCTCGCCGAGCCGGTCGATGGTCAGTTCGCGGAGCACGGAGACGAGCACCGCGAAGTGGGGCCGGATATAGTCTTCGACCAGCTCGCGACAGGCCTCCGTTGGCTGGAGCACCTCACGCATCATGAGCCGCACCTGCCAGGGAGGCTGGCCGAGGCCGAGCATCCGCTCCAGCATGTTCGCCACGAAGTCATGCAGCTTCTGTTCCGGACGCGTGCCCGGCTGCCATTCGGGCAGCGGCACCTGCCGCACCCGATCTTCGTGGGCGTGCTTCACGCTCTCGATGTAGAGCCGCTGCTTGTCGCCGAAGTAGTAGTTGACCGCCGCGACGTTGACGCCGGCCGCCAGGCAGATGTCACGAATCGTGGCGGCGTCGTACCCGTGCTCAGCGAACTCGCGGCCGGCCGCCGAGAGAATCCGCTCCCGCGGGTCTTCGGCCCCGGCGGGCAGGGATTGACGGGCATGTCGGGCAACAACCACGTGGGCCTCGGGAAATCACTGCAGACAGGACGTTTCAAACACCTGTTTGAAGCAAGTGTATACGTTTCAATTCCTGGAGGGAGAGCAGTTTTCTGTCTGAACTGGATTCCGACTCCCCCGTAGTCCACACACTCCGTGTGGGGGTTCGCGGCATGAACACCGCAGACCCCTCTATTTCCGTGTGGGACGACCTCCTGTGGCGTGGGTTCGGGGGTGCCCACGCCCCGTCGCCGGACGCTCGCTTCGGACATCCTGTCCTTCGCTCGCTCGATGGCGGCTGCGCTTTCGGCATCCTGCCTTCGCTTGCCGCCAACGCCGGCTTCTGGGGCATGGGCAACCCCTCACGGCGTTTTGGTGGATGACTGGGATTCGCGCGAGCGTTCTGGTGCGGACTACGGTTGCGAGCGCGCATCCGCCAGGATGGCCTCGGCGCAGAGCCGGCCGCTGGCCAGGGCACCGTTGATCGAGGCGGAGTGGCAGTGGTCGCCGCAGACCCAGAGCCCGGGAGCGACCCGCGGCGCGACCAGCCGACTGCGGCGGGCGGCAGGCGACTCGTCCGGCAGGGCATGCGGCACGCTGACGGTCGTCAGGTGCGTCCACTCTCGGACCGCTTGGCCACACCATCCGGCCGCCTGCCGCTGGACTGCCGCGACAAGCTCAGCACCCTCGGCTGGACAGTCACTCCGAATCGACGCATAGACCAGGCTGCGGCCCGGCGGGGCATAGCCGGCGACGATGTCGGAAGGGACCGTGAGATTGTCGATCGGACCGTCAGCCGCGGCGTTGACCAGCAGCACACGACCGGGGAGCGGCGACTGCGGAGCGGCAAAGGCCACCAGTCGCGTTGGCTTCCACTGACGCGAAGCGGCGACACCTCCCTCCTGCCCCGGCAGCAACGCCCCGACGGCAGCCGCGTCGGTCGCCACGACGACCTGTGCCGCTGAAAGCTCGCTGCCATCATCCAGGATCACGCGGTCTGACTCGACCCGCCGCACTCGCATGCCGAGCCGGATCGCATCTGCCGGCAGCCCCGCGGCAAGCTGCCGCGGAATCGCGTCCATGCCGCCGCGGGGCAGGCAGGCGTGGCCCAGCGAGAACATCGCGAAGTCGAAGAGCAGCACCGCCGCCGCCGTGTCGAGCGTTCGCTCCAGGAACACGCCGCCGAAAAACGGCACGAAGAACCGCTGGATGAACTGCGGTGAGAATCCGCGGGCGGCAAGTTCCTCGCGGGCCGTGCGCTCGACCGCGCTGGTGACGGCGCCGGGATCGAGCCGCCCCGCGCGAAAGTCCCGAATCACTGCGGCGCGCAGCCAGGCCGTTCGCAGGCCGTCGGCGATGCCGACCGCGCCATCGAGCACGCCCGAGATCGCAGCCAGCGGCCGGCGCCATGGATCCGCCACACGCCGCAGCCGGTCTCCTTCGGCGATCACCGCGCCCGGTTCGAACGCCCCGAGACGCAGGGCGGCGAGATCGAGCTGGCGGCGACCTTCGGGGTAGGCGTCGTTGTAGACCTGAAAGCCGCGATCGATGCGAAACCCGTCGACGGTGTCGGTCGCCACGCGGCCCCCGACGCGATCGGCAGCCTCGATCACGGTCACCTGCCTTCCGGCGGCGACGAGCGTGCGGCCGCAGGCGAGGCCCGCCAGGCCGGCGCCGACGATGATGCACGCGGGACTCGTCATGGCATCTCCGCCCGGTCGTCGAGCACGCGGTTCAGCCAGCGGCCGGCCGCCAGACCGCTCGATGCCGCCCCCTCGACCCGCGGGCCGGCGAAGGCGTCGCCGCAGCAGGCGATCGGCGGTGACTGCGAGACGGCCACCACCGGCTCCGGCAGGATCGTGGTGGGCAGGGCGAACTTCCAGCGATGCAGCGATCGCTCGACGACGACGGCCTCCGGATCGCCGTCGATCCATGGGCGGACCGCGTCGAGCAACAGCGCCATCACGGCGTCGGGCGGCGTGTCGAAATGCTCGCGACTGAATGTGCCGGTGGCATGCACCGTCAGGGCGGGGACGGGCGAGATGCCCTTGCGTTGGTTGTCGGCGAGCCAGGCGATCGGCCCTCCGCCCTCGGCGGCGAAGTGCATCCCGCCGGGCTCGGGCACGAGGCTCGGCCGATCGAGCACGAGCATCAGGGCGAAGCAGGGATCGTAGGCCACGGCTTCGAGCTGCCGCAGCGTCTCGGCGGGCACTACGTCGCTCGCCCCACGACACATGCCTCCGGCCTGCATCAGGTCGAGGGCCTGCGGCACCGGCGCGGTGATCACGGCGGCGGCGGCCGTGAGCGATTCCGCACGGCCGTCGGAGGTGTTCAGGGACACCCGCACCCGACTCCCCTCCGCGGCCACCGCAGTGACCTGCCGGCCGGTGTGGATGTCGCACCGACCGGCCAGATCGCTCGACATGAGCTCGTTCACCAGCCACTTCGGCAGATCAGTCATGCCGCGGGTGCCCCGCCACCGCGCATGGCCGTCGCTCGGTGCGGCGTCGGAGCCGATGCTGCCATCACGTACGAACCCGTGGCACCAGGTCTGCACCGCGGCATCGTCGTTGGCCGCCGTCACGATCGCGCCGAAGGCCCGGCCGCGCACCGTGAAGAACTGCGCGCCGTGGTCGCACACGGCATCGCCCAGCCGCCGCGTGGCCATCCGGCCGCCGATGCCGCGCGATTTCTCGAGCATGAGCACTCGGCGACCGGCGCGGACCAGTTCGCCTGCCGCGCACAGCCCGGCGATCCCGGCGCCGATGACGATCACGTCGAGATCGCCGCCTTCGGCCGCACTCATCTGGGGCCCGGCGGCTCAGCCGCCGCCTCCGCTGACTGGCGGAAACAAGAGCCGCATCGGCTCCGCGACGCACGGCATGCGACTCGACGCGAGCACCTCGCCGGCGCCGCAGCCGGCCATCACGCCGGCCGTCTCGGCCATCGCCCGCACCCGCGGGAACACATGGGCCTTCTCCGCCGGAAACTGCGAGGCGTAGCAGGCGATCGACGCCAGCTTCGCGTCCAGGTGGGCCGTGATGTCGACCACGATCGGCCAGTGGCCGTGCGGCACGGCCGGCAGACCGGCGAAGAGGAAGTAGGTGAGGAACTGCGGCACCGTGTGCACCGGCAGGCCGGCGAACGTGTCGTCCCACTTCGTGAGCCGTGAATAGAAAACGGCGGCCTCGGTGATCGCCACCGCCTGCCCGTGGTCGGGAGAGGCCAGCGGCGTCTTGTCGCCGAGGCCGAGCACGAGCCGGGGCCGCCAGCGGCGAAACACCTGTGCCAGTGCCACTCGCACATCGAACGAGTCGAAGAGCCGGCGATTCGTGAAGCCGAGGTTCTCGCGGTGCACCACGCCGAGCACCTTCGCCGCCGCATCGGCCTCGGCCAGCCGCTCGGCCGGCCCGCTCGATCTCGGCGTCGGCTCGCCGTCGGTCAGATCGACGATGCCCACGCGGAATCCCTGGGATGACAACACCGCGAGCGTCCCGCCGCAGCCGATCTCGACATCGTCGGGGTGGGCGCCCACCGCGATCACGTCGAGAGGAGTGGGGAGATCGGCCATGGCGTCAGGCCGTCGCAGGCTTCGTGGCCGCGATGAGGAACACCGGATTGATCGACTCGAACCGAATCCGGTCGAGCTGCTCGATACCCCGGGCGATGTTCACCATCCAATACGCCGCATCTCCAGATTGCGACCGCAGGAAGGTATGCACGGCGGCGAGATTCTCGATGCTGTTGCAGGCGGTCACGAGCCGCCCGCCCGTCTTGAGCCGCTTCCACGCTTCGGCCACGAGCATCGACACGTCGCGGCCGCTGCCGCCGACATAAATCGCATCGGGGTCGGGCAGGCTCGCCCACGCCTCGGGCGCGCGGCCGAGCACCGGCTTGAGGTTCGTGACGCCGAACCGCGTGGCATTCTCCCGGATCAGGCCATGGTCGTCGGGGTCCATCTCGATCGCGTACGCCGCGCCGCTGCTGGCGAGCCGTGCCGCCTCGATGGCTACCGAGCCGCTGCCGGCACCGACGTCCCAGACGATGCTGCCGGACCGCAGTTCGAGTTCGGCCAGCGCGAGCGCCCGGACCTCGGCGGGCGTGAGGAGGCCCCGCTTGGGACGCGACTGGAGGAACGACTCGTCGGGGTTGCCGAACACGCGGTGCCCCACCTGTCCCGGCGTGTCGGCCGCGCGGGCCTTCCGTACGAGGATCATCACGTTGAGCGGGCCGAACGAGTCCTTGGCGATGTCGGCGAGGCTTCCCTGCGTCACCCGCTCGTCGGGCGAGCCGAGGTTCTCGCAGACGTAGGCCTGAAAATAGTCGATGCCTTCGTCGAGCAAGGCCCGAGCCACGGCAGCCGGAGGCCACTGCTCACTCGTGAACAGACCCGCCGTCTCACTCGACCGCACCCGATCGATCACCCGCTCGATCGACTGCCCGGCGAGGTTGGCAAGGAAGGCATCCTCCCACGACTCCTTCACACGGGCGAACGCCAACTGCATGCTGCTGACGTGGGGCACCACCTCGAACCGGTCCTTGCCGAGCTTCGTGCAGACAAACCTGGCCGTGCCGTAGAAGAGCGGATCACCCGACGCGAGCACGACCATCCGTTTCCCCGCGGCGGCCTCGATCCTGTCGACGAGGTCATCAAGGCTCGCGGCCGTCTCGAGCCGGCCGCGAAGCGGAGCCGGCAGGAGCGTCGCGCACGACTCAGGGCCGAGCAGCACGTCGGCAGCCTCGACGATCCGCCGCGCGTGCGCAGTGATTCCCTCGACGCCGTCGTCGCCGATGCCGACGATATGAACCTTCTCCGCAGCCACCACGTGAATGTCCTTCTCCGGGGGCGGCGGGCCGCATCCCGACGGGCGTTGAACTGGGCTTTGAACGACGTGCCTGATTCGGGCGAGGATCGCCGTTTCTCAGGCAGCTTCGTTACGCCTGGAACGAGCTGCCGCAGCCGCAGCTCTTCTTGGCGTTCGGATTGTTGAACGTAAAGCCCCGCTTGTCGATCCCTTCGTGGAAATCGAGCGTGGTGCCGTCGAGAAACAGGTCGCTCTTCTTGTCCACGACCACGGCCACGCCGTGCTGATCGGTCTTGGTGTCGGCCTTGGGATCGAAGGCCGTATCGAAGCCCAGCGAATACTGGAACCCGCTACAACCGCCGCCGGCGACGCCGACGCGGAGCACCGTGGCCGGATCGAGCTTCTGATCCGTGATGATCTTCTTGACCTCGCTGGCAGCCTTTTCCGTGAGCGTGACCGACATGGCGTGAACTCCTCCTGCTGAAAACGGCCCTGCTGAAAACCGGCACCGGGAAATATCGCAACCCGGACTGTGGAAATATTAGCCCGCCCCGCCCCGCTGGCAAAGCCCACGCAATTCGGCCACGCCCGAGGCCACGCGGTCGGCGGCCACGTCGAGCTCGGCGGCCGTCGTGAACCGCGAGAGCCCGAACCGCACGCTCGCGCGGGCCTCGTCGTCGGCGAGGCCGAGCCCGAGCAGCACGTGGCTCGGCCGCGGACTCTCAGCCGAGCAGGCGCTGCCGGAACTCGCCGCCAGGCCGGCGGCAGACAGTGCCGCCAAGAGCGACTGGCCGTCGACACCTGGGATCCGCACGTTGAGATTGTTGACGAGCCGTACGCAGGCGTCGCCTTCATCCGTCGCGTCGAACGCGGGACCGTTGACGGCGATCCCGGGCACCGTCGCTTCGAGCCGGCTCCAGAGCCGGTCGCGCAGGCCGCGGATCCGCGGCACGTCGTCGGCGAGGCCGTCGTTCGCCAGCCGGGCCGCCGT
>JBAVTF010000059.1:0-8832 GCA_049695995.1 Pirellulales bacterium | reverse complement strand
GCCTGGCAGACCAACGGGTCGTTCTCGATCGCGACCGCAAACGCGGGGAATGACCTCGTGCTGAACTTCGTGGTCGTGCCCGAGCCGGCTTCGGCTGCCATCGCTGGCATCGGCATCGCCGTTGCCGCATGGGTCGGCTATCGCCGACGCCGCGTCTAGGCCGATGAGGTCGGTGGAAAGGTCGCGATCGTGGCCGGCGACGGCACGGCGCTCCGCGGGCTTCCGATGCCCGGACGGCAACACCGTCGTCGGTAATTCACTCATCCAGGGCCACATCGGGAAGCAGCCCCAGGCGTTCGAGGTGACCTCACGTCCACCCCACCCTGCCCTACGGCCGGGCGGGCCACGCCTTCACGAACTTCCCGTCGGCGAGCGTGAACACGCGGACTTCGCCGTCGAGCGAGCCCGTCGCCATCCGACCGGTCGCGGCATGCACCGCCACCGCCAGCGGCCACTCGGGCTGGGCCACCGAGACGGGCGTATTGGTCGCAAGCGTGATCACCGAGACGGCCCGGCCCGCGTGTGCCACGAACGCCTTGTCGCCGTCGCGAACCACCCGCAGGCCCACGCCCGGCAGCGCCACGGGGCCACCAATGGCCTTGCCATCGTCGGCGTTCCAGCGGAAAAACCGTTTGTCGTCACCGGCCGAGAATCCCTGCTTCCCATCCGGCGAGAGTGCGACGCCGCGCACGGGAGCCTCGTGGCCGCTGAACGTCGCGATCAGCTCGCCATTGGTGGCGTCGTACACCTTGACCGTCTTGTCGCGGCTGGCTGACGCGAGCCGCTTGCCGTCGTCGCTCCAGGCGACCGCCGTCACCCAGTCGCCATGGCTGGAGATCGCCCGCAGCTCCTTGCCGCTCGCCGCGTCGATGACGCGAAGCATGCCATCTGCGCCGCCGACAGCGAGTTCCTCGCTGCCCGATCGGGGCGCGACGTCGAAGATCACGTCGGTCGCGCGGGCCAGCACCTTGGTGACGGCCCCCGTCTCGGTGTCGAGCAGCCGCACGTCCCCCTCGCGACCTGGTTCGCCGCCGGCCACTGCTATCGTGCGGCCGTCGGCGAGGAGCCGGATCGCCATCACCCGCTGGCCCACGTTTCCCAGCCGCTTCAGCACCGCGCCCGTCGCCGCGTCGAAGACGAGCACCTCGTGGCAGCCGCCGACGAAGAGCCGAGTGCCGTCGGGGCTGAACGCGACCGCCGTCACAGGGGTGGGCTGCTGATAGGTCGCCGGTGCCACATGCGTCCGTGGGGGCATCACCATCGTGAGCGACTCCGACGTCTTGGGGCCGTCGAACGTCGCTCCGGCCGCGAGCCAGCCGCGAATGGCCGCCACGGCGGCCGGCGGCAGCGGTGGTGCCGCCGGGGGCATCCGCTCGTCGGGATCGTCGGCGGTGATCCGCCGAAGCAGTTCGCCGGCGGGCTTCGCCCCGGCAACGATCGGGGCCTCACCGGAATCGCCGGCGACCTTCAGCTGATCGAACGTGTCGAGGCGATAGCCGCCCTCGGCTTTCTTGGCGTTGTGGCAGGCGATGCACGTATCGACGAGGAGCGGGGCCACCGTGGCTGTGAAGCTCGGCAGATCGGCTGCGCGGGCCGGGGCCACAGCGAGAAACGCCAGAACCGCAACCGCGGAAAAGCGCGAGGCGTGAGCCGACAGGACGCCCGACATCGTGGTGCCAACCGAGGTGCTCATGGCCGCGGACTCCCCGTCGTTAATGCTGGAATACGAACTCATCGGAGTTGAGCAATCCCCAACACACATCCTCCGCGCCCTGCGCCGGCTCCTTCGCGGCCTTGCAATGGGCCAGCGCGGCGGCCATCTCCTCCGGCGTCGGCTGCCGGCAGACCGCCGCGACGTACAACTCCCGGATCACGTCCTCGATCGACTTGCCCGCCGCGAGCGCCGTGCGAAACCGGCTGCCCGGATCAGCCAGCTTGGCGTTGATCACCTTGCCATTGAAGAGCTCGATCGCCATCCCGAGGCTGGAATCCTCCGACCGCTCGCAGGCGCAGACGGTACCGCGTTCCGGCTGGCCGAGCATCTTGAGGAAGTCGAGCTTGGCGATGTCGGGGGCGGGCAGCTGCGTGGCCTTGGTGCCCGTCGGCAGCGTGCCGAACTGCTGCTCCAGCCCCGTGACCTGGCTGATGGCGTCGAGCAGCTGCTCGGCACCCAGCAGCCGCGGCAGCTGGTGGGAAAAGTAGAGCGTGTCGGCCTTGTTGAGCGGCGTCGCCACGCTGCTCGTCTGGTAGGTGCGGCTCCGCAGGATCGTGCGGATCAGGTGCTTGCGGTCGAACCCGCTCTTCGTGAACTCCGCCCCCAGCCAGTCGAGGAGCGGCCCATTGCTCGGGGGATTCGAGTCGCGGAACTCATCGACCGGATGGACGATGCCGCGGGCGAAGAACTGGCTCCAGATGCGGTTGGCCTCCACCCTGGCGAAGAAGGGATTGTCGTGGGCCAGGAGCCAGGTGACGAACGCCTCGCGGCGATCGGCCTCGGCCGGCGTGTCGATGTCGCCCACCTTCGGCAGCCAAGGCTTCACGGTCTTGCCCGTACGGGGCTGCGTGGTCTCGCCACTCGCCGCCACGAACACGAACGTCTCGTCGGCGAGCGGCGTCTTCCGCTTCTTCACGCGCTCGAAGAAGGCGCCGAGGCCGTAGTAGTTGTCCTGCGACCAGCGGTCGAACGGGTGATTGTGGCACTTCGCACATTGGAGCCGCACGCCGAGGAACAGCTGCGACACCGTCTCCACCGTCTCGTTCATGTCGGCGGTGGTGCGATAGAAGTTGGCTGGGGGATTGTCGAACGTGCTGCCGCTGCCGAGGAGCAGTTCCCGTGCCAGCTCGTCGTGCGGCTTGTTCGCGCGGAAGGCATCCTCGAGCCAGCGGTGATACTTGTAGACGCCCTGGTCGCCGGCGTGCTTCTTTGTCATGCGGAGGATGTCGCCCCACTTGAGCGCCGAGAAGCGGGCATACTCTTCCCGCTCCAGGAGTCGATCGATCAGCCGGGACCGCTTGTCGGGGCTCGTATCGGCGAGGAACGCGGTGGTCTCCTCAACCGTGGGCAGCATGCCGATCACGTCGAGGAAGACCCGCCGCACGAACTCTGGGTCAGTGCAGACGGCAGATGGCGGGTACTGCAGATCGCGGAGCTTCTCGTCGATCAGCCGGTCGATCTCGTTGTTCTCGGGCGAGGCCTGCCAGACGAAGCCTGGCACCTCTTCGATGAACATCAGCGGCACGAGCTCGATGTGCTCCAGATAGCGGACGAGGATCACAGTCTCGCCGCGCTTCTTCGGCGTCACCCAGCCGTGGCTGTCCACCGCAGCCACGCTCATGGCCGAGCTTTCATAGGCCACGAGATGTGAGACGTCGCGGTGTGAGCCATCGGCGTAATGGGCCGTGGCCACGATCTGCCGCCCCCCTTCGGCGAGTCGCTGCACCTGCCGGCCGGCCGGGCTCACTTCCAGCCGCACGCACCGTGGCGTATTGGGCGGATCGACCTTGCCCCCCTCCGCGATCCAGGCCCGCATCACCGCATAGGCCTCGTCGTCGAGCGCGAGCTGTTTCCCGCCGCCGTGTGGCACCTGCATGAGCGGCTTCTTGAGCAGAATGCTGGCGTCGGGATCGATGGGATTGATTCGCCGGCCGAGCTCTTCCCGAATGATCGTCAGCTCGTCGAGTTGCTTCTCGGACGCCCGCAGCGAGAGCCGGAAGCCTCCCTTGCCGCTCGGTGAACCGTGGCAGGCGCCGGAGCTGCACGTCTGTTTCGAGAGCGCGACCATGAGGTCGTTCTCGAACTGCACCGGACGGGTGACACCGATGTTCTTGACCGTGATGCCGACGGACTGCCGCCGCCCATCGGCCTCGATGATGGCCTCCGTGTCGCCGTCGCCCGTAGGAACGAGCGTCGTGCCACGCAGTGTGGCGATGCCCGGGTTCGCGACCGTGATCCTGGCCTTGCGGGTCCAGTCGCACGGAAACCCGGCATCGTCGATCGTCGTGATCGCGATCTGCTGCCGATCCCGCGCCCCGTCGAGCGTGATCCGCGACGGATAGACGTGCAGCCCCGGCCCGAGTGGCGCAGCATCAGCGACCTGGTTCACCGGCGATTGGGGGCCGGGCTGTGGCGGCTCCGCGGTCGTTTGCGGCTGCGCCTGCGGCACGGCCTCGGGCCTCGTGGCCGTTTCCGGGAGCGGCGGGTCTGGCTCGAACGCCTTCTGCACCGCCGGCGGCTGATCGCCGTTCTTCGAGGCCTGCGGCACCGCCGCGGGCACGCGGCCGATCGCGGCGGTGTGAAGCCGCGTGGCCTCGTCGGCCGTGAGCGGCCGGTCGAATACCGCCACGTGGGCCATGGCACCCTGCAGCGGCGCGAAATTGTCGGCCCGGGCACCGAAGAAAAATCCACCCATGCCCGGTGCCGTCGGCTCGACGTCGGCATCGATCTCCGGTTGGGCGGCGCCGTCCAGGTAGACCCGCACCCGATTCCCGTCAAGGACCATCACGACATGGTGCCACTCGTTTGGGCGGACCAGTGACCGGCCGAGCACGACGCTGTTGCGCGAGTTGCCGTTGAACACGAGCAGTTTGCCCGGCATGTCGGGCCGGAAGGAGCCACCGATCCCGAGATGGTCGCCACCAGAGAGGTCACCATCGGGGCCCCGCGAAAACAGATACGCGGTCACGGCCCGCGCGTTCACGTCCAGGCTGTTCATGAACCACATCGATACGCTCCACGACGATCCCAGCGGAGCCCCGCCGCCGTCGAGGCGGCCGGCGCTGAACGTCGCGAAGCCTGCGTCGGCGAATCGCACCGTCCCCTTGGCATTCAGAGGCGCGGCGGCCTTCGCGAGCGGACTCGTCACCCGCGGTTTCAGCGCCTCGATCGTCGCGGCGTAGTCGGCCGCAAAGTCCGGGCTCTTCGTTCCTGGTTCGCGGGCGATCGCCGCGGCCGGCGGCGCCGGGGGTGCGGACGGCGTTCCCGTCCAGGTCACCGGCAGGTCGACCACGGACATCGCAGTGCGGGTGCCGATGTCCGACACCGCGAGCAGCCGCAGCGACGTCGGCTCGCTGCCCGGCGTGGCCGCGCCGGTGAGTGTGACGAGGCACGTGTCCTTGTCCATCGTGCTCGTGGCGGAAAAGCCGCGCGGAAGCAGGCCGCCGGCGATCGTTACCGGCCCCTTGAACGCAGGATCGAGACGCTTGACTGCAAGCGGGATTGCGTGCGTCGTGCCCGTCCGGATCAGCTGCACGGGCGCGGCCGGAGCGAGCTCGAACCGCGGCGCCCCACCTGGAACACCCGCGAGGAGCATCCCGCCATCGCCGACCGGCGTGGCATTCGTGGAGGCCTTGTCGTGCACGGCCCGTAGCGCCGCCGTGGATACCGGCCTGGCTGGCTGCTGACCGGCCTGCGCCACGAGCCGCACGACGGCCATGGCCTGTGGCGACCAACTCGAGTCGGCCGCAAGGTACACGCGTGCCTGGGTTGCCTTCTCCGGGATCAGCGGATTGACCACCCGCAGGCCCGGCGTCGGCTCGGCGAGCGACACCGTGACTTCGCCCTCGTAGCCCGCCCGCTTCACGACCAGCTCGACCGGCGCACACCCCTGCCCCGGCTCGACGGCGAACGCGAATCGGGCCTTCGGGTCGGGCTTGAGCTCGACGTCGACGCCGGCGGGCTCGACCGCGAAGAAATAGCCGAAGCCCGGGCCGCCGCGGCGGCCGAGGTCGTTCACTTCGAGCCGGTAGTCGCCATCTGTTGCGAACGTGAATGTCAGCTGCGGCTCGAGCACGAGGACCGCGTTAGGATCCTGGTCGTTCGCCGAGGCCGCCGTCGCGGCCACCACCTTGCCCGCGGCATCGACCAGCCGCAGCTGAGGCACGGTGCCACAGCCGAGCGATTGCCCCCGCGTGATGAACCTGAGCGTCTGTCCGGCGCGGCCTTGGATGCGATAGGCATCACGTTCGCCCGGCGCGTCGAGCCGGCCGCTGACGCCAACGGGGATCGGCAGAGGAGCTGTCGCCGGCGGCTCACGCATCTGCGGCGCATCATGCACGAGCACGGGCACCCAGGTGGAGGATCGGCCCCCCGGAAGCTTTGCCGCGAGGAACTGGCCGCCGTTGGATGTGACCTGCACGTCGATGGGCGGCACGGTCGCAGCGTCGAGGCCCCCGAAGCCGACCCGCGTCGCGACGCCCCGCTGGACGGCCAGCGGGACCGCATGGCTCACGAGCGGAAAGTCGCCGATCCGCAGGTGGTAGGGCATGCCACCGGCATACGCGTTGGCCTGCAGTTCCAGCGTGTAGTCGCCGGCGGCCGTGAACACATACCGGAACCGGCACTCCGGCCCGGTCGGCCCGTCGTCGCTCGAGACAAGCAGGCGGCCCGACGCATCGAGGAGCCGCACCACCGGATCCATCATCGAACCGGCCTGGCGGGTTACGGCCTCGACGGCCACCCGTTGGCCCGCAGCGGCCTGGAATCTGTAATAGGCCGACTTCCCCGCGGCCATCGTGCCATCGATGCACACCGGAATCGGGATCGACTGGGCCGTCTCCGGGGAGCCATTGGTGCTGCTGGCGGCGACCGCCGGCAGGTCGTCGATCAGGATCGTGCGCATGGCCGCGGGCCCGGCCGGAGTGGCGGGCCATACGCCCAGCGGCCCGATCGCATCCGCGGGCACGTCAATGACCGCCGTCGCCTTCGTCTTGGTGGGATCGATCGACTCGATCCGCACCGGGGCCAGCGGCCGGGCGGTGACGACGCGCAGGCCGTCCGTCAGTTCCTTTCCCTGGAGTTCGAGTCGGGCGGTCGCTCCCGGCCGCACCGTGGCCGGCGCCACGGCCGTCACCGTCGCCTGCCCGTGCGCCGTCGGGAGCGACGTCAGGGCGACGACCAGCGATAGGATCACAACTCGAAGCAGCAACGCATGCATTGCGACATGTCTCCGCCAGTTCCTGGACACCCGCAAGCATACGTCGCCCGCCGGACGGCCGGGGTGCGTCGTCGTCCGTGGCAGGTGAGCCTGCGTGTGATTCGCGACACGCTCGAGCAGGTGATTATATTCCCGCGGCCTCGCCGGGAGTTTGCTCGTTGCCTGAGCTCGGCGTCGATCGTACCCGAAGGAACGGTTCATGAAGCCCACCACCGACGCCGGCTGCCTTCCGGCATGGACCGTGGGCGACCTGCCCGATCCCCTGCCCTTCTCGTTCGCCAACGCCATTCGCACGATCGGTCCGGGCGCGATTCTGCTCGCCGGGTCGATCGGTGGCGGCGAGTGGATCGTCGGGCCGACGATGACCGTGCAATACGGCGCCGGCATTCTCTGGGTCGCCACGGTGGCGATCGCCTTGCAGACCGTCTTCAACATGGAGGCGGTTCGCTACACGATGGTGACGGGTGAGCCGATCCTCACCGGCATCATGCGACTCTCACCGGGGCCCCGGCTCTGGGGCCCGCTCTACATCCTGCTGGCTGTGGTGCAGATTGGCGCGCCGGCGATCGCCGCTGGCTGCGCCGCCGTGCTGTTTGCGGCATTCGCTGGCCGGGTGCCTGCGGCGGATGGAGCCGACAGGCTCGCCACCGGCCTCATCACTGCAGGCCTGGTGATCGGTGCCGCGGTCCTGTTGCTCTCGGGCAAGAAGGTGGAACGCACGCTCGAACGACTGAGCTGGATGATGGTCATCTTCATCTTCACCTTCCTGGTGGCGGTGAACCTCGTCTTCGTGCCGCTGGCCACGTGGGCAGCGACCGCCCGTGGGTTCGTCACCTTCGGGTATTGGCCGACCGATATGAACCTCCTCGCCTTGGCCGCGTTCGCATCGCTCGCCGGCAGCGGCGGCGTGGGCAACCTCGCGATCTCGAACTGGTTCCGCGACAAGGGCTTCGGCATGGGCAAATATGTGGGAGGCATCGGTGGCTACCTCGCACATGGCGAGGATGTGCGGCTGGCACCGGTGGGCTGCATGTTTCGCGACACGCCCGAGAACAGGTCGCGGTGGCGCGACTGGTGGCGGTATGCCCGAATCGATCAGATGGCACTGTGGGCGGTGGGCTGTCTGTGCGGAATGTTTCTGAACGTCAATCTTGCTGTCCATATCGTGCCGCCAGGCAGTATTCCCAACGAGCAGGCGATGGGCACGATGCAGGCCGAATACCTGGCGAACGCCTGGTCGGCCCTCTGGCCGCTGGCGCTCTTGAACGGCTTCTGGATCCTGTTCTCGACACAGCTCGGCAACGCCGACGCCCTCGTGCGAGTGTCGAGCGACGTGCTCTGGGCGGGCTTTCCACGGGTGCAGCGCTGGAGCCCGAGCCGGCTGTATGCCGTGATTCTCGTGGCCGTGTCGGCGTTCGGGCTGGTGGCAATCAATCTTGGCAGCGTGATGTCGCTGTTTCGCATTCTCGGTGCGGCCGCGAGCATCGTCATGGCAATAACCGCCGTGCAGATCCTGCGGGTGAACACCCGGTTTCTGCCGCCGGAGGTCCGCCCGCGGCTGTGGCGACGGCTCGCGCTGCTCGCCTGCGCGTGCTTCTACGGCGCGATTTCGTCGGCGGTGGCCTGGTCGCAGATCAAGAGCTTACTTGGCTGGTGAGTCGCCCCGGAGATTCGCTGCACGTTCATTCGCACGACGGGCCGCATTCCTCTCGGCTCACGCCTCGACTTCGACATCCCCGCGACGCCCCGCACGTGAGGCAGATGCCGGGCGGAGCGGGTGTGTTCCAGGCCATTTCGGGTGACGGGCCGTCCTACCGTCTGCGGCGGTGGTGTAGCTAGCATATATGGGGTGACGATACTGCTGATGTCCCGCAACGAGGAGTGAAGCCATGCTGTCGTT
>JBAVTF010000058.1:0-11694 GCA_049695995.1 Pirellulales bacterium | reverse complement strand
GTCCCGGGGCTCGTCGGCCCGAGGCCGCTCAAACCGGTCCTCGCGAACGTCTCGTTCTGCCTGCGGTGCAAAGTGGGTTGGCTCGGGTATGCGGTCGGGTTGCCGGTCGGCGGGGCGGGGGCGCGGCGGAGGTGGAACGGCCGATGCGTCAGACGCGACCCCCAGTTCCGAGGCCAGCGAATCCCAACTGGCGGCACGCGGGGAGGCTGTGGGGCGGGACGGCCGCCGCTCCGAGCGGGGCTGGGGCACGGGACGGGACGACGCTGGAGGCGCGGGTGACGCTTCGCCCGAAGAGCCGACGCCAAGCGATTCCGCGAGCGACGCCCACGGGTCCTGAGAGCCGCCGTTCTGGTGATTCTGATCCTGCATGGGAGATTCCGTGAGCCTGTCCAAAAGGCGGGGCGAAGGGCCCTGCGAGACCGCTCAGGATACTCCAAATGGCGTCGATCTGTCAGGCCGGCCCGGCCCGTCGCGGGCTGTCGTGGTTCCTGTCAGGGATCCCGGCCTCGTCACGGCGACGGCAGGACGGGGGCCAGCGACCGGATCATGCTGCCGTTGTCGGCCACGTCGAACAGCGGCCGATAGGGGCTCGCCAGGCTCCTCCGCGACCGGCCCGCCGGGTAGTAGACGATATTGAGCCCGAGGTTCCAGGCCGAGGGGGCGAAGGTCACGCTCGTCCCATCCTCGTCGATCGTCACCGTCTTGCTCTTGTCGGGGATCACGTAGGTGAACGTGCCCTCCAGCGCCCACGACCGGGCGATCGGGGCCCGTAGCATCGAGCCCACGATGCCGCCACCGCCGTCCACGGCACCGCCCCACACCTTCCACTCGTTCGCGTCGCCGAACTGCAGCCGGTAGAAGCCGCAGTAGAGATCGAGCGTGCTGGCGATGCCTTCGTTCTTGCGGATGGGTCCGAAGAGCGTCGACTGGTCGCCGATGTTGTGGGCGCCCCAGTAGCCGAACTCGTGATAGCCCCACACATAGCTGATCTCGGACCGGATCTGGGACACGTCAGACGTGTCGTACCAGTTGTCGCTCAGGTAGTCGTACACTGCGCCCCCCTGGAGGCCGCGGCCCTCGAAGGCCCGAGTGAAGAAGCCGCTGGTGACGAACGTCTGATTGCGGGCGTTGTTCTGGAGCCGGCCGCCGTCGGCGGTCGTGACCGTGCTGGGCTGGAAGTTCGTCTGCACGCCGCGGGCACCAACCTGCCAGCCGACGCCGAACGCGTTCCAGAAAGGCATCGCCCAGTTGAGGTATTCGTTCGTGCCGAAGTTGCCCCGGAGGCCGAAGTTGGTCTCGTTCTCGAAGGCCGTCACGCCGGCGCTGGCAGTGAAGTCGCGATACCACCTCCAGCCATAGTAGGGCTTGCCGAACCGCCGCAGCCACATGCAGAAGCGGCCGCTGTGCTGGCACATCATGTATTCTTCGTCCTCGCACTCGTATGGGTCGTCATAGAACGACTCAACGTGCAGCTGGGGCGGGGCCGAGCCGAGCATCATCTCGTCGCCGATCATCCCTTCCTCGAAGCCGTCGGGGCTGCCAGAGCCATAGCCATAGCCGGCATCGCCCGGCATCTCCTCGATGATCGTGGTGTCGGGCAGCGTGAGGCCCTCGGTCACCGACCGCGGTTCGGGCGTGGCGATCCGCTCAGCGGCGCCGGCTCCCGGGGGAGTGCGTCCTGGCACGCCTGTGTCGTCGAGGGCGCCGACCTGCGGAGCCTGCGTCATCACCGACGGGATGCCATCGACGTTCATCGCCAGCCGCTCGGGCCGCCGGGCGGGGGAGCCGACCGTGGGCTGGTAGCGCGGGGCGAGCCCGCCGCCGTACCGCTCGGCCTCCGAGCCGGCCAAACGCGTGGCGTTGCGCTGCATCGCCATTGCCTGCCGCCCTTCGGGCGCGAGAATCTGGCGGGTGACGTCCCCCTGGGGCGACCGCGGGGCTGCCATGCCAAACACGCCGTTGGGATTTGCGGGATCGAACGTCTTCTGCAACGCGGACGGAATGCCGTTCATGTTCGGCGCGTCACTCATGCGCGCCGTCCGGGAGCGGGCGGGTGCGTAGCCGCTCGGCACGCGGCGCGCTCCCGGGCTGATGGCGGGCACGTCGGGAGGGAGCGACACGGACGCGGGGCCGGTCGGCGCCGGAGTCGTCGACGGCGGCACCGCAGCCACTGCCAGCGGAGCGGGGGCGGCAGGCGGGGCATCGGTTGCGATCGGAGCGGCGGCGCCCGTCGGCGCGGCCGTTGTCGCGGCGCGGTGGGGCGTCCACTTGAGTTGCTGCTGGCTCGACCCGCTACCCGGGACCTGCCCATAGGCCAGCGTCGGGGCGAGCGTGCAGGCAACGAAGGCCGCCGCGGTCACATGCTTCCGAGCAATCAACGCGTTCATGATCATCCTCCGCGACCAATCGCGCCGGCCATCCGGGCCGCTCGCTACCGGTCGATCGGAAGAGTCATCGGCATCCGCACAGCCGGAACTTCCGCCAAAATCTCCGCGATCGGGAGAGGCTACCTAAACGCCCCAATATCTAGCCGTAGGCCCGTCACTCCGTGACGGGCTTTCCGGATAGCCCGTTGCGGAGCAACGGGCCTACGGGGGCGGCCCGCCCCGGCAACCTGGGCCTTATCCGAGAGCCTGGGCAAGGTCGGCGACGAGGTCGGCCGAGTCTTCGATACCGCACGCCAGGCGGATCATGTTGTCCGGGATTCGGAAGGCGGCCCGTTCGGCCGGGGTGTAGTTCCAGTAGCTCATCACGAGCGGCTGCTCGATCAGCGACTCCACGCCGCCCAGGCTCGGTCCGATCCGCGGGATCCGCACGGCGTCGATGACCGCGGCGGTCTGCCGCCAGTCGGCATCCTTGATGAAGAACGTGACGAGGCCGCCGCAGCCCCGCATCGTGCGGGCAGCGACCGCGTGGAACGGGTGGCTTTCCAGGCCTGGATAGAGCACCCGCTCCACACGCGGGTGCGACTCCAGGAACCGGGCCACGGCCAGGCCGTTGGCGTTGTGCCGCTCCATCCGCAGGGCGAGCGTCTTGAGGCCGCGTTCCAGCAGGTAGGCGTTGTGGGGCGAGTTGATGCCCCCCATGATCCCGCGGAGTTGACGGACCGGGGCGAGCTTCTCGGCCGAGCCCACGACGACGCCTGCGAGCAGGTCGTTGTGGCCGCCGAGATACTTCGTGGCCGAATGGAGCACGAAGTCGACACCAGCCTCCAGCGGCCGCAGGTTGAAAGGCGTGCAGAGCGTGGCATCGATCAGCGAGAGCACGCCCCGTCGCCGGCCGATCTCGGCGAACCGCTCGATGTCGACCACGCTCAGATGGGGATTCGTGGGCGACTCGCTGACGATGAACTTCGTCCGCGGTGTGATCGCGGCCTCCATCGCGGCATAGTCGCAGGTGGGCACCTCGCGAAAGCCCACGCCGAACCGCGTGAGATGCTTGCGGCAGAACTCGCGGCTCCGGTGGTAGCACTCGTCGAAAAAGACGATCTCGTCGCCCGCGTTGAGATGGGCCATGAGCAGGCCGACGAGGGCCCCCATGCCACTGGCGAAGAGCACCGCCTCCTCGCCCCCTTCGAGGGCGGCGAGCTTCCGCTCGACCACCCGCTCACCGGGGTTGCCGTAACGGCCATATTCCTCGCGGGGCTGGTCCTGCTCGATGAAGTCGATGATCGACTGCGTGTTCGCGAATGTGTAGGTCGAAGCCGCGAAGATCGGGTCGGTGATCGCGAAGCCGGGCTTGTGCCGTGCCTCGCCGGCGTGCACCGCGGTGGTGGAGGGGCCGGCCGTGTCGGACAGGTTGGTGTGCAGCATGCCTTTTTCCGCGGAAAAAACGTTTCGGCGAGTGTAGTCCGCGCCCGGGAGAGCGACAAGGAACGCGGCTGTTCCGCCGGTCGCCCGATCGGGTACAAGGGGGGCATGAACCGACACCGAGCCGCGTCCGCCTCCACCCGTAGCCTGTGGCCCCCGCGGCGGGTGTTCATCACGCTCGCATCGCTGGCGACGGCGATCGTGCTCGTGCGGGCCGGCCTGCTCGAGAACGTCGTGGGCAGCATCGTCGATCAGGCCGTCCGCAACATCATCACGCTCATCCTGGCCTTCGCGGGGCTGATGACGGTCCTCGTCTGGTTCCTGCGGGAGAGCGGCCATCCGCCGCGGCTCAAGAAGACCGTGGCCTGGAGCCTGCTTGTGGCGGTGGCCCTGGGGTGTGCTGCCCTGCGGATCGAGCGGGTGTCGGGCGATCTCGTGCCGGAGTTTGCCTGGCGCTGGACGCCCTCCCGTGATCGGCTCCTGCCGCAGACCGCGGTGGGATTGGGAGCCGAGAGCGAGCCACGCGGCGACTCCACCGCACAGCAGTGGCAGGCGAGCGAGTCCGGCGACTTTCCGAGATTCCTTGGGCCAAACGGCAATGCGGGTGTCGATGCCTGCGCAATTCCCGTCTCCGGCGACGCCTTCACCGAGGTCTGGCGGCGGCCAATCGGGGCCGGCTGGAGTGGGTTTGCCGTCTGCGACGGCCACGCTGTCACGCTCGAGCAGCGGGGCGAGGAGGAGGTGATCGCCTGCTACGCGGTCGAGACCGGCGCGCCGGAGTGGAGCATCGCCGTGCCCGCGCGGCACGAGACCGTGCTGGGCGGCGTGGGACCGCGGTCGACCCCGACGATCCGCGCCGGCGTGGTCTACGCGACTGGCGCCACCGGCTGGCTGCACGCAATCGACGGGCCGACGGGGAAGGTCCTGTGGCGGAAGAACGTGCTGGACGACCTCGGCCTCGATCCGGCCGCCCATGCGGCGGCGGTCGCCTGGGGACGGGCAGGCTCGCCGCTGGTGACGGAGTCGCTCGTCATCGTGCCGGCGGGAGGGCCGCTGGCGCAAGGGGGTAGCGCTGTGTCGCTCGTGGCCTACGACCGCGCGACGGGCAGCCGCGCGTGGACCGGAGGTGACGAGCAGATCAGCTACGTCACACCGATCCTCACGACGCACGCGGGCCGCGAGGTGGTGCTCACCGTCAACGAGGCGAGCGTGGCCGCCTATGATCCCATCGATGGCCGTGGGCTGTGGTCGTTTCCTTGGCCCGGTCATTCCAACTCCGACGCCTCCTGCTCTCAGGCCCACGTGCTCGCCGATGGCCGCATCTTTATTTCAAAGGGCTATGGCATCGGCGCGGCCGTGTTCGAGCCGGAGTCTGGCACAGAGCCTCTCGGGTTTCGGCAGGTCTGGGCCCAGCCCGCCATGCTCAAGACAAAGTTCACCAACGTGGCGATCCACGACGGCCATGCCTACGGCCTCTCCGACGGAATCCTCGAGTGCGTGCGGCTGTCCGACGGCAAGCGGATGTGGAAGGGAGGCCGGTACGGGCAGGGGCAGGTGCTGCGGGTGCAAAACGTGCTCGTCGTGCAGGCGGAGTCGGGCGAGGTCGTGTTCGTGGCCTGCTCGCCGGAGAAGCATCTCGTTCGCGGCCGGCTCGCCGCCCTCGATGGCCAGACCTGGAACAATCCCTGCGTGACGCCCGATCGGCTGCTCGTTCGTAATGCGGAGGAGGCGGTCTGCTATCGGTTCACAGCCGAGGTCGCCCGATGAACGACCTCGCCGGCCACACCGTGCTCGTCACGGGCGCGACGCGGGGCATCGGTCGGGCGGTCGCCCTGGAACTCGCCGGTGCGGGGGCCCGCGTGGCGATCCACGGCCGGAGTGCTGCCGGGGCCGCGGAGGTGGCGGCGGCACTCGGGGAAGCCCATGCCGGCACGTTCCTCGCGGCTCTTGGCACCCCGGCTGGCTGTGAGTCGCTCGTGACCGCGGCGACAGCCACCCTGCCAGCCATCGACGCCGTCGTGCTCATCGCCGGCGCGGATGTGCTCACAGGCGATCCGGCGAAGTGGGGCTTCGAACAAAAGCTCGACGAACTCCTGCGGGTGGATGTGATGTCCACGCTGCTGCTCGCCCGGGCCTTCGGTCGCTGGATGCGGGATCATGCGGGCGGCTCGATCGTCACGATCGGCTGGGATCAGGCCCACACCGGCATGGAGGGAGACAGCGGCGAGCTGTTCGCGGCCACGAAGGGGGCCGTGATGGCGTTCACGAAGAGCCTCGCCAAGTCGCTCGCGCCTCAGGTGCGAGTGAACTGCGTGGCCCCCGGCTGGATTCGCACGGCCTGGGGCGAGGGGGCGAGCGACGCCTGGCAGCAGCGGGCGGTTCGCGAGAGCATGCTCGGCCGCTGGGGCACGCCGGAAGACATCGCCGGCGCCGTGCACTGGCTCGTCTCGCCACGGGCCGCCTTCGTGACCGGCCAGATCATCGCCGTCAACGGCGGCTTCCGCTCCGCGTGACGCAGGCCCCCGAACCGGTCCGCAGAGGGTCGACGTCCTGTGGCGCGGGTTCGGGGTTGCCCACGTCCCGTCGCCGGACGCTCGCTTCGGGCATCCATGCCCTTCGCTCGCTCGGATGCCGCCGTCGCTTCGCCATCCTGGCTGCGCTCGGCGGCATACGCCGGCTCCCGGGGCATGGGCAACCCCTCACGGGTCAATTCGTAGGCCCGTTGCTCCGCAACGGGCTGCCGGTCACGCCGTGAACGGAAAGCAAAAACCCGTCACGGAGTGACGGGGCTACAAAAGCGTTTACTTGTGACTCGACCCACAGAAAATGCCCCGGTGTGGGCGGGCGAGGCGGAGTGCCCGCCCACACCGTTGGGGCATCCTTCTGGACGGGTTACTCGGTCCGCACCATCACGAAGCCGTGGTAGGCCTCGTTGCCGTGCTCGCCGATGTCGAGGCCACCGACTTCCTCGTGGGCACCGACCCGGAGGCCGACGACCGCCTTGATGAGCAGCCAGCAGATCGCGGAGACCGGCACGACGTAGGCACCGACCATCAGCACGCCCACGAGTTGGGCGATAAGCTGCTTGGTGCCGCCGCCGAAGAACAGGCCGGCAGCCGGGCCGCCGACGGCAGACCAGCCGAGCGGCGTGTTGGCCACGGTGCCCGAGAGATCGCTCGTCGTGAACAGGCCTACGCAGAGCGTGCCGAAGATGCCGCACACGAGGTGCACGCTCGTCGCACCGACCGGATCGTCGACCTTGATGCGGTCGAAGAACAGGACGGAGAAGACCACGAGCACACCGGCGATCGCACCGATCAAGAGGGCACAATGCACGTTGGTGAACGCGGCACTGGCCGTGATGCCCACGAGGCCGGCAAGGCAGCCGTTGAGCGTCATGCCGATGTCGGGCTTGCCGAGCAGCAGCCAGGCGGTCAGCGTCGCGGTGAGCGTCGCCGCAGCCGCGGCCGAGTTGGTGTTGACTGCCACCTGGGCGGCGAGGGCGCCGCCGTCGGCGGCCACGCCGAACGTACTGCCGGGATTGAAGCCGAACCAGCCGAACCAGAGCACCAGGCAGCCGATGAACGCCGCCATCATGTTGTGGCCGGGGATCGCCTGCACGCGGCCGTCAGCGGCATACTTGCCGATACGCGGGCCGAGGATGATGGCACCGGTGAGGGCCGCCCAGCCGCCCACGGAATGCACCGCGGTGCAGCCTGCGAAGTCCCAGAAGTTCCACTCCTTGGCGAGGTAGCCGAAGCCCCAGATCCAGTGGCCGGTGATCGGATAGATCACGAGGGCCATGAGGAAGCTGAAGATGATGAACGAGTGGTACTTGATCCGCTCGGCAACGGCTCCCGACACGATCGTGGCGGCCGTTCCGGCGAACACGAGTTGGAAGAAGAACTTTGCCCAGAGTGGCACACTGGCCCAACTGATGGCCCCGTACTGACCCTGGTAGTTGTTGCCCACGGCCGGGCTGTTGTCGGCGGCACCCACCATCCATGAGCCGGAATTGCCGACGAAGGCGCCGTCACCGGCCCCGAACATCAGGTCCCAGCCGAAGAGGTAATAGGCGATGCACGTCGCCGCGAACACGATGAAATTCTTCGAGAGGATGTTCACGCAGTTCTTCGACCGGGCGAATCCCGACTCGACGCAGCCGAAGCCCAGGTTCATGAAGAACACGAGCATGCCGCAGACGAGCACCCACACGGTGTCGGCTGCGACCCAAAGATTCTTGTAGGTGGCCTCCATCGTCGGGGGCTCGGGGGCCGCCGGAGCCGCGGGGGCTGCCGCCTCGGTTGCAGCCGCCGCGTCTTCGGCGAAGGCCATGCCACAGTCTGAAAAGGATCCACCAGCCACCACGGCGGTCGCCACCGCCAGCAAACAAAGCCATCGCGTCATGCGAACCAATGTCATTTCACGCCTCGTGTGTGAGAGAAGGAATCGTGCACCTCCGCTGTGCCGAAATCCTGAGACGAGGCCTCCTGCCGCGTCAGATTTCCGCTGCGTGCGAACGTGGAAGCAAAGGCCGTGCCGAACAGCGATTCACGCCTGTGTGGCGCCGGGGTCTGGGGGGCGTGAGAAAGGGCGGTAGAACCCCGGCACTGCGGCAAATCGACGGTTCCGCCGCGATTTGTCGCCGGCAGGCTAGTCGGCCGTGTCGCGCGGGCGAGACAGGCCCTCCGCCCGAGTCCTGAGCATTGCCTGATGCCTGAGCAGGCAGCAGGACCGTAGTCCGCATGCTCCGCATGCGGCACGAGGTGTGGAGGCCACAGGCCCGAGCTATGCCGTCAGACGTTCGCGAACCCCTGCCCGGATAGCACGGGCCTGCGGTGTTTTCACCGTGGGCCGCACACGGAGTGTGCGGACTACTGGTGGGGGAGCATCAGAACGTGACGACGCGGTCGGCGGGCGATGGAGCGGAGGGCGGAGGCGCGGCCTGGCGGGCGAGGTCATCGTCGAGGGCGACGGCGAGGCTCGCCGGGTGGGGCACGCCCGCCAGTGCCAGGAAGTTGGAGAGCAGCCGGAAGCCGTGCCGCGTCAGGATGGACTCCGGATGGAACTGCACGCCGTACATCCGGGTGGCCTCGTCGGCGATGGCCATGATCGTGCCCTCTGCGTCACGGGCGATCACCGTCAGCCCCGGCGGCACATCCGCCGCATCGATGACGAGCGAGTGGTAGCGGCAGGCCGTCATCGGGCTCGGAATGCCCGCGAAGAGGTTGATGCCGTCGTGGTGGATCTCGCTCACGCGGCCGTGCACCGGCTCGCAGGCCCGCACGATCCGGCCACCGACCGCGGCCGCGATCGCCTGATGGCCGAGACAAACCCCGAGCATCGGCACGCTGCCCCGGAGCAACTGCACGGCCTCGACCGAGCAGCCCGCCTCGGTGGGGGTGCACGGTCCGGGCGAGATCACGAGGGCCGCCGGAGCGAGCCGCCGCAGGTCCGCGGCGGTCGTCGCATGGCTCGGAACGACCGAAACCTCCACGCCCAAGAGCTCGATGTGGCGGGCGAGGTTGAAGACAAAGCTGTCGCGGTTGTCGAGCACGACGATCATGCCGAGGGCTCCGTAGCGAAAGGCCGCGTCGGGATGGCGGCCAGCACGCGGAGCATGCCTTCGGCCTTGTGCAGCGACTCGGCATACTCCGCGCCGGGATCGCTCGCGGCGGTGATGCCGCCGCCTGCGGCGAACGTGAGCCCCGCGGGTGACGCAACGATCGTGCGGATCAGAAGATTGAAGTCGGCCGTGCCGTCGAGGCCGATGTAGCCGAGCGAGCCGCAGTAGGCCCCGCGGGCCACGCGTTCCAGTTCCGAGATGATCTCGCAGGCACGGTGCTTTGGAGCCCCGGTCACGCTGCCGCCGGGGATCGCTGCGTCCAGGGCATCGATGGCCGAGAGCCCGGGCCGCAGCCGACCTGCGACGATCGATACGAGGTGCTGCACGTAGCGATACCGCTCCAGCCGGCACAGCGACTCCACCCGCACGCTCTCCGGCCGACACGCGCGGGCCAGGTCGTTTCGCACGAGGTCCACGATCATCACGTTCTCGGCCCGATCCTTCGGGCTCGCCTCGAGGTCGTCGCCGGCGAAGAGATCGGCCTCCGGGCTCGCTATCATGCGCCGCGTGCCCTTGATCGGATGCATCCGCACGTTGCCGCGGGTCACCTGGAGAAATCGCTCGGGCGACATGCTCGCGATCTGCACGTCGCCCGCATCGAAGAACCCGGCGAACGGGGCCGCGTTGATCTCCCGCGCCCTCATATATAGCTCGACGGGATCGACCGCCCCGGCCACCGCGAATTGCTGGGCGAGATTGACCTGGAAGATGTCGCCGGCCCGCACGTATTCGATGCCGCGGCTCACCATCTCGCGATAGCTTTCGGGGGATTGGCTGGCGAACACGCCCGCGTGGCCAGCCAGCGGGTGCGCGGCCCAGGCGGGCATGGCTGGCGCTGGTGGCTGCGCCGCACGGACGGTGTCCGCCGCGGCCCGAGGGCATCCTGTTGTGAAGGAAGCGAGCCGGTCGGCGGCGCGGCGCTGCCGCTCTGCCGGCCCCCGCCCGGGCACGCCCTGCGAAATGAACCAGCCGCGGCGACGATCGTGGTCATAGGCGAAGACCACGTCGTAAACGTGCAGCGAGAGCAGCGGCACGGCACAGCTGGCGACGGCCGGGGGCTCGAGGCCGAGCCGCGCGAGGCCGCACTCGTAGGAGAGCAAGCCGGCGACGCCCCCCTGAAACGGCGGCAGGCCAGGGATCGTGGGGCAGGGGAGTTCGGTGAGCAGGTGTCGCACCCGGTCCAACGCCGCTGCCAGACCGTGGGCCGCAGCCGCCCCCGCGCCGGCCGGCACGACCACCGAGTGGATTGGGTCGGCGGCCACGAACGAATAGCGGCCGAGCCGTGGCGCCACGGGCGCCGCGTCGGCCGGCTGCTGGTCGGCGGTCGCGTCTACGACCGCACTGTCGAGGAACAGCGGATGCGACAGGCCGGCCACCTGCCGAAACACGGTCGCCGGATCGATGCCGGCTGCCGCCTCGGCAACGAGTCCGCCGGAGGCCGTGAACCACTGCCGTGCGATCCAAGGCTGTCGTGCAGTGCCGGAAGCTGCCATGGTCGAAAGAGTCGGGTTGTCGCGGTTCATGTCGCCGATGCGTTGGCCTTCTCCGCCACCTCGGCCGCCGCTCGCGACGGCCCGTGGCCGATCTCCGGCTGCGTGAGGTGGCCCCAGTCGAGGGCCTGATCCTGCCGGTAGTCCTTGCCGAGCGTCAGGGCCGTGACGGCCTTCGCCATCTCATAGCCGAGATAGAAGGCGTGGCCAGGATCGACGTCGGTGCGGCCAGCGGCCTCGAGATCCTTGAAGAGCTGGAACGGGTCCCGGGAGTGCAGGTGCAGGTTCGCTCCCACGAGATGCAGTTCACCCCCTTCGGCAAAGATGCGGAAATTCGGATCGCGGATCGCGGCGGCCAGCCGTTCGAGCACCTCGGCCCCGTGTTCCTGCGGCTTGCCGGCCCGCAGCGTGACGAGCCGCGGCTCGACATGCTTGGGCAGCGTTCGGTTCGTCACGGCATGGTAGGCGAGCGTTCGCGCGAGGCTGCATTCCTTCACGCTGCTCCGCGCCCAGTGGATCACCTCCGTCGTAAGCACGGAGCGGATGCCCGCCTCCTGGCAGAAGCCGATCAGCAGCGTGTTCACGCCGGCCGAATCGACGTCGGTGAGTTCCGTGAGGTTGCCGATCCCCATCATCATCTCGGCGGCCGGATACCGGCGGCGGACGTCGAGGTAGCGCCCAAGGCTCGCGGCGAACCCGAAGCCGATCGGCTCGAGCACTGGGTCGAGCCGAAACGGCACGCCTTCTCGCGCGAGCCGCTCCACCGTCT
>JBAVTF010000057.1:0-10713 GCA_049695995.1 Pirellulales bacterium | reverse complement strand
GGCCGGCCCCGCCGGCTGGGTGAGGCGGGCCGCCGCGGGAACCGCCTGCGGGCGTTTGCCATCGCGGCGCGAGGCGCCGCCCGCTGGCAGCTTCCTGCTGCCGACTCCGACGCCTGGTATCTCGGACCGCCGCTCGCGGTGGGCCACGAGCTCTACGTGCTCGTCGAAGAGAAAGGTGAGGTGCGGCTCGACGTGCTGTCAGCGGACCGCGGGACGCTCGTCTGGTCGCAGCCGCTCGCCGAACTCGACGAGGACGAACAGATCACGAGCCAGCGATCGAGGCCGCGGCGGCTGGCTGGTCTCTCGCCGGCGCTCACCGATGGCGTGCTCGTCTGCCCGCTCGGCACCGGCACCGTGGTCGCGGTCGACCTGGCGACACGCCGGCTGCTCTGGGCCCACCGCTATGCCCGCGGCGACCGGCCGGACGCCGATCGCGCCGGCGCCGCCGACGCACCACACTCGTCCAGGCGCGGCGCGGCTGGTGACTCTCTCCCCGTACTCGCCGCCGGCCGCGTGTTCCTCGCCGCACACGATGCGACGGGGCTGATCTGTCTCGACCTGCGCCAGGGACGTGCCGCCTGGGAGGCGGCCGTGCCTGGCGTCGTGCAGGTGGCCGGTGTCGTCGACGACCGCGTCATCGTGATCGGCCAGCGGCACGTCGAGGCCCGCGGGGTCGCCGATGGCGGCCTGCTCTGGCAGGTGTCCTACGCCGATGCAGGGGGCAGGCCCAGCGGCCGTGGCATCGTGACGCCGGACCGGCTGTTGCTGCCGCTCGACAGTCCCGAGGTGGTCGAGATCGATCTGCGCACCGGGGCGATCACGGGCCGCTGCCCTGCACGCGGCGGTCTCGTGCCGGGCAATCTGGTCGCCTATCGCGGCGAGGTAATCTCGCGCGGGTGCGACTCGCTCGATGTCTTCCACCAGACGGCGGCGCTCGACACCAGGATTCGCACGGCCGAGGCGGAGGATCCGCAGTCACCGTGGGTCTGGCAGTGGCGCGGCCACCAGGCACTCGAGGCGGGCCGCGTGGCCGATGGCCTCGCGCTGCTCGGTAAAGCCGCCCGCGCCGTCGACACTCGCTTGCCTCCCGAGACCCTGCCGGATGCGATCGTGTTTGGCATGCAGCGGGATTTCGCCGCGGCGGCGCCGGCCTGGCGTGAGGCGTTTCGCATGGCGTCGCTCGAGCCGGGTGGCTCGGCCGCCGCCCGCGCGGCCGCCCGGGTTGCGGTCGACGGCTTCCTCCGCGTCGAGTCGTGGAGCGATGCCTGGTCTGCACTCCAGGATCTCCTCGTGAACGACCCGGCCTCGACTGCGGCCACGCGTGATCCAGCCGACCCGGCGGTGGTGGTGAGCGACGACCGCTGGCTCGCCGGCCGGCTGGCGTCGGTCATCGCCCGATCGCCCCCCGCGCTCCGCGCCGAGATCACCACCGCCACCGAGGCGGCCGTCGATGCCGCCGCGGACGCTGCGGACGCCACGGACCGCGTGCAGCGGCTCGAGTCCTTGGCCGAGCGGCTCGTCAGCCTGCCGGCGGGACGACGGGCCCGGGAACTGGCAGTCGCCGCGCTCGAAACCCGCGGCGACGAGTCGGCGCGGGCCGCGATCCGCCGGGAATGGCACCTCCTCTCCCTGGCTCAGTCGGGCTCGAATGATTCCAGTGACTTGGCCCGCGCTGCGGTCGTCGCCAGCCGCCCCGACGGCCTGCGGAGCCGCGGCGATATGGTGTCGGCCGACCGCGACTGGCCGCTGGGCAGCGTCGACTATCGACGGTTGCCGATCGGCCGCGACACGTTCGCCGGCGAAGGACGCTCGCGTCTCATGCCGCTGCCGGTGGACGTGGATCCGCACGCCGCGGTGCCGGGGCTGCGGCTGGCATGCGATGTCCAGGAGGGAAAGCTCCACGTCTTCGACGGCTACGGACGGCCGGTGCTCGATCCGCTCACGATCGATCCCGCGGGTGCCCGGCTCGGGCTGCCCTGGCTGCCGCAGGCCAATGGGTTCGAGGCCTGGACGCTCGGCCGCCTGCTTGTCGTGCGCACGGGGCGGGCGCTGTCGGCATACGACCTCGGAGGCGGAAGCCGCGCCCTGTGGACGCACGCGATCGCCGGCTCCGCCCCAGACCAGCAGCCAGCGGGACTCTGGGTTCGCGACGTGGGCGGCCGGGCCGGCCGGCATGGGGGCAATCCGCTGGGCCTCGAGATCACCGAACCAGACGACCGCTCCCGAACCGGCCAGCCCCGCGGCGGCCGCCCGCGGATCACGGGAGCGCTGCACCACTCGGGGGGCACCGTGTCGCTCGTCGATCCGTGCACGGGCGCGCTGCTCTGGGAACGCCACGCCTTGTCTGCCGCCAGCGAACTGGTCGGTGACGACGAGTACGTGACCGTCTGCACGTCGAGCGGAGCGGACTCCCGGGTGCTGTCGATGCTGGACGGCCACCTCGTCCGCACGGTGATGGTGCCGCCGCGACGCCAGCGTCTGGCGACGAGCGGCCGCCGGATCGTCGCGGTGCGGCCGACGGGCGATGCCGCAGGCCGCAGCGTAGCAGCCACGGCCCAACTCGAACTGTTCGATCCCGTGACCGCAGACACGAGCGTGCTGGGCACGGTGGAGGGAGACGCGCGAGCGGTTGCGCTCGATGACGACCGGCTGGCCGTGCTCGCGCCCGACGGTCAGTTGACGGTCTTCGATCTGGCCGCGGGCCGGCGCCGCTTCGAGACGCGGCTGCCCGCGATGCCGACCGCCTTCGACCGCCTGCATGTGCTGACCTGGCGGGATCGGCTCCTGGTCATCGCAGGCACGGAGTCGCAGGGCGAGTCGGGCGAGTGGCTGCCCGGGCTTGGCGACCTCGCGCCGCTTCAGCATCTGCTGGCCGCCGGCGAGATCAGCCGGCCGCTGTCTGGCGGTATCTGGGCTATCGACTCGGGTGACGGCCACCTCCTTTGGCCAGGCCCCGCCACCCTCGACCGCCACAGCCTGCATCTGGCCCAGCCCGCCGGTCTTCCGGTCCTTCTCCTCTCGCGTCAAACCCGCAGCCGCCCTGATGCGGAGGAAGTGCGGCTGAGCCTCGTGGGCCTCGACAAACGGACTGGGCACGCGGTGTTCGAAGAGGCCGCCCAGCCGATCCACGCGCACGTGTTCTTCGGCTGCGAGCTTGTCGGCGATCCGGACCGTCACTCGATCACGGTCCGCGAGTCGGGAGAAACACCGCGTTGGGCCGTGCTGGAATTTACCGGAGGCCCGATGCCGCCCCGTCCGCCCTACCAGGCCCGCCGTGCCACGCCCGACATGGACCGGCTGATCGAGCAACTGCAGTCCAGGCGGAGGCAGCGACCATGAATCTGATGTCGTGGAGTCGGATGGCCGGCTGCCGGCAGGCCGCGGCGGTTATCGTCGCGACAGCCATGATCGTGGCTGCGGGACCGGCCCATGGTGACGACCGCGTCGACCGCACCGTATCGCGCGGGCTCGATTGGCTGGCGAGCAAACAATCGCGGCGCGGGAGCTGGGCGGCCAACGAGAACCGGTATCCCACGGCGATGACGGCGCTGGCCGGCACCGCGATGCTCATGGAAGGCTCCACCACCACGCAGGGCCGCTATGCCGATTCGATCCGTCGCGCTGTGGATTACCTCGTGAGTCGCGCGCGGCCCAACGGGCTAATCGGCGACCCGAAGAACGACGACCGCTACACCTACGGCCACGGCTTCTCGATGCTGTTTCTCTCGCAGCTACTCGGGGAGGAGGAGGACGAGCGGCGGCGGGAGGAGTTGGTGGGCGTGCTTACCCGGGCCGTCGAGTTTTCGGGCCGTGCCCAGACCAAGGATGGCGGCTGGGGCTACGTCAGCGCGAAGGACGGCAATGACTTCGACGAGGGCTCGACCACGATCACGCAGGTGCAGGGGCTGCGGGGCTGTCGCAACGCGGGCATCCCGGTGCCGCGGGAGATCATCGACAAGGCGATCGCCTACATTCACCGGTGCACGATGCCCGACGGTGGCGTGCAGTACAGCTCGAAGGGCGGGGGAGGCAGGCCTGCCATCTCGGCCGCGGCGATCGCCTGCCTGTTCAATGCCGGGGAGGAGGACGACACGCACGTCCCGCGGATGCTGGCCTATGCAGCCAAGCATCTCGGCAACATCGCCAACAACAGCTTCGGCCATTGGCACTACGCCCACTTCTATTACGCGCAGGTGATGTACCGCGAAGGGGGCGAGGCCTGGACCGACTACCGCGGGCAGATCGAGAAGCGGCTCGTGGCGGAGGCGCGGGACGACCGGGACGGCGTGTTTTGGCCGCAGGGCTACATCGGCACCGTCTACACGACAGCCACGAACCTCACGATCCTCCAGTTGGACCGGGCGGCGCTTCCGATCTACCAGCGGTGAGGCGAAGATAGATGCCGGGCGGCCACGATCCGCCTGCGACCTCCGGAGTTTCCCATGCCCCTGTCCCCCGATGCCTCGGCCGTCGAACGGCTCCACGCCGCCCACGACCAGATCCTGGACCAGCTCTCCCACGTGATCGTCGGCCAGCGGGAAGTGATCGAGGAGTTGCTCATCTCGCTCTTCAGCCGTGGCCACTGCCTGCTCGAGGGCGTGCCGGGGCTCGCCAAGACGCTCCTCATCAGCACGCTGGCCCGGAGCCTCGACCTCTCGTTCTCCCGCATCCAGTTCACGCCCGACCTGATGCCAGCCGACATCATCGGCACCGACGTGCTCGAAGAGGACAAGGCCACGGGCACGCGGCAGCCGCGGTTCCTTGAAGGGCCCCTGTTCGCCAACATCGTGCTCGCCGACGAGATCAATCGCACGCCCCCCAAGACACAGGCCGCGCTCCTCGAAGCGATGCAGGAGCGGCAGGTGAGCGTGGGCCGCGTGCGGCACGGACTCACCGACCCGTTCTTCGTGCTGGCCACCCAGAACCCGATCGAGCAGGAGGGCACCTACCCGCTGCCCGAGGCGCAGCAGGATCGGTTCATGTTCAAGGTGTTCGTGCGGTATCCGTCGTTCGCGGAGGAGTTCGAGATCGCCCGCCGCACCACCGGCCTGCCGCAGGAGGATGCCCGCCCCGTGCTCTCCGCCGCCGACATCCTCGCCCTGCAGCGGAGCGTGCGGGAGGTGCCGATCAGCGACCACCTCGTGCGATATGCGCTGGCGCTCGTCCGGCAAACACGGCGCGGCGAGCCCGGCGTGCCCGAGTTCGTCTCGGACCAGCTCGTCTGGGGCGCCGGACCGCGGGCGGTGCAGTTCCTCATCGTGGGCGCGAAGGCGCGGGCGCTGCTGCAGGGCCGCAGCCACGTCTCTGTCGAGGACCTGCAGGCGCTGGCAGCGCCCGTGCTTCGCCACCGTGTGGTGGTGGGCTTCGCGGCGGAGAGCGAGGGCGTGACGCCCGACGCCATCATCCGCCGCCTCGTCGAGATCACCCCGGCCCGAGAGGACGACCTGACGCGTGACGCCCGATTCCAGACGATTTTTGCATCCTGAGGCGATCGCCCGCATCGCGCGGCTGGAGCTGCGCGCCAAGGCCGTCGTCGAGGGCACGCTCGCAGGTCTGCACAAGAGCCCCTACAAGGGGCAGTCGGTCGAGTTCCTCCAGCACCGTGAGTATGTCCGCGGCGACGACCCCAGGCGGGTCGACTGGAAGGTCTGGGGCCGGCAGGACCGCCTCTACGTGAAGGAGTTCGAGGAGGAGACGAACCTCCGGCTCACGCTCGTGGTCGACTGCTCGCCGAGCATGGACTACGAGCCCGAGGCCGTCCGCAGCCGCAGCCGGCTCGGCAAGCACGACTGCGCCGCCACGCTCGCCGCGAGTCTGGCCTGGCTGGCGCTTTCGCATGGCGATGCGGTGGGCTGCGCTGTATTCGACAACCGGATCCGCGCGAGCGTGCCGGCGCGGACGAAGCGGTCGCATCTCGCGAGCGTGATCGAGGTGCTCGAGTGGCCGCGGGGCAGGGGGGCACGCACGCGACACGCCTCGGCGTTCCTGCCGGCCTTCCGCGGCCTCGCCGAGACGCTGCCGCGCCGCGGCCTCGTGGTCGTGATCTCCGACCTGCTCGGCGACCGCGACGGCATCATGCCGGGGCTGCGGTTCCTGCGGATGCGCGGCCACGACGTCGCGCTCCTGCACGTGCTCGACGATGACGAGCTCGACTTCCCGTTCGACGGCCCCACGCGGTTCGAAGGCCTCGAGACCGCCGCGCACGTGAGCTGCAATCCACGGGCGTTCCGCGCCGGCTACCTCGAGGCCATGCAGGCGTTTCTCGGGGAGATGCGGCAGCAGGCAGCTGCGCACCAGTGCGAGTACGAGCTCATCCGTTCCGGCGAGCCGCTCGCCGCGGCCCTGGTGAAGTTTCTCTCACGCCGTGCGAGCCTGGCGGTCTGACACGCATGCCGACCTTCGACTTCCCGTCGCTGCTCTGGTGGGGGCTGCCGCTTGCGGCGGCACCGCTCCTGATCCATCTGCTCAATCGGCTCCGGCATAAGCGGGTGCCGTTCGCGGCGGTCGAGTTCCTGCTCGCCAGCCAGCAGCGGTACCGCACGCAGGTGCTGCTCCGGCAGATCCTCCTGCTCGCGCTCCGCACCGCCGCCGTGGCGGGGATCGTGCTGGCGCTCGCCCAGCCCAGATGGACGAGCGGCCTCGCGGGTCTGCTCGGCGGCCGCACGCTGCACGTCGCGCTCCTCGACGACTCGGCCTCGATGGGAGATCGCGCGACGGCGGGAGGTACGACGACGGCCTTCGATCGCGGCCGCGCCGCCATCGCCCGCCTCGTCGCTGACGTGGCGGCCATGCCCGCCCAGGAGATCGCCGTCGGCCGGTTCACGTCGCTCGTCTCGGGCACCGGGCCCGTGGCCGATCGGTTCGAGATGGAGCGGCAGCCGGCCACGACCCAGGCCGCCACCCGGGTGGCGGGGGAATTCGCGGCCGGCGGCGCGGCCGACGCGGCCACCTCTCCGCTGGCCGCCATCCTTGCGGTGGAGCCGCTCTTCACACCGACCGCTGGCACGACGCAGGTGCTGTGGCTGGTGAGCGACTTTCGCACGCAGGACTGGCGAGAGGCCGACGAGGCGCGGGCGGCACTGCGGCGGCTGACCGACATGGGTGTGACGGTGCGGCTGGTGAATGCCGCGCCGCCGGGGGCCACCGATGCCAACCTCGCGATCGACAGGCTGGAATTCGCCGGGGGCGTGCCGGCAGCGGGGGCCGTCGTGACCTGCGAGCTGACCGTGCGAAATGACGGCGAGACCGCGGCCCGTGACGTTCAGGTGACCCTGCGCGAGGATGGCATCAGCCGCCCCGGCGTGCGGATCGCCGACATTCCTCCGGGCGACTCGGCAACGGCCCGGTTCGACGCCCGATTCGCCACGCCCGGCGGCCACGTCGTCGAGGCGGAGCTGCCATCCGATCGGCTGGCCGCCGACGACTCGCGGACCGTCGTCGTCGAGGTCGCCGAGCGGGCCGACGTGCTGCTCGTGGACGGCGACCCTCGCGGTGGCGGCCGCACGGGCGATGCCTTCTACGTGGCAACCGCGCTCGCCCCGGGGGGCGCCGCGGCCACGGGGCTGCGGCCGCGGATCGAGACGCCGGCGCGACTGGCCGCCATCGATCTCGCCGGTTTCGACAGCGTGTGGCTGCTCGACGTCGAGTCGCTCGAGCCGGCGGCAGTGACGGCGCTCGAGGCCTATGCCCGCGGCGGCGGCGGGGTCGTGTTCTTCGTCGGCCCACGAACGCGGCCCGACGTCGTCAACCGCACGCTCTTCCGCGAAGGCGAGGGACTCTTCCCCGTGCCGCTGGCCGGCGCGGTGGAACTCGCCCCGGTTCCGGGGGGCGGCCCCGCCGTGCCCGACATCGTCGTGGACGACCATCCTGTGGTGGCCGTGCTCGCCGGCCAACGGAATCCCCTGCTCGATGCGGTGAAGGTGGAGCGGGTGATGGCCATCGATCGCGACCACGTGCCGGCCCCGGGCGACGGCCTGCGGCGGCTCCTCTCGCTGCGGTCGGGCGCGGCGTTGGCGGTCGAGCGGCCGTTCGGCGCCGGCCTCGTGGCGACCGTGCTCTCGACGGCAGCGCCCACCTGGAACAACTGGGCCCGCGGCAACCCGAGCTGGGTGGTCGTGATGCTGGAGCTCGAGGCGCACGTGGCCCGCGCCCGCCGCCGGACGGCGAGCCTCACGGTCGGCGATCCCTTCGTCGTGTCGCTCCAGGCGGGCATCGACGAGACCGAGGTGGAGTTCAGCGTGCCCCCAGACGCGGCGGTCGTGCGCGAGTCGGCCGTGGCGGTTGGGAGCGGATGGCAGGCGCGGCTGCCGACGACGACCGTGCCGGGGAGCTACGTGGCGCGGTGGCGGAGGCTCGACGGCACGCAGCAGGAACGGACCGTGGCCGTCAACGTCGATCCACGCGAGGGGCGCCTCGCAACGCTGACGCCACAGCAGCTCCGCGCCGCGCTCGAGGGTGTGCCCTGTGCCATCGACGCGGCCGACGCCTTCGATCCCGGCGCCGGCCCGAGCGGCGGCCGGCCGCTCGTGAAGCAGCTGCTGCTCGGCCTGATTGGCCTGCTGCTGGCGGAGCAGTTCGTGGCATGCCTCGCCGGCTATCACCTGCCGGCCGTCAAGCACCGCCGGCAGCAGGGGAGCCTCGCATGACGGCATCGTTCTGCCTCCTTGCCAGCGAGAGCGTGCGGCATCGCATCACGAGCACGCTCGTCGACGGCTTCTCCAGCTGGTGGGAGATGCCGGCGCTCGTGCTCGCCCTGGCGGCGCTCGCCGCGATCGTCGTCCTGCTCTCCCGCCGCGATGCCGGTGATCTCGCCTGGCCGATCCGGGCGATCCTCGCGGCCCTGCGGCTCGGCGCGCTGGCCGCTCTGGCTGCCGCCTATCTCGACTTCGAGCGGACGTCCGAGCGCGAGATCGAGTTTCCCTCGCGGGTGGCGGTGCTCGTCGATACGAGCGCGAGCATGGCGCTCACCGATCCGACCGCCAACGGCACGAGTCCGCCCCGGGCCGAGCAGGCGCTGGCGACGCTCGACACGGGCGGGCTGCTCGAGGCGCTGCAGGCGCGGCAGGATGTCGCGGTGTGGCGGTTCGACACCACAGCCGAGCGGATCGCGGTCCTGCCGCGTGGAGGCCATGAGCCGCCGGCCAGTCTGGCCGCCGCCGACCAGTCCGCGCCGTCCGCCGAGCCTGCGACGGGAGACTGGCGCGACCGGCTTGTGGCCCAGGGATCCGACACGCGGCTCGGCGACGCGCTCGCCAGCGTGCTCGACGAGGAACCGGCCGGCGCGCTGGCCGGTGTGATCCTCCTCACCGACGGCATCGTCACCGCCGGCACCGATCCCCGGGCCACGGCCGCCGCGGCTGCTGCCGCAGGCGCGGCGGTGCATCCGCTCGGGATCGGCAGCGACGTCGTACCGGCCGCCGTGCGTGTGGCCGACCTCGTGGCCCCCGCCCGAGTCTTTCCATCCGACCCCTTCACGGTGACGGCGCTGCTCCAGCCCCAGGGCATGGCGGGCCAGACCGTGCGGGTCGCGCTCACCGCGGCGACCGATGCGACGGCCGCCAGCCCGACGCCGATCGACACGGTCGATGCCATGCTCGGCGCCGATGGCGAACTGGTGGCCGTGCGGTTCGACGTGGCCGGCCTTCCGGCTGCCGGCCGCCGCACGCTGGCGGTGCAGGTGATCCCCGCGGGCAACGCTCCCGCCGCGGCCATGGAACCGATGACGACCGACATCGAGGTGGTCGACCGCGTGACGCGGGTGCTGCTCATGGCCGGCGGGCCGAGTCGCGAATACCAATTCATGCGCAACGTGCTCCAACGGGATCCGAGCTTCGCCGTCGACGTGCTCCTCGGCACCGCCACGGCCGGCATCTCGCAGGACGCGCGGCAGATCCTCGACACGTTCCCCACGAGCGACGAGGCACTCGCGGAGTATGACGCGATCGTGGCCTTCGATTACGACTGGCGGCAGCTCGATCTCGCCGCCCGCACCCGGCTGGAGCGCTGGGTGGCGCGGGAGTCGGGCGGCCTGCTACTCGTCGCCGGCAGCGTGTTCATGGAGGCCTGGCTCGCCGACCCGCAGATGGGCCCGATTCGCAGCCTGTTTCCGCTGGAGCTCCGAGCCCCCAACCAGCTCTCGCGGGATGCGGGGGCCGGCGGGAGTGAGCCGCAGCCGGTGCGGTTCACCAGCGAGGGAGCCGCCGCGGAGTTTCTCTGGGTTGCTGGCACACGCGGGGGCAGTGAGGCAGTGTGGGGGGAGTTTCCAGGCGTGTTCGGCCGCTGCCCGGGCGGCGCCGCCAAGCCCGGCGCCACCGTTTATGCCCAGCTTGGTGACGCGGGGAGTGGCACGCCGGCCGAAAGCCAGCCCGTGTTCATTGCCGGTCAGCTGTATGGCGCGGGCACGGTGCTCTACGCCGGCAGCGGTGAGCTCTGGCGGCTCCGCGGCATCGATGCCGCCGCTCACGAGCGGCTGACGACGCAGCTCCTACGGCATGTGGCGCAGGGCCGGCTGTTGCGTGGCTCCCGGCGGGGCCGGCTCCTCGTGGATCGCGATCGGTATGCCGTGGGGGGCAGCGTCACCGTGCGGCTCGTGGTGCCGGCGGGCAACGCGGCGGCCCCAGCCGCCACCTGCCGCGTGACCGGGCCGGATGGCACCCGTCTCGCGGTGCCCTTGGTGGCTGAGCCGGGCCGGCCCGACGTACTCCGCGGCTCGTT
>JBAVTF010000056.1:0-7430 GCA_049695995.1 Pirellulales bacterium | reverse complement strand
ACGCAATACCGCGCGGCGACCACGCGCGGCGGCGTCGTCGCCAACGGCGGCCCCAGCGTGCTTGGCGACCAGTCGCGGTTCGACTGGACCGAGGAGCAGGCGAGCAACGGTAGCCGCGGTGGCGGCCAGGGCGGAGGGGGCTTCGGCGGTGGTGGCAACGGCACTGGTAGCGACGGCAGCGGCGGTGGTGGAGACGCGCAGCCGGGCCGCGGCTTCGTGGCCAACGGCGGCGGTGGGGCCGTGGGCCTGGGCACCGGCCAGCCCGGCGCGGGCAACGCATTCGGTGGCGGAACCGGGGGTGGAACAGGGAGTGGTTCAGCGGAAGCGACAACTACGCTCGGCGATCGCTACTCCGGGCCATCGAAGTTTTATGCAACGGCCCCTGCGGACGCTGCTGGCGGCGCGGCCGGTGGCGGCGGGCCTGCTGGTGCCACCGGACACGAAACAGCCCCAGCTGGCGGCGAGAACGCCACTGGCTCGGCAACGCCGAACGACACGGCGGCGGCGCACGGTCGCGCGGGTACAGCCCCGGGTGGCCAGGCGGGGGGCGCTTCGGCGTCGGGTACGGGAACGGAGAACGGTCAGGGGGGCGCCGGCGATGCTGGTGTAGCCGCAGCAGGTCGGGCCGGCGCCGCGGGCAGCGGTGGCCAGGGGTCGGCTGCTGCGGGGGCCTCCGGTGGTGGCGGCTCGGGGCCCTCGATGCCGGGATTGCCCCAGGGCAGCGGCGGCATGGCCGCTGTAGCAGGATCGTCAGGGGCATCGGCCAGCGGCTCGCTCGCCGGTCGTCGCGGCAGCAACTGGGCGAGCCTGGCCACGCACGATCGCCCGATCCCCATCACGCGGCCGATCCGCCTCGAGTGCAGTGCCAACGAATTTCGGATCCTGGCCGACGGAAGCAATCGCGTGGAAACCCGGATTCCGGTCGGCGTGCATACCGTTGACTCGATCGACCTGCTCGTGCAGGCCGTGCATGCGCGGGTCAATGGCTGGGGCATCGCGGGTGACCGGATGTATTGGCGTCCCGAGCTCGTCCTCTCGGAGACACCCGACGGCCGCAGTCGCCGCGAGGATCTGGAGCGACTGCTCGCCGACAGCGGCCTCGATACCCGGCGCAAGGGAGAGCCAAACCTCGTTCGGCCTTTGCCGCCGGTGCGTCAGGCTGCCGCCGTCGCGCCGGTGCGGTGACGCCACACGCCGGCGACGTTTCGCTATCACGGAGACCAGACGATGGCACGCTACAGGCCGGCCGAGATCAGCGACGCGGGGCAGGACTCGTTTCTCGACGTCGTCACCAACATCGTCGGCATCCTGATCATTCTCGTGATGGTGATCGGTGGCCGCGTGCAGCAGATCGTGCTCGCACCGCCGCCGGCCGTCGTCGACAACGAGCCACTCGAGCGGGAGGTGCGGAAGCTGGCCGAGACAGTGGCATCGACCGAGAGCGAGATCGATGAACTTCAGACGCAGGCCCGCACGGTGGCGACGGCGGCAGCCTATGCGGCTGACGCGCGACTCCAGCTCACGACGGCAGTGTCGGCGGCGAAGGCCATGCTTGACCGCCGCAAACAGGATGGCGAGGCGGCCAGCATTGCCGCCGCGGAGCAGCGGGCGCGGCGGCAGGCCCTCGAGGAGGAGATCGACCGCGTGCGGCGGGAGGCCGAGGCGTTGGCCACGGCGCCGGCGGACGCCCATGAAATCCTGGCCTATCCGACGCCGATCGGCCGCACCGTTAATGGCGAGGAGATGCACTTTCGGATCGCCGGGGGACGGATCGCCTACATCCCGCTCGAAGAACTGTTTCAGCTCGCCAAGCAGAACACCCAGCGACACTCCGGGCCGATCTCCCAGCTGGCGTCGCGGATCGAGACCGTTGGTCCCGAGCAGGGCTTCACGCTCGACTATGTGATCGAGGCCAAGATCGACCAGGCCCGCGGCCAGGTACTGATCCGCTCGCGGGAGTGGGTGGTGCGTCCGGCCAATGAGACCTATGGCGAGACGGTCGACGAGGCGTTGCAGTCGGGCTCGCGGTTCCGCCGCGTGCTCTCGGGGGCCAAGCCCGAAACGACGATCACCCTCTGGTGCTATCCCGACAGCTTCGCCGCCTACCGACAGGTTCGGGAGGAACTGCACCGGCTCGACATTCCGACGGCTGGCCGCCCGATGCCCGCCGGTGCCCCGATCGGCGGGTCCACCGAAGGCAGCAAGTCCGTCGTCCAGTGAGTCCGTTCACGATCGCGGTTCGCTCAGCCGGCGTGGCGATCGTCGACCGTGCGTGATCAGACCTGGGTCACGGCGCGAATGCCGGCTTCGGTCGCAGCGAGCAATTGATTGAGGTCGTCGATCGTGATCGAGAGCGGCGGCCAGGCCACGACCACGTCGCCGAGCGGCCGTAGCAGGGCGTTATGTGCCCGGGCCGCGAGGCAGGCCCGCATGCCGCGCATCTCCTGCCAGGGATAGGGCGTGCCCGTGGCCTTGTCGGCGACGAGTTCGAAGCCGGCGGCCAGCCCGCACTGACGCACCGCACCGACGTGTGGCAGCGCGGCGAGCCGAGCCGCATGCTCCCGCAGCCGCTTGATCTTCGGCGGGAGTGATTCGAGCGTCCGCTCATCGCGGAAGATGTCGAGCGAGGCGATGCCGACGGCGGCCGCCAGCGGGTTGCCGCCGTACGTGTGGCCGTGAAAGAACGTGCGTCGGTCGGTATGGCTGCCGAGAAAGGCGTTCCAGACTCGTTCGGTGGTGAGCGTGGCGGCCATCGGCAGGTAGCCGGCCGTGAGCCCCTTCGCAAGGCAGAGGAAGTCGGGAGCCACGTCCTCCTGCTGGCAGGCGAACATCGTGCCCGTCCGGCCGAAGCCGACCGCCACTTCGTCGAGAATCAGGAGCACGTCGTGCCGACGTGCGAGTTCGGCCACGCCGCGCAGGAACCCGGGCGGATGAACGTAGATTCCCGCCGCTGCCTGCATGAGCGGCTCCATGATGATCGCGGCTACTTCGCCGGCGTGGGAGACGAGCGCCTGCTCGACGTCGGCCAATGCCTCGGCCAACGGCGGCGCTGGCCGGCCCGTGGCCGGGCATGGCCCACCCGGCGACGGCAGGCGGATCGCCTCGAACGTGAGCGGGGCGAACATCGCCGTGAACCGATCGACGCCGCCGACGCCGATCGCCCCGAGCGTGTCGCCGTGGTAGGCCTCGCCGATCGCGATGAAACGGGTGCGGCCCGCCCGCGGCGGTGCGGCCTGGAGCCAGTATTGAAACGCCATCTTGAGCGCCGTCTCGATGGCGCTCGAGCCGTCACCGCTGAAGAACACCCGATCGAGCCCCGGTGGCGCCACCTCGGCGAGCCGGCGGGCGAACTCGACTGTCGTCGGGTTCGAGAGCCCCAGATTCGTCGTGTGCGCGATCTTGGCATGCTGTGTCTGGAGGGCGGCGTCGAGCCGCGGATGGCGGTGGCCGTGGATGGCGCACCACATGCTCGCCGAGCCATCGATGTAGCGGATGCCGTCGGTGTCGGTGAGCCAGGATCCCTCACCCCGCTCGATCAGGAGCGGTTCGTACTCCTGCATCTGTGTGAACGCATGCCACACGTGGTGGCGATCCCAATGTCGAAGCTCCTCGGGCGAAAGCATGGGACGAGTGTACCGAGCAGCCGATTTGCAAATACAAGCCCCCCGGGCGCAAGCCGGGGGATCCGTTGCGGACGGAATCGCGTCGCTTGCGCTGAGGGCTTACATGGTCATGGCTCGACACCCGCTCGCGTGCCAACCCGAGCGTCAAGCCGGTCGGCAGCTCTGCCTTCGACGACGGCCACCTCGATGAAACCCTGGGATCCGACGAGGGTGACGGCGGTGCCCGGGACGGCGTCGCCGTAGGTGCGGACGAGCTTCGTCACCCGGTGCGGGCCGACGACGAGGCCGCCCGCGGCCACGACACGCGGCCAGAGTGCGGCGGGCAGGTTCGTCACCAGATTGCCGAACGTGTCGATGTGAATGACTTCGCCCTCGACGCCCGCTGCGGTCTCGCGGGGCGCTAGCTCCGGGATGGTAATGAGGCTCGCGAGCGGTGGGCCCAGCGCGTCGGGGCGTTCGCCGTCCAGCAGCCGTACGGCGGCGGGGGCGAGGACATCGCGGCCGTGGAACGTCGCCGATGCCGAGGCAGTGACGGACAATTCCCGCGCCTCCGTGAACGGCGCCCGGCGCACGGCATGGCTCAGCACGCCGTTGTCGGGGCAGAGAAACGCCTGGTCGCCGAGCCGTGCCCAGGCGAGCCGACGCGCCGTGCCCACGCCTGGATCGACGACCACGACGTGGAGCGTTCCCGCTGGAAAGGTGAAGCAGGTCTGGCCGACGAGCCAGGCGGCGGCGCGGATGTCGTGCGGCGGAATATCGTGGGCGATGTCCACGAGCGTGAACGGCGTGCGGGCGTGCAGGAGCCGCCCCTTGAGTTCCGCGACGTAGCCCGAGCCCGTGCCGAAGTCGGTGGTGAGCGTGACGATGCGGGGCATGCGGGCACCGCCGTCGAATGCTACGTCCCGCGGATCAGGTCGAGGCACATCTGCCGGACCTTGCCGGGATTCACGTTGGGGTTCTTCTTCTTGGCCTGGCCGATGAGTCCCGCGGCAGCCTGCTCCTTGCCCCCCTGCACGTCGGCGACGATCTTGGGGTTGGCGGCGAGCAGCTCCTTGCAGAGCGCGACGAGGTCGTCGTCACTCACCGCGGCGATTCCCATCGCCGCCACCACGTCGGCCACCGGCTTTCCGGTGGCGAGCACCTCGGCGAAGATCTCCCGGCCACGGCTCGTGTCGAACTCACCGGCAGCGATCCTCGCGATGATGTCGGCCACGTGCTCGGGCCGCATGGGAAACTCGGCGATCGTGCCGCCACGCTCGTTGAGCGTGCGGAGCACGTCCTGCTGCATCCAGTTGCTCGCCACCTTGCCCTCGCCCACCCGCGTCGCAAGGTCTTCGAAGTAGGCCACGAGATCGCGGCCCTGGTTCACGAGCACGTCGGCATCGTAAGCGGAGATCTTCCATTTCGACTCGAGCGCCGTCCGCAGCACCGCCGGCGGCTCGCCCATCGCGGCCCGCGCGGCGGCTATGTCGGCCTCCGACACGGTCACGGGCACGAGGTCCGGCTCGGGGAAGTAGCGGTAGTCGCTCGACTCCTCCTTCTGCCGCTGCGGCCGCGTGATGCCGGCGGGATCGTCCCAGCCGCGGGTCTGCTTGGGCATTTTGCCCATCTCGGTGCCCGTGGCCTGCCACTCCTCCCACTGCCGTGCGGCCTCGTAGGTGAGGGCCCGCTCCACGGAGCGGAACGAGTTCATGTTCTTGATCTCGACGATCGGCGTCTTGGCGATCCGATCAGCCGCACCCCCCTGCCCCGCCACCGGGATGTGGAGGTTGACGTTGGCATCGACCCGCAGGCTCCCCTCCTGCATGTTGCAGTCGCTCACGCCGAGGTAGACGAGCAACAGCTTCAGTTCGTTGAGCCATGCCCGGGCCTCCTGGGGCGAACGCAGGTCGGGCTGACTCACGATCTCGCAGAGCGGCGTGCCCGCGCGGTTGAGGTCGATCCGAGTGTCGGCAGTGCCGGCGGCCTCATCGTGCATGCTCTTGCCCGCATCCTCTTCGAGATGCACGCGGATGATGCCCACCTTGCGGCTGAATGCCCCCTTCGGATCGACCACTTCCAGCCAGCCGTCGGACGAGAACGGCAAGTCAAACTGGCTGATCTGATAGCCCTTGGGCAGGTCGGGATAGAAGTAGTTCTTGCGATCCCACTTCGTGAACGGGGCGATCGTGCAATTGAGCGCGAGCGCCGACCGCACGGCGAGGTCGAAGGCGTGGCGGTTCATCACCGGCAGCGAGCCGGGCAGGCCGAGGCACGTGGGGCAGACCTGTGTGTTGGGCGGGGCGCCGAACGTGGTCGTGCAGCCGCAGAAGAGCTTCGTCTGCGTCTGGAGCTGGACGTGCACCTCCAGGCCGATGACGGTCGTGTAGGGCGCGGCGGCGGTGGCGGCTGCGGTCATGGCGAAACGTCAGGCGACGGGCTTGGGGCGACGGAGGTGCCAATCGGTGAGCCGCTGGAATCGATCGGCGGCATTGAGCAACAGCGGCTCGGCGAGTGCGGGAGCTTGAAGCTGGAAGCCGATCGGCAGGCCGCCGGCCGTGAATCCACACGGGAACGAGATGCCACCGATGCCGGCCAGGTTGGTGCCCACGGTGTACATGTCGACGAGATACATGGCGAGCGGATCGTTCGTCTTCTCGCCCAGCTTGAACGCAGCGGTCGGTGACACGGGGCCACCGATGAGATCCACATGCTGGAAGGCGTCGAGATAGTCCTGGCGGATCAGCCGCCGCACCCGTAGCGCCTTCGCGTAGTAGGCGTCGTAGTAGCCTGACGAGAGGGCGTAGGTGCCGAGCATGATCCGCCGCTTCACCTCGGGGCCGAAGCCCTCGGCACGGCTGCGGCAATACATTTCGACGAGCGGCGACTCGAAACCATCGCTGCCTGAATGATCGGCACGATGTCCCTTGCCGGGCTCGGCCCTGTGTCCATAGTGGGCTCCGTCATATCGCGCCAGGTTGCTGGAGGCCTCGCACGGAGCCACGAGGTAGTAGGTGGGAATGCCATACTTCGCGTGCGGTAGTTCGACGTCATGCACCGTGGCGCCGGCCGCCTTGAACGCTGCGAACGCCTCATCGACGCCCTTGGCGACCTCGGGATCGAGGCCCTCCGCAAAATGCGCCGGCACGCGGCCGATCCGCAGCCCCGTGAGCGGCTTCTCGAGTGACTGCGTGTAGGCAGGCGTGCCGCCCGGAATCGAAGTCGAGTCGCCCGGGTCGTGCCCCGCGATCGTCTCCATCACGAGGGCACAGTCGGCTGCTGAGCGGGCCATCGGGCCGATCTGATCCAGGCTGGAGGCGAAGGCTACGAGTCCACGCCGGCTGATGCGACCGTAGGTAGGCTTGAGACCCGTGATTCCACAGAGGCCCGCAGGCTGGCGGATCGAACCGCCTGTATCGGAGCCGATCGCGACCGGGGCCATGTCGGCGGCTACGCAGGCCGCCGAGCCGCCGCTCGAGCCGCCCGGAGTGCGGGTGGTGTCCCACGGATTCCGCACCGGGCCGAAGGCGGAGTTCTCGTTCGACCCGCCCATCGCGAACTCGTCCATGTTCGTCTTGCCGATGATCACGGCATCGGCCCGCCGCAGGCGAGCCACGACCTCGGCGTCGTAGGGCGGCCGAAAGCCGGCGAGCATCTTCGATGCGCAGGTCGTGGGCAGGTCGGCCGTGCAGAGCGCGTCCTTCACGCCGATCGGCAGGCCGGCGAGCGGTCCGAGCGGCTTGCCGGCCTTGCGGCGGGCGTCGATCTCGGCGGCACGTGCGAGCGCACCATCGCGGTCGATCGTGAGGAAGGCATTGAGCGTGCCGT
>JBAVTF010000055.1:0-47904 GCA_049695995.1 Pirellulales bacterium | reverse complement strand
GCGTTGCTGACCAGCGTAGGCAGGATGCCGGAGCGCAGTCAGCATCGAGCGAGCGAAGGCATGGATGCCGTAGCGAGCGTCCGGCGACGGGGCATGGGCAGCCCCGAACCCACGCCACAGGAGGGCGCCCCGCGGAGGAATAGCTTGGGCCTGCGGTTTTCTGACCGTGGGCCGCACACGGAGTGTGCGGACTACGGTTCGGCACCCCCGGGGATTGCCGGGATCGGGGCATGCGGAAACAATGGCAGCGTCGAGGAACAGAGGCGACGACCCTATGCAGCATGCAGCGAACGGATCCGGCCCGGCCATGATCGAGGCCGATGGGCTCACCAAGTACTACGGCGACTTCATCGCGATCAACAACGTCTCGTTCAGCGTGCCTCGCGGCGAGATCGTGGCTTTTCTCGGCCCGAACGGCGCCGGCAAGAGCACGACGATGAAGATCCTCACGGGCTACCTGGCGCCATCGGCCGGGCGGGCCCGGATTGCGGGGCATGACATGGCCACTGACCGGCTGGCCGGCGCCGAGCGGCTCGGCTACCTGCCGGAGAACGGGCCGCTCTACCCGGACATGACGCCCCGCAGTTTGCTCGAGTTCTTCGCGGACGCTCGCGGGCTCATGGGCGATCGGAAGCGGGAACGGATCGAGGCGGTGGTGAAGCAGTGTGAACTGGGAAGCGTGATCGGCAAGGCGATCGGCAAGCTCTCGAAGGGCTACCGGCAGCGGGTCGGGATGGCGCAGGTGCTCCTGCACGAGCCCGATGTGCTGATTCTCGACGAGCCAACCAGCGGCCTCGACCCCAACCAGATCCGCGAGGTGCGGGAGACGATCCGGCGGCTTGGCGAGCGGAAGACGATTCTGCTTTCCACCCACATTCTTCAGGAGGTGGAGGCGCTCGCCGATCGTGTGATCCTCATCTCGGAGGGGCGGCTGCGGTTCGACGGGCCGCCGGCCGAGCTGCGGCGCGAGGGCCGCAGCCTCGACGAGCGGTTCCACGAGCTCACCCGCTCTGCCTGAGCCGCTTCCTTCCCCGCCGCCGCGATCCCCTCGGCGGCACGTTTCCCCAGCCACACCACACATTCCCGACCGCAGGACCGACACGATGAAATGGCATGTGCTCGACGCCGTCTTCAAGCGGAACTTCATCGCCTACTTCTCGAATCCAACCGGCTACGTGTTTATCTGCGTGTTCGTGCTGCTGGGGTCGCTGGCCGCCTTCTGGCCCCCCGAGTTCTTCAACGCCAACCTCGCGAATCTCGACCAGCTCAATCGCTATCTGCCTTCTATCCTGCTCGTGTTCGTGCCTGCGATCACGATGAGCGTATGGGCGGACGAGCGGCGGCAGGGGACTGACGAACTGTTGCTCACGATTCCTGCGAGCGATTGGGAGGTGGTGTTCGGCAAATATCTGGCCGCCGTCGGCATCTTCACCGTGGCGCTCCTGTTCTCGTGCGTCTGCAACCTGATCATCCTGCTGCGCTGGGGAACGCCCGACGCGGGGCTCTTTCTCACCAACTATCTCGGCTTCTGGTTCACGGGCCTGGCGATGCTTGCGGTCGGCGTGGTGGCCAGCTTTCTCACGAGCAACCTCACGGTGGGCTTCATCCTCGGCGTGCTCTTCAATGCCCCGCTGGCGCTCGCCGACAAGGCGGGCAGCGTGATGGGGCCGAAGGCGGCCGCAGCGGTGCGGAGCTGGAGCATCGGCGAGCAGTTCTCCGATTTTGGCCGCGGCGTCGTGAGCCTCTCGTCGGTCGCCTACTTCCTCGGGATCGTGGCCGTCTGCCTCTATCTCGCGATGGTGCTGATTGGGCGGCGGCATTGGGCGGGGTCACGGGAGGGAGGACGGATGGGCCTCCACTTCCTCGGGCGGACGCTTGGCCTGGCCGCCGCGGCCGCAGGCCTGACGCTGCTCTGCCGGGCCGTTGACGTGCGGGCCGACTTCTCGGCCGAGAAGATCAGCTCGCTCTCGCCAGACACGAGGCGGCTGCTCACCGGCATCGACGCCGCGCGACCGATCGACATCAAGGCCTACGTGAGTCCGACCGTGCCGGAGGATTACGCCCAGACCAGGCTCAACCTGCTCAATACGCTGCGGCAGTTTCAGCGGCTCGGCCGGGGCAAGGTGAACGTGGAGGTGATCCCCACGGAGCCGAAGACGGAGGCGGCTGCCCTCGCCCGACAGCAGTTCGGGATCGAGCCGGTGAACGTGCTCTCGCGGGTACGTGGCGCCTATCGCGACGAGGAGATCTTCCTCGGCTGTGCCTTCACGAGCGGCTTGGAGAAGGTGGTCGTGCCGTTCTTCGACAAGGGCACGCCGGTGGAATACGAATTGATCCGCTCGGTCTGCACGGCCGCTCAGCAGAAGCGGAAGCGGCTGGGCGTGCTCACGACCGATGCCGAGATGTTCGGTGGCTTCGACATGATGAGCGGCCAGTCGCGGCCGCGGCAGCCGATCGTCGAGGAGTTGGAAAAGCAGTACGACGTCGTGCAGGTCGATGCCTCGGCGCCGATCACGGAGACCTACGACGTGCTCCTGGCGGTGCAGCCCTCGGCGCTCGGGCCAGAGCAGATGACGAACTTTGTGGCGGCGGTGAAGGCCGGCCAGCCCGTCGCGATTTTCGAGGATCCGCTGCCCGTGCTGATGACCGAGGTGCCGGGCACGTCGCAGCCGCGGCGAAGCCCGATGGGGCCGATGGCGATGTTCGGCGGCGGCGGAGCCCAGCCCAAGGGCGACATCAACCAGCTCTGGGATGCGCTCGGTGTGCGGCTGGCGGCCGCCGGTGGCCGGCCGGCGATGGGGCAACTCGGCGGCGGCGGACCATTCGTGGTCTATCAAGATTACAACCCGCACCTGAAGCTCGAACTGCCGAGCGAGTTCGTATTCATCGACGCCAACCTCGAAGGGGGCGGCGGTGAAGGAGCCGCGCCGGGCTTCAACCAGCAGCAGCCGATCGTGTCGGGCCTGCAGGAAGTGCTCTTCCCGTTCCCGGGCGCGATCGCCCGCGACGAGTCGGCTGACGTCACGTTCACGCCGCTGGTCCGTACGGTGGCCAACCGCACGGGCACGATCGAGGTCGATCAGGTGATGGGCAATCGTGGCGACATGCGACAACTGCGGATCTTCGAGCGGCGTGCCGACCAGTCGATGGTGCTGGCGGCGGCCATCGAGCGGGCGGCCAAGCCCGCGCCGGCCGAGGGGAGCGAGCCGAAAGAGGAAGAGAAGCCGGCGGCGACCAAGCCGATTCGTGCAGTGGTCGTGGCCGACATCGACCTGCTCGACGGGCGGATCTTCGGCCTGCGGAGCCGGCCCGACGAGGTGTTCGGCCTCGACTTCGACAATGTGGAGTTCGCGCTCAACGTGCTCGACTCGCTGGCCGGCGACGACCGGTTCACCGACATCCGCAAGCGAAAGCCAAAGCATCGCACGCTGGAGCGGATCGAGGACGCCGTGGCCGCGGCCCGCGAGGATGCCGACCGGCAGCGGGCGGCGTTCATCGCCGAGTTCGATCAGGCCGAGCGGGAGGCCAATGACGGCATGCAAAAGGAGATCGGCGAATTCGAGAAGAAGATCCGCGACATGGAGGCGCAGGGGGATGCCAACCCGCAGGCTGCGATGCAGGCTATCCAGCAGCTTGCCAGCCGCCAGCGGCTCGCGCAGCGGCGGCTCGACACCAAGATCGAACAGCTGAAGCGAAAGCGGGACGCGGAAGTGGATGCGGTGGAGCGGAAGCTGGAGTCGCAGATCCGCCGGGAGCAGGATCGGCAGAAGTGGCTGGCCGTGCTCCTGCCACCGATTCTGCCGCTCGTGCTGGCATTCTTCGTCTTCTTCAAGCGTCGCGCGCAGGAGCGCGAAGGCGTTGCGAAATCGAGGCTCAGGTGAGTGGGAGGCAGGACATGACGGGCGGATACGACACGACCGATACATCCCCAGGCGGACTGTCGCCGGCGGCCCGGCGGACGGCTACGTTCCTCGCGGCGGGCGGAGCGCTGCTCGTGGCTGGCTGGCTCGCGCAGCCCCGGTTTCGTCCGGCGAAGGTCGAGCCCGAGTCGCAGCGGGTGCTGTTTCCGGAATTGTCCGACGCCGCGAAGGCGGCGAGCCTGGAGATTCTCACCTATGACGACGAACTGGCCACACTCAAGCCGTTCAAGGTGGTGCAGTCGGGGGGCGTGTGGGTGCTGCCGTCGCACGACAACTACCCCGCCGACGCCAAGGATCAGCTGGCCGCGGCCGCGACCGAACTCGTCGACCGGCCCGTGCTCGACGTGGTGAGCATGTCGCCCGGCGATCATGAGACCTACGGGGTCATCGAGCCCGATCCGGAGAAGATCAAGGCGGGCATGACCGGCGTGGGCCAGATGGTCGAGATCCGGGATGCCTCGGGCAACCGCCTCGCGCGGCTGATCATCGGCAAGGAAGACAAGCGACCTGTCGGCGGACAGGGAGGAGAACGCTCTCTCCGTTTCGTGCGGAAGGCAGGGCAGGATCCCGTCTACCGCGTGGAACTCGACACGTCAAAGTTCACGTCGAAGTTCGACGACTGGATCGAAAAGGATCTGCTCAAGCTTTCCCCGTGGGATGTGCGGAAGCTCGTGATCGACGACTCGACTGCGTCGTTCGGCATCGACGAGGCGAGCGGCCGGATCATGGTGTCGCAGGACCGGAAGGCCCGGATCGATCTCGCCTATGACGACAAGGACGCGAAGTGGTCGCTCGTGAAGCTCGAGGGCTTCGGCAAGGACAAGAAGCCGGTCGAGGAGAAGCTCGGTGCGGAGGAAGAGCTCGCCGCTGCGAAGCTCAACGATCTCCGTAACGCCCTGGGCGATCTCAAGATCGTCGACGTGGCCCGCAAGCCATCGGGGCTGAGCGCCGACCTCAAGGCCGAGGAGAAGTTCACGGGTGATCGCGAAGCCGTCGCATCGCTTGCAGAGCGAGGCTTCTTCCCGTTCCAGTCGGGCGAAATCCTGTCGAGCAACGGCGAGACCGTGGTCGGCATGAAGGACGGTGTGGAGTATCTGCTCCGGTTCGGCAACGGCACGAGCGTGGCCGGCGAGAGCAAGGGTGAAGCGAAGGAGGCCTCGGCTGGCGGGGAAACGACCGGCCGCTATCTCTTCGTCATGGCCCGACTCAACGAGAGCCTGCTCGAGAAGCCGAAGCTCGATCCGCTGCCGGACGTGCCCGAAGGGGCCGAGAAGAAGGCCGAGGAAAAGAAGGCCGACGACAAGCAGGATGGCGAGCCAAAAGATGGCGAGCGGGCCGAGGCCGCCGACGGCCAGAAAGAAGCCGACGAGGCCGAGGCCAAGGCCCAGGCGGCGCTCGAGGAGCGGCGGCGGGTAGAGCGGGAGAATCGCCGCAAGGAGGAGGAGTATGACGGCAAGGTGAAGGCGGCCCAGAAGCGGGTGCGTGAGCTCAACAACCGCTTCGCCGACTGGTACTACGTTGTCCCTGACGCCGAGTATGCGAAGATCCACCTCGACCGCGCGGGCGTGATCCAGGCCAAGGCAGCCGATGCCGCGGCCAAGCCCGAGCCACAGTAACCCCGGCGTTGCCCGATGTCCGACATTCTTGCCTCGCCGCGGCCGTCACGATTCGGCCGCGCCGTGGGGTTTCGCCTGGCGGGCATCGGGAGTCATGTGCCGCCCCAGGCCGTCACCAACGCCGACCTCGCCCGGCTGGGCTGCGATCCGGAGTGGATCGTGGCCCGCTCAGGGATTCACGAGCGGCGGCATGCGCCCCCCGAGACGGCCACGAGCGACCTCGCAGCGGCCGCCGGCCGGGCGGCGATCGAGCACGGCGGCGTGCAGCCGGCCGAGGTCGACCTGCTCGTGCTCGGCACGTTCACGCCCGACATGTGCATTCCGTCGGCCGCCTGCATCGTTCAGGAGAAGCTCGGCCTCGATGCCCCGGCGATGGACGTCACGGCCGCCTGCGCGGGCTTCGCGTATGCGCTCGTCACCGCCTCGCAGTTCCTCGCCGGCGGCACGAGCCGGCTCGCCCTCGTGATCGGGGCCGACACGAACTCGCGGGTCGTCGATCCGGAGGACATCAAGACCTGGCCCCTCTTTGGCGATGGCGCAGGTGCTGTGCTGCTCGAGCCGGTCGAGCCTCAGCCTGCCGGCCGGGAGCAGGGGCTGCTTGCCTTCTCGCTTGGCTCCGACGGCCGCGGTGCCGGCCTGCTCGCCTGCCCGATGAGCGGCTCGCGGCAGCCACCCAACACCGAGGGCTTCGCCCGCCGCGAGCAGTTCATGCAGATGGACGGCCGGGCCGTCTTCAAGTGGGCCATTCGGCTCGCCGAGGAGAACATCCGCATGATCGTCGAACGATCGGGCGTACTGCTCGAGCATGTCGATTTGTTCGTGCTCCACCAGGCCAATGCGCGGATTATCGAAGGGGTGCGGGAGTCGCTCGGCCTGCCGCCGCAGAAGGTATTCATGAACCTCGACCGGTTCGGCAATACGTCGAGCGGCTCGATCCCGCTGGCGCTCGACGAGGCCTGGCGGACGGGCCGCGTGGGGCCCGGGAGCACGGTCGTCGTGTGCGGCTTTGGAGGCGGCCTCGCGTGGGGCAGCGCCGTCTGGAGGCTGTAAGCGACATGCGTTTGTGCGTTGATTCCGGCGACGGGCTACCCATGCCCCATCGCCGGACGCTCGCTCCGAACATCCTGTTCTGCGCTCGCTCGATGCTGACTGCGCTCCGCCATCCTGGCTGCGCTGGTCAGCAACGCCGGCTCTCGGGGCACGGGCAGCCCGTCGCCTCGCCCTTTCTGTCGAGGCGACCGACGACGCTTGCCCTTGGCCTTATAAACAGGGGGATGCGAAGGGATCGGTGCGAGGATTCCGATCGTTAGGGCCGCCGCGGCCCTTGGCGAGGAAACTCGTACAGTCCCGAAGCCGGATTGGACGAGCAGCTTTCAGGCCAGGAGAGAACAAGGATGAGCCAGACCGCAGTGAAGAAGCTTCCGCCGCGTAAGGATGTCGCGCCGGGTGATACGTGGGACCTCGCGAGCCTGTTTTGCTCCGATGCCGAGTGGGAGACGGCGCTCGGGACATGGGAGCGGCGGATTCCGGAGTTCGCGGCGTTCGCCGGCACGCTCGGCTCGTCGGCGGAGCGGCTCGCGGAGTGCCTCGCCTTCGACCTGGCCTACGACCGCGAGGGGGACCGGCTCGGCACCTATGCCCATCTGCGGGCGGCCGAGGATCAGTCGGCGGCGGAAGCGCAGCGAATGACAGGCCGTTTTCAGCACGTCTCCACACGGGCGGGAGAGGCGGCGAGCTTCATTCGCCCCGAGATCATGGCGATCCCGGAAGCCACGCTGGCCGCGTGGATGGCGGGGCCCGTGCTCGCGCCCTATCGGCTCCTGCTCGAGCGGCTCGTCCGCACGCGGGCCCATACGCTTTCGGAGCCCGAGGAGAAGCTGCTGGCGATGCAGGGCACGTTCGCCGGCACGGCGGGCAAGGTGTTTCGTCAGCTTACCGACGCCGACCTGAAGTTCGGCAGCATCAGGACGGGCACAGGGGAGCAGGTCGAGCTCTCGAACGCGACGTTCGTCACGCTCCTTCACGACACGGTGCCGGCGGTGCGCAAGGCAGCTTTTCACCAGTACTACGCCCAATACGAGGCCCACGCCAACACGCTCGCGGCCACGCTCTCGGGCTCGAACGAGCGCGACGTCTACGCGGCCAAGGTGCGGAAATACCCGACCGCCGTCGAGGCGGCCCTGTTCGCCGACAACGTGCCGCTGGCGGTCTACGACCAGCTGACCGCAGCCGTGCGGGCCCACCTGCCGGCCGTGCATCGCTACTACGACCTGCGGCGGCGGATCCTCGGCCTCGACGAGATTCACCACTACGACTGCTACGTGCCGCTCGTGCCCGAACTGGAGCAGCGGCACACCTGGGATCAGGCCGTGGACGTGGTGATCGAGTCGCTTGCCCCGCTCGGCGGCGACTACTGCAGCCGGCTGCAGCAAGGCCTCCGCGGCCGCTGGTGCGACCGCTATCCGAATGCCGGCAAGCAGTCGGGCGCCTTCAGCTCGGGCACCTATGACTCCGATCCCTACATCCTTATGAACTTCCAGGAAGAGGCGATCGAGCACGTCTTCACGCTCGCCCACGAGGCCGGGCACTCGATGCACACCCGTTATTCCGCCGAGGCCCAGCCCTACCAGTATTCGGGCTACACGATCTTCGTGGCCGAGGTGGCGAGCACGTTCAACGAACAGTTGCTCACGCGGCTTCTGCTCCAGCGGGCCACGTCGAAGAAGGAGCGGGCGGCGATCCTCGCCCGCGAGATCGATTCAATCCGGGCCACGATCGTGCGGCAGACGATGTTCGCTGAGTTCGAGCGGAAGAGCCACGCCTCCGCCGAGGCGGGCGAGCCGCTGACGCTCGACCGCATCCGTTCGCTCTACCGCGAACTGCTCGACGCCTACTTCGGCCCGAAGTTCGTGATTGACACACAGCTCGAGCTCGAGTGCCTGCGGATCCCGCACTTCTACAACGCCTTCTACGTCTACAAGTACGCCACGGGTCTCGCCGCCGCGATCACGCTCGCGAAGAAGGTGGCCGAGGGGGAGCCTGGCGCCCTCGACCGCTACCTCGGCTTCCTCAAGGGGGGCTCCTCCAAGTGGCCCCTCGATCTGCTGCGGGACGCCGGCGTCGACCTCGAGCAGCCCGAGCCCGTCGCCATCGCCCTCACCCGCTTCGGCGAACTCGTCGATGAGTTGGGCACGCTTCTGTGAGGGAGCTCAGCCAACGAACGCGTGCATCCAAGCCCTGAGCGCGAGCGAGGGGATCTCGCGGCGGGAGCCGCGGACGGTTGAGTACCGAGAGGTGACGTTGTGCCGAGAGGCGATGTTGCCGACGCTTCCGCATCGGGATCCCCCGGCTTGCGCCTGGCGGCTTCCTTGACGCGTAGCGCAACCTCGACTCCAGATCGTGAGGAGGACGGTCGGTGAGACCGGAGGAGGAGCGCAGGGATATCCGTAGCTCTGTGTGTGCCACCGGGTACACGGGTGGCGGGAGGAATCCCGGAGCGACGACGGAGCGTCTTGCCGCCGGCCGAACCAATGCGGCCTGGTATCCCTTGGCTTCCGCCGGGGGCTTTCTTGATGCGAGAGAGGATTACCGCATGCCGCGGGCGAGCTCGACGAACGGCCTTACCATGGCGCCCGTGCCGCCGCCGTCCGTCCAGGGCTTCGGCTTCTCGGCGAAGGCCGGGCCGGCGATGTCGACGTGGGTCCATGGGATGCCTCCCACGAATCGCTCCAGGAACTTGGCGGCCGTGATTGCGCCCCCCCAGCGGCCGTCGCCCACATTCTTGATGTCGGCGACGTCGCTCGAGATCTGTTCGTCGTAGTCGGGATACATCGGCAGCTGCCAGACGGGCTCGCCCACGGCGCGGGCGGCGGCGGCGAGGTCGTCGCAGAGCGGTTGGTCATTGGCGAAGAGGCCGGCGACGTCATGGCCAAGGGCCACCATGCAGGCGCCGGTGAGCGTGGCGGCATCGATGATTCGCCGGGGCTTCAGGCCGCGGACGACGTCGAGCACGTCGGCCAGCACGACCCGCCCTTCGGCGTCAGTGTTGTGGACCTCGATCGTCGTGCCGCTGCGGGCGGTGATCACGTCGCCGAGTTTGTAGGCGGCTGGACCGGTCATGTTTTCGACGAGTCCGATGGCGGCGACGATGTCGATCGGCAGCCGGAGGGCGGCGATCGTGGCGGCCGCGGCGAGCACGGCGGCGCCGCCGGCCATGTCGCACTTCATCGTGAGCATCGAGTCCGATGGCTTGAGCGAGAGGCCGCCCGAGTCGAAGGTGACGCCCTTGCCGACGAGGGCGAGTGCCGGCTGGGCGTCGTCGGCGGCTCGCGGCGCACCGCGATACCGGAGGAGCACGAGCCGGGGCGGCCGAATGCTGCCGCGGCCGACGGCCAGGATCGCCTGACACCGCTCGCGGGCGAGGTGGTCTTCGTCCCAGATCTCGATCTCCATGCCGGTGCGGCCGGCGACGGCGGCGGCCTCGTCGGCGAACGACTGCGGGTAGATGTCGTCGGGTGACGTGTTCACGAGCCGCCGGGCGAGGTTCACGCCCGCGGCGATGGTGGAGCCCGCAGTCACCGCCTCCGGGGGCGTGCCGAGCCAGAGCGTGGTGCCGAAGGGCGTGCGGCGCTTCTCTGCCCGATAGAGATCCTGGCCCACCATGCCGACGGCAGCGCCCGCCACGGCCTGCTCCACCTGTCGGGTCGCCCACCAGCCGTCGGCGACGAAGGCGACCCGCGAGCGGGCCCGGCCGGCGAGCTGGCGGGCAGCCATCGCGGCGGCGCGATAGAGGACGCCGGCATCGACGGCCTCGCGCTTACCGAGTCCCACGACGAGGAGCTGGCCAGCCGCCATGCCCGGTGGCGCGAGCAGCGGCACGCACTCGTTGCGTTTGGCCGTGATGTCGCCTGCAGCTACGAGCTTCGTCAGCAGGCCCCCCGTCGCGTGGTCGATCTCGGCCGCAGCCCCGCTTTCCACGCCTCCTTCGGTGAGAAACACGACGATGGCATCGGCCGCCACGCTCTCGGCGCGTGCGGCAGGCTCGGCGATGATCCCGCCAAGGGCGGTGCGCGGGGCGAACTCGTGGGTCATGGACATCTCCTTGAGGCGGTAGGCTTTAGGTGTCAGGGTGAATCGCTGGCCAGGTGTTGTAGCGGGTCGGCTGCGGCATGGCAGCCCGGGGTGATCCAGGGGGCGCAAACGGCCAGGAGCACCGGCAGGACGACGAGGTTGCCCACGAGGCCGCCGACGAGCGTGAGACAGGAGAGCCAGCCGAACGACACGGTGGGCATGAAGCCGCTCGTCGTGAGGGCGAGGAAGCCGATGACGAGGGCCAGTGTGGAGAAGACCATCGCCCGGCCCGCGGTCTGGTGGGCCGTGTCGAGTGCCGCCGCGCAGGGATGGCCGTCGGCAAGCCGGCGGCGGAAGGCCGTGATGTAGTGGATCGAGCTGTCGACCGAAAGACCGAGCGACACCGCGGCGATCATCGCCGTGCCCATGTTGACCGGCTCCCCGATCCAGCCGAGCAGGCCGAGCACCACGAAGATGGGAAGGGCGTTGGGCACCAGCGCGATCGCTGCCAGGAGCGGGCTGCGGAAGGCGATCGCGAGCAAGAGCGTGATGCCCACGGCGGCGATGGCGAACGTGAGCCACTGATCGGCGAGCAGCCGGTCCACCAACTGGGCGAGGAGCACGAAGAAGCCTGTGACCTCGCCCGCGGGGAGTCCGTCGCGGGCCGGCGCCTCCTCGGCCACGATGCGTTGCACCTGCGTGATGATCGACCGCTTGGCGGCAGCGGGCTGCCGCTCGCGGGCCCGCAGCATCACCCGAAGCCAGGTGGAGCCGTCGTCGGGATCGCGGCCAACGAGGGCCGAACCGAGTTGGGGAAACTGTTCCCGCAACAGGTCGATGGCACGGGCGACCATCCAGTTGCCCATGCTCGTGCTCTCCAGCCGCTCGAGCGATACGGGAGACACCGCTGCCAGCACGTCGGCCACGCTCATCACCTTCGTCAGCGCGGCGGTGGGCTTGCCGTCAACGCCGGGGGTTGTGACCTCCTCCCGCAGCCGGTTCTCCAGCCGCGCGAGCTTTGCCAACGCACTGCCGTCGATCGTGGCGGGGGCCGGGATGAGCACGTCCCACACTCCCGCGCCCCCGAGCCGCGACTCCACCATCTCGTACGAGGCGACGGTCGGGCTGTCGGGGCGGAAGTTCTTCGTGAAGTCGGTTTCGACGGAGAGCCACCGCATTCCGGAGACCGCGACCGCGGTGACCATCGCGGCTGCGGCGAGGATCGGGAGGGGATGACGCACGATCCGCTGCACGAGTGCATCGAGGCCGCGACCGAGCGCGGCTTCACCCCAGGCCAGCTTCGGGTCGGCGTCGAACCGGCCGGCCAGCGCGAGGAACGGGACGGCGAGGGCCACGGCGACGAGCACCATCGCGGCGCCGACGGCCGTCATGATGCCGAAGTCGTGCACCGGCCCCACCCGGCTGGCGACAAGCGATCCGAAGCCAATCACGTCGGTGGCAATCGCGCCGACCGTGGGCCAGAAGAGGGTGGCGAGCGCGGTGCGTAGCGCGTCGGCAGGGGGCAGGCCGAGGTCGCGGCGGCGGCGGTACTCGACGATCAGGTGGGTGACGGTGGCGATCGCGACGACCGTCACCATCGCCGAGAGCATCGTGGAGACCATCGTGAGCTTCAGGCCGGCGATCGCGAGCACGCCACGGGTGCTCCAGAGTGACAGCAGCACGACGGCCAGCGGCACGATCAGCCACCGCAGGCTGCGGAAGCAGACGAGCAGCACGGCCCCCGAGAGGATGCCGCTCGTCGTACCGAGTAGGTTGCCGTCGCGAGTGAGCATGGCGAAGCCGTCGCGGAGCATGACGGGCTCGCCTGCCACGGTGCCCCCTGGCAGGTCTTCCACTTCGGCCCGCAGTCGATCGATCACGTCGGCCCGCGACACGGCGCGGGCCTTCGGTGAATCGGCCGTGGCCGCATCGAGCGGTTCGAGCACGCAGACGATGCCCGCGGTGCGGTGATCGGCACCCACCGCGTAGCCCTCCATCAGTTTCACGACCTTGCGGGCGGTGGGGCTCGCGTCGATGTCGATGATCCGGCTGCCCAGCGGCGTACCGGCGAGGCTGGTGGTCGAGGCGATGCCGGGGAGGGCGGCCAGCCGCGCGGCCATGTCGCGAAGCCGCTCGACACCCGCCGGCGTGAACAGTTGTGGGTCGTCGTAGACGGTGAGCACCGCCTCGTTCGAGCCAAACGTGCGGGCCATCCGGCGGTAGGGCACGAGCGCCGGGTCGCTGCGATCGAACATCGCGTCGATCGACCGAGAGAACTGCAGGAGCCGCGACCGCTCCACCGAGACGCCGGCCAGCACGAGCCCGATCACCGCCAACGCCACGCGATTCGCGATGAGCCAGGCCGCGACCCGATCGGCAACGGGACGCATGGTGAAGTGCTTTCGGGGCTGAGAACTGCGATGGACGGGAAGGGCCGCAGTTTACCGAGACTGCCGGAACTGCCGCCACCGCCCTCGCTTGACCCCATTTTGCGGCCACTTCTATAGTCCCGCGATTTTCCAGCGGCCCGTCCGTGGGCCGCACACCGTTCGAGAGTACGGCATCCGCGTGTCATTCCCCGACATGATCGCCGCCAGGGATCGCTTCCGCGCCGCCGCGCGGCCGCCCACGGTCTGTACCGTGGGGCGGTCGAAGGTGCACGCGGTGTGGCCACCGGGCCGCGCACGATGGCTCGTGATCATGCTCGCCATGGCGTGGCTGATTCAGCCGCGGGCTGTCGCGCAGTCGCCGGCCCCGGCGACGTCGCAGCTCATGGTGCCAGGTGCCAGTGCCGGCAGGCTCGCGCTGTTGCCCGCCCGTGGACTCGCGGCCACGATCGCGGAGGCGGGCCGCATCGAGGTGCCGGCCGTCGATCCGGCTGAGCGGCTCGGCATCAAGGCCACGCAGGCGGCGCAGTGGACGGAGGGCGCCTATGACGTGTGGCACCTCACCGGAGGCGTGCGGATTACACAGGGCACGACGGAGGCCACGGCCCATGAGGCCGTCGTGTGGATCGAACAGGAAACCGCACCGGACGAGACCGCAGAGCAATCGGAGGCGACGCCGCGGGTGCGCGGTGTGCTCGTCCGCATGGCGGGCAATGTGCGAGTCGGGACCACGGCTGGCGACGGCAGCACGACGGAGCGGGGCGATGCGCCCGCCGCAACGGTACGTGGCGAAGACTGGGCCGGCCGATTCTGGACCGTGCGTGATCCCGTGCTTGATTTCGCGAGCGTGGTGGCGAGTCCCGGCGCACCGCCGGTCTACGACGGCCCAAGCGACGTCGTGCAGGCGTCGTTCGAGGAGCCGGCGGGGCCGATTCAGCCGGCACAGTTCAGCGAGTTCGGTGCCCCGATGGTGCCGCAGGTGAACGCCGCGGCATCCACCCGCCGGCTGCGGGCGTTTCCGCGGTCGAGCGTGCCGCTGGCGATCAAGTGGTTCCCGAGTCCCTCGGGCACGGAGTGGATCGCGGTGATCACGTCGGGCGTGAACCTCGTCGTCGATGGTGTCGATCCGGCAGGGCCGCTCGACATCTCCGCCGATCGGCTCGTGATCTGGACGCAGGGGCAGGGACAGCCCGACCTCCAAGGAAATGCCTCGCAGGCGGGCAACGTGCCGCTCGAACTCTACATGGAGGGCAACGTCGTCTTCCGCCAGGGGCAGCGGGTGGTCGAGGCCGCCAACATGTTCTATGACGTGCCGCGGTCGAGCGGCATCATCACGGGCGCCACGGTGCTCACACCGGTCGACAACTACTCGGGGGCGGTGCGACTGCGGGCCGACGTCTTGCGGCAGGTGGACCGGAGCCGGTTCGTCGCCGATCGGACGGGGCTGACATCAAGCCGGCTCGGCGTGCCCTCATGGGAGTTCCGCTCCCGCGAACTCGTGTTCAGCGACGAGCAGATCCCGTTGGCCGGCCCTGACGGGCAGCCGCTTGTCGATCCGGCGACCGGTGAGCCGACCGTCGAGCATCAGACCTTCATCACGAGCCGTGGCAACACCGTCACGCTCGGTGGCGTACCCGTGCTCTGGTGGCCGGTGCTCGCGACGAACGCGAAGAAGCCTACCTTCTACATCAACAGTGCCACCGTGAAGAACGACCGGATCTTCGGCACGCAGGTGCTGACGAGCTGGGATGCGTTCCAGGTGTTCGGCTGGCGGCGGCCGCCTGACGGCGTGGACTGGGACTTTGACGTCGATTACCTGAGCTATCGCGGCCCGGGCGGCGGTACGTCGCTCCTCTACAACCGGCCCGACTTCCTCGGCATCGGCACGCCGGCCAGCGGCGACCTCGACGCCTGGTTCCTGGGCGACGTCGGGAGAGACAACCTCGGTCTGTACCGCCGCGACTTCACTTATCCCGGCTATCCAGACCGCACGTTCCGCGGCCGCACGTTCTGGCGGCACCGGCAGGATTTCGGCGGCGGCTGGCAGGCCCGGGGCACGGCCGGCTGGATCAGCGACATGAACTTCCTTGAAGAGTTCTACGAGATGGAATGGGAGGAGGGCTACGAGCAGCGGACCTGGCTCGACCTCCGGCGGCCGATCGAGAACCGCGAACTGCGGCTGCTCACGAGCGTGCGGCTCGATCCCTTCTTCACCCAGACGGAGTGGTGGCCGCGACTCGATCACTACTGGATCGGCCAGCCGCTCCTGCGTGATGCGGTCACGTGGTATCAGCACTCCGGCCTCGCCTACGCGCGGCAGGCGCTACCGCAGACGCCCACGGCGGGCCAGGGCCGCGACATCTGGACGACGCTGCCCTACGAAAACAACGTGATCGGCGAGCGGTTCTCGACGCGCCACGAGCTCGACCTGCCGTTCCAGGCGGGAGCGGTGAAGGTTGTGCCCTATGCGCTCGGCGAACTGGCCCACTGGGGCGAGGCCCTCGATCAGGCTCCGATCAACCGCGCCTACGGGCAGGTCGGTGTCCGTTCGAGCCTGCCGCTGTGGACCGCCGACAACACCGTCGAGAGCCAGCTCTGGAATCTCCACGGCCTCGCCCACAAGGTGGTGTTCGAGGCGGAGTTCGCCTACACGCAGAGCACTCAGGACATTGACCAGTTTCCGCTCTACGACCAGATCGACGACGACGCGATCAACCAGTATCGCCGCAACATTCCGTACTGGGACTACGGCGCAACACCCGGCCAGCCGCAGCCGCTCCCCGCCTCGCTCGTGTTCGGACCCGACGGCAAGTACGACCCGCGGAGCTACCTCGTCCGTCGCGGCCAGGCCGGCTGGGTGACCGGGCCGACGGAGATCGCCGATGACCTCACGGCATTCCGCGTGGCCGCTCGGCAGCGGTGGCAGACGAAGCGCGGTCCGGAGGGGAACCGGCGGATCATCGACTGGATCACGCTCGACGTGGACGGCGAGTTCTTCCCTGTGACCGACCAGAACTTCGGTCAGGTGATGGGCCTGTGGCAGTATGACTTCCGCTGGCATGTGGGCGACCGGACGACCGTGCTCTCGACGGCCGACGTCGACTTCTTCAGCGGTGGCCAGCAGCTCTACACGGTGGGTGCGCTTTTGAACCGCACGCCGCGCGGCAGCTTCTACATCGGCTTCAACCAGTTCGGCGGGCCGATCAGCGCCTCGGTGCTTTCGGGCTCCTACACCTACCGCATGAGCCCCAAGTGGGCGAGCTCCTTCGGCACGGCCCTCGATCTCACCGGCCGCAACATCGGCCAGAACTTCCAGCTCGTGCGGATCGGTGAGTCGTTCCTGATGACGTTCGGCTTCAACGTCGACTACAGCCGCAACAACGTGGGCATGACGTTCAATCTCGAGCCGCGATTCCTCTCGCGGACCCAGTTCGCCAGCCGCACCGGCCTCGACGTTCCGATGGCCGGCGCCTACGGGCTGGAGTGATCTCGCCGCCAGATGGACCACGCGGCGAAGAGGATTGTGAGAAGGGCGTAGGCGGCGGCGAGTTCGAGTGGGCCGCGGCCGGCGGCGACGGCGGGCAGTTCGCCGATCGACCAGGGGAGGAAGAGCCGGCCGTCGGCGAACGGCGAGTGGATAATGCCGAAGAGCGTGCAGCCCGCCGCGGCCGCTGTCCAGCCCGCTGCGGCGAAGAGCTTGCGGTCGATGAGCGCGGTCACCAGGCCGGCCCACAAGAGGCTCGTGACGATGAACCCGGCCGAGAGCATTCGGATCGAGAAGAGCTCCCGGGCGAGGGCCGCGGCGGGCTGGGCGCCGGCGGCGAGCAGTTTATCGGCCTCGATCGTGACGAGGGCCGCCAGCGCCGGGATGCAGGAGATCGCCACGGCGGGATAGTGCCTCTGCGGCGTCGCGTGAAAGCTTTGCGCCGTGATCTCCAGGCCCACGAATACGAGCACGGGGAGGATCGCCGGGCCGGGAATCGCCTGGTAGAGAAAGGCGAACGTGCCGGTCAGCCCGGCGAAGCCGATGAAGGCCGCCGTGGCGAGCGTGTAGGCGGCGCGGCCGCCCATCGCCTTGTAGGCCGGATGGCCGATGTAGGGCGTCGTCTGGATGACGCCGCCGCAGGCGCCAGCCACGAGCGTGGCGATCGCCTCGGCGGCGATCACGCGACCCGTGTCGTATTCGTCGCCGGCCGCCGCGGCGCTCTCGGTGCAGTCGATGCCGCCCACGACCGTGCCGAGCGCGAACGGGATCACGATCGGCAGATAGCGGAGCATGTCGGGCCAGGCCTCGAGCCACTCGAGCCGCAGGGCCGAGAGCCATTCGCTCGGCCAGAGTGCGGCAGCGGGATCGATCGCCGCGTGGGCATCGGCGGCGGGGATCCACCCGGCCCAGGTGCCGAGCACGTGCATGCCCCAGCCCGCGGCGAGCGCCGCGAGTGCACCGGGAATCCGCCCGGGGAACGGCAGGCGGGCCGTGAGCGTAGCGAGCGTGATGCCGAAGGCCAGCACGCCGACAAGTGGCGAGCCGAAGATCTCGACCGTGGGAAGAAACGAGATCAGGGCGAGCGCGATCGCGGTGAGACTCCCGAGCAGGCCTGCGCGAGGGACGAGCCGCCGCACGGGGCCGGCCACGAACGCACAGGCCATCTTGAAGAGCCCGCTCGCCACAATCGCGCACATCCCGACATGCCAGGCATGGCGGGCCGCGGCCTCGCGTTCGAGCCCGCCGGCGACTGCGGCCGCGAATGCCGGGCCGATCACGAAGAAGACCATGCCGAACGTGCTCGGCGTGTCGAGGCCGAGGGGCATCGCCGTCACGTCGGTCCGCCCCGTCCGCCGCGCGAGCCGAAACGCCATCCAGCTGAAGATCAGGTCGCCGACCACGACCCCGAGGGCCGTGCCCGGCACGAGGTGGGCCAGGGCGAACTGGGCCGGGTAATCGAAGACGGCCGCCAGCAGCGACACCGTGAGCACCAGGCCGGCCAGGTTGTCGATCGACAGCCCGAAAAAGGCGTTGAGATCGCCCGGGGCGGCCCAGCGGTAAGGGTGCGTGCGTTCCATGTGGCCGGGGCGAAATGTCGGCTGCCGATGACGAAAAGTCAAATGCGGCAGGGGTTTACGGCTGTCCGGCAGGGGTGGTGCCGGAAGGCGACCGCTGCCGCAGGCACGGCTATACTCCGACGGCGGGGTTTCTTTCGCCCCGCCGAACCTTTCCCCGATGGCGGCCGTACCGAGGATGGATTTGCACGACAGGGATACCGGCCAGCGGCCGGCCGGCTTAGCGGCTTTCACGGCCGCTGGTTCCGGTGACGGAGCAGTTTCCGACGAGGAACTGCTGCGGCGCTGCCGTGCAGACGATGACTCGGCGGCGTTCGCGTCGCTGGTGCATCGATACGAACGCGAGCTGTTCAGCTACCTCCGCCGCTATCTCGGCAACGCGGAGATGGCTGATGACGTGTTCCAGGCGACGTTTCTGCAGGTCCATCTGAAGAAGGAGCAGTTCGAGGAAGGCCGGCGGTTTCGTCCCTGGCTCTACACGATCGCCACCAATCAGGCCATCGACGCCCAGCGGCGCAACCGCCGGCATCGCATGGCCAGTCTCGACAACCGCTCTGGCGGCTCCGAAGACGTGGCGGCCCTCGTGGAGATGCTGGCGGGCGACGGCCGCACCGCCGATGAACAGATGGAAGACGAGGAGGCGCGCGAGTGGGTGCGTCGGGCTGTGAATGAACTGCCCGACACGCTCAAAAGCACGCTCGTGCTCGTCTACAACCAGGGCATGAAGTATCGGGAGGCGGCCGATGTGCTCGGCATTCCCGTCGGCACGGTGAAGAGTCGGCTCAACTCGGCATTGCTCAAACTCAACGAGTCGTGGCAACGAACCAGGAAGACGTGAGCACGATCCATGCGAGAGGAAACGGCGATGCGTGATGAACTGGTGGGCTACCTGCTCGACGCCCTCGACGAGGGCGAGACGCGACGCGTGGAGACGGCCCTCGCCGACCCGCAGCAGGGGCCGGCCCTCCGCGCTGATCTCGACACGTTGAGGCTGGCCATTCGACCGCTGGCCTTCGACCGCGAGTCGATCGACGTGCCGGCCGGACTCGCGGCCCGCACACTCCAGTTCGTGGCCACGCAGACTGCAGTCGCCCCGGAACGCCGTCCCAAGCCGACGCCACGGGTGTTTTCGCCGGCCGAAGAGGGGCAGCCTGTCAGAGCGGGCCGCCGCTGGCTGGACCGGCTGATCGTCGGCGCGACCGCGGTGGCCGCATGCGTGCTCGTGGCGCCGTTGCTTCTCGAATCGATCGAGGAGTCACGCCAGCGGCGGGTCGACCGCAATCTGCAGAAAGTGTCGGCGGCACTGCAAGGCTATGCCGAGTCTCACGGGATGTATCCGACGCCGCCGGGCGTCGGGCCACTCTCGCGGGCCGGCCTCTACGCCCCGACGCTCGTGGCCGAGGAGCGGATCGTCGCCGATGACGGCTCGCTCCTCTGTCCCGACACGGTGCTGGACCGCCGGGGGAAGTTCCGTGTGCCGACGCTGGCCGAACTGGAAGCTGCCGTTGGCACACCGCGGTTCGAAGAACTCGTGAAGACGATGGGGGGCGATTTCGGCTACACGCTCGGCCACCGTGACTCGGCCGGTGTGCTCCAGCCCAACCGCAACCGCCGGCGGGCCGACCATCCGATCCTCGCCGATGCCCCCGACGACTGCTGCGAGAAGAGCAGCAACCATCCGGGCGGCATCCATCATGTGCTCTTCGAGGATGGCCGCGTCGAGCGGCGGAAGGAAGATGCGCTTCACCGCGGCGACCATCTCTACCGCAACCACGACGGCAAGGTGGCGGCCGGTGTCGATCCCGAGGACGCCGTCATCGGCGACTCGCACCACCAGCCGTAAGGCGAGGCGACCGGCCGCGGAATCCCGTCGCTGGCGTTTAGGGCTTGTATGGGGCGTTCATAGAAGCCCCCAGGCGCGAGCCGGGGGATCCCGACGCGGGAGCGTCGGCGGGATCGATTGCCGAACGGCGATGATCACCCCACGATCAGTGCCTTGGCGGCGGCGGCGACGGCATCGGCGGTGATACCGAAGTGCTTGTAGAGCGCGGGGGCCGGACCCGACGCGCCGAACGAGTTCATGCCAATGAAAGTGCCGCGCGGGCCGATCCACTTGTCCCAGCCGAAGCCGCAGGCCGCCTCGCAGGCCACCCTCGCCGTCACGGCTGCCGGCAGCACGCTCTCGCGATAGGCCGCGTCCTGGGCCTCGAACAGATCCCAACTCGGCATGCTCACCACGCGGGCCTGCACGCCCGCCTCGGCCAGCTTCGCCGCGGCATCGAGGCAGATCTGCACCTCGCTCCCCGTGCCCATGAGGATGCAGTCAGGCTTGCCGCTGGCGGCTTCCTTGAGGATGTAGGCTCCCTTCGCGGTGCCGGCAGCCGAGCCGAGGCCGGCCCGGTCGAGCGTCGGGATGTTCTGCCGCGAGAGAACGATCACGGCCGGCCGGTCGGCCCGCTGCATCACGACGCGATAGGTCTCGGCCACTTCGTTGGCGTCGCCGGGGCGGAACACGGAAAGTCCCGGAACCGCGCGGGCCGTGGCGAGCTGCTCAATCGGCTGGTGGGTCGGGCCGTCCTCACCCAAGCCGATCGAGTCGTGCGTGAGCACGTAGATCACGCCCAGGTGACCGAGGGCCGAGAGCCGGAGCGCCGGCTTGAGGTAATCGAGGAACACGAAGAACGTGGCGCAGTAGGGCCGCAGGCCGGAGAGGGCCATGCCGTTGCAGGCCGACGCCATGCCGTGCTCGCGAATGCCAAAGTGGAAATTGCGGGCGGCATAGTCGCCGGGGCCGAAGTCGCCGGCGCCTGGCACGAGTGTCATCGTGGAGGGGGCGAGGTCGGCAGAGCCGCCGAGGAACCATGGCACGCCCGCGCTCAGCCCCTGGATCACCTTGCCGCTCGACACGCGGCTTGCGAGACCCTTGGGGTCGGCGGGGAAGCAGGGAATTCCCTTGTCCCAGCCCGCAGGCAGCCGGCCGTCGAGGAAGTTCTCGAGTTCGGTGGCCAGTTCGGCGTGTGATTTCGAGTAGTCGGCCACGGCCTTCTGCCAGGCCTCGTGGGCCTGGCGGCCACGGGCGCCGAGCGTCGTGGCGAACCGCTCCGGCACTTCCGGCGGCACGAGGAAGTGGGCATCGGCCGGCCAGCCATAGGCGGCCTTTGCGCCCTGGATCTCCTCTGCGCCGAGCGGGGCGCCGTGTGACTCGTGCGAGCCGGCCTTCTTCGGGGCGCCGTAGCCGATCACGCTCTTCACGATCACGAGCGTGGGCTTCTCCTGCTCGGCCTTGAAGGCCTGGAGCGCCTTCCGCAGCTGCGCAACGTCGTTGGCGTCGGACACGTGCTGAATCCGCCAGCCAAGCCCCTCGAACCGCTTCGCCACATCTTCCGCGAAGGCGAGATGCGTCTCTCCCTCGATCGTGATCGAGTTGTCGTCGTAGATCCAGCAGAGGTTCGCCAGCTTGAGATGGCCGGCGATCGAGGCGGCCTCCGCGGCCACGCCCTCCATGAGGTCGCCGTCACTGCAGAGCACGTAGGTGTCGAAGTCGAAGACCGTCTGGCCGGGGCGGTTGTAGTGGGCCCCGAGCCACCGCGAGGCCATCGCCATGCCCACGGAGTTGCCACAGCCCTGGCCGAGCGGGCCGGTGGTGGTCTCGATGCCGCCGGTCATGTGGTGCTCGGGATGGCCGGCGCAGACGCTGTCGAGTTGGCGGAACCGCTTGATCTCTTCGAGCGAAACGGCTGGCGTGCGATGATCGAACGACGCTGGACCACCGCGGCGGATGCCCGCCAGATGGATCAGCGAATAGAGCAGCATCGACGCATGGCCGCAGGAGAGCACGAACCGGTCACGGTTGGGCCAGGTGGGATCGGCCGGGTCGTACCGCAGGAACTCGGACCACACCGTATAGGCCACCGGCGCCAGCGCCATCGGCGTGCCCGGGTGGCCGCTCTTGGCCGCCTCGACGGCGTCCATCGAGAGCGTGCGGATCGTGTCGATCGCGAGGCGGTCGATGTCGGTGGCTGGACGCGGGGCGGCGGTCGGCGAGCTCATAGAAACTCCGAGGGAAAACTGGTCGATTGCGGCCGGAGTGTACGGGCGGCGGGAAACCACCGTCAACGCGACGGAAAGCCGCCGCTGCGCCCCGTAGGCCCGTCACGGAGTGCCGGGCCTACATGAGCTCCGTTGCTTCGCAACGGGCTGCCTGCCACGGAGAACGACTCTCAGCGGCTGACGTGGCGGCGGTAGGCAGCGTCGAGGTCTGCGTAGCTCGTCTCGCAGAGGCGGGCGAGCGTGTCGGGGTCGGCCGTGCCGTCGTAGATCCGCGCGACATAGGCGACGAATGCCTCGCGGTGCCGGCCGCGGTCGCCGTTCATGAAGAAGTCGGCGAGGCCGCCAAGCTCGGCGTAGATGCTCACGATCCGCGGGTCGGCCTGAAATGCAGCGCGGCCGAGCGCCGTCAGATCTTCCAGCGGCACGTGAAACCCCTCTTCGACGAGCAGCCTACGGGCAGCGGGCATCCGGCCGGCGTTCGGCCCGCCCACCGTCCAGCCCCATGCCGCTGGCTCGGCCGCTTCGAGATAGCAAGCGACCGCCTCGATCGCCCAGAAGCCGCAGGCCTCGCCCGCCAGTGGGCTCGTGGGCCGGCTTTCCGCGCAGAGCTGGTGTGCTGCCTCATGGCGAATCGTCGTGCGAGCGGCGGCGGCATCGTCGGTCGCCTGCACCAACCAGAGCGTGCGGGTGGGGGCCTGGTAGATGCCCTGCGTGATACCGATCGCGGGCTCCCGCGGCTCGAGTTCGGCGAGATACTGGCGGCGGTCGGCACACAGCACGGCTGCGAATGGCTCGAGGTTCGCGCGGGGCGGGCGGCCGGACTGTCGCCGGTCACGCGGCGGCGTGTCCAGCGGCCCGAACACCTGCCGCCACAGCGTGTGGGACTCCTCGAGTGTTCCCGCGACGTCGGCAGCGGCAGCGAGCGACGCGGTCGCGGTGATCTCCCAATGATCCGACGTGAACCGCCGCCCATCGGCCACCGCGAGCGTGCGGGCCTCGTCGGCCGCCGCCGTGATCCATCGGCCGCGGTCATACCGCTCGCCGGCACGATATCTGGCGAGCCGGCCGCGTGGTAGCCAGCCGTACTGCCGGTCGTAGTCGTCGCCACGATCGCGGTGCCGCTTCGCCTCGGGCCACGCCCAGCCAGCCTTCGTCTTCACCCAGCCGGCTGCCTCGCGGGCCCGCGCATGATCCGGGTCGTCGCGCAGCACCTCGTGTAGAAGTCGAACTGCCGCGCAGGGCGTCGCATCAGCAACGTGTGCGAACACAGCATTCGCGTGTGCCTGGCGGGCCGTGACGAACTCGTTCCAGATCGCGGTCTCATCGCCCGAATCGACGAACGCAGGCGTCTCGACCCGCTCAGGAATCGCGAGCACGAACTGGCGGTCGGTCTCGTCAGGCAGCGGCCAGTCACGGATGGCCGCCGCGAGGTCGGCGTGGCCTGTCGCGTCGGCCCGCCGCGTGAGCGCCGTGAGCCGATCAGCGAACTCAGCGTCGCTCTGCGCGAGCGGCGGTCGCGGCGGCGCCGATACACCCAGGCTGACCGCGAGGATCGCCCAGACGATCCCCGCGGCAGCGATGCGTGTGATCCAGACCATCCTGGTCAGGCCTCGGCGAACGCCGAGTCGAACTGGCGGCCACTCGGTGCGAAGTCGAGGTTCTTGACGAACCGCGCCGCCTCGGCAGCGCCGTGCTCGCGATCCATGCCGCAGTCTTCCCATTCGACCGAGAGCGGACCTTCGTAGCCGGCCTGATTGAGAGACCGGATGATCTCCTCGAAGTCCACGCCACCGCGGCCCGGTGAGCGGAAGTCCCAACCGCGGCGCGGGTCGCCGAAGTTGATGTGGCTGCCGAGGATGCCCGTGCGGCCGTTGAGCGTGACGATCGCGTCCTTGATGTGGACATGGTAGATCCGGTCGGGGAACGAGCGGATGAACTCCACGGAGCTGACGCCCTGCCAGTGGAGATGGCTGGGATCGAAGTTGAAGCCGAATTCCTCGCGGCGGCCGAGGGCGTCGAGCGCCCGCTGGGCCGTGAAGATGTCGAACGCGATCTCGGTGGGATGCACCTCCAGGGCGAACCGCACCCCGCACTCGGCGAACACGTCGAGGATCGGGTTCCAGCGGTCGGCGAACTCGGCGTAGCCGGCGTCGATCATGGAATCGGGCACCGGCGGGAACGAATAGAGGAGGGGCCAGATCGACGAACCCGTGAAGCCGTTGACGACCGAGACACCGAGTTTCTGTGCGGCCCGGGCCGTGTTTTTCATCTCCTCTGCAGCCCGCTTGTTGACGCCGTCAGGTTTGCCGTCACCCCACACGTGCGGCGGCAGGATCGACTTGTGCCGCTCGTCGATGCGGTCGCAGATGGCCTGCCCGACGAGATGACTCGAGATCGCGTAAACGGAGAGGTCGTGTCGCTCGAGTGCGTCGCGCTTCGCCGCGCAGTAGCCGCTCTCGTTCAGGGCCCGCGTGACGTCGAAGTGGTCGCCCCAGCAGGCGAGTTCGAGTCCCTGATAGCCGAACTCCCGAGCCTTGCGGGCGAGGTCTTCCATCGGCAGGTCGGCCCACTGGCCGGTGAACAGCGTGACGGGACGGGGCATGTGCATCACTCCTGGCATGCGACTGAAGGATTTCCGGAACCGAACAGGCCGAATTCTGCCAGATTTGCGGCCCGCGGAAAACGGTCGCCAATCAAAACGCCAGGAGGGGTTGCCCACGCCCCGAGAGCGCAGCCGCCATCGAGCGAACGCAGCGCATGGATACCCGAAGCGAGCGTCCGGCGACGGGGCGTGGGCAATCCCGACCCACCACCTACTGGCGGACGACGCGGCGCATGAGCCACCAGCCCCAGAGCAGCATCAGCAGGTTGCCCGCCCACACGGCGATCGGCGGCACCTTGCCCGCCTTCGCCTGGTCGACCCCGAGGATGAACACGGGGTAGTAGACGATCAGGATGGGGAGGAAGCAGAGGAAGAAGCTGGTGAGGAAGTCGGCGTTGCGCATGCGGATGGCCATCGGGGCGCCGACGAGCACGAAGCAGAGGCAGCTGAAGCCATTGGCCCAGCGGCGCCAGGGCTCCATCACGATCCGGTTGAGCCGTGTCTTCTCCCAGTCGAGCAGCGCCCGCTCGTGGGCCACCGCGGCGGGCACCGTGTGCTCGAGGCGGCCCGTGACGATCCCCATCGCCTGCTTGCCTGCCGCCACCTGCTCGATCTGGTCGATCCGGGCCACCTCGTCGGCCCGGGCCTTGGCGAACTCGGCCATGGCGATCTCCGACGGGCTCGTGGTCGTGGTGCCCTTGCGGCTCACCGCGTCCAGCGGCACCTCACGTACGATCTCGTCGGGAAACGATGCGGTCACGTCGCCCATGTGGAGCGTGCCGTCGCGGAAAATCACGGTGAGCGTGCCGGCCGCGGCGTTGGCCCGGAGTTCCGCCTCGGCGGCCGACACCGTCGCCGGCGTGCCGGCGGGGCCCGACGAGAACGAGAGCGTGGGGCGGATCAGCGTGCGTCCGTCGACGCCTTTCACGTTGATCGATACTTGGGGCGTGCTGTATGACCGCTGCTGCCGAAGTTTGCCGTAGATGATCTGTTCGACGCTCTCGACCACGACACGGCGGACGCCGTCGCGGCCCCAGGACACGGCCACGTCGTTGAGCCACACCGAGACGAAGCTCACCACGAGTGCCAGGCCGAAGGCAGGCCACATGGCCGACATTGGCGTGACTCCGGCTGCCTTGAGGGCCGTGATCTCGTTGCTGGCCGACATTCGGCCGAACACGCTCGCCGTGGCGAAGAGCATCGTGCCCGGCACGGCGAACCGCATCGCCTCGGGCAGCACGTAGGGCACGAGCAGCAGGATCTGGACAAGCCCGAGTCCCTGCTGCTGTGCCTCCTTGACGAGCCCCACGACGAGCATGAACAGCGTGAGGGCCGCAAGGGCCACGAGAAACACCTGGAGGAGGTCCGCCAGCACGTATCGCGTGATGATCTTCATCGCCGTGCAGCCTCCACGCTCCGGGCGTAGACGCTCACGGCGTCTGCCGCCGCCGTGACGGCCGTGGCAAAGTCGCCGGCGGCAGCAGCCTCACGTGCGCGACGAACATGTCCGAGGGCATGCGTGCGGGTGGGGTCGTCGAGGCCGTCGGCTGCCGACTCGACGCTGGCGACGACGCCCTCGATCCGCGCGACGGTGGGACTGCAGGCGTAGGTGCGATACGGGCCGGCGCCGATGCGGGCATTGAGGGCGAGTCGCGGGATGCGGGGCGTCGGCGGGGAACAGAAGCCGACGAGGGCCGCGATGATCGCCCCCACGAAGCCGAGCAGCAGGCCACTGAAGGCGACCCAGCCGATTGGCTCGCGGAGCTCACCGAGCCCCCTTCCGACCGGGCCGATGTCGCTCATCAGGGCTCCATTGGGATAGAGCAGCAGCGCTGTAAAAAGGCAGCCGCCCGCTATGGCGAGCGTCGTCCAGGGCACGACTGCCTGGCCCACTGGCCGGCTCGGTTCCTCCGCCAATGGCCAGGGCTCGTCACCGGGGGCGGTGCGCGAGACCTCGCGCTCGCCGGCCCGCGCCGTGATCACCGTGACGTTGTCCGGGGCGCCGCGGACAAGGGCGAGCCCCACGAGCGTCGTCGCGGCAGCCTTCGGCGGCAGGGACGAGGCGAGCAGGCCGATCTCATCGTCGGCGACCTGACCCGAGAGCCCGTCGCTGCACAGCACGAAGACGTCGTTCTCCTCGACCGGAAACGGTCCCTCCACATCGATTTCCACCTGCGGATGCGGTCCGAGCGAGCGGGTGATGATGTTCTTGGGCGCCACCGGCATGTCTTCAGGAGCCCCAGTGTGGGCCGCCTCGAGCTCCCAGACGAGCGAGTGGTCCTTGGAGAGTTGCTCGATCGTGCCGCCGCGGACGCGGTAGGCGCGGCTGTCGCCCACGTGGCCGATGATTGCACCGCGGGGCAGGATCGCGAGGGCCGTGCAGGTGGTGCCCATGCCCTTGAGATCAGGCGAGCTCTCGCCGCGGGCATGAATCTCGGCGTTGGCCTGCTCGATGCTTGTGCGAAGCGCCAGCAGCGGCGAGCGAGCGGCGTGCTTCTCATAGACGAGCGGCACCTGCTCGGCCGCGATTGCACTCGCCATTTCTCCAGCGGCATGCGCGCCCATCCCGTCGGCCACCACGAACAGCCAGCCGCGGCGGCGATACTGCTCGCGGCTCCAGGGCTCGAGCACCGCCTTCGCATCTTGGTTGTTGGCGCGGCGTCGTCCGACGTCGGTGCGGTCGCAGTGCTCGAGGCTGGTGCCGGATCCCACGCGTGGATGCCTCGGGAAGGGGGGGCAGGGGATCTGGGGAGTCTAGCAGCCGGGCCCGGTCGGCCCCATGCTGATCTGGATCAAAATCCGGCGGGTTTCTACCGTCCGGTCCATGACCGCCCTTCCTTCCTCAGTCGGGCCTGACGGCCCCCGCTGGATCACCGGCCTCGTGGCGATCGTCGCGTGCGCGGCCCTGGCCGCTGGCTGTGTGCAGCGCCGGATGACGATCCGCAGCAATCCGCCGGGGGCGCTGGTCTACGTCGACGACTACCAGCTCGGCACGACGCCGGTGTCGCACGACTTCGTCTACTACGGCACCCGCAAGATCCGGCTCGTGAAGGACGGCTACGAGACGCTCACCGTGCGGCAGCCCTTTCCGTTGCCCTGGTATCAATACTTCCCGCTCGACTTCGTGACCGAGAATCTCATTCCGTGGGAAATTCGCGACGAGCGGGTGGTCGACCTCGCGATGCAGCCGGCCGGCGTGACGCCGGCGGAGTCGGTCGTGGCCAGGGCCGAGCAGGCACGGCTGTCGGCAGGCAGCCTGCCTCCCGCGGCTCCGTCGCAGGTCGTCACGCCTCCGCCACAGCCGGTCGCACCACAGCCGATTCCCGCGCCGGCCCCGGCCGTGCCGCCGATCCAGCAGTTCGCACCCTCGTCACCTCCTGGGCCACCTCTTGGGCCGCAGCCTGGTCCACCACAGGGGCTCGTGCTGCCGCCGCCATCGCCGTCGCCGTTCCAGGGCCTGCAGCCCCCGCTGCAAAACGCACCAGCACAGGGCATCCCGAGCCTCGGCGTGCCATAATTCCGGCATGCACGAGCACGATGAGGCAGAGCAATCTGGTGGCAGCCGCGAGCGGGTCGATGCGCTGAAGCTCGCGCGTCTCCGCGGCCTGCTTTGCGAGATCCTGCCCTGCAACCATTTCTATGCAACGAAGCTCGCGCGGCTTCCCGACCCTGCCGCCATCTCATCGCTCGCCGAACTGAGCGACTGGCCGTTCACGTTCAAGGAAGAACTCGTGGCCGCCGCAGCCGACGGGGTGCCCGGCAACCTCACTTGGCCCCGCGAACGGTACGTGCGGTTTCATCAGACGAGCGGGACGCACGGCCGACCGCTGCCCGTGTTCGACACCGCCGCTGACTGGCAGTGGTGGATGGACTGCTGGCGGGCGATCTTGGCCCGTGGCGGCGTCGCTGCCGGCGATCGCGTGCTCGTGGCCTCGTCGTTCGGCCCGTACGCCGGTTTCTGGAGCGGATTCGATGCGGCGGTCGCCGCGGGTGCACTGACGATCCCAACCGGCGGTCTGTCGACGCTCGCCCGACTCGAGATGATGCGGACGCATGCGCCCACGGTGCTCATCGCCACGCCGAGTTATGCCTTGCATCTCGCCGAGGTCGCGAGCGACGAAAAACTGGAGACGGCCGCCGAATCGGTGCGGCTGGTGATCGTGGCTGGCGAGCCGGGTGGCTCGGTGCCGGCGGTACGGCGGCGGATCGCCGCTGCCTGGCAGGCCGACGTGCTCGATCACGCAGGCGCGACGGAAGTGGGGCCGTGGGGTGTGGGCGATCTGCGTGGCCCGGGGCTCGACGTGCTCGAGCCGTGGTTCCACGCCGAGTTCCTCTCGCTCGAAACGGGCGGTCCGGCGGCGCCGGGTGAGCTGGCCGAGCTCGTGCTCACCACGCTTGGCCGCGCAGGGGCACCCGTGATTCGCTACCGCACCGGCGACGTTGTGCGGCCGACATGGCCGAGCGCGGCCGACGTGGCCGCAGGAGCCTGCCCGTGGGTGCGGCTCGAGGGGGGCATCATCGGGCGGACCGACGACATGCTCGTGATCCGGGGTGTCAACGTCTTCCCGGGCGCCATCGACGAAATCGTGCGCAGCTTTCCGGAAGTCGTCGAGTATCGGCTCATCGTCACGACCGACGAGGCGCTCGACCGGATTGCCCTCGAGATCGAGGATCGTCTCGCCGACCCGGCACGCGTGGCCCGCGAACTCGCGCTGCGGCTCGGGCTGCGGGTCGACGTGACGGTCGTGCCGATCGGCAGCCTGCCCAGATTCGAGGGCAAAGGCCGGCGTGTGGTGGATCGCCGCGGCTGATCGGTGCCGTACGAGGTGATAGGATGGCAACGATGCGGCCCGACGAACATCCGCCTACACATGATTCGGTGAGCCATGTCCCAGACCGTCCCGCAATCGATTCGCCGGCTGCCCGATGGGGGCGTTGAACTTGTCTGGAGCGACGGGCTCGTGGCCGGCTATCCTCCCCGGCTGCTGCGCGACGCCTGCCCGTGTGCCACCTGCCGTGAGCGGCGGGCTGAGCCACCGAAGCCGCAGCTGCTGCAGGTTCTCGCGCCCGAGGAAGTCGCGCCGCTGTCGATCACAGGCATGAAGCCAGTCGGGCAATACGCCTACTCGATCGAGTTTTCCGACGGCCACTCGAGCGGCATCTACACGCTCGACTATCTGCGCGAACTTGGTGCGCCGTAGTCCGCACACTCCGTGTGCGGCCCCCGGTCTGAACACCGCAGGCCCTTCTATTCCTCCACGGGTCGACCTCCTGTGGTGAAAGTTCGGGGCTGCCCATGCCCTGTCGCCGGACGCTCGCGAAGAACATCCTGTTCTTCGCTCGCTCGATGCCGCCTTCGCTCTCGGCATCCTGCCTGCGCTCGGCGGCATACGCCGGCGACGGGTCACGGGCAGCCCCTCACGGCCGTATTACCGGCAAAGATGGGAGCTGGTCGGCAGCGCACTTCATCAGGCGAGACCACAGGCCGCGGCGCTCGCGACCGCGGCGATCCGGACGGCGTCGTGGCAGGCGTCTTCGCTCGCGCCGAGGTGCACGAGGCTCGCCTCATGGTTCTTGATGCAGAGTTCGCAGCCTGCGAGGGCCGCGCAGGCGAGGCTCATCAGCTCGAAGTCGAGCTTGCTCGTGGCCGGCTGGGCCATGCGGCTCATCCGCAGCCGCGGCGGGCGGGCTTCGTAGCTTTCCTTGCCGAGCATGTGGCGAAACCGATAGTAGACGGTGTTCATCGCCATCAGGCCGGCGGCGGCGATCGCATCGGAGATCACGGGCCCGGCCGCGTCGCCCAGGCCCGCGCGGATGTCGGACTCCAGGGCGTCGGCGAGCGGCTTGCTTTTCAGAAAGCGGGCCGAGGCGAGGGCCACGCCGAGGGCCTGGGCCGGTTGGAGGTTTTCGCCGGCGAGCACGCTGGCCAGGTTGAGCCGCGTGTCCTTGAACTCGTCGGCCAGCTGCTCGCGGCAGGCGTCGAGGGCGGGGGTGGCGATCGACATGCAGGATGTCTCCGGCGACACGAAGGGGAAACGCGACGGATGCCGCGCGACGCGGCCGAATTGTAGCGGCTCGTTGCCGCGCGAGGCGGCCGGATGCTACCTTCGGGAAATTTGTTTTTTCCCGCCCCGCGAAGTCATCCATGCCCCGCCGCGACGACCTCCACACGATTCTCCTGATCGGATCCGGCCCCATCGTCATCGGCCAGGCCTGCGAGTTCGACTATTCCGGCACACAGGCCTGCAAGGCGCTGCGGGAAGACGGCTACCGCGTCGTGCTGGTCAATTCGAACCCGGCCACGATCATGACCGACCCGGGCACGGCCGACCGCACCTACATCGAGCCCCTGACGTGGCAGATGCTGGAGAAGGTGATCGAGGTCGAGAAGCCCGACGCCGTGCTCCCCACGCTCGGCGGCCAGACGGCACTCAATCTCGCGATGGAGCTCGACCGTCGCGGCATTCTCGCAAAGCACGGCGTCGAGATGATCGGCGCAAAGGCCGAGGCGATCAAGCGGGGCGAGGATCGCGAGATCTTCAAGCAGATGATGCACACGATCGGCCTCGAGACCTGCCGCGGCCGGATCGTGAAGAGCCTCTCCGAGGCCCGCGAGGTGCTCGCCGAGATCGGCCTGCCAGCTGTCATCCGGCCGAGCTTCACGCTCGGTGGCTCCGGGTCGGGCGTGGCCTGGAACCGCGAGGAGTTCGATACGAAGGTGCAGCGCGGTCTCGACCTCTCGCCGGTTGGGGAGGTGCTCGTCGAGGAGTCGATCCTCGGCTGGAAGGAATACGAGATGGAGGTGATGCGCGACGCCGACGACAACGCCGTCGTGATCTGCTCCATCGAAAACTTCGACCCCTGTGGTGTGCATACGGGAGACTCGATCACCGTCGCCCCGGCGATGACGCTCACCGACAAGCAGTATCAGCGGATGCGCGACGCCAGCTTCGCCGTGATCCGGGCGATCGGCGTCGAGACCGGGGGCTCGAACATCCAGTTCGCCGTCCAGCCTGAGACGGGCCGGATGATCGTCATCGAGATGAACCCGCGCGTGAGCCGCTCTTCTGCACTGGCGAGCAAGGCAACGGGCTTCCCGATCGCGAAGATCGCCGCCAAGCTCGCCGTCGGCTGGCGGCTGCACGAACTGCCCAACGACATCACCCGCAAGACCAAGGCCTGCTTCGAGCCGTCGATCGACTACGTCGTCGTGAAGGTGCCGCGGTTCGCGTTCGAGAAGTTCCCCGAGGCCGACAGCCGGCTCACCACGCAGATGAAGAGCGTGGGGGAGACGATGGCGATCGGCCGCACGTTCAAGGAGGCCTTCCAGAAGGCGCTCCGTGGCCTGGAGGTCGGCGCCTTCGGCTTCGGCTCCGACGGCAAGGACCTGTGGGGCACCGCGGCCGAGCCGTCGCTCGACGAGATCAAGGCCCGGATCGCCACGCCCGACCCCGATCGCGTCTGGCACCTGCGGTACGCGTTCAAGGCCGGGATGACGGTGGATGAGGTCTTCGAGGCGACCGCGATCGATCGCTGGTTCCTCGATCAGCTCCACCAGTTCGTCGAGATCGAAAGCCTGCTGCGGACCGTCGGCTCGCTTGCTGGACTCGATGACGCCACGCTGCGGATGGCGAAGCAGGCCGGCTTCTCCGACCGCCAGCTGGCCGTGATGCTCGGGTCGTCGGAGTTCGAGGTGCGTGCCGAGCGGAAGCGACGGGGGATCGTGGCCACTTATAAGTCGGTGGACACCTGCGCCGCCGAGTTCGAGGCCTACACGCCCTACTACTACTCGACCTGGGAAGACGAGGACGAGACGCGGCCCAAGACGCCTGGCAAGAAGCGGGTGATGATCCTCGGCGGCGGCCCCAATCGAATCGGCCAGGGGATCGAGTTCGACTACTGCTGCTGCCACGCGAGCTTCGCGCTCCGCGAACTCGGGATCGAGAGCGTGATGGTCAACTCGAATCCCGAGACGGTGAGCACCGACTACGACACGAGCGACATGCTCTTCTTCGAGCCGCTCACCTGCGAGGACGTGCTCAACATCGCCGACCGAATCCAGCCCGACGGCGTGATCGTGCAACTCGGCGGCCAGACGCCCTTGAACCTGGCCCGGGCCCTGCACGCGGCGGGCCTGCCGATCATCGGCACGACCGTGGACACGATCGAGATGGCCGAGGACCGCGAGAAGTTCCGCGACCTGCTCGACCGGCTTGGCCTCAAGCAGCCCGACAGCGGAATCGCGCGGACGCTGGAGCAGGCCCGCCGCGAAGTCTCGCGGATCGGCTTCCCCAGTCTCGTGCGGCCGAGCTTCGTGCTCGGCGGGCGGGCAATGGAAATCTGCTATGACCAGCTGCAGTTCGAGCGGTTCGTCGCCGAGGCCTTCGTCGTCGCCCAGGGGCAGCCGGTGCTCATCGACCGGTTCCTCGAGGACGCGATCGAGGTCGACGTGGACTGCATCTCCGACGGCACCGACGTGATCGTGGCCGGCGTGATGGAGCACATCGAGGAGGCGGGCGTGCATTCCGGCGATTCGGCCTGCTGCATCCCGCCGCACAGCCTCGCGCCGGAGATGATCGTCGAAATCAAGCAGGCGGCGACGGGCTTGGCCAGAAGCCTCGGGGTCGTGGGGCTGATGAACGTCCAGTTCGCGGTGAAGAAGGAGGCGAACGCCGACGGCGCGAGTGGTCAATCGCTCTACGTGATCGAAGTCAATCCGCGTGCCAGCCGCACGGTGCCGTTCGTGGCGAAGGCGACGGGGCTCCCGGTGGCGAAAGTGGCCGTCAAGGTGATGGCGGGCACGAGTCTCGCGGAGCAGGGGATCGACGCCGACCCGGTGCCGGCCCATGTGAGCGTGAAGGAGAGCGTGTTCCCGTTCGTGAAGTTCGCCGGCGTCGACATCGCGCTGGGGCCGGAGATGCGGAGCACGGGCGAGGTGATGGGCGTGAGCGACACCTTTGCGATCGCCTTCGCCAAGAGCCAGATCGCGGCCGGGATCCTGCTGCCGGAGAAAGGGCGGATCTTCATCTCGGTCGCCAGTCCCCAGGCCAAGCAGTACATGGTGAACGTGGCCCGCCGGCTGGTGTCGCTCGGCTTCGAACTGCTCGCCACGGCCGGCACAGGGCGTGAACTGGCAGGAGCTGGCATCCCGGTGGAGGTGGTGAAGAAGCTGCAGGAGGGGCATCCCAACCTGATCGACCATCTCATCGACGGCCGTGTGCAGCTGATCTTCAATACACCACGGGGCAAGGGCGCGAGAACCGACGAGGGGCGGATTCGGGCCGCGAGCGTGCTCTACGGCGTGCCCTGCATCACCACGCTACCGGCGGCCGAGGCCTGCGTACGGGCGATGGAGGGCCTGCGGACCGACGTCCTCGCCGTGCAGCCGATCCAGGATCGGTTTTCGCAGTCGGGCGTCGCTTCCGGGGCGGCGACGGGCGGCTGACCCGGCCCGGCGTCAGGCTGTGAACAGCTTCTGCCTGGCCGCCTGCGTGATCGCCACCACGGCCGGATGTTTAATCCGCTTCTCGACCGAGATCGCGTAGAACCGCTCGCGCATCCGCTCCTCACGGCCCACCACTCGCACGCCATACATTCGCTTGACATCGGCCTCGACGGCCGTGGGCGCGGCGAAGATTCCGTCGCCGAATCCGCCAAATGCCTTGAGCAGGCCACTGTCGGCGAACTCGCCACGAATCCGCGGGCGGATGCCATGACGGTCGAACCACTCCTCGAGTGACCGGCGGAGCGCTGTGTTGCCATGAGGGAGCAGCAGCGGGGCGTCGGAGAGCGACTGCGGGAAGCCACGGCGGTAGCGGTTGGCCAGGGCCGGCGCGGCAAAAAAGCTGACGCCACACTCGCCGAGCAGGTGATTGAAGGCCTTGAGGCCGAGCCGCGGATTCGCGGGGAAGTCGCTGACGACAAGGTCGAGTTCGTGGAGCGCCAACTCGGCGACCAGTCGATCGGGCGGCCCGTCGATGCACGTGATGCGGATCTCCTCGCCGAGCAAAAACGCCGGAGCGAGCAGCCGGTGCACGAGCACCTTGGGAAGCGTGTCGGCCACGCCGACGGCAAACCGCAGCGGCTGGCCCCGTGGTCGATCGTGGAGGGCGTCTTGCAGATCACGGCCGATCGCAAAGATCTCGTCTGCATAGCGGTAGACGAGCCGGCCGGTGTCGGTGAGTACGAGCGATCGCCCCGACCGCTCGAAGAGCGTGGCCTTGAGCGACTTTTCGAGCAGACGGATCTGGCCGCTCACGGTGGGCTGCGTGAGATGGAGCGTGCGGCAGGCCCGCGTGACGCTCCCCTCGCGGGCGACCGTCCAGAAGTAGAGCAGGTGGTGGTAATTGAGCCAGTTCATGGGGGAGTCCGACGGGCCCTGCAATCATAGGTTTTTCCGATGAGTGAGCAAGGAAGAATCGGGGCTTTCTTCTGCGGGTCGGAGCCGAAGAATTCCTCCGTACTGACACGAAGCATGTCACGTAGGAGGCTCATCATGAATTGGCTTCTCAAAGATCAGGTTCACGACCGGCCGGGGAATCATTTCGGCGGCGCGGGTGGCCGCCGACCGGCCAATCTGCCGGACCACATCGAGCGGCGACTGCGATTCGCCCTCGCCCGGTTTGGTAGCCGCGTGGAGCGGGTGATCGTGTTCCTCCAGGACCGCAATGGCCCCAAGGGGGGCATCGACAAGGTGTGTCGCATCCTGGCAAAGGTGCAGGGCTGCGGATCGCTGATGGCCGCCGTGACCGACTCCGACTGGACGTCTGCCGTGGATCGGGCCACCACTCGCATCGGACACACGGTAGCCCGCCAGGTCGATCACGCCCGCGACCGCCACGGGCGATCGCCGCGTTCGGCCGTGCGGGGTCTTCGACCCTCGTTCGGCCGCTGACGACCTCGTGAAGTTATCCCGGCCGTGGCGGGTGCGGGCCCCCAGAACCCGTGCCCGCCACGGCTTCCCCTTTTCAGAGACTGGCGGATCGTCACTGCGGCTCCGTTTCTCGTGAGTTCGTTCACGGAATCCGCCTTGCCTTTCACCGTGGTATCCTCCGTTGAAAGGCAGTCCCTGTTTGTGCGGCGGCATGGATCGAATGTGCGCCGGTTCATGGTGGTGATCCGTGCGCAGCGGTTCGTTTCCTGAGATTCCGTTTCCGCCCCGGCCGTTGGCTGCGCCGACGCTCGATGAACCGCCGCGGCTGACGGCGCGGACGCTTGAGGGGCTGGAGTGGATCCTCGCCCGCGAGCTGGAGGCGGTCGGAGCACGCGACCTCCGGCTCGGCCGGAGGACGATCGAGTTCTCGGCAGCGCCTGGTGCCGAGAAGGAGACGCTCTACCGGGCGGTGCTCGAGAGTCGCACAGCGATCCGCGTGCTCGAACCACTCGGTCGGTTTCGTGTGGGCTCGCCGGAGTCGCTCTATGCGGCGCTTCAGCACATCGACTGGACGGAACAGTTGAAGGTGTCGGATACGCTGCGGGTCGATGCCGCCATCCACGACACCTTCACGACGCACTCGCTCTACGCGGCGCAGATCGTGAAAGATGCCGTCGTCGATCAGTTACGGACGCCGAGCGGTCGGCGGCCGAGCGTGCAGCTCCGCGGCGCCACGCTGCGGCTGGCGCTCCATCTCGTGGGCGACGTGGCCACGATCTTCCGCGATGCCGCAGGGCGATCGCTCCACCAGCGTGGCTGGCGGATGGGTGAGGTCGAGGCACCGCTTTCGGAGGTGCTGGCCGCGGGCATCCTCGGCACCGCAGGCTGGTGGCGGCCAGGGAGCGCAGCGACGGATGCTACGACGGGCGAGCCCGTCCTCGACCCCATGTGCGGTTCCGGTACGTTCGTGATCGAGGCCGCGACGATTGCCGCCGGGATGGCGCCGGGCCTGTGGCGTGCTCGCCGTCGGGCCCATGGCTTTTTCCGGTTTCGCGACTGCGACAAGCCGCTCGCTGATCGGCTCGTGCAGGAACTGGAGTCACGCATCCACGAGCCAGCCAGCTCGTTTCAGGCCAGCGACCTCGATCCGCAGGCAGTTACGGCCGTCCGGGCCTGCGCGGAGGCGGCGGGCGTGGCCGCGCACGTCGCGATCGAACAGTTGCACTTCGAGGCCGTGCGGCCGCGGGGCGATACAGGACTCGTCGTGACCAACCCGCCCTACGGCGAGCGGCTGCCACTCCCGCGCGCCGGCGCCCTCTTTCGCCGCCTCGGCGACTGGCTCGTGCAGCACTGCGGCGGCTGGCGAGCCGCGATCCTCGCCCCCGACGCCCCCGCCGCGCAACAGCTCGGCCTGCGTCCGACTTACCGCGTGCCCATGATGAACGGCCCGATCGCCTGCCGCGTCCTCGAAGTCATCATCCGGGATCGCCCCCTCGCCACCCCTGACAAGGTCGAAGGCCAGCAATCCCCTCCCTACGCCCCCAACGCCGCCAGCCCGGGCTGGTGCGAGGATGGCGAGCGTTCGGATCGAGCCAGGCGAGATCCCCCGCGAGCCAACTCGCACCACCCGGGCGCCGCCGGCGCCACAGACGCAGCCCCTCACCTGCCCCCCCCAGGCCGACCGCCCGCGCGCACGACCGACGACCAGTTGGGCGACTTCCGCCGCCGGCTCGCCAAGCGGTTCAAGCACCTCTCCAAGTGGGCCCGCCGACAGGGCATCGAGGCCTTTCGAATCTACGACCGCGACATCCCCGAGATTCCGCTCGTGATCGACTGGTACGCGGGCTGGCTGCACGCCGCTGAATACGAGCGGCCCCACGACCGGACTGAGATCGAGCACGACGTGTGGCTCGACAGGATGATCGAAGGCGCCGCACTCGAACTGGACGTGCCGCCGAACCAGACATTTCTGAAGGTGCGGAAGCGGCAGCGGGGTGGCGATCAATACGAGAAGGTCGGTGACCGCAGAGCCGTATTCGCGGTGCGGGAAGGAGACCTCTCCTTCGAGGTGAATCTCTCCGACTACCTCGACACCGGGTTGTTCCTCGATCATCGCCAGACGCGGGGGATGGTCCGTGCCGAGGCCGAAGGCAAGCGGTTCCTCAATCTCTTCTGCTATACGGGCAGTTTCTCGGTCTACGCGGCGGCTGGTGGCGCGGCGGAGACGACGAGCGTGGATCTGTCGAACACCTATCTCGAGTGGACGCGAACGAACCTCTCGAACAACGGCTTCAAGGATGCGGGCCGCCACCGGATCGTCCGCGACGAGGCGCGAGCCTTCCTGGAACATCGGGCCCGCCGCGGTGAGCCGCCGTTCGACCTCGTGGTCTGCGATCCGCCGACGTTCTCGCGATCGGCGAAAAGCGAGACGCCGTGGGATGTGCAGCAGGATCACGCGGAACTTCTCGAACTGATCGTAAAGAACCTCACCCCGGGCGGCGTCGTCTATTTCTCGACAAACTTTCGCCGATTCCACCTCGACGTCGACAGGCTGGGTGCCGCATATACGATCCGCGAGATCACGAACCGCACGATCCCTGAAGACTTCCGCAACGAACGAATCCACCGCGCCTGGCGGATGGTGTCACGAGCATGACCTCGGCTCAGCGCATCGCAAGACGAGGCGAGGGGGTCGGTGCAAGCTCGAGGAGCATTTGGACCGAGTCCTCGAGGTCCAGCGACGCGACTTGCACCGCCCCCGAGCCGGCATCATTTTGAATCAGTGGAGAAGGGCGGTTTGACGGGGTTTCCGCCAACTTCCTACATTCTCGTCATGAAATGCCGGGAAACAGTGGTCGCGGCGGTGGCATGTTCGCTCGTCGCCTGGGCTGGCTGCCGGCCCGCCGACCCTGACCTCGTGCGGATCGTGTCGAGCCTGCCCCGCACCGGTTCGGCGAAACAGCAGTCCGACACGATCGTGCGGGGCATCCGTATGGCGATCGAGGAAGCGGGCGGCCGAGTCGGCCCGTTCCGGATCGAATACCTCGATCTCGATGATTCGACGGCCGCCGCCGGGCAGTGGACGAGCGAGGCCGAGGCTGCGAACGCCCGCCGGGCCCTCCAGGATCCCGACGTGATGGCCTACATCGGCACGTTCAACTCCGGGGCGGCCAAGGTATCGATGCCAATCTTGAACCTCGGCGACCTGCTCATGGTGTCGCCCGCCAACACGGCCGTCGGGCTGACGAAGCCCGGCATGGGCGCGCCCGGCGAGCCCGACGTCTATCGACCCACGGGGCGGCTCAACTACGTGCGGGTCGTGCCCGCTGACGATTTGCAGGGGCCGCTCTCCGCCGACTGGGTGAAGCGGCGAGGCGTGAAGAAGGTCTACATCCTCGATGACAACGAGGTGTATGGCAAAGGCATCGCCGACCTCTTCGACGAGCGGTGTCGCGAGATCGGCATCGAGGTGCTCGGCCACGACTCGATCGACGCCAAGGCGCAGGAGTTCAAGTCGCTCATGGCGAGCGTGAAGGCAGCGGGCCCCGATCTCGTGTATTTCGGTGGCACGACGCAGAGCAAGGGGGGGCAGCTCGCCAAGGACATGGCCAACGCCGGCATCGCGGCGCTGCTGATGGTGCCCGATGGCTGCCTGGAGCAGGTGTTCATCGACTCCGCCGGGGCAGCGAATCTCGAGGGTCGATGCTTCGCGACGTTCGGCGGCCTGCCACCCGACAAGCTGACGGGAAAGGGAGCCGAATTCGTCGCCCGCTATCGCGACAAGCATGGCGAACTGCCGGAGGCCTATGCCGTGTATGGTTATGAGGCGACCCGCGTGGCTTTGCAGGCGATCCGTGAGGTCGGCCGCAAGGACCGTCGTGCCATCGCCAATGCGGCCCTCGCCATCCGCGACTTCGACGGCGCGCTCGGCCGCTGGGGCTTCGATGCCAACGGCGACACGACGATGCGGACGCTGACAGTGAGCGGCGTCAACGATGGACGATTCGTGTTCGAAGCGGTGCTCGACGCCAGCGACGTCGAGGACGAACCGCCCGCCGCCGCCGCCGCGACCACGCCCTGAGGTGCCGCCGGTGTCGTTTCAGTTCTTCGTCCAGCAGTGCCTGATCGGCCTCACCAACGGCGCCCTGATCGCGCTCGTCGCCCTCGGCTACACGATGGTCTACGGAATCATCCGACTGATCAACTTCGCCCACGGCGACCTGATCATGCTTGGCTGCTGCTTCGCCCTCTCGCTCGTGGGCTGGCTCGGTCTGGCGGCTGCCGGCCAGGCGGGCACGTGGACCGGCATCGCCCTGCTCGTCGTCCTCTGCGGACTGTTTTGCGGCGGGCTGAACGTGGCCATCGACCGGCTCGTCTACAAGCCGCTCCGCTCGGCGCCCAAGCTCGCGCCGCTCGTGTCTGCCATCGGCGTGTCGTTCATCTTCATGAACATCGGGCTCTTCTGGCTCGGCCCCGCTGACCGGTCGTTTCCCGAACTGCTTCCCGCCGCGAACCTACTGGCGGCCGACGGCCTCCAGTTCACGGCGAAGGACCTGCTCGTGCTCGTGGTCGTCGTGCCGCTCATGCTCGCTCTCTCGTTTCTCGTGCGGGTGACGCGGTTAGGCAAGGCGATGCGGGCTGTGTCGCAGGATCCGACGGCCGCCGCCCTCGTGGGCATCGACGTCGATCGCGTGATCGCGGCCACGTTCTTCGTGGGCGGCTTCCTCGGAGGGGCGGCGAGCGTGATCTACGGACTGTACATCAACACGATCAGCTTCCAGATGGGATTTCAGAACGGCCTCTACGCGTTCACTGCGGCGGTGCTGGGAGGGATCGGCAGCATCCCTGGCGCCGTCGTGGGAGGGGTGGTGATCGGGCTTGTGCGTGCCCTCTCGAGTGCCTATGTCGGGGAGCGCTGGACCGGCGCGATCGTGTTCGCGATCCTGATCGTGATCCTCGTGTTCCGGCCCGAGGGGCTGCTCGGCCGCGGAACGAAGGAGAAGGTCTGATGCGGGAATTCCTGCGCGAGCGTTGGGAACTGGTCGCGCTCGTAGCGCTCGCCGCGGCGCCGCTCGTCGTGCCAGCGCTCGGAGGAGCGCTCGGGGGACAGGTGACGACGCTTTTCATCTATTGCATCCTCGCGCTCGGGCTCAACGTGATGGTGGGTTACACGGGGCTCGTCCATCTGGGCATCGCCGCCTTCTTCGGGATCGGCGCCTACGTGTGTGCGGTGCTCACCGTGCGGATGTACCCGTTCCAGCTGCCGTTCGCGGTGGCGGCGGCCGTGAGCGTGCTGGCGACGGCTGGCATCGGTCTGGCGCTGGGCGCACCCACGCTGCGGCTCCGCGGCGACTACCTTGCCATCGTCACGCTTGGCTTCGGGGAAGTGGTGAAGGTCACGCTGCGCAACCTCGAGCAGATCACCGGCGGCATGAAGGGGCTCAACCCCGTCCCACCTCCCGGCGCCGGCGTCACCCTGGCCGGCATCGACCTCGGCCGGGCGTTCGCCGTCGACCCGCGGTGGTTTTACTACCTTGCGCTCCTGTCACTGGCCGGCGTCGTGATCGCGATGCGGCGGCTGGAGCGGTCGCGGCTCGGCCGGGCGTGGGTGGCCGTCCGCGAGGATGAACTCGCGGCATCCGCCATGGGCATCTCCGCCGTGCGAGTGAAGCTTTCGGCCTTCGCGATGTCGGCGGCCGTGGCCGGTCTGGCTGGCTGCCTCTATGCAGCCAGCCTCTCGACCACCGCCGATCCCAATGCCTACGACTTCAATCGCTCAATCATGGTGCTCTGTGCCGTGATCCTCGGCGGCCTCGGCAGCATTCCGGGCACGCTGCTCGGCGTCGCCTTGCTCGTCGGTTTCGACACCGTGCTCGCCCCGTGGGCCGACTCCTGGATCCAGCAACTCGACATCAATCCCTCGGGCTCCAGCCTGCTCTCGTTCAGCGGCTGGCGGCTGGCGATCTTCGGGCTGGCACTCGTGCTCGTGATGCGGTATCGCCCGGCGGGGCTCGTGCCCTCGCGGCGGCTGGCGGCCGAACTGCGGGAGGGGCACTCGTGAAGCTCGGTAGCCGCTCCGCCGCTCGTCCGCCGCTGTCGGGCGTGGCCGATTCGCCGCTGCTCGCGGTCGACCGATTGACGATCCGCTTCGGCGGCCTCGTCGCCATCTCGGAACTCGACCTCGACGTGCCCGAGGGGACGATCGTGTCGCTGATCGGGCCGAACGGGGCCGGGAAGACGACGGCCTTCAACTGCATCAGCGGCATCTATTCTCCCGCCAGCGGCACGGTGCGGCTCCGCGGCCGGCGGCTCGAGCGGTCGTTCACACCGGGCACGTTCTGGTCGGCGGTCGGCATCGGGCTGCTCACGGGCCTCTTGTTCGCGGCTGCTGCAGTCGATGTCGACCGGCTGTGGCAGGCCGTCGTGAATCGGGGCATGATCACCGGCCAGTCCTTCACGCTCTCGGACGCGGCAGCGCGGCTCCGTGGCTACTTCCGCGCCGATCTCGCGCTCGACCAGATGGCGGGGAAGTGGCGGGTGGTGAGCGCCGACGGCAGCGAGGTGCTCGCGATCCGTCGCGACCGCGGTGAGGCGGAGGCAGTGCGGAACGAGCTGCAGGCGGCGGTGACCGCGCGGCGGGCCGGCCCCGGCACCGTGCCCGTCGTCACCGACACCGAGCGGGCTGCGCCGGCCGCGGGCACGCCTGCGGTCCGCGAAGAGGTGCTGCAGCGGCTCGCGGCAGGCAAAAGCCGAATCCGGCTCCGCGGCATCCTCGGCCTGCTGGGTGGTGGCCTGCTCGGATTCGCGGGCACGATCGCCGTCTGGAAGCGAGGTCGCCGGTCGCCCCACGTGGTCGCCCGGGCCGGAATCTCCCGGACGTTCCAGAACATTCGCCTGTTTTCCAACATGACCGTGCTCGAGAACGTGCTGGTGGGGCTCGATCGGGCGATCCCTGGCGGGATCGCGGCCATGCTCTTCGGCACGCCCCGCTATCGGCGGGCGGAGGCGGCGGCCCGGGCGCAGGCGGTCGAGTCATTGCAGTTCGTCGGTCTGGATCAGGCCGCAAACCGGATCGCGGGCCAGCTCCCCTACGGCGATCAGCGTCGTCTCGAGATCGCTCGGGCCCTGGCCACCGGTGCCACGCTGATCCTCCTCGATGAGCCTGCGGCCGGCATGAATCCGACAGAGACCACGGAGCTCGCCGCGCTCGTGGAGCGGATCCGGGCCCGTGGTGTGACCGTGCTCTTGATCGAGCATCACATGAACGTCGTGATGAAGATCAGCGACCGCGTGGCCGTGCTCGACCACGGCGTGAAGATCGCCGAGGGCACGCCGGCCGAGGTGCGGCGCGACGAGAAGGTGATCGAGGCCTATCTGGGCAGCGACTCCTGAGTAACAGGGTGACAGGAAGAAGGCGATGCCGCTTTTGGAAGTGACCGATCTCGTGGCGGGCTATGGGCCGATCCGGGCACTCGACGGCGTGTCGCTCACGGTCGAAGAGGCCGAGCTGGTGGCGATCATCGGCGCGAATGGCGCCGGCAAGACGACGCTCCTGATGGCCATCTCGGGCATCGTGCCGCCGCGTGGCGGCAGGATCTCGTTCGCGGGCCGCCCGCTCGCAGGCCTTCAGCCCCACGAGATCATGCGGCTCGGAGTCGGCCACTCACCGGAGGGCAGGCGGATCTTTCCGCGGCTCTCGGTGCGGGAGAACCTGGAACTCGGCGGATTCACGCAGACCGACCGGGCCCGGCTCGCCCGCGACATCGACGAGGCCTGCGGACTCTTTCCCGTGCTCGGCGACCGCATGCACCAGCTCGGCGGCACGCTCTCCGGCGGCGAACAACAGATGCTCGCGATCGCGCGGGCGCTCGTGGGCCGGCCGCGACTGCTCCTCCTCGACGAGCCCTCGCTCGGCCTGGCCCCGCTCATCGTGGCAAAGGTATTCGAGGCCATCGCCTCGCTGGCCGCCCGAGGCATCGCCGTGGTGTTGGTCGAGCAAAACGCCCGGGCGGCTCTGCGGCTCGCCTCCCGTGGGCTCGTGCTGGAGACAGGCCGGATCACACTCACCGGGAGCGGCGCCGAACTTTCCGCCGACCGCCGCGTCCGCGATGCCTATCTCGGCGAGGGATGAGGCATCCCCTCGCTTCTGCAGGCCCCTCCAGGCGCAAGCCGGGGGGATCGTGACACGCCGAGGGGTCCCGTCGCTTGCGCTCAGGGCTTGGATGATGGGATGGCCTGCATCAACTCGTCCCAGCTCTTGACGAAGGCCTCGGCCCCTTGCTTTTGCAGGTCAGCGCCAAGCGTGTCGATGTCGATGCCCGCCTGGCGGATTTCGAAGAGCACTCGCTCGGCGGTGCCGCCACCGGCCGAGACGGGGCTGCCAAGCGTGCCGTGGTCGGCGAACGCAAGGAGCGTCGCCTCCGGCATCGTGTTCACCGTGTGCGGTGCGGCCAGTTCCCGCACGTAGAGATGGTCACAGAGGGCGGGATCCTTGGTGCCCGTGCTCGCCATCAGAAGCCGCTGTGGCGCAGCACCGAAGTTGGCGAGCCGCTGGCAGCGGTCGGAGGCGATGAGGCTGCGGTAGGCGGCATAGCACTGCTGGCCGATCGCGATCCCGAGCCGGTTCCGCAGGTGCTCGGGCAGCTGCTTGGCCGTGGCCGAGTCCCAGCGGCTGATGAAGAGGGACGCCACCGAGCAGACCCGCGGGTCGAGGCCCGCGTCGACCCGCCGTTCGATGCCGCGAAGATAGGCCTCGGCAGCGGCGAGGTAGTGGGCGGTGGTGAAGAGCAGCGTCACGTTCACCGGCACGCCGGCGAAGATCGCCTCCTCGATCGCCGGCAGCCCCTCGGACGTGCCCGGAATCTTGATGAACAGATTCGGCCGGCCAGCCTGGGCGTGCAGCGCCTTGGCGGCGGCCAGTGTGCTGGCCGTGTCGTAGGCGAGCCGAGGCGAGACCTCGAGCGACACCCAGCCGTCGATCTTGCTCGTGCGGTCGTGCACTTCGAGAAACAGGTCGGCGGCCCGCGAGAGATCTTCGATCGCGAGGTCGAAAAACAGCCGCTCCCCCGTGATCCCCTGCTGCACCTTCGCGGCGATGGCCGCGTCGTAAAACGGCGTGTTCTTGAAGGCGAGATTGTAGATCGTCGGGTTGCTCGTGAGGCCGGTGACCGATAGTTCGCGGATGTAGCGGGCGAGCGTGCCGTCGTCGAGCATGCCGCGGGTGATGTTGTCGAGCCAGAGACTCTGGCCGAGCCGATGGAGAGAAGTGGTGGCATTCATGCTGGCGAGCGTATCGGATCACGACACGATTTCCAATTCACGGACAGGCCCGAACCCACGCCATATCGGGCCGCCAGCCGGCGCAGGCCCCCTGTCTGCACCTACTCGTCTGCGGGTGTGCGGCCGGCGACGTCGGCTTCACGCGGGCGATGCCCATGCCGAAGGCGACGGCGGCCACGGCCATGTCGATCGTCTCGCGGGGCGGGCAGCCGCGCCGCCGCGGGCACGATGACGCAGCCGGCCAGGATTAATTTGGAACCACCGGCCGGGCGGGGTACATTACCGCCCGTTGGCCGATTCCTTGAATCGAGGGAGAGCAGCATGACCGCTCACGCGAGTGCGACCCGGCGCCGGTTTCTTCAGGTGTCGGCTGCGTCGGCCGGCGTCGCCGCGGCGCCCTATGTGATCACGTCGAAGGCCCTCGGCGATGCGACCACGCCTCCGGCCAGCGACCGGATCGTGATGGGTGGCATCGGCATCGGGAACATGGGATCGGGCGACCAGGCGGCCTTTCTGGGACGCCCCGACGTGCAATACGTCGCCGTGTGCGACGTGCGGCAGCAGTATCGCGAAGGGGCGAAGGGCCGCACGGACGGCAAGTATGGCAACAAGGACTGTGCCGCCTACGTCGACTTCCGCGAACTGCTCGCCCGCGACGACATCGACGCGGTGCACATCGCCACGCCCGATCACTGGCACGCGATCATGACGATCGCCGCCTGCCGCGCCGGCAAGGACGTCTATCTCCAGAAGCCGGAGACGCTCACGCTCCGGGAGGGGCCGTTGATGGTGGCGGCGGCTCGTCGCTATGGCCGCGTCGTCTCCGGTGGCAGCCAGCGGGTGCTCGACGACTACCGCGGCATCGTCGACCCGTGCTGGGCCGGTGAAGTGGGGAACATCAAGTCGGTCGACATGTCCGTCGGCGGGCCGTCGATGCCCTGTTATCTGCCGGCCATGGAGACGCCCCCCGACATCGACTGGGAGCTGTGGCTCGGACCGGCTCCCTGGGAGCCCTACAATCCCGGCCGTTGTGCTGGAAACTTCGGCACCAACGGCAACAGCTGGCGGTCGTACATCGACTACTCGGGCGGAAGCCTCACCGACTGGGGAGCCCACCACTTCGGCGGCGCGATCTTCGCGGCCGACCTCCGCGAACTGCAGCCGGCGAAGGTCGCCTACCAGCCCGCGTCCGCCGACGGCAAGGCGGGGGCGTACGTATCGCTCACGTATCCGAATGCGGTGGAGGTGCACTACAACCGTCCGGCGCATCTGCGGCCGGCCGATGGGCCGCGGGTTGCCCACCCGGCCATCCTCATCGTCGGCGATGGCCAGCACCGCGACGCCAAGCCCGTGCCCCTGTATCGCAACGGCGAGCGGAACATTTACGGCGACTTCATCCAGTGCGTGAAGACCCGCGAGCGGCCGTTCCGCGACATCGAGCTGGCCGTCAACACGATGACCGCGCCCCACATGGTCGCCATCGCCTACCGGCTCCAGCGGTCGCTGGCTTGGGATCGTGCCAGCCAGCAGTTCACGGGTGACGAGGAGGCCAATCGGCTGCTCGATCGCGCCCGCCGCGAGCCTTGGATCCTCTAGCCCTCGGGAGCAATCACATGCCCTTCGACCTGACCACGCTGGACGGGCCTTTCGTCGCCCTGAAGGCCTTCGACTGGGGCGGGGACGCCGCCCCGCTGGCGGCGATCGACGCGGCAGTGATCGCCGCGCACGGTGACGCGGCCCTGCGGGCTGATCTGGAGAAGCGGTTCGTCGCCCTGCTCGGCCCGGGCACGTCGCGGGCGACGAAGGAATATGTTTGTCGCAAGCTCTCCCTGATCGGAACGCCGGCGTCGGTGCCGGCACTCGCTGCGCTGCTCGCCGATGCGGCCGAGTCGCACATGGCCCGGTTTGCCCTCGAACGCATGGCCGCGCCGGAGGCGGGCGTCGCCCTTCGCGAGGCGCTGGGCCGCGTGTCGGGCGATCTGAAGATCGGAGTGGTCGGGTCGCTCGCCAAGCGTCGCGACGCGGAGTGCGTGCCGCTGATCGCACCGCTTCTGACAGCCGACCCGAAGACCGCCGCGGCCGCCGCTGCCGCCCTCGGCATCATCGGTTCGGAAGCCGCGATCGAGTCGCTCGAGAAGGCGGATGCCGCCGCGGGCAACGCGGTCGCGGCGGCCGTCGCCGACGGCCGGCTGGCCTGTGCCGAAAAGCTGTTGGCCGCGGGCAAACGCGCTGCGGCCCTCGCCGCCTACCGTTCGCTCGCGACCGCGGCAGCTGGCAAGCCGGCCGCCAAGCAGATCGAGCTGGCCGCCACGCGCGGTGTGCTCGCCTGCATGGATGCGACGGCGTCATCCTGAACCGTGGCGGAGTACCGCCGAGCCCGCCCTTGCGCTCACAACCTCCGGAGCATCTTCCATGCCCCTCGTCTCTTGCTGTCGATCCATCCTGGTGTCGCTGGTCGTCGTCGGCTCCGCGGCCGTGACCGCAAGTGCCGAGCCCGGCGATGCCGTGGGGATGGTGGTCGATCTCCTGCAGCGTGACGATCCGCAGTTTCGCGCGATCGGACTCGATCGCGTGCGGCACGGTGCGACGGGATCGCCGGCCACGCTTCGATTCGCCGCCCTGCTCCCCGCGCTGCCGCCGGCGCGGCAGTCGGAACTGGCCGCCGCTCTCGGCGACCGGGGCGACAAGGCAGCCGTTCCCGGCGTGACCGCGGTTCTCGTGGCGACGCAGGATCCGGCGGTGCGGGCGGCGGCCCTGCACGCGCTGGGCTCGATCGGAGGTGGCGTGGAGGTTCCCTTGCTCGTGAAGTCGCTGGAGGCAGCCGATCCGGAGCGGTCGGCCGCGCGGCGGGCGCTGACGGTTCTCCGGGGCACCGATGCCGCCAAGGCGATCATCGACGCTGTGGGCATCGCTCCTCCGGGCGTGCGTCCGACGCTCGTCGAGATCCTCGTCGGCCGCCGTGAACGGTCGGCCGTGCCTGCGTTCCTCAAACTCGTGGGCGATGCCGATGCCGGCGTCCGAATGGCCGCCGCGGGGGGCTTGGCCC
>JBAVTF010000054.1:0-30596 GCA_049695995.1 Pirellulales bacterium | reverse complement strand
CGACGGGGCATGGGCAGCCCCGAACCCACGCCACAGGAGGTCGACCCGCGGAGGAATAGAGGGGCCTGCGGCATTCAGACCGTAGTCCGCATGCGGAGCATGCGGACTACGGTGCCAGGTATGCTTGGGGGCCGTGAATTCCCTGGGAGCCGATCCTCATGAGCACGACGCCGACACGCACGCGGGCTAAGAAAGCCCCAGCCACCGATCTGCCAACCGCGATCGAGGGGCTCGGTGTTTTCTATCTCGGCCAGAAGGTCGATGACGTGAAGGGGGCGGCCACCGGCGAGCCGGTGCTCGTCGAGGCGAAGCGGTTCACGACGCATGCCGTCTGCCTGGGCATGACCGGCAGCGGGAAGACGGGCCTGTTGATCGGGCTCATCGAAGAGGCCGCGCTCGACGGCATTCCCACGCTCGTGATCGATCCCAAGGGAGATCTGGCGAACGTGCTCTTGTCGTTCCCGAATCTTGCGGCGGCCGACTTCCTGCCGTGGCTGGAGCCGGAGGCGGCGAAGCGGGAGGGCGTGACGCTGGAGGAGCTTGCCGACCGCACGGCACGGAAGTGGTCGGAAGGCCTGGCGAAGAGTGGACAGTCGGGTGACCGTATCCGCCGACTCCACGAGGCCGCTGAGATGGCGGTCTACACGCCGGGCAGCCGCGTGGGCAGGCCGCTGGCCATGCTCGGCAGCCTCGACGCGCCGACAGGCGCCGCAGCTGATGATCCCGAACTCCGCCGCGAGCGGATCGAGTCGCTGGTGTCTGGCATCCTCGCGCTCGTCGGCATCGAGGGGGAGCCGGGCCGCAGCCGCGAGCATGTGCTGCTCTCGGCGATCGTCGATGCCTTGTGGAAGAGTGGCCAAAAGGTCGATTTCGGGGCGCTCGTGCGGGCGATCCCTGCGCCGCCGATCGAGCGGGTCGGCTTCCTCGACCTGGAAAACTTCTTTCCCGCGGGGGAGCGGTTCCAGCTTGCGAGCCGGCTCAACACGGTGGCGGCGGCTCCCGGTTTCGAGGCCTGGCTCGACGGTGAACCGCTCGACGTGGGCAAGCTGCTCTGGACACCGGCCGGCAAGCCGCGGGTCGCCGTGATCTCGATCGCCCATCTCGCCGACGCCCAGCGGATGGCGTTCGTCACGCTCCTGGCCGGAGCGTCGGTGTCGTGGATGCGGTCGCAGCCGGGCACGTCGTCGCTGAAGGCGCTGTTCCTCATGGACGAGGTGTTCGGTTACCTGCCCCCGACGGCCAATCCGCCCAGCAAGCTGCCGATCCTCACGCTCATGAAGCAGGCCCGGGCGTATGGGCTGGGCGTGGTGCTGGCGACACAGAATCCGGTGGACCTCGACTACAAGGGACTCTCGAATGCCGGCCTGTGGTTCCTCGGCCGGCTGCAGACCGCGCGGGACAAGGCCCGGGTGCTCGACGGCCTCGAGGGCGCCGCAGCCTCTGCCGGTGGCAGCTTCGACCGGGGCCGGCTCGATCGGCTGCTCTCGGGGCTCGAGCAACGGCGGTTCCTCATGCATAGCGTGCACGGTGACGAGGAGACGCTCTTCCAGACCCGGTGGACGATGGCCTACCTCCGCGGCCCGCTCGTCCGCGAGGAGATTCGGCGGCTGATGGCGACCGATGCCGGCGGCCACGATGCCGCTGCCGCGGCACGCCCGGTCGTCGAGGCTCCGGCCTTTGGCCGGCCGCATGGCGGGCCGCGGCCGATTCTGCCGCCGGGTGTGCGGGAGGTATTCCTCGCGCCGCGGGGGCCTGTCGGTCCGGATACGGTGGTCCACTACGAACCGATGATCCTCGGCCGGGCCCGCGTCCGCTACGCGAAGGCCGGCACGGGGATCGAGGTCGATCGCGAGGTGATCCAGCTGGCACCGGCGGGCGAGACGCTCGGCGAATCGGCCTGGGAGAGTGGCGAGGCGTTCGCCGAGGCGCCGGAGGTGGAACCGGCGCCGCGAACCGGATCGTTCTCGCCAGTGCCCGCGCCGCTGGCTGGCCCGCGGGGATACCAGACGCTGGCATCGTCGCTGAAGAGCTTCCTCGGCCGCAGTTCGAAGCTCTCGGCCTGGTCGGCCCCGGCGATCGACGCCGTCTCGCGGCCGGGCGAGTCGGAAGGCGAGTTCCGCGTCCGGATCGCCCATCGGGTGAAGGAGCGGCGCGACGCGGAGATCGAGAAGGTCCGGGAGCGGCATGCCACCAAGCTCGCGTCGCTCGCCGACCGGATCGAGCGGGCCCGGCAGAAGGTGGAACGGGAGCGGGCGGAGGCCAAGAACCAGTCGATGCAGACCTATGTGTCGATCGGCTCAGCCGTGCTCGCCGCGCTCCTCGGCCGCAAGAAGGCGTCAGCCACCAACATCGGCCGCGCGGCGACGTCGATGCGGTCGGCCAGTCGCGCCGCCCGCCAACAGGCCGACGTGGTGCATGCCGAGGAGAGCCTCTCGACGCTCGAGGAGAAGCGGCTGCTTCTGGAAGAGGAGATCGAGGCCGAACTCGACCGCATCCGGCTGGAGACGAGCCCGGATCAGATCCGGCTCGACCCGCTCGAGATTCCCGCGAAGAAGACCGACATCGCCGTCGAGGACGTCGTGCTCGCCTGGGTGCCCGCATCCCGATGACAGCCTCGCAGCGTGAGATCGTGCTGGTCGCCTGCCCCGACGAGGTGGGCCTCATCCACCGGATCACGGGCGTGCTCCAGGCCCGGCGGCTCAACATCGAGAGCAACTCCGAGTTCGTCGATGCCGTGGCCCGGCAGTTTTTCTTTCGGGCGGAGGTCGCGCCGGCCGACGGGCCCGTGCCGGCGGATGCGCTCGAGGCCGACCTGCGGCGAGTGCTACCAGCCACGGCTCATGTTCGCGTGACCCGCGAGGAGCGGCGGCCGATCGTCGTCTGCGCGACCCGCGAGCCGCACTGCCTCGGCGAACTGCTGCTGCTCGACGCGGTCGGCGACCTGCCGGGGCGAATCGTCGGCGTGGTGAGCAACCACGACGTCGTGCGGCCCTTGGTGGAGCGGTTCGGCGTGCCGTTCACGCACGTGCCGCACGACGGCGTGAGCCGTGAGGCGCACGAGGCGGCGGTGGCGGCGGCGATCGACGCCCACTCGCCGGAGTACGTCGTGCTGGCCCGCTACATGCGGGTGCTGTCGGAGCCGTTCGTCGCCCGCTATGCCAACCGACTGGTCAACATCCATCATTCGTTCCTGCCGGCCTTCGCCGGGGCGAGCCCGTATCGCCAGGCCTATGCACGGGGCGTGAAGCTCATCGGGGCCACGGCCCACTTCGTGACAGCGGAACTCGACGACGGCCCGATCATCGCGCAGGACGTGATCACCGTGGACCACTCGTTCACGCCGGAGCGGATGGCCCAGGCGGGCCGCGACGTGGAGAAGCTCGTCCTCGCCCGGGCCGTACGGCTCGTGCTGGAGGAGCGGGTGTTTCTCCATGGCCGGCGGACGATCGTGTTTGGATAGCCGCCTGCAGCTTGGCGATGACCCGGGTGCGGAGCCGCGACACCGTGCCGCCACAGACGCCGAGCATGTGAGCAATGACCGCCTGGCTCTTGCCCTCGATCAAGAGCCGTACCAGCTCTCGCTCCCGCGGGTCGAGCTGGCTGACCGCCTCCTCGATCGCGCAGCCCGACTCCTGGGATTCCTCGGACTCGGCGGCAGTCGGCTGCATGACCATCCGGTTCGTGAGAGATGCCGCCGAGCCCGCTTCGAGCGCCGAGAATGTGGCCATGCGGCGGGTCTCGCGGCGCCGGCAGCGGGCGATGTCAATGGCGCGATCGTGGGCGAGCCGCTGGAGATACGCGCGGCCATGATCGGCTGCAGTGCCACGGCTGGGATCGAACGGCGCGACCCCATGCTCGCCCGCCGCAGGCCCCGGCAGACGGCGGAGGTGGTTCAAGACGAGCGCAAGCGCGTCGTCGAGGGCAGCCGGATCACGAATGCCACGCTGCCCGAGCACGCGTGCGATGACCAGCGTAGCGACCGGCTCAGCCGCATGGACGAGGTCTTCGAGAGCCGCATGGCTGCCGGTGGACTGCCAGGCGCAGAGCAACGTCTCCAGGTCGCCGGAGCCTCTTTCGTGCATCCGCGCCTGTGCAGTACGGACGGCATTCTCCACGCACAACCTCCCCAGAACATCGCGGCGCGGAAGCGATGCATTCCTGCGCGGATCGAGCCCCGCCGCGGCCCAGAGTATGAATAGTCTCGCCGCACGTTTGGTCGCTGCCAAGACGAACGTGCCTAAAAAAACACTCTCACGCGCAACATCTCCGACTGACCAGCGTATACCTACACAGAGGGGGGCATGTCGTCCGATCCGCTTGCAAGGAGTGCGGCCATGCCGATGAGCTTGTCACGCTGCGCGACCATCCTGAGTCAGGATGGTGTGCGGCACCACGTCGATGCCGAGGATGCCGCGATCAGGGCCGTGTTCGTGACGCGGCAGTACCGAAATCCGCGCGGCGAGCGGCTCGCGATCGTGCGGATCGAGACACCCGACGACGGCTATTACTGCCGCGTGACGATCGAGCGGGCGTTTGCTGTGGGGCCAGATCCCGCCACGACCTGCCTCTCGCTCTGCCAGATGGCCGCCGATACGCCGCTCGTGGGCATCGAGTACGACGAGCCCACGGAGAATCTCCGCATGGTGATCGAAGCGGTCATCGAGGACGGCGAACTCACGCGGCTCCAGCTCCTGTCGATGGTCGATCGGCTCGTCGAGGCTGCCGAGGTGTGGCAAACGGCGCTCAATGCAACTGCCCCACCGCTGGCCCGCGGTGCGTCTCGGCCGCGTCGCGGCGCCGCGTGAACCCGAAGCCCGAAGGCGGCCAAAAACCGTGACCAACGGTGCCGAAATAGTCGGTGTTCGGCGGAATTTCTGGAATACTCTGTGGCCTCTCCGGGGTGGCGGCACTCATGCCATGTGGGAGCGCCGACTATTTCGCCGCGGGTGCCGCGGGGGTCAGCCACCCGGAGAATTGCCTATGCACCGACACCATGCCTCGCAACTTTTCCCGCCATGAGCAATTTCTCCGTATCTTCGCCCTCCTGGAAACCCTCTCGAATGCCCGCCAGCCGCTCGATGACCAGACGCTCATCACCGCTCTGAAGGAGCGGCTCGGCCTCTCCCGGCTCTCGGCCCGAACCCTGCATCGGGACTGCGACTTCCTGATCTCCTGCGGCTACCCCGTGGACCACGTGCCGCTGCCGGAAGGCCGCCGGCACGGCTGGCGACTCGACAAGGACTCCCTTGCTGGCCGGGCCCTGCCGGCCGAGCCGATCACACTCCTGGAAATGGTCGCCTTCATGGTGGGCCGGGAGCTCCTGCGGACGTTCGATGGCACGGTTCTCTGGACCGGCATCGAGTCGCTGCGCCACAAGGTCGAGCGGGCGATCCCCCCGCCGCTCCTCGAGCGGCTGGAACATGCCAAGAACGTCTTCCACGTGGCCCCCGTGGATCCCGCCCGCTACGCGTCCCGCCCCCGTCTCATTTCGGCCCTGAGCACGGCGATCACCGACTGCCGCGAGATCGAGGTCGCTACGAAGCACGACGGTCAGGCCGTGGCCCGCCATCGGCTGCAACCGCTGCGGCTGATCATCCAGCCACCCATCGTGCAGCTGCTCGGACTCGACCCCCAGCGCCGCAGCGAGCCGCCGCTGCTCATCGATCTCGATCGGATCGAGGCGGTGCAGACGCTCGACGCGACGTTCGCTCCGCCGCCGATCGACGTCGGGAAAGTGCTCGGCAGTAGGCCCGTCACTCCGTGCTCCGCACGCCCGTAGTCCGCATGCTCCGCATGCGGCACACGGTTGAAACACCTCAGGTCCGAGCTGCTTCCCCGTGGATTCGCGGATGCCCTGCGAAAAAGCCCGATCGCCTCGGCCTTCACGCCTCCAACCGCACACGGAGTGTGCGGACCACGGTCCCATCACTTCCGCTCGTCGCGGATGTACCGATGGCACTGCACGCACTTCTGCGTGACCTCCATCCAGGCGAGCACGGCGCCGTCGAGATTCTCGGCCTTCGCAGCCGATCGCAGGTTGTCGCAGGAGCGGCGGAACTCGGCACTCAGCCGCGCGTAATCCTCTGTCTGCAGCACCTTCCAGCTCGACTCCTGGCTGGCGAGCGACAGCTCCTGGGCTCCGCGGGCAATCAGATCGAAGTCGGCCAGCGCCAGCCCCTCGAGCACGTTCTTGGAGTGGTCGAGCTTGGCTCGCATGAACACTGCCACGTCATCGACCGCCGCGTCTTGTGCGCTCACCGCCGCACAGACCGCCGCCGCGCATCCGCTAATCCAAACCCAAGTCCTCGTTGTAGCCCTCTTGCACGACCGCATTTTCGTTCCTTTCGTGGGCCGTCAGATGGTCTGCGAAGCATTCGAAGTCGCGGCCGGCCTGTTGCCACGCCAGGGGCGAAATATCGGCTGCGGCGACCGTTTCGATCAAGCGATCCAGTTCGCCGAGCAGCACTGGGTGCTCGGCCAGAACCGCCTTCACGGCCGGCGAGAGCCGGGGCATCCGCGTGATCGATTCCTCCAAATAGCCACCCGCCTCCTCTTGGGCGAAATGCCGGTGCAGGTAGTCGGAGAGACTCCGGAGGGTCGCCCGAGCAGCGACCACGTGCGCCCGGCCGGCGGGCGACGGCACGCCGAGCGCCGTCCGCACCGCCATCAGCTGGTCGTGGAGTTCGCGGTGCTGGGCGAGAATGTGGCCCATGATGATCGGATCGGCGCGATCGAGCGAAGCCATGCAAACCCCCGTGGCTGGAGTGGTCGCGGCGGACGATTCCCTGTCACCGCCGGCTAACCTTAGGCGTGCAGGCGGCCGCCAGACGTGGGAGCCGTCGGAGCCGCCTCCGGAGGGGCCCGGCGAAGAGACACTTGGTGTCCGTAGGCGCCGTAGGCCCGTCACTCCGTGACGGGCAGCCCGTTGCGGAGCAACGGGCCTACGCCCGGCGACACACGCAGACCCGATTCTGTATAACCCTGGCTCCTTACAGGACGTCTCTGATGCGTATGAACTGCCGGTGGTGTTTTTTCCTTGCCGTGCTGCTGTGGCTCCCGGTCGCGCGGGGGCAGCAGGTGGCGGTGGAGGAGTTCACGCTCCCGAACGGGATGCAGTTTCTGCTCGTGCCGCGGAGCGACCAGCCGAATGTGGTCAGCGCCGGCTGGGTGGCGCGGGTGGGGAGCGTCAACGAGCGGCCCGGGATCACCGGGATCAGCCACTTCTTCGAACACATGATGTTCAAGGGCACCGACACGATCGGCACCCGCGAGCCCGAGAAGGACGCCCGCTACCGGGCCGAGCAGAAGAAGCTGCGCGACGAGATCAACCGGCTCGTCTGGACGCAGCAGTACGACCGCTTCTTCAAGGGAGAGATCGACGACCCCTGGAATCCGGCCAACGACACGCAGGAACTGCGGGTGCTCCGCGGCAAGCTCGACGCGCTCATCCGGGCGCAACAGGGCCGCGGTGACGCCGGCCCGGAGGCGGCGACGATCGTCAAGGACGAGTTCGACCAGGTCTATACGAAGGCCGGTGGCAGCGGCATGAATGCCTTCACCACCTACGATCTCACCTGCTACTTCATCACCGTGCCCTCCAACAAGCTCGAGCTCTGGGCCTGGATGGAGAGCGATCGGCTCCACGACAGCGTGTTTCGCGAGTTCTACTCCGAGCGGGATGTGGTCCACGAGGAGCGAAGGCTGCGGACGGACAGCACGCCGACCGGCAAGTTCGAGGAGCAGTTCGACGCGATGTTCTGGGCGTCGAGCGGCTACTCCTGGCCCATCATCGGCTGGCCGAGCGATCTCAACAGCTACACCTTCGAGCAGGCGCTCGACTACTGGAACATCTACTACCGGCCCGGCAACCTCTGTGGCGTGCTCGTCGGCGACTTCGACCCGAAGCAGGCCAAGGAACTCATCACGACTTATTTCTCGCGGCTCGACCCTGGCACTCAGGCACCGCCGCCGGTCGTCACGCTCGAGGTCGAGCAGCTCGCCGAGCAGCGGATGAACGCGGCCGGCGACTTTCCGCCGGCGATCGAGATTCGCTACCACACGGTGCCGGCCGGCCACGCCGATAGCTACCCGCTCGACATGCTTGCCGAGGTGCTCAACGAGCGGACGGGGCGTCTTTACACGGGCCTCGTCGAGGGTCGGGGCATCGCCTCCTCGGCCCGGGCCATGTCCGACACGCGGAAGTATGCCGGGCTCTTCGCCGTGTCGGCTGAGACCCGCGGCGACGCCACACCTGAGCAGTTGGAGCAGGCCTGGTACGAGGAGCTGAAGAAGCTCCAAGACGCTGACCTGCCGGACCGTGAACTGCGGAAGGTGAAGAACCGCGTGGCCGCCCAGAACTACCGCAAGCTCGAAAACAACATGTCACTGCTCATCCAGCTGGCGTTCGCCGAGGCCGTGCTCGACTGGCGGGAGATCAACGACGGTCCTGCCAAGTACGAGGCGGTGACTGCGGCTGATATTCGCCGCGTGGCGAATCGATATTTCGCCCCCACGAATCGCAGCGTCGCAACCTACCGCCGCGCGTCGAAGTGACGGCCGCAGCCCCCGCAGGAACATCCACCATGAATGGTCGCTCTTTGATTGCCCTGTCACGGCTTGCTTGGCTGGGCCCGCGGTTCGACATCCCCCGGCTTGCGCCCAGGGGCTTGCTTGGATGGTGCGGATGGGTGGCTCTCGTTTGTCCATTGTGTGCATGCTCCGCACCGGTGGCTCCGCCTCCGGCAGCGGCTCCCGCCGCGGCTCCTGTGGTCACCACGACTCCTGCAGCCAGCCAGTCTCCCGCCACCTCATCCGCCACGAAGCCGGCTGTCGCTTCGACCGCGACCGCGGTGGCTCTTCCCGATCGGCCGGAGAAGATCACGTTCAAGCCGCTTGCCTACGAGCCGCCTGCCGCGGCCGATTTCCGGCACGTGCTGCCCGACGGCACGGTCGTGTACCTCGCGCCGTCGCACGAGTTTCCGCTTGTGAACCTCACGATCACGTTCAAAGGCGGCTCGTCGCTCGACCCGGCCGATGCGCCGGGCCTCGCGGGCCTCACGGCCCGCATGGTCCGCGAAGGGGGCACGGCGAAGCTGTCGCCGGCCGAGTTCGACGAGACGCTCGACTTCCTCGCCACCGAGGCCTCGGTCTCTGCCAACGAGACCTTCACCACCGCCTCGCTCAACACGCTGAAGTCGAACTTCGACGAGAGCCTGGGCCTGTTTCTCGACATGCTTCGCACGCCCCGCTTCGACCAGGGCCGGCTCGACACGGCGAAGGCCCGGGCCATCGAGGGCCTGAAGCAGCGGAACGATGATGCCGCCTCGATCCTCTCGCGGGAGTGGAAGCGACTCGTTTACGGCACCGATCACTTCGAGTCGGCGGAGCCGACCGGCGCAAACGTGGAGGCCATCTCTCGCGACCGACTCACGGAGATGCACGGCCGGATCTTCCACCCCGGCAACGCGATCGTCGCGGTGTCGGGCGACTTCGAGCCGCGGGAGATGCTCACGAAACTCGAGCAGGCATTCACGGGCTGGCAGCGGGGCAGCGTGGCCCCGGATCCAGCCCGACCGACGGCGACGCTCGAGCCCGGGCTGTATCACGTGCCCAAGGAGATTCCGCAGGGCAAGGTGGTGCTCGGCTGCCGGTCGATCGAGCGGGATGATCCCGACGCAATCCCGCTTCTCCTGCTCAACGAGATTCTCGGGGCCGGCGGGTTCACCAGCCGTCTCATGCAGCAGGTGCGAAGCAACGAGGGACTCGCCTACTCGGTGCGGTCGGCGATCACGCCGCGGGTGACGTATCCCGGCGACTTCCGCGCGGGCTTCGAAAGCAAGAATGCGACGGTCGCCCTGGCCACGAAGATCGTGACGAACGAGATCCGCAAAGTCCGCGATGAACTGGTGAGCGACGACGAACTGGAGACGGCGAAGCGAGGGTTGATCGAGACGTTCCCCCGGCAGTTCGAAAGCAAGCCGCAGATGCTCCGCGTGTTCGTCAACGACGAATGGACGAGCCGGCCAAAGGACTTTTGGAAGACGTTTCGGAGCAAGGTCGATGCCGTGACCCGCGAGGATCTGCAGAAGGTTGCCCGGAAGCACCTCGACCCGGAGAAGATGGCGATCCTCGTCGTGGGCGACTGGGACGAAATTGCAAAGGGCGACCTCGACAAAAGGGCCACGATGAACGACTTCTTCGGTGGCGCGGTAAAGCACCTCCCGCTTCGCGACCCGCTCACGCTGGAACCCGTGACTCCATCCAAGCCCTAAGCGCAAGCGGCGGGATCCCGCGGCGCGAACCGTGGACGGGTCGCCAACCACACAGCACCCCGGCGTCAACTCCGCCGCCACGCCGGCCGACGCTCCCGCGTCGCGATCCCCCGGCTCGCGCCCGGGGGCTTCTATTCAAACTGCATCCCCGCAACGTTCCGTCCGCTCGGCCGTTTAACGTCCTATGGGCCGACGTCGGCCCGTGATCGCGGCTCCTTACGCCCCCGAGGAATTCCCGTCATGTCGCTCGCACGCATGTTTCGCTTCCCGCTCCTGGCCTCGCTCGTCGTCTCGGCAGCGGCCTTTGCCCAGCCGCCAGACACCGCCGATGGCGGCCCCGAGGCCGGCCCGCGTCCTGGCCGCCGGGAAGGGGGGCCGGGGCAGGTTCAGCGGGGCGAGGGCCGTCCCGGTGGCGGCCCGCGCGGGGAAGGGCGACCAGGGGGGGGCCAGCGTGGTCCAGGCGGCCCCGGCGGTGGACCGTCGCCGGAGCGGTTCATCGAGCATGCCTTTTCGTTCGACGCCGACGGCGATGGCAAGCTCGATCGCACCGAGTTCGAATCGTTCGCCAAGGACTTCCACGAGCGGCGGCGTGGCGGCCCCGGTGGCGGTGGCCCCGGCGGACCGAGGGGCGAGGGCGGCGAACGGCCCCAGCGGCCGCCACGCTCCGAGTGAGCTGATTTGGGCGGAGGCATGGCGGCGGCCGGTGGGCGACGTATGCTCGCCTGCATGCCACACGCTGTCGCCGAGTCACTCCCTGCCCGTCCCGCCGAAGCCCATGCACTGGCCGTGGCCCGAAGCCTGCCTGGCACGCGGATCGTCTGCACAACCACGGGCCGTGCCCAGGCGGCCCATGCGTTGGCTGTCGAGCGGCCCGACGCCAGCGTCGTCGCCTGGTTTCTCGACCTGCATCCGTGCGATGCGGCGCGGGCCTCGTGGAGCCCGTCGCCACCGAACCTCCGCGCCACCTGCGTGGCCGACATGCCGCCGGGACCGTACGACCTCGCGGTCGTGCCGTTATCGAAAGACGGCGAGACGGAGCTGACCCGCGAAATCCTCCAGCAGGCGCTCGTGAACCTCTCCATCGGCGGCCGGCTCGTGGCGGCCATCGACAATCCACACGACAAGTGGCTCCGCGAGCAGCTGGCCGAGACAGGCGAGACCGTCCGCGTGCGGCCCGAGGCGGATGCTGCCTCGAGGAAGGGGCCGAAGCCGCGGACGATCGCCTACATCGTCGAGAAGACCCGTGAGCCGGCGAAGGTTCGCGACTTCTCGTGCGAGGTGGTGTTCCGAGATCGCGACCGGCTCCTGACGGCCCGCACCCGGCCGGGCGTCTTCGCCCACCGCCGCATCGATCCGGCTGCGCGGCATCTGCTGAACGCCGTGGACGTGGCCGCGGAGACCCGCGTGCTCGACGTCGGCTGCGGCAGCGGCTGCGTGGCCCTCGGCATCGCGGCCCGTGATCCGAGCGTGCGGGTGCATGCCTTCGATTCAGCTGCCCGGGCCGTCGAATGCACCCGCTGGGCCGCCGAGCACAACGGCCTCACGAATCTCACTGTTGCGCTCGAGGCCGAAGGACATGTGCCGGAGCCGGGCACGTGGGATCTCGCCCTGGCCAACCCGCCGTACTACTCCGACTTCCGGCTTGCCGAACTGTTCGTCGAGTCAGCCCGCCTGGCGCTCGCGCCGGGAGGCACGCTGCTCGTGGTCACGAAACAGCCGACGTGGTACGTCGAGCACCTGCCGCAGATGTGGACGAAAGTCGCCCGCGAGGAGGTGAAGGGCTACCACCTGATCGAAGCAGTGCGGCCCGGCTGACCGATCCGTAGGCCTATTGCTCCGCCGTAGTCCACATGCTCCGCATGTGGCCCACGGTCGAAACACCCAGGCCCGCACTATTCCGCCGCAGGCCCGCGCACCTCTACACGAATAGCCGGCCGATCGGCCTTCATTCCTCGAACCGCACACGGAGTGTGCGGACTACGGCGCCGCGGGCCGCATGCGGACTACGGACCAAGCGTTACTGATTGACGTGGATCACCTTCGCCGGCGGGAAGCCGTTGAAGTGGGTGCTGCTCGCCGCCGAATAGGCACCGATGTTCTCGCTGTAGAGATAGTCGCCAATCTCGAGGTCGGGGAGCTGCTCGGCGAGACTGATCGTGTCGAGTGCGTCGCAGGTGGGGCCGAAGACCGCGCAGATCTGGGCCGCCCCCTTCTTGAAGCTCTTCAGGTGGTAGGTGCAGTGATCGAAGATCACGCCCGAGTAGGTGTGGTAGACACCGTCGTCGACGTAATACGACAGCTTCTCGTTTCGTACAGCCTTGCCGATGATCTTGCACACGGCCGTGCCGGCGGAAGCCACGAGAAACCGCCCCGGCTCCGCGAGGATCTCGATCGACTTGGGGAACAGGCGATCGATCTCGTGGTTGATCTTCTTCGCCAGCGCCGAGAACTTCGGCACCGAGGCGTCGTAGGCCGCGGGAAAGCCGCCGCCGATGTCGAGCAGTTTGAGATCGAAGCCCCGCGACTTGGCCTCGGCGAAGATGCCGGCGCAAAGATGGAGCGCCTGGATGTAGTTCTCGGGGTTCGTGCACTGGCTGCCGACGTGGAACGAGAGTCCCTCCACCACGAGCTTGTGGTCGTGGGCGCACTGGATGAGATCCACCGCCTCGCCGGGCAGGGCCCCGAACTTGCTCGACAGCTCCACCATCGAGCCCGTGTTGGGCACCCGCAGCCGCAGGGCGAGGCCCGCGTGGGGCGCGTGCTTCGCGATCTTCTTCACTTCCTCGACGTTGTCATAGGTGACGAGCGGCTTGTACTTGTCGAGCTCGCGGAGCGTCTCGATCGGCTTGATGGGGTTGGCATAGATCACCTTGTCCCAGATGAAGTCCTGCCGCTCCTTCGCGGAGAGCTTCTTGATGTTCTCGTGAACCGTGTGGAACTCCTGCATGCTCGCCACGTCGAAGCTGCCGCCGAGTTCGTAAAACGTCTTCACGATCGCCGGATCGCTGTTCACCTTCACCGCGTAATAGATCTGCACGCGAGGAAAGTGCTTGCGGAACAGGGCGTGGTTCTTCCGCAATTCGGCGTGATCCACGACGAACAGCGGTGTGCCATGCTTCTTGGCAAGGTCGAGCAGTGTTTTCTGGTTCATCGGTGGTCAGTCCCCGTCGGTGAGCAAAAAGTTCTTGAACTGCCAGGGATCGGCCGGGTCGATGTTCGGCCGGTTGTAGCCGTGGAAGGCGCTGGAGTAGTGCTTCAGCGGCGTCCAGTCGCTCTGCACCGACACGAATTTGCCGAGGTAGGGCTTCGCGATCCCGAGCACGTAGTCGTGCGGCAGGTCGTCGGGGAGCTTCACGCCCTGGTCGGGGTTCTCGATCATCCACATCGTGGCCGCGACCACGGAGATCGCCACCTGCATCGTGGTGGCATTCTGATGCGGCACGAGCCGCCGCGACTCCTCGATCGAGAGGTCGGTTCCGCACCACCAGCTCGTGAGCGGGTGCCCCATCACGAGGGCGCCGAGGATGTCGGCGCCGCTGGTGATCTCGTCGGTCATGATCCGAATCTTCGGCTGCAGACGGTAGTCGTTGCCCCGCAGCTCCCAGAGGCTGGCGATCGCCGCGTCGCACGGGCAGTAGGCGTAGTGCACCGTGGGCCGATAGACAGTCTTGCCGGAACCGTCCCGCACCGAGAGCTTCTCGGTGATGCTGAAGGCCTCGCCGTGGCGGACGACCATGCCCACGATCGTGTGGGCGGGGGGCACCCAGCTCACCACCTGCGTGTTGATGCCCATGCGGGCCAGGCAGATCTGGCTCTTGGGCCCGTCGGCATGCTCGTAGGCGAACGGGGGCAGTTCCTTCTCGTGCGTGCCCCAGCCCATCTCGGCGGTCGTCGTACCCTCCTCCCGGAAGCCCTCCACGCTCCAGGTGTTGACGAACTCGTCCACTTCCTTCGGCCGGTTCGAAATCTGTGTATCCCGCTCGCTGCAATGAATCACCTTCACGCCCAGTTCGTGGGCCAGGTGATTGAAGGACTGGCTCTTCGCGTGCTGCGCGATTCGCTCCGCCTGCTCGCCCGTGAACTTCTTCTCCTCCAGGCAGCGGGCCGCGATGTCGAGCAGGGCCTGCTTCGTGAAGTGGCTGATGAGGCCGGGATTGGCGCCATGCTCCAAGACGGCCGTCGGTCCGGGCGTCTTCCAGCCGGCGATCATCCGCTGGAGGTTCATGTGCCGCCAGTAGAGCGTGAGGTGCGTGGGGTGGGCCCCCTTCGAATGCTCGTACGGATCCCAGAGTTCGACCGACGTGTTGAGGTAGTTCACGCCGTGGTCATGGCACCACTGCACGATCTCGCAGCAGTCAATGTTCCAAGCCAGGTCGATGAGGATGTCGCCGGCCGAAACGTGCCGCCCGAGCAGCTCACCGAGATTGCCCGGCTCCACCTTCCCCCGCACGAAATTCACTCCCCGTTCCGTCCACGGCCGCAGGGCGGCCTCGTCGGGCTGAAACTCCAGGATCGTGATGTCCGACGGCTTGACCTTCACGTGGTCGAGCAGGATCGGGAGCGTGCAGCGGGCGACGGCACCGAAACCGACGAACAGGATCCGTTTGTGGAAGTGCAGCATTTCGTATCAGGGAGGTTCCTGGGGTGGGAAGGGAAACCGGGGCACGAACGACTTCTACGCGAGCCTGCGGGAAATGTTCGCGACGGCGGCGAGTATAGCCGTTCGCGGTTCCCGGCCGACAACTCGATGCCGGGGCGCCGGCGAGGCGGCGGCAGAAGTCTCGTCGCGGTGGGCCGCGGCGGCCCAATGCTCCTCGAGCTTCCGCCGACCACCTCGCCTTCCGCAGGCGAGCACGGATGCCGTGCAGCCCTCACGGGAGTGCCGTCGCTGCCTCGCCGCCGGCGATGCTGCACAGGGCGGCCCAGGCGCTGCGGTCGATCGAGGCCTCGACGAGCCGCACCGAGCCGTCGCCGAACACGATGTTCGCGCCAGCCGGATGCTGTGCATACATCTGGTCGGGATGGCCGGCCGGGTCGTTCGGCGCGTGAATGCCGGTGCCTTCGAGCGCCGAAGGGCCGCTGTGGGAGAGCACGAGGGCGGCGGCCGCCTCGGGCGCGGCGCCGGCGACTGCGTATCTCTCGGCCGGATAGCAGGCGGCCCCGGGCACAACGCCGGCCCAGGCTTTCTCGGAGAGTTCCTGAGAGTGTTCTCCGATGAACACGGTCTTCGAGAGCCCATCGACGACGCGGGCCGGGGTGATCCGCGAGTTGCGATAGAGCGGACCGTTGCACACGCTCGACCAGTCGGCGCGGGCCGCAACGTCCCACGGATCCTCGTGACCTGCGTTCACCACGAAGTCGGTGCGGCCGAGGCGAGCGCCGGATGAATGCGTTCCGCCGCCGGCGGTGCGACACTCGAAGGCGTCGCGGGGTCCGCTCGACGATGGGCATTGAAAGATCGCCAGTCGCTGCGACACGAGGGCCCGGTTCACTGCACCAGCCACGCCTGATGCCGCGTCGAACCGGCCTGTCGCGGCCCCCTCCTCCAGAAATGCCGCGATCGCGAGCCCCCAGCCGGTGCCAGGCGCCGCATCCCAGGTGGTGGCGTCGCGGCTCGGTGAGGCGACGTCGGCCAGATAGCCGGCCGGAAATCGCTTGGTGGCGTCGGCATGAAGATGCAGGGCGATGCCCAGCTGCCGCAGGTGGCTCGCGCATTGCGTCCGCCGGGCGGCCTCGCGGGCCGACTGCACGGCGGGCAGGAGCAGACCGACCAGCGTCCCGATGATCGCGATCACCACGAGCAGTTCGACGAGACTGAAACCGCGAAATCGCCCGGCGAAGCCGCCGACCGCCTTCATATGGGGCCTCAAAAAGAAACTTTTGATTGGCCAAAATAACTTTTTTGGCCACTCAAAATCTAGCCGCCGCCAGCCGCCGGTCAACCCAACGCGCCGTTGGCGACCGCCGGCAGGGATGCCAGACTCCGTCCTCGATCCCGGAGCCGGTTCCCTATGTCCTCAAACCACGCCCTCTGGCTCGCCGCCGCCGGTGCGGCAGGGACCCTGCTCCGCGCTGGTGCCAACGCCTTGTCGCTGCGGCTTTTCGGCCCCGGATTCCCGTGGGGCACGCTGGCGGTCAACCTGATCGGGTCGTTCGCCTTCGGGGCGATCTTCGCCCTGGCCCGCTCCCGCGGCAGCCTTTCGACGGCCCAGGAGACGGTCCTGCTCGTGGGCCTGTTGGGCGGTTTCACGACTTATTCGTCGTTCGCCTTCCAGTCGGTCGAAATGCTGGAGGCGGGCCGCATCGTGCCGGCCGTGGCCTACGTCGCCGGCACAACGGCGGCGGCCCTGGTCGCTGTGTGGGCCGGCCTACGGCTCTTTTCCGCATGAAGTCGGGGCGGAGAGATTCGAACTCTCGACCTCTTGGTCCCAAACCAGATTCCGCCGCCCGTTGGCGGTCGTGGACCGTTTGGTTGTGCAGGGTGTTTTACGTTGACATTCCCCGCAAAAATGACGATATTTGTTCGTTGACGGGGCTATGGTTTCGTTGACCCGGTTTGACCGCCCGCATAGCCCCGGCATAGCCCCGGCATAGCCCCGGCATAGCCCCGAGCAAAATCCTAGCCCCGAGGAACCCCACCCGATGCCCGCCGCCGAGAAACGCAAACTCACGAAACGGACCATCGACGCTATCCCCTCGCCGCCAGGGGACGAACGGGTCGTGATCCACGACACCGACGTGAAAGGGTTCTCGATCCGCATTTCCCGGGGGGCGAGGGTCTTTTACCTGTACCGGTGGGTCGGCGGTCGCCCGCAGCGGATCCGGCTCGGGGGCTATCCCGAGCTGACCCCCGAGGCGGCGCGGAAACTCGCCGAGAAATCGAACGGCGAGGTAGCCCAGGGGAAGGACCTCGCCGCCGAGCGGCGCCGCCGGCGGCAACCGAACCGCACCGACCCGACCCTCGGCGAGCTGCTGACCCATACGCTCGAGCAGCATTGGAAGCCGAACGCTCGGACGTGGAAGGCACAGAAAGCCCTGTTCGACGTTTACACCCCGTCCGCCTGGACGAACCGCCGCGCCTCGACCATTTCCAAAATCGACGTTCTCGAGCGGCATCGGCGGATCGGCAAGGAAAACGGACCCTATGTTGCGAACCGCTGGCGAGGGGTCCTGCACCGGCTGTTCGAGGTGGCGGTCGAGGATTTCGATTTCACCGGGGCGAACCCGGTGCGGAAGGTGAAACCATTCCCCGAGCACGAACGCGAGCGATTCGTGACCCCCGAGGAACTGCCCCGGCTGTTCGACGCTATCGACGCTGCCGAGGACGTGCGGATCGCCGATTTCCTGCGGCTCGCCCTGCTGACCGGGGCGCGGCGAGGGGCGCTGCTGCGAATGAGGTTCTCGGACGTGGACCTCGCCCGGGCGGTTTGGACGATTCCCGCAGCCGATTCGAAGAACGGATCGCCTGTTCACCTGCCCCTGGTCGCCGATGCTGTCGAGGTGATTCGGGCGCGGCTGATCGCCGCCGGCGGGCGGGAATGGGTTTTCCCTGGTCGGCATGGAAAAGGACACCTCACCGACATTCGCAAGCCGTTTGCCAAGGTGCTGACCGCTGCGGGTCTGCCGGACGTTCACCTGCACGACCTGCGGCGGACGTTCGGTTCGTGGCAAGCGGCGAACGGGTCGTCCGAGCTGCTGATCGGGAAAAGCCTCGGACACCGCAACACGCGGTCTACGGCTGTTTACGCTCGGCTGACCCTCGAACCGGTGCGGCAATCGGTGGAACGTGCGACGGACGCTATGCGGGCCGTCGTGCAGGCTGATCGGGCGAAGCGGAAATCCGACACGAAGAAACGGAAGGGACACGGGTGAAACGCAAACCCGCCCGCAAGCCCGCTGCCACAATGCCAGCGGATCCGGCAGACCGTGCGGCTTGGTTGGAATCCCTGTCCGCAGCCGAGCGGAAGAAACAGGAAGCCTCGATTCGCAATCTGTTCCCAGCCGGCGAACAAGCAACGTGGCCCAAGTGGCTGCGGGTCGCATGGCTGTTCGGGTTCCTGCCCGACGAATTCCGCCGCGCTCACGGCGAAGCGTATCGCTCGGAACGTGCTGATCGGCTGCTCGCCGAGGTGCGAAGAACGGGAGCCGAGCTGTCTGCGGAGGCTTCCAGGGTCGCCAATGAAACCGCCGCCCGCCGCCCCGAAATCGACGTTCCGTTCGGCGAGCTACCGCCGTGGCAATTGGAAATGCCAGACCCGGACATTCTCGCCGCGCCGCCGCTAGGGCATGATTCCCTCGCCGGGGTCGTTCGGACTGCCGACCTCTCGGAATTCAAAGACCAGCCGCCCCGCACGACGGTCCTGGTCGCCGAGGACGGGGAAGCGTATGTCGGCGAAATGCCGGAAGCCGAGTACCTCGAGCTGTGCAAGTCGTGGAAGAACTGGTCCACGACGGACCGACTCGAATACCTCACGGGTTTTTCGCCAGCCGAACACCTCGAGCAGCAGCAGGAAGCCGAGCGAATTTGGACCGCTGGCAGACTGCTAGACGAAATACGGTCCGCTGGAATCGAGGCAACGGTCGAGGACGTGCGATTCCTCGAGGAAGTCTTTGCCCGCCCGATGCCCTGCGATGCCCCGCACCGGGAAACGATTGAACACCGCAAACGTCCTAGCCCTGGTCCGCTGTTTGAGAACGTGCCGCCGGACGTGCTCGCCGCCCTAGGGTCCGAGCAAGGGTTTCGGATTCGGCGAGCACGGGACCGCGAATCCCTCGGGCCGCACCTCGGGCGAGCGAACGACGGACACGAATACTTTGCCGAGGCTCGAGCGGCAAACGTCCACGGTCGCCGGCTGCGGCAAGGGGAGTCGTGGGAGAGCCGCGCGGCAATCGTGTTTCGGCTGCTGCTCGCCGCCCGCGAAAAAGCCCACGACCGGCTCGGGGACGACGTGAATTTCCCTTACCGTCCCAAGCCCGGGGAAACAAAGAACGAAGCCGCCCGAATGATCCTGCGGCACATGCTGTACGTCCTCGGGTTTATCGACCACGACAACACTCGGGACAGTGACGAATTCCGTTCGGGGGAACGGCTCGCCGCAATCGAAGCCGCCGTCGCCGATGCTCGGGAACGGAAGGTTGCGAACGCTATGCGGCTGACTCGTTCCGATCTGCTCGAGCACGCGGTCCTCGCCGGCTTCGCAGCGGCGCGGCTGCTCGGACCCGAGGAATCCGAGAGGGTCGAGAAAGCCCTACGGCGGCTCGCCGAGCAGGAAGAACACGTCGAACTGTTCGCAGCCGAGGGGCGAGCCGTGAAAGCCGAGAACGACCGCCGGCGGGCGGCGCTGATCTGCAAACTCTACAAAGCTGTTCGACCGTCGTTCCCCTCGGGACAGAAAGGGAACGGGCCTGCAAACCGTGCGGTCGCCGAGCGGTACGAAATGCAGACAGGGGAAACCATCCACGAACGCACGGTCCGAGATACCGTGAAACGGGCGGGGCTATCCGAATCGCCCCCCCGCAGACGGAAGGACTAGTAACGGCCCTTCCATTTCGCCCCGTAGGTTTCGTGTTGTCGCAATCAAACGTCCGTCGTGGACGACGTGCGACGAACACGAAACCGAAAGGAGCGAACGAATGTCGACCGCAACGGACGACCGGCTGCTGACCCGGAAGCAAGCCGCCGAGGTGCTCGGCTTTCAGCCGCAGACCCTCGCCCGCTGGAAGTGGGAAGGAAGGGAGGATCGCCCGCCCGAGGTTCGGGTGGGAAGCCGCGCGGTCCGCTACCGCGCGAGTGAGCTGTCGAGGTGGATCGCCGAGCGCGGCGAGAAGCCGACCAGGAACCCTAACACCTAACCCTAGAAATACTGCGACCCGCCGGGGTGAGAGCCGGCGGGTCGCGGAAACCCGCGTTGGAGGCGGGTTCGAATGGATGGATGCTACTGCGCTGATCCGGCCCTGGAAACGGCTGTTTCCGATTCCCTGGAATTCTACGGTCTGGTCCCAAGCCCGACCGCCACGACCCGCCGCCCGCAACCGGCTCGGACCCTCGGCGAGCAACTGCACCGGATCGACCTCGGGCGGAAGGTGCTCGCCCTGGTCCGCCGGCAAGTCCCGGTCGGACAGGACGGGCGGCTGCTGATTCAACGGCTTGTCGATTCGGCTTGCCAGCGGCTCGAGGAAGCCGAGCTGCCGCCAACGGACCGCAAGTATGCCGGGGCGAGCGAATCCGTCGTGATCGCATACGCTGCCGCCGGGGGCGGGCTGATCGGTTCGTTCGAGTCCTTCCGCCGGTCGTTCGTGTCGTCCGCCGAGCTGCTCGAGCCGGCGGTCGTTCCTGTCGTGGCGCGGCAGGACGTGAAACCTGCCCCAATGCACGACCCTCGCCGCCCGCCGAACCCGCCGGGGACGGCTGCACCGGCGAAGACGAACCCGACCAGGACGATCCGCTCGAGCCGGTGGACTGCCGGCGGAAAGGCGGTGCGGTCGTGAACGTCGAACGACTGACTGCCCGCAGCCGGCGACACCTCGAGCGGGTGACGGCGGATCTGCGGCAAGCCGAACTGCTGCACGGTCGGCGACGGGAAGCGGTCCTGCGGGGCGCTGCTCGCCATTTCATGCAGGCAGGGTTTCACGGTCTGGCGAAGGACGTTCGCCGGCAAGCAAGGAAGGTGCGGTCGTGAACACGACGAACGACAACTCGGCGCACGCAACCGCCGAGGACCTCGACGAACGGCTCGGGATCGCGGTGGCGAACCTCGAGGACCTCGGGGATCGGCTGCGGTTGGCGGTCGTGGCAATCCTGTCGCACACGATTCGCCGGCAGCATCTGCCGCCGGGGCTCACCTTTGATTCGGAACTGTGGGACCGGCTGCGGGACCTCGGCGGGGTCGAGGCTTGCGCGGCAGTGACGGACGAAATCAAGCGGACGGAATCCATGCTGCGGCGGACGTGCTGCGGGCAGGAAGGGAACAGGGAATGACCAGGAAGAACGACAAGCCGCCGGCAATCGACGCTATGCGGCAACGGCTCGAGGAAGCCGCGCGGCAAACAAGGAAGGACACCCGCTCGCCCGGTCGGCTGCGGGGGCAAGGGCTGCTGTTCGAAACGGACGTGCAGCGGCGTTTTTGGGGCGTGCAGAAAGGAAAGGAATAGGAATGATCGAATCCGAAATCGTGAACGGGCAGGAAGTCCGCCGAGGCTGGGGGGAAATCCTGCAAGCCGCGCAGAAACACCGGGTCTATCGAATCCGGCGGAAGCTGTTTGAGCGGATCCCGTTCGGCGAGGACTACGCGGGCGAGGACACCGACGCGGCGAGCTGCCGAGACTGCGCCGCCGCCCGAGGGCAACTGCACGTCCCGGTCTGCTGCCGGGAACAGTGTCCCCGCTGCGGCGGGCAAGTCCTCGGCTGCGACTGCGGGGTGCTCGCAAGGGAATACAACCGCACGTTCCCCGTGCCGAACGACCAGGACGGCGAGGTGCAGGAATGATCGCCGAGGGAATTTCGGAAACGGTTTCTGAAAAGCCGCGCCGGGGTCGCCCCCGGTCGATCATGCGAGAGGTGGCAGACGAAATGCACCGGGTGCTGCACGTTTCCGGTTGCCAGCGGACGAAGGTGAACGAAGCGTATCGGATTCGTGCAACGGGTCGCGCGTTCGATCTGCCGGACGACGAACAGCGGGTCCTGTTTGGATCCACCCAAGCTGAAATCTGGTCCGGAAAGGGACCGGGCAAATTCCCGCCGGGGTGGCAGACGACCGCCGAGGAAGTCGGGCGTTTCCTGGTTTCAATTGAAGCCGACAACGAAACCGCAGCGGACTATCTGCGAATCGTCGTGCAGGCTCGCCGCGACGGAATCGGGTGGCGGCGGATCCGCTCGCATTTCCGATCCCTGCGGCTCGGCGAGCGGCGCGGCGACGTTCAACCCCTGGTCCTCGAGCTGGCGAGAACCGTTGACGCCTACCGCTCGAGGTTCCCGGCGACACCGCCGGAAGTCCTGGTCGCGGCGGCGCGGCGGCTGGTTGTCGCTCTATCTGACGATTGCGACACCGACACCCCCGAGCAGCCGGAAAACGACCTCGCCATTTGCGATTAGAAGCCCGTTCGCACCGTCGCCCGACCCCGAACACGTCCATTTTTTCGACCCGTCAATTGAACCAACGGCAGGAAGCCGCAGACCCCGACAACCCCGAGAGGAAGTCTTATGAGCACGTCCGAGAACACCGTCCTTCCGTCCCTCAATTTCCGCTGGTCGCCGAAAGGAAAGGGACTGCAAACCGTCCTGCGGGTGTTCGACGGCGAGGATCTGATCGACACCGACACCGTGGATCTGGCGAAGACGGCGAAGCGAACCGAATTCGCCGAGCGGCTCGCCGAGCGGCTCGGGGTCGCCGCCGAGGACGTGGAAGCCGAGCTGCTGCGAATCACGAACGAACGGTCCGCCGCCAACGAACCAAAGCCGGACACCGGGCCGGGGGACGACCTCGCCGAGCAGACCCGCGCCGCCCTCGAGCAGACCGATCCCGAGGTGCTGACGGAAGCCGAGCGGCTGCTCGAGGACCCGAGGCTGATCGACCGAATCGGGGAAGACATCGAAACGGTCGGGGTCGCCGGCGAGGACGATCTGCGGCTGACACTGTATTTGGTCGGATCCTCGAGGCTGCTGCCGCGCCCCCTCGCCGCAATCGTGCAGGGGCAATCGAGCAGCGGTAAGTCCTACACCGTGGAAAAGGTGGCGGGGCTGTTCCCGCCCGAGGCGGTCGTGCTCGCCACGCAAATGACACCGCAAGCCCTGTTCCATGCTCGCCCGGGAAGTCTCTCGCACCGGTGGGTCGTGGCGGGCGAACGATCCCGGCTCGAGAACGACGACAAAGCCGAGGCTACGCGGGCGCTGCGGGAAATGCTGTCCGCTGGTCGGCTGACCAAAATGATGCCCTGCAAGGTGGAAGGGGAAATCCAGACCGTGACCATCGACCAGCCGGGGCCGATTGCGTTCGTGGAATCGACGACCTCGGCGAGGGTGTTCGAGGAAGACGCGAACCGCTGCATCATGCTTTCGACGGACGAACGCCGGATGCAGACGAAAACGATCATGCGGCGGCTCGCCATGCACGCAAGCGGCAAGCTGTCGTCCGATGGCCCTCGGGTCGTGGCGCGGCATCATGCGTTGCAACGGCTGCTCGAGCGGCGGACGATTGTGATTCCGTTCGCTGATCGGCTCGCCGAGGTGCTCGAGGTGTTCGCTGATCGGGTCGAGTGTCGCCGCGCCTATCCGATGCTGCTCGCCCTGGTCCAAGCCTCGGCGCTGCTGCACCAACGGCAACGGAAGACGGACCAGGACGGTCGGCTGATCGCCGAGCCGGCGGACTATGCGGTCGCAAAGCGGCTGCTGTCGGGGCCACTGGCGAGGACCATCGGGGAAAGCCTGTCCGATCCCGCACGGCGGTTTCTCGACCGGGTGCTCGCCGAGGTGGACGATCCCGTCGATCCGCTGCCGGCCCCGTTCACGGCGAAGGACGTGCGGCGCCGCCTGAAGACCGGACGGTCTACGGTGGCGGGGTTCCTGTCCGAACTCGAGGACAAAGGGTTCCTCGATTCTGTCGAGGCTGCTACCGGCGGGCGGGGTCGTCCGCCGAAAGCCTGGAAGCCGACCGGACGGGAAGCCGAGGCAGACGACGTGCTGCCCCCTGCGGAAGAACTGTTTCCCGAGGGGGGCGTGAACGAAACGACAAAAATCCCGCCGGCGAAGCCGAGGTAGGGTTTCGCTCGGGTGAGACTGTGATTTTGGGCGGTCGAATTTTGCCAGACCTCGATTCGGACAAATTCGGACAAATGGACGAATTCGCTGGTCGTCCCCGCTACTGCGGACGTGCTCGGGGATTTCTGGCATTTGTCCGAATTCTGTCCCGGGCGGCGCGGCAAAATTCAAACCCTGCACCGGCAACGGTTTCCGTTCGGTTTGGGGATTTTTGTATTTCTGCCGGACGGACCGCATGCACGTTTTCCTGCTGCGAGCTGCTGATCGACCAGGGGGCTAAAAAACACCCGATTCGGTGGCGGCTCACCGGTCGAGGGCGGCAGCGGCTCGGGCGGAAGGACCCGCGCCATTCAAAACACGTTATTCCGCGTAGGCTCGCCGGTCGGGGGTGCTCGAGGACCTGCCGGAAGGACCCGTGACCGGGTGAGCGCACGGGGTCGATGCCGAGGGGGCGTTCGACGGCGGGGCCGGTGGCGAATCGCCGGCGGAAGGACCCGTGACGGCTCGCCGAATTTTTGAAAACCCGACAGGAATTCGCGTGAATGGACCGTGGGGTCTGGTCCGGCTGGTCGTCGTGCGGGCGGACCCCACCCCCATTTTCCAATTTCGACCGTTCGTGCGCAGAGCGAACACCCGGGGTTTATCTCAGGTGAAAGCCCTGGTGATCCGAGACACCCCGGGGGTCGTCCAAAAAACGCTTTCGTAATTCCCGGCCGCGCGCGCAGAGCAATACCCTTTGGTTTCGCTGGTTGGCCCCCTGGTCCGCCGAGGGGCTACGGGGTGGGTCGCTCGCCGCCGCCGGGGCGACCTACCCCCCTGTCGAAATCTGCGGGCGCTCGCCGAGAGCAGGACACCGGGTTTCGCTGGTTGGGCATCCACCCGAGCCGACCCGGTATAGGGGTCGAAATTCGGCGGGGTGCTCGAGGTGCTGCGGGGCGGGTCCTCTCGAACTTGCGGCCGGCGAAACCGGGGCCGGCATAGCCCCGGCATAGCCCCGGCGGTTTTTGCCCGACCGGCCCCGCCCCGGGTTCGAATCGAAATAGCCTGTTTTTATAGGCTCAAACGAAGTCGGGGCGGAGAGATTCGAACTCTCGACCTCTTGGTCCCAAACCAAGCGCGCTACCAACTGCGCTACGCCCCGAGCGACTGCCAAGTGTACCAGACCGCCACCCTCACTCGCAGACGTGCTCGAGGAGCCGCTGGAACTCGTCGAGGTCGGCGAACGGGATCACGATCCGGCCGGCCCCCTTGCCGTTGGCGTGCACCACCACCTTCACGCCGAGCGCCCGCCGCAGCTGGTTCTCCACGGCCACGATCTCGCTCGACCGCCGCGTCGCCGGCCGGCCCGGCTTCCGCTTGGGGGCCGCGACGCCCGTTTCGTGCGCCGCCTCCGTCGCTACCCGCGCGGCGGCGAGGCCCACGTCGATGTCCTCCGCCTCCTCGCGGCGAATGATCTCCTGCACCTCCGTCTCGATCGCCCGCACTGATAGACCTTCGGCGACCACCCGCTCCGCCAGCCGCAGTTGCTGGTCTTCGTCACCGAGCGGCAGGAGGGCCCGCGCGTGGCCCATCGAGATCCCGCCCGACCGCAGCTTCTGCTGCACCGCCGGTGGCAACTCCAGGAGCCGAATCAAGTTTGCCACCGTTGAGCGATCGACCGAGAGCCGCTTCGCAAGCTCATCTTGCGTGCAGCTCCAGGTCGTGAGGTACTGCTTGAAGCTCACCGCCTTCTCCAGCGCGTCGAGGTCGCGCCGCTGCAGGTTCTCGACGATCGCGATCTCGGCCATCTGCCGGTCGTCCACGTCGAGCACGCGAACGGGCACCTGCGGCCATCCGAGCCGCCGAGCCGCAGCGAGCCGCCGCTGGCCGGCGATGAGCTGGTAGCGATCCCCCAGCGCCCGAACCACGATCGGCTGCACGAGCCCGTGCTCCTTCAGGCTCGCCGCCAGCTCGGCGAGGTCGGCATCGCCGAGCACGCTCCGCGGCTGCCACGGATTCGGGTCGATGACCGCCGCAGCGACGTCGTTCGTGGGCAAGGCAGCCGCTGCCTGCTCGAGTTCCTCGGGCGCGTGCAGGATGAGCCGGGCCGCGCCTGCTCCCAAACCAGAAGCCAGACTGGAGGCAGCGCCGGCACCCGCCGGCCGTGCGGTCGCGACGGCCGCCGAGCCGTTGGTGATAGGGGCTGCCGGCTCCATGCCGGCCCGCCCCAAGAGCGCTTCCAGTCCGCGTCCTAGGCGTCGTTCCCTACTCACAGTCGCGTACCTCCATGCAGAGTTCCGTGTAGGCCCGCGCTCCCCGTGAGCGCGGCGCGTAGTCGATCACACTTTGGGCGTGGCTGGGCGCCTCCGACACGGCGACGTCCCGCGGGATCACCGTCTCGAAGACAATCTCCCCGAAAAAGTCCCGCACCTCGGCCTCGACCTCGGCCGTGAGCTCAAGCGCGGCGTCGTGCATCGTGAGCACGATCCCGCTGAACGACAGCCGGCCGGGCCGCTCCTGCATCACGTCGCGGATCACCTCGATCATCTGGGTGAGTCCTTCGAGCGCGAAGTATTCACATTGGATCGGCATCAGCACCTCGGTGCTACCCGCAAGCGCCGTGCGAGTCAGCTCACCGACCGACGGCGGGCAGTCGATCAGGCAATAGTCCCAGGCGCCGAGGCCGCGCGAGAGATGGCTCTCGAGCACGGCCGAGCCCTGCCGCGCCTGGGCGGCGATCCGCTCCACGTCGCGCACGCTCCGGCTCCCCGGCAGGATCGACAGGCCAGGCACGTTCGTCTCCACCACCGATTCGCACAGCGGCGTCTCCAGTACGAGCGGGTGGGTGGCGGCGGGTGTGGCCCCGAAGCCGGTCGTGGCATTGCACTGCGGGTCGAGGTCGACGAGGAGCGTGCGCATCCCCGCCCGGGCCAGGCCCGCGGCGAGATTGGAGGCGGTGGTGGTCTTGCCGACCCCGCCCTTCTGATTGGCCACGCAGAGTATCCTTCCCACGCGCAGAATCCCTTCCGCCGGTTTCCGTCGCACGACACGTGCCCTCGGAATATCGGCCACTTCGGGCACGATCGTCACGTTGCCCGCGCCGCCCCGCGAAACCCGCCCCGCGGCGCAAGGTCGGCCCAGCAGGAGGCCGCGGTTTCACGTGAAACCGTCGATCTTGCGCAGCTCACGCTGCTTGCGCTGACTACCTGAACCACGCAGGCAGCCGCGGCTAGCCGGTTTCACGTGGAACCGGTGGCAGCGCCCATGCCATCACACCGCGTCCGCGACGCAAGCCGGGGGATCACTCGAGCGGGTTGAAGACGAGGCCGCTGGCGAGCTTGGGGTAGAAGTAGGTGCTCTTCGCGGGCATCCGTTCGCCCGTCTCGCTCACCTGCTTGATGTCGTCCACGGTGGCCGGCATCACGAGCGCGGCGAATGGATACTTCCCGCCGCCCAGCCCCTCGACAACCTCGCGAACGAGGTGCACGTAGCCCGGCGTCGGGATCTCCTTGGCCCCGAGCAGGTCGCCGATCACGAGCCGGTGAAGGATCGACACGCCGAGGTTCCGCCAGGCGGGGCCGTGGTCACTGGCCACGGCGTCCATCCGAGCCCGGCCGGCGGGAGTGATCCGGGCGAGCGTCCAGGCCTGGTCGCCGGTCGTATAGAGGCCGAGCGTGCCCTGCTCGTCTTCCGCCTCGATCTGTCCCCACACGGCGTCCGCCGCAGCGGGGCCGGTGCCGGCCGCCTCGGTCGTGAAGCAGTCGCCGAGCTTCGCCTTCAGCTCCGCGGCCGACGCCACGGCCGGCTGCACGAACAGCCGGTGGGTGGGCAGGACGATGAGCCCCGGGTCGCTCATGCCCACCAGCATCATGAGCACGAAGTTGGCCGGATGGTCGGCGGGAAGCTGAGCCCCGCCGTGCTCGGCCGCCCAGGCGGTGGCCACCTCGTCGCGGTAGTTGCAGGCGGTTTCGTAGCGATGGTGACCGTCGGCGATGAACACCGGCTTCGGCCCCATCAGCCCCGCCACCTTCGCGGCCACCGCCTCGTCGGCCAACGGCCACATCTTGCTGCTCACGCCGAGGTGATCCGTCGCTTCCAGCGGCGGCTGCCCCGCCACGGCCGCGTCGAGCAGTTCCTGCACTTCGCCCTGAGGATCCGGATAAAGGCCGAACACCTGGCTGAGGTTCGCCCGGCACGCCCGCGTGAGGAGCAGCCGATCCTGCTTCGGCCCCGACATGGTCTCTTCGTGCGGGTGGATGTTGCCGGTGCCGAACCGCTCCAGCCGCACCCGAGCCATCACGCCCCGCCGCACGTGCTTCCGCCCCTCCACCTCGAACGTCTGGTGGTAGACGTAGAGCACGGCCGCCGGCTCCTGCATCACCACCCCCTGCTCCCGCCACTCCTTGAGGAACTTGGCAGCCCGGGTGTACTTGTTGCTCCGCTCGCTGTCCCCCGGCTCCTCCCGGTTGAGCTCGATCCGGATCACGTTGGCCGGGTGCTGTTCGTAGAGCTTCGTCTGCAGGGCGGCGTCGATCACGTCGTACGGTGGCGCGATCACCTGCGACAGGGCGCCGACGTGCTTGGGGTCGTAACGGAGGCCGCGGAGCGGAGCGACGGTGGGCATGGGAGGCGGGTTCCTCGGGCGTGGACTCGGGATACGAAACGAGGCCGGGATGGTAGCACACCCCGGCCTCGTGTTTCCCGTGAAACGCCCCGGCCCGCGATCCCTGGCGCCATACAAGCCCTGAGCGGAAGCGAGGGGTCCCGCGGCGGAAGCCGCGGGCGGCTCAGTAGCGGTAGTACTCGGGCTTGAACGGCCCTTCGACCGGCACGTGGAGATACTCGGCCTGCTCCTGCGTGAGCTTTGTGAGCTTCACGCCCAGCTTGTCGAGGTGCAGCCGGGCCACCTCCTCGTCAAGCTTCTTGGGCAGCCGGTGGACGCCGATGTCGAACTTGTCGCCCTCGGTCCAGAGGGCGATCTGGGCGAGCACCTGGTTCGTGAAGCTCGTGCTCATCACGAACGACGGGTGGCCCGTCGCACAGCCGAGGTTCACGAGCCGGCCTTCAGCCAGCACGAGCACGCTGTTGCCCGAAGGCAGCGTGTAGCGGTCAACCTGTGGCTTGATCTCGACCTTCTTGATGCCCTTCGTGTTCTCCAGCCAGGCGACGTCGATCTCGAGGTCGAAGTGCCCGATGTTGCAGATGATCGCGTCGTTGGGCATCTTCGCGATGTGCTCGCCCTTGATCACGTCTCGGCAGCCGGTGGCCGTCACGAAGATCTGGCCGCGAGAGCAGGCCTCTTCCATCGTGGTCACCTCGAAGCCCTCCATCACCGCCTGCAGGGCGTTGATCGGGTCGATTTCGGTGACGATCACGCGGGCGCCCAGCGACTTCATCGCATGGGCCGAGCCCTTGCCGACGTCGCCGTAGCCGGCCACCACGACCACCTTGCCGGCCACCATCACGTCGGTGGCCCGCTTGATGCCATCGGCCAGGCTCTCGCGGCAGCCATAGAGGTTGTCGAACTTACTCTTCGTGCAGGAGTCGTTGACGTTGATCGCGGGCAGCTTCAGCTCGCCGTTCTCGTGCATCTGGTAGAGCCGGTGCACGCCCGTGGTGGTCTCCTCGGAGAGCCCCCGGATGCCGCCGATCAGCTCGGGGAACTTGTTGTGCACCATCGACGTGAGGTCGCCGCCGTCGTCGAGGATCATGTTGAGCGGCTCACCGTCCGGGAAGAACAGTGTCTGCTCGATGCACCAGTCGAACTCCTCGTTGTTCTGCCCCTTCCAGGCATAGACGGGAATGCCGGCCTTGGCGATGGCGGCGGCGGCATGGTCCTGAGTCGAGAAGATGTTGCAGCTGCTCCAGGTGACCTCGGCCCCAAGCTCCTTGAGGGTCTCGATCAGCACGGCCGTCTGGATCGTCATGTGGAGGCAGCCCGCGATCCGGGCCCCGGTGAGCGGCTTGGTGCGGCCATACTTCTGCCGCAGCGCCATCAGGCCGGGCATCTCATTCTCGGCCAGCATGATCTCCTTGCGTCCCCAGTCGGCGAGCGAGAGGTCGGCAACCTTGTAGGGCAGGCGGGTTTCGACGTGGGACACGAGGGCCTCCTTGAAGTGACTGATATGGGACGAGACGTGGACGAGGGCGGCGCGAATGCGTGCCGGCGAGTGAACGTCTCATCTTAGCCGTTCACCCCGATCTGCACAGCCGCCCCTCGCTCGGGGCCGGACGCTGCGGACGAACGATGGCCGGGGTTCGGCCCTTTGCATTCGAGGCCGACGTGTGCAGATCGCCGGCTCGGGGGCGGTACAAGTCTCGTCGCGGTGGACCTCGAAGACTCGGTCCAAATGCTCCTCGAGCTTGCACCGACCACCTCGCCTCCCTGCTGCGGTTCTTGTAGGCCCGTCACTCCGTGACGGGCAGCCCGTTGCGGAGCAACGGGCCTACGGTTTGAACTTGCGAGGGGCTGCCCGTGCCCCGGGAGCCGGCGTATGCCGCCGAGCGCAGGCAGGATGCCGAAGCGAAGGCGGCATCCGAGCGAGCGGAAGGCATGGATGCCGTAGCGAGCGTCCGGCTCTCGGGGCATGGGC
>JBAVTF010000053.1:0-20216 GCA_049695995.1 Pirellulales bacterium | reverse complement strand
GGCATCGAGCGAGCGAAGGGCATGGATGCCCGAAGCGAGCGTCCGGCGACGGGGCGTGGGCACCCCCGAACCCAAACCACAGGCGGTCACCCGCACCGGAATAGTGGAGGCCTGCGGTTTTCGCACCGTGGGCCGCACACGGAGTGTGCGGACTACGGTAGCGTGGGCACCACGAACTCAGCTGCGTGACAGGACGATTGCTCGATGCCCGAACTCGATCATGTCACTGGCTTGGCGACGCGGGGCGAATTGCACTGCGTGCTCGAGGCGGAGCAGGGGGCGGTCGCGGTGGTGATCTGTGACGTCGTCGGGCTCAAGGCCGTCAACGAGCGGGACGGGTTTTTGGCCGGCGATGCCGTGCTCCGGCAGGCAGCTGAGCGGCTGCGGCAGGCGAGCGCGGACGCAGAACTCGTCGCGCGGCTGGGGGGCGACGAACTCGTCGCCATCTTTGTCGGGCTCCAGGCCGTCGCGGACGCCGAGGCTGCCGCAGCGGCGATTGCGGGGCCGGGCGTGCCGGGGATGCGAGCGGCAGCAGTGGCAGCGATCGCGGCCGAACCGGCGGGCTCGCTCATCGAGCGGGCCTATGCAGCGATGCGCCGTTCCTGAAATACTGTAAACTGCAGCATCGGCCTTCCTTCCTCCGGCCCGCTCATCCCGGCCGGCTTCCCTGACCACTAGGTTCCCGCTCCCCGTGTCTCCCGACTCCACCGGCTCCCGTCGCACCGACCTCCGCAACATCGCCATCATCGCCCACGTCGATCACGGCAAGACCACGCTCGTGGACTGCCTGCTCCAGCAGAGCGGGCAATTCCGGGCCAGCCAGCTCTCGGAGCGGATGCTCGACTCCAACGACCTGGAAAAAGAGCGGGGCATCACGATCCTCGCCAAGAACATCGCGGTCGAGTGGAAGGGCACGAAGATCAACATCATGGACACCCCCGGCCACGCCGACTTCGGCGGCGAGGTGGAGCGCGTGCTGCGAATGGCCGACGGGGCACTCGTGCTCGTCGATGCGGCCGAGGGCCCGATGCCGCAGACGCGGTTCGTGCTGTCCAAGGCCCTCGAATGCCGGCTCCGGCCGGTGGTCGTCGTCAACAAGATCGACCGGCCCGACGCCCGTCCGCTGGAGGTGCTCGACGAGATCCTGGGGCTCTTTCTGGAGCTCGGCGCCGACGATGACCTCGCCGACTTTCCCTATGTCTACGCCTCCAGTCGCGGCGGCTACGCCTCGCACGATCCGGCCGTTCGCGAGGGCACGATGCAGCCGCTGCTCGACCTCGTGCTCGAGAAGATCCCGGGCCCGCTCGTGGATGAAACGGCACCCCTGCGGATGCTCGTGACGACGCTCGACTGGTCGGACTACGTGGGCCGGATCGCCATTGGCCGCGTCGAGTCGGGCACACTCACGAAAGGATCCGCGATCGTCCGTTCCACGGCGGCCGGCACGCTCGTGCCGGCGAAGCTCGTGGGCGTGCAGTCGTTCGACAAGCTCGGCCGCATCGACGTCGAGCAGGCGACCGCCGGCGACATCGCCGCCGTGAGCGGCATCGGGGACGTGGAGATCGGCGACACGATCTGCGACGCCGTGGATCCGCGGCCGCTGCCCCGGCTCACCGTGGACGAGCCGACGCTGTCGATGGTGTTCGGCATCAACACCTCGCCGCTCGTCGGCAAGTCGGGCAAATTCCTCACCACCCGTCATCTCCGTGACCGGCTCGACAAGGAGCTGGAGAGGAACGTGGCCCTGCGGGTGGAGCCGATCGAGGGGAGCGAGCAGTTCGCCGTCTCGGGCCGCGGCCTGCTCCATCTCTCCGTGCTCATCGAGACGATGCGGCGGGAGGGCTTCGAGATCTCCGTCGGCAAGCCGAAGGTGATCCTGCGCAGGGAAGGAGATACGATCCTCGAGCCGTTCGAGACGCTCGTCGTCGAGGTGCCGCACGACAAGCTCGGCCCCGTGATGGAGCTCACCGGCTCCCGCCGTGGCCAGCTCAAGCACATGGGCTCGCGGGGCGAGTTCGCCCACACCACGTTCTCGATTCCCGCCCGCGGCCTGATCGGCCTCCGCACCCGCGTGCTCAATGCCACGCAGGGCACCGCGATCATGCACCATCGCTTCGAGCGGTGGGCGCCGCTGGAGGGTGAGGTGGCGGGCAGGGCGAATGGCGTGCTCGTGTCGATGGTGCCGGGCAAGGCTGTGGCCTTCGGGCTCGACGGCCTCCAAGAACGGGCCGACTTGTTCATCGAGCCGGGTGACGAGGTCTACGAGGGCATGATCTGCGGGGAAAACGCCCGCAGCGACGACATGACCGTGAACCCCACCAAGGAAAAGAAGCTCACCAACATGCGGGCCAGCGGCAGCGACCGCAACATCCTGCTCAAGCCTCCGCGGCGGATGTCGCTGGAAGAGGCGCTCGAGTACATCGAAGAGGACGAACTCGTGGAGGTCACGCCCGCCGTGATCCGCCTCCGCAAGATCCTGCTCTCGGAGCACGAGCGGCGGAAGGTCGCCCGGGCCAAGGCCTGACGTGGTTTAGAACTCGTACACGCGGCCGAGTTCGACGAGTTCGACGTTCTTCAGGCCGAGCGCCGCCAACTCGCGGGCGATCTCGCCGGCATAGCGGGCCTTGCGGTGCACCACGATCCAGCGGACGTCGCGGTCGAGCTTGCGAATCTCGGCAGCAAACGACCGCGGGCAGTGATGGCCGGTGACCGCGGCGAGATCAGCCATCGTGTCGGGGAAGCTGACCTCCAGAAACACGGCCTGGAGCCGGTCGCAGACCGCGAGATGCTGCCAGAAGCCGTCCGTTGGCCCCGTATCGGAAGGGAAGGCCACGGCCACGCGGCCATCATCGACGAGCAGGCCGAGGGAGCCGTCGACATGCGAGACGGGCAGCGGCGTGATCGTGAGGCTGGCCCGCGTGAGCGGCGTGCCGGGCACGAGCGGCGTGCCGTGCACGAACCGGTCGTCGCCCGTGGAGAGGGCGAAGAAGTCGGGCCAGACGCGGCCGTTGAAGATGTCGCGGTGAAGGAAGTCGAGCACGCCCTCGGCGGCGAGCAGCTCGACACAGTCGGGACCTGGCTCGTAAACGTTTTCGAGAAAGATCGGCAGCGTGGCGATGTGATCGATGTGTTCGTGGGTCACGAACACGTGCCGCACCCGCTCCTGACGCCGCAGGTCGGCGAGGAGGCCGAGCGGGCCGGCATCGATGGCCACCACCTCGTTCACCAGGTACGACACCAGGAATTGGGCGTCCGAGACCGGCAGGCTCGAGGGCAGCAGTTCCACCCGCATGGAGGCGTTTTTCCGAGGGTCTGGCTCTGGCTGCCGGCACCGATGGGCGTGGGGTGCCGCGCGGGTGTCGACCCGGAATTGTGCCCCAGGGTCTGTGGCCCGGCAAACCCGGGGCGGGGCCGCGATGGACGGCCGGGGCGGCGTGCCCTATACTCCGCGACTCGATTTGGACGATTCATTGCCTGGTTGAACCGCCCCGGAGTGGGCCTGAGGTTTCGGAGTCTGCATGGTCAAGCTGACGGTACGTGAGCGGGAGAGCATTCAGGAAGCGGTTCGCCGCTTCCGGAAACTGGTGGAGCGGAGCGGCATCAAGAAGGAGATGCGCCGCCGCGAGTTCTTCGAGAAGCCGAGCGAGACCAAGCGCCGCGCCCGCCTCCGCGCCGAGCGCCGCACCAAACGGAACCGCCTTCTCGGCGTCTAGCTTCCCCACGGCGGGTTGCTCTGCGTGGCCCTGTCACGCCGTGACAGGATGTTTTTCCGGTCACGGCGTGACCGGGCTACCGTGACGGGCCTACAACCGATCCTCACGCCCAGTCGAGGGCGATGTCGAGCCATGGAGCATGGTGTGTCGGCCAGCCCGTGCTCACGCGATCGACGCCCGTGGCCGCGATTGTTGGCACCGTGTCGGGCCTGATCCCGCCCGACGCCTCCAGAACAACGTGCTTCGCGACGCGGTCGCGTTCCGCCACGCAGCGGGCCAGTTCATCGACGGACATGTTATCGAGCAGCACGACGTCGGGGCCGGCGGTGAGCACGTCTGCGAGTTGGCCGAATGAGTCGATCTCGATCTCCACGACCATCGCCGCCGATCGCGACGGCGGAAACGTCTTCTCGACAAAGGCCCGCGCCTGCCGCACGGCGTCGGCGGGACCGAGCCCGGCGGCTCTCAGCGCCGCGAGGTGGTTGTCCTTGATCAGGATCGCGTCGTAGAGGCCGGTGCGGTGGTTCCAGCCGCCCCCTGTCCGCACGGCGTATTTGTCGAGCAGCCGCCAGCCCGGCACCGTCTTGCGGGTGTCATAGATGCGACACGAGGTGCCAGCTGCGGCATCGACGAGCCGTCTGACTGCCGTGGCGATACCCGACATCCGTCCGAGCAGGTTGAGCACGACCCGCTCGGCCGTCAGCACGCTCCGGGTGGCGCCGGCGAGTGTGGCGATCGTCGTGCCGGCTGCCACGACCGCCCCATCGGCCACCGTTGGCTCGAACCGCAGCTGGGGATCGGCGACCGCTGCCACCGCCGTCGCTGCCGGGAGTCCGGCGATCACGCCAGCGGTGCGGCTCACGACCCGCAGCTCGCTCCTGGCCTGCGCTGGGATCAGGCTGACGCTCGTCCAGTCGCACTCATGGCCGAGGTCTTCGGCCAGCCAGCCAACGGCTGCCGCGGCCACGTGAGCGTGCAGGTGTTCGTCCCAGGCAGACTGGCGGAAATCGGGGCAGGAACGGGGGGCTGCGGGCAGGGCGGGACGACTGGCCATGGCGATTCACGCGGGTGGCGGGGCGAATGGAAGCGAATCGCGTATCGTAACAGGGAAGAAGCCATGCAGACGCCCGTCCCCGATCACCCGTTTCTGCCCGCCCGGTTCCAGCCGCTGCTCGCAGCGGTCGTGGCCGCGGCGTTGGCCGGGATGGCGGTCTGGTTCGTCGCGGCCGGAGGCCTGCGGGGCGGGCTCGTTCACCACGATCAGGCCCCGGCATCGGGCGTAGTGTTTTCCGTTGATGTCAACACGGCCGGCGTCGAGGAGCTTGCCCAGCTGCCCGGGCTCGGCCCGTCCACGGCCCAGCGGATCGTGCTGCATCGCACCACGCGGGGGCCGTTCACGTCGATCGACGGCCTGCTCGATGTGCCGGGAATCGGACCGGCGACACTCGAGCAACTGCGGCGACATGTGCGACCCATCGAGGCAGGGGAGACGCCATGAGTCAGGCAACGGCGCTTCGCCCCGGCGTATTTGAACTCGTTGCCCCCTACGAGCCGGCCGGCGACCAGCCGGCGGCCATCGACGCGCTCGTGCGCGGCGTCGAGGAGGGGCGGGCCTCGCAGGTGCTGATGGGCGTGACCGGGTCGGGCAAGACGTTCACGATGGCCAACGTCATCGCCCGCGTGGGGCGACCCACGCTCGTGCTTTCCCACAACAAGACGCTTGCCGCGCAGCTGTATGCGGAGTTTCGCGACTTCTTTCCGCACAACGCGGTGCACTACTTCGTCAGCTACTACGACTACTACCAGCCCGAGGCCTACATCCCGCAGCGCGACATCTACATCGAGAAGGATGCCGCGATCAACAAGGAGATCGACCGGCTGCGGCTTGCCGCCACCAGCGCGCTCGTGAGCCGCCGCGACGTGGTCGTCGTGGCCAGCGTGTCGTGCATCTACGGCCTCGGTTCGCCCGACGACTACCGGGCGATGGTGGTGCGGCTCGCCAGCGGCATGACGCTCACCCGCGATCAGCTGCTCGAACGGCTCGTGTCGATCCACTACGAGCGGACCGACATCGCGCTCGACCGCGGGAAGTTCCGGGTCCGTGGCGACTCGGTCGACATCTGGCCTCCCTACGACGAGCTGGCCTGTCGCGTGGAGTTTTGGGGCGACACGATCGAGGCGATCGCGATCACGCATCCCACGAGCGGCGAGGTGGCGGCCAAGAAAGACGAAATGTATTTCTATCCCGCCCGCCACTTCGTAATGCCCGAGGATCGGATCAAGGCGGCCGTCTCCACCATCAAGGCGGAGCTGGAGCAGCGGCTCGAGGAGCTCAAGAGCCAGGGCAAGCTGCTCGAGGCCCAGCGGCTCAACGCCCGCACCCGGTTCGACATCGAGATGATGCTGGAGGCGGGCTTCTGCCCCGGCATCGAGAACTATTCGCGGCCGCTCTCCGGCCGGGCCCCCGGCAGCACGCCGACCACGCTCTTCAATTACTTCCCGGAAGACTTCCTGTTCTTCGTGGACGAGTCGCACGTGACGGTGCCGCAGGTCCGCGGCATGTACGCGGGCGACAAGGCCCGCAAGACGACGCTCGTGGAACACGGCTTCCGCCTGCCGAGTGCCCTCGACAACCGCCCGCTCATGTTCGACGAGTGGGAGAAGCGGCTGCACCAGACGGTGTTCGTGTCGGCCACGCCCGGCCCGTGGGAGTTGGCACGAACCGGCGGCGAGGTGGTGGAGCAGGTGATCCGGCCGACCGGCCTGCTCGATCCCGTCATCGAAATCGTGCCGGCGAAGCAGCAGGTGGTGCACCTTGCCGGTGAGATCGACACGGTGGTCGCGGCCGGGCAGCGAGTGCTCGTGACCACACTGACCAAGAAACTCGCGGAGGATCTCACGGCCTACTTTCAGGAACGGAAGGTCCGCTGCCGCTGGCTGCACAGCGAGCTCGACGCGTTCGAGCGGGTGGAGCTGCTCAAGGATCTCCGCGAAGGGAAGTTCGACGTGCTCGTGGGCGTGAACCTGCTCCGCGAGGGTCTCGACCTGCCCGAGGTGTCGCTCGTGGCGATCCTCGACGCCGACAAAGAGGGCTTCCTGCGGAGCGAGACGTCGCTCATGCAGACGATCGGCCGTTCGGCCCGCAACGTCGATGCCCGCGTGATCCTCTACGCCGACACCGTGACGGAGTCGATGCAGCAGGCCGTCGACGAGACACGCCGGCGGCGGGCGCTCCAGGAGGACTACAACCGCACCCACGGCATCACGCCGGAGACGATCCGCAAGGAGATCCGGGCGGGCATCGAGGCCGAGGCCTCGTCGCGGGCCGTGGCCTTCGAGGCGGTGGGGCAGGGGGATGAGACGCGACGCCGCACCACGGAGCTACTCGAGCAACTCGAGGCCGACATGATGCAGGCTGCGGCCGAACTCGACTTCGAACGGGCCGCGCGGCTCCGCGACGAGATCGCCGCCCTCCGAGACGGCCGCCCCCGCGCCGCCGGCCGCGCGAAAGGCAAGGGCCGCCGCGGCCCATCTCAGGGACGGATTCCCCGACCGAACCGGTGATCAATGCCCACGGCGGTTTTGTCGCGCCGTAGTCCGCACACTCCGTGTGCGGTTGGAGGCGTGAAGGCCGATGGGCCGGCTATTCGTCTGAATGTTCGCGCACCCGCAGCGAAATAGCGCGGGCCTACGGTGCGTGTCGTCAGGCCGCCTTGCGCAGACCTTCGAGCGAGCGGCCGAGGCGGCGTCGGCCGGCCGGGGCCGCTACGCCCACCGGAGCCGCGGCGGCAGTTTCGAGCACCGTGGGCTCGCGGCGGACGGCGAGCCGGTCGCGGAGCGACTGGGCGAGTGCGGGGCCGAAATCCTCCTCGCGATTCCGCGTGCCGACATCCTCGACCGCATCGGCGATGCCCAGCACCACCGCCTGCCGTACCCCCTCGCGCACCCACTCGAAAAAGCTCATCGCCGTGCCTCCCTACAGCCTGCGTCACTCGGGCCGCGTCCTGCAGCCCGGCCGGCTCGTTCCGGCCCTGAGGGTCGTATCGGACGCTCAGCCGCCCGACTGCATCCGGCCGGTCCGGCGTGCAGCGCCCGTCCTCTGGGCAGACTCTGCGGCTGCCGGCCGGGTCCCCGTGCGGCCGACGCAGACGATGCAGATGTCATCGCTCCGCACCTGGCCGGCCGCGTGTCGCTCCACGTCGGCGAGCAATCGGCGGCCCACCGCCTTGGGACCATCGGCCGGTTTGCCGAGCACCCGGCAGAGACGGTCGATTCCGTAGAGGCGAGACTCGTGGTCGAGGGCCTCGGTGACGCCGTCGGTGCAGAGCACGAGCGTGTCGCCGAGGGCCAACTCCACGTGGCACGAGCGGTAGGGATGGCCGCCCGCCATGCCAAGCGGCAGCCCGCCGAGATCGGCCGCGACGGTGCGGACACCACCCCCCGCATCGCGCAGGAAAACGGGCAGGTGGCCCGCGTTACAGATCGTGGCCCGATGGTCCAGTGGGTCGAGTACGACGACCACGAGCGTGGCAAAGCGGTCGTCCCAGCCGCCACGCAGGAAGCTCTCGTTGATGCGGCCGACGGCCTGGGCGAGATCAGGCTCGCTCGCGAGGCAGTAGCGGATGTCTGCCGAAAGTGCGGCCATGAGGAGGGCGGCGGCGACTCCCTTGCCCGACACGTCGGCCAGCACGATCGCGAGGCGGCCGTCGGGTAGCGGGACGTAGGTGAAGAAGTCACCCCCGACATGTCGGGCTGGCTCGTAGAAATCGAACACCTCGTAGCCCTCGACCGCCGGCGGGCAGGAAGGCAAGAGCCCCTGCTGCACGCGGTGGGCCAGTTCGAGATCACGGTTGAGCTGTTCGCGGGAGATCCGATCGTCGTGGGCGATCGCCTGCTCGACCACGCGTGCGGCCTGCCCAGCCACGCCCGCGAGCAGCTCGAGGTCGGCCGCCACGAAGCCGTTGCGGACGTCTCGGGAGTCGACCTGTACCACGCCGAGCAGTTCGCCATCTTCGCCGGCGACCGGCACGCACATCACCGACCGGATCCGACAGTCGGTCACGCTGTCGTGTACGTTGAACCTGCTGTCCGACACGGCATCGGCCGACAGGATCGCGGTACGGCTGCGGGCCACCTGCTCGATGAGCGACAGGCTCAGCCGCAGCGGGCCGGGCTCCTGCGTGCCGCGTACCTTCCTCGCCTTGAGCACCATCCGCCGTGACTGCGGATCGGTCAGGAGCACGAAGCCACGGTCGGCGCGGGGAAAGATGTCGAGCAGGCCGTCCAGCAGTCGCGGCAGCACGTCGTCGAGGGAGAGCGAGGCGCCGACCGCCCGCTGGAGGCCCATGACGGCCCGCAGTTTCGCCTCCGCCTGACGGGCCAGCCCTTCTTCTGCTGCAGGGCGAGCGACGTCGACCTGCGACACGATCAGGTTGTCTCGGCCGTCGGGCTCGAAGATATCTTCAGCCAGGTGTGTGCCGCTGCTGATCATCGACCGCGACCGCGACGAGAAGATGAGCAGCTGGTCGCCGATCAGGATCTCGTCACCATCCTCGAGCGGCCGGCGTCCCGTGAGCGGTCGGCCGTTGACGCTCGTGCCGTTGCGGCTGCGGAGATCCTCGATCGCGACGTCGTCACCGGAGCGCGTCAGTTCGGCGTGCTGGCGGCTCACTGCCGTCGACTCGAGCACCACGTCGCAGCCGGGGTGCCGGCCGATCACGACCCGATCGCGGGAGATGCGAAACCGACGGCCTCGGTGGGGGCCGGATTGGATCTGAAGGGTGGCCACGGGCAGGGACGCAGGCGGAATTGCCGAGCCAGCGTGCACGATGTACGCTCAACGCACCAATCACAACGATTGGGGAATGGTGTAACGGTAGCACGACTGGCTCTGAACCAGTTAGTCTAGGTTCGAATCCTAGTTCCCCAGTTTGTATCCCTCGAGCGCCGGGGGGCTGTCCTTGACGTGCGATGACCCGTGTTGTCAATCGCCAGGGGGCTGGGCCTCGACGACCGGCAACCCTGTTTTTCACTCGCCGGAGGGCTCGCTGGCGGTAGGCTGGCTGCATGGAAGAACCCACGCACCGCGTGCTGCTCGTCGACGATCAGGCCATGATCGGGGAGGCCGTACGGCGGCTCGTTCGCGACGAACCCGACATCGTCTACGAATGCTGCCGCGACGCGGAGACGGCCTTCGCGCTGGCCGAGACGTTCCGCCCCACGGTGATCCTCCAGGACCTCATGCTGCACGACGTCAGCGGCCTCGACGTCGTGCGGCGGCTCCGCTCGCTCCCGGCCACGGCCGCGATTCCCGTCATCATGCTCTCCGCCCGTGACGAGCCCGTCGTCAAGGCCGAACTGCTCGGCGCGGGGGCCAACGACTACCTCGTGAAGCTGCCCGACCGGATCGAGCTGATCGCGCGGCTCCGCGTGCACTCGGAGGCCTACCTGCGGCTGCTCGAGCGGAACGCGGCGTTCGCGGCGCTCGAGCGGGAGCGAGAGAAGTCGGAGCGGCTGCTGCGTAACATTCTCCCGGAGACGATCGCCAGCCGGCTCAAGGACGGGCAGGCGACCATCGCGGAGAGCTTTCCTGCGGTCACGGTACTCTTCGCCGACCTGTGCGGCTTCACGGACTTTTCGCAGCGGGTCGATGCTCGGCACCTCGTGGGGCTGCTCGACGAGATCTTCTCGGCGTTCGATCGCCTCGCCCTGGGACTCGGTGTCGAGAAGATCAAGACGATCGGCGATGCCTACATGGCCGTGGCCGGGCTGCCGGAGCCGCGTGTCGATCATGCCGACGCGATTGCCGAGATGGCGATCGGCATGCTCGACGCCTTTCGCGACGTGATGCAGGCCCGCGAGCTGTCGCTCCAAGTGCGGATTGGCGCTCATTCAGGTCCGGTGGTCGCCGGCGTCATCGGCCGGCACAAATTCAGCTACGACCTGTGGGGCGACACCGTCAATATTGCCAGCCGCATGGAATCGCATGGCGAGCCGGCGCGGATCCATGTCTCGGCGGCCACACGGGACCTCCTCGGCGACCGCTACCGGTTCGCCGACCGCGGCGCCGTGGCGATCAAGGGCAAGGGCTCGATGCCGACGTTCTTCCTGCTCGGCCGGGCCTGAGGTCAGTACCAGCGTTTCAGCCAGCCGCGCCGCCAGAACAGGAGCACCATCCCGGCCGTGGTGGCCAGCATCATTCCGATCGCCACGACCGCCCCGTAGCGATAGTTCAAGAGCGGCATGTTCCACGGCGACGCCGTGTTGAAGTTCATGCCGTAGAACCCGGTGATGAACGTGAGCGGCATGAAGATCGTGGCGATAACCGTCAGCACCTTCATCACGTCGTTCATGCGGTTGTTGAGGCTGGCGAGATAGATGTCGCGCAGGTCGCTGCCGATCTCGCGAAAGCTCTCCATGAGATCGAGCAGCTCCATCGTGTGGTCGTAGGAGTCGCGGAAGTGGGCGCGGGCATGGTCGCCTACGAATCGGGTCGGCTCGCGGCCGAGGGCGTGAAGCACGTCGCGGGTCGGCCAGAGGGCCCGGCGGAGCGTCATGAGGTCGTTCCGCACGTCGTGGATCTTGGCAAGCGATTGCCGCGACGGCGCCTCGAGCGCCTCTTCTTCCAGCGCCTCCAGTCGGTCGCCGAACTGCTCGAGCACCGGGAAATAGCCATCCACGACGGCATCGAGCAGCAACGCGCACAGGTGATCGGCGCCGAGTTCGCCGAGCTTCGTGCGGCCGGCGCGGATTCGCCGCCGGACGCCGTCGAAGGCATCGCTGGCCGTGCGGCCGCGAAACGTGATCACGTAGCGGTCGCCGAGAAAAATCGCCACCGGATCGGTCACCACGACGTCGCCGTCGAAGCGGGCCGTGCGTACCGCGATCAGCACCTGATGACCGAACACCTCCACCTTGGGCCGTTCGTCGGGTGTCACTGCATCTTCGAGCGCGAGTTCGCCGATCTCGAAAATGCTGCCGATTCTCCGGATGGTGTCGAGGTCGCCCAGCCCCTCCACGTCGATCCAGGTCACCGGCCAGCGATCCCGGCTGCCGGTCAGTTCATCGAGCTGCACGACGGTCGACTCGTGAACGCCCTGGCCGTCGCAGGCGATCATCCGCAGAGCGGTGGGCTCGCCGGCGGCGGCAGCGGTCGCCGGGCGATCGAAGGCCGACAGGCCGCTGCGGCCCCGGCGGACGCGGCGGCGACGGTGCTTGCGCTGGGCCATGACGGGTTCCCTGACGAACGGACGGTGAGCGTATGCTACTCCGGCATATGAATCGTCCGCCTCAGGGATCCCCGATCGGTGAGGCCGTGGTGTGGGTGTCCCGCATCACGGCGATCGGCCTGGCCATGTTTCTGCCGGGGGTGGCGGGGGGCTGGCTCGACAGCCGCCTCGGCACGCAGTTTCTCGGTCTGGCCGGACTGGCCCTCGGCTTCTCCGTGGCGATCGCCTCGCTCGTGCAGTTGCAGCGGAGGAGGGGCAGGTGAGCGGCGGGCGGCACGGCAGGGCGTGGACGCTGGGTGGGGTCGCGGTACTTGTCGCCGTATGGGCGTCGGGACTGGCGATCGCCGCCGCGTGCGGTGCGGTCGAACTGCCATGCAAGGGAACGGTCAATGTCGTGGCGGCAGTCTGTCTCGCGGGCGCGGTCGGGGGCTGGCTCCTGGCCCGGCTGGGCGATCGGCTGGCGGCGAATCCCTCGGCTGGCCGGCACGGGCTCGCTGTCGCCGTGGGGCTCGGCGGGGTCGCGGTGCGGCTCCTGCTGCCGCTGGCGATGCTCGCCTGGTTGCGATCCACCGCTGGGGGGGCGGCGCCGGCCGGAGCCGAACGCCTGCTCCTGGGACTGTATTTATCGCTGCTTGCCACCGATATTGTGTTGACCATCATAGGACGGACGGGATCGGCGCCGGGCCGCGGCCACAGCGGAGCGAATTGACGCCCGCAGGCCGCATGCCACACACTGCCGCTCCTGGTCGGCATTCCCGCCGGCTGTGCCCCACCGTTCACTGTTCCGTCCACTGTTCGAGGAACCGCGGTTTCGATGTCCGCCCACAACCCGATCTATCACCTCAAAGACGCCTACTACTTCGAGGTTCCCAAGGCGCTCTGGCGACAGACCTGGCAAACGCTCGACGACGTCCCGCAGTTCCTTCGCGACGGCCGGCCCGACATCACCGATGTCGCGGAGTTCAAGGCCGCTATGGACGGGAAGATCCTGATTCCGCAGCCGTTCGGCACGCTCGACAGTCTCTACGAGAAGAAGTCGGGCTTCTGCATCTCCAAATACATGATCCTGGAGGTGGCTCTCGCGCTGTTTCTGCTGTTCGTGTTCACCCGGCTGGCAGGCCGGCTGCGGCGCGGAAGCCCGCCCAAGGGCCGGATCGCCAACCTCTTCGAGGCGATCATCTTGTTCGTTCGCGACCAGATCGCCCGACCGGCGATCGACAGTCATGATCATGACCACGATCACGACCATGCCGACGCCCATGGCGGCCACGCTCCGGCGCCGGGCCATGCGGTGGCCCACGCCGCCCGGGAGCACCACGACGGCGACCGCTTCGTCCCGCTCCTGCTGACGCTGTTCTTCTTCGTGCTCGGCTGCAACCTGCTCGGGATGGTGCCCTGGGCGGGGTCGCCGACGGCGTCGTTCTCCGTGACGCTCGCGCTGGCCGGGGTGACGTTGGCTACGGTGGTGGTGGCCGGCATGCGGCAATTCGGGTTCTTCGGCTTTTTCGGCAATCAGGTGCCGTCGATGGACCTGCCGTTGCCGCTGGCGATCGTGCTCAAGCCGATGATCTTCGCGATCGAGATGCTCGGGCTCTGCATCAAGCACTTGATCCTTGCCGTCCGGCTCCTCGCGAACATGGTGGCCGGGCATCTCGTCCTGCTCGGCATCATGGGCATGATCACGGCGGCCGCCAGTTATTCGATGGGCATGTGGGCCACCGTCACGGGCATCAGCGTCGTGAGCTGCACGCTGTTCAGCGTGCTCGAGCTCTTCGTCGCCTTCCTCCAGGCCTACATTTTCACATTTCTTTCCGCCCTCTTCATTGGCGCGTCGGTGCACCAACATTAGGCTTGGCCCTCCCGAATCTAATCTTTCGTCTTGGTTCCATTTTCCGTATTCCCTTGCCTCGTATTTCAGGAGATTGACCCCGTCATGATGCGTTCGCTTCTCTCTGCCCGCACGCTCACCGCCCTCGCCGCCTTCGCCGTCGTGGCGTTCGGTGCCGATCTCGCCCTGGCCCAGGAGGTCGCTGCAGCCGGTGGTCGGTCGCTGATCGAGTTCACCACGCCCTTTGCGGTCGGCCTCGTCGTGATCGGCGCGGCGCTGGGTATCAGCAAGCTCGCCTCCGCCGCCTACGAGAGCATGGCCCGTCAGCCCGAGGTTTCGGGCAGCATCCAGACGGCGATGATCATCGCGGCGGCCCTCATCGAAGGCTTCACGTTCTACGCGCTGTTCATCTGCTCGACGAAGTGATCGCGCGTCGTCACGGGGCTCTCGGGTCCTGTGGCGTGCTGGGGCGGCCGGTGGCGGATCGCGTGTGCGCGACGCCACTGGCCCGCCCCCGGCTCGGTTGACCGCCCCGGCCTGTTGCTCGAGACCTGGAGACTTTGCCGTGTTCCTTCCTCGCCGTGTCCGTTGCCCGTTCGCCGCGCTCGCCTGCATTCTGGCGATCGGCTGCGCCGCGCTGCCGGTCGCCTCGGCCAGCGCTGCCGATCCTGCCGCCGCTCATGGCCATGCCGACGACCATCACACCGAGATCGGTCACAACCCGCCTGCGGGCACGAGCCAGAAGGACTTCGAGAGCCCGGCTTGGTTTCAGACCGACCTCGCCGTCTGGTCGTTTGCGACGTTTCTCCTGCTGCTAGCGCTTCTGACGAAGTTCGCCTGGAAGCCGATCATGGAAGGGCTCGACAAGCGGGAGCAGGGCATCGCCGACACGATCGCGGCCACGCAGGCCGCCAACGACGACGCCCGGCGGCTGTTGGCCTCGTATGAGCGGCGGCTGTCCGAGGCGGCCGATGAAGTTCGCGGCATGCTCGATGAAGCCCGCCGCGATGCGGATGCCACGAGGCAGGCCATCGTGGCCGAGGCTCGCAAGGCCGCCGAGGATGAGAAGAACCGGGCTCGTCACGAGATCGGCCTCGCGAAGGACGACGCGCTCTCGCAGATCGCGGAGCGAGCCGGGGAACTTGCCGTCCAGGTGGCGGGCAAGTTCCTGTCGGCAAAGCTTGGCCCGGATGATCAGGCCCGACTGGTGCGGGATTCCGTGGCCAGCATCACGACTACGCCGAGCGTCAACTGAGAGCCCCGCCGCGGCGCTACCAACGATGAGCCAAACGTCCTCCACTTCCGGATCGTCCGCCGCCACTGGTGACGGCTCGCACATCGATATCGCGGTGGAGCGCGTGGCCAAGGTCTACGCGCAGGCGATCATCGACGCCGCCGATCGGAAGGACTGCCGACGCGAGGTGCTCGACGAGTTGACGGGGCTCGTGCGGGATGTGCTGCCGAAGGTGCCGCAGGCGGCTCAGATGCTCGCCTCGCCCAAGGTGGCCCTGGAGCAAAAGGCCGCCCTCATCGACCGCATGACGTCCGGCCGGATGCAGCCCACGACTGCCCACACGCTACACGTGCTTGCTCGCCACGGTCGCCTCGACATTCTCGCCGACGTCGTGGCCGCAGCTCGGCGCCGGGCCGATGAGTTGGAGGGCCGTAAGCCGGCCACGTTTACGACCGCCGTGCCGCTCGACGCCGCCGATCAGGCGCGGCTCGTGGCCGAGGTCGAGCGGGCCGTCGCCAGCAAGCTTGCCGCGACCTTTGTCGTCGATCCCGCCGTGATCGGTGGGCTGGTCGTGCGCATCGCCGATACCGTCTATGACCAATCCGTCGCCACGAGCCTCGTGCGGCTCGGGCAGCGGCTGAAGCAGAGGAGCATTCATGAAATTCAATACGGACGAGATCGCCTCAGTTCTGCGTGAGGAGATTTCTCGGTTCGAGTCAGGCATCGACGTCCGCGAGGTCGGCCGCGTCCTCGAGGTGGGCGACGGCATCGCGCGGGTCTGGGGCCTCTCCGGCGTGATGGCAGGCGAAATGGTCGAGTTTCCCGGCGGCATCACCGGCCTCGCGTTCAATCTCGAGGAAAACTCCGTCGGCGTGATCATCCTCGGCGACTACCTCAAGGTGACCGAGGGCGACGAGGTGAAGAGCACCGGTCGGCTGCTGTCGGTGCCCGTGGGCGATGCGGTGGTCGGCCGCGTGCTCGATCCGCTCGGCAATCCGCTCGACGGCAAGGGACCGGTCGTCACCGACCTGCGGCGGCCCGTGGAGTCGCTCGCCCCCGGCGTGGCCGAGCGGTCGCCCGTGCGTGAGCCGATGCAGACCGGCATCAAGGCCGTCGATGCGATGACGCCGATCGGCCGCGGCCAGCGCGAGTTGATCATCGGTGACCGCAAGACGGGCAAAACTGCGATCGGCATCGACGCGATCATCAACCAGAAGAACAGCGGCGTGAAGTGCTTCTACGTCGCCGTCGGCCAGAAAGACTCGTCGGTCGCCGTGGCGATCGACACGCTCCGCAAGTATGGCGCGATGGACTACACGACGGTGATCGTTTCGGGCGCGAGCACGGCGGCCCCGCTGCAGTACATCGCCCCGTATTCGGGCACCGCGATGGCCGAGCACTTCATGTACAACGGCCAGCACGCCCTGATCGTCTACGACGATCTCTCCAAGCAGGCCACCGCCTACCGCCAGCTCTCGCTGCTCATGCGGCGGCCGCCGGGACGGGAGGCCTATCCGGGCGACGTGTTCTACGCCCACAGCCGCCTGCTCGAGCGTTCGGCCAAGCTGTCGAAGGAACTCGGCGGCGGATCGCTCACGAGCCTGCCGATCATCGAGACGCTCGAAGGTGAAGTGTCGGCCTATATTCCCACGAACGTGATCTCGATCACCGACGGCCAGATCTACCTGCAGCCTGACCTGTTCTTCGCGGGCCAGCGGCCCGCCATGAACGCCGGCATCTCGGTGTCGCGAGTGGGTGGTGCCGCCCAGACGAAGGCCATGAAGAAGGTGGCCGGCGGCCTGCGTCTCGACCTCGCGAGCTTCCGCGAGCTGGAGGCCTTCGCCCAACTGGGTACCGATCTCGACGCTGCCACGCAACAGCGGCTCGACCGCGGTTACCGGATGGTCGAACTGCTCAAGCAGGGGCAGTTCGCCCCGATGGACGTGGTGGATCAAGTGCTGAGCATCTATGCCGGCACCCGCGGCCACCTCGACGAGGTGAAGCGGGACGAGGTCGCCGACTGGGAGAAGGGCTTTCTTACCTTCGTCCGTGACCAGGTGCCCGAGCTTCGCAAGCGGATCGACGAGTCGAAGGAACTCGACGCTGAGAGCGAGCGGCAGCTGGAGGCCGCGATCGCCGAATACAAGCGGCAGCGGGCCGCGAAGGCCGGTGGCGAGGCTCGCCAATTGGCCGGGGCACGCTAGCAGTCTGGATCGCACGTCGCACGCTGAACATCGCACGCTGAAAGTCGAAGAGCATGGCAAAGGCCCGGGCACTCGATCGCCGCCGCAAGTCGGTGAAGAACATCCGCAAGATCACGCGGACGATGGAGCTCATCGCCACCGCGCGGTTCAAGAAGGCGATGGATCGCTCGGTCGCCGCCCGTGACTACACGAAGCAATTGGCGAAGATTCTCGAGAACATCGGAAGCGTGGGGGCGGACGTCTCCCATCCGCTGCTCGAGGTCCGGCCAACGCGGCGGACGGCCGTGCTCGTGCTCACGGGCAACCGCGGCCTCTGCGGTGGCTATAACTCCAACGTCGTCCGACAATCCGTGGCCCTGCTCGGCCAGTGGAAGAGCGAGCAGGTGCCGTCCCACGTGACGGTGTCGGGCAAGCGGGGCATCTCGGCGCTTAAGTTCCGAGGCATCGACATCGCCGACCGGCATACGACGTTCGAGGACAAACCAGAGTTCGCGGCCGTCGCGCCGATCGGCCGGGCCTACCTCGATGCCTACGCCGCCGGTGAGATCGATCGGCTCGACGTCGTCTACACGAAGTTCCACTCGATCGCGAAGCAGGAGGCGATCACTGAGACGCTGCTCCCGCTTGCTCCGCCCGAAACGTCTGCCGGCGGCACGAAGGCCAACCTGGCGTCCGACGAATACGAGTTCTATCCCTCGGCGGCGAGCATCCTCGAGGAAATCCTCCCGGCGAGCTTCCTGTCGCGGCTCTTCAAGTGCTTCCTCGATGCCGCCGTGAGCGAGCAGGTGGCGCGGATGGTGGCGATGAAGGCCGCCACCGAGAACGCCGGCGGGCTGATCAAGAGCCTGTCGCGCCAGTACAACCGGGCCCGTCAATCACAAATCACCGGCGAAATCATGGAGATCCTCGGCGGCGTCGAGGCCCTCAAAAAATAAGGCATTCCCCCTAGTAAAGGCTCGAGAGACATGGCACACGGCAGCATCACGCAGGTCATCGGCTCCACGTTCGACGTGGAGTTTCCCGAAAGCTCCCTCCCGGCGATCTACAACGCCGTGCGGATCGACAGCGCGAACAAGGGTGTCGACCTGCACCTGGTGGGCGAGGTGCAGCAGCATCTCGGCGGCGGCAAGGTTCGCTGTGTGGCCCTCGGTTCGACCGACGGCCTGACCCGCGGCGCCCAAGTGGTCGACACGGGGGCGCCGGTGTCGGTGCCGGTGGGCAAGGGCACGCTTGGCCGCGTGTTCAACCTGCTCGGTGATCCGATCGACAGCCGCGGTCCGGTCGAGTCGCAGGAGCGGTGGCCGATCCATCGCGATCCGCCCCCGGTGACCGAGCTCTCCACGCGGACGGAGCTCTTCGAGACCGGCATCAAGGTGATCGACCTGCTCACGCCGTTCGTCCGCGGTGGCAAGGCCGGACTCTTTGGCGGTGCCGGTCTCGGCAAGACGGTGATCCTGACGGAACTCATCGCCCGTATCGCCAGTGCCCACGGCGGCTACTCGGTGTTCGCCGGCGTCGGCGAGCGGACTCGTGAGGGCACCGACCTGTGGCTCGAGATGCAGGAGGCCAAGATCGGCGATACGGGCCGGAGCGTCATCGAGCAGACCTGCATGGTCTTCGGCCAGATGAACGAGCCGCCGGGAGCCCGTCTCCGCGTCGCGCTCTCCGCGCTGACGATGGCCGAGTATTTCCGCGACACGACCGGCGCCGATACGCTGCTGTTCGTCGACAACATTTTCCGCTTCTCGCAGGCGGGGAGCGAGGTGAGCGCCCTGCTGGGTCGGATGCCGAGCGCCGTGGGCTATCAGCCGACGCTGGCCACGGAGATGGGCGCCTTGCAAGAACGGATCACTTCGACGTCGAAGGGGGCCATCACGAGCGTGCAGGCCGTGTACGTGCCGGCCGACGACCCGACCGACCCGGCCCCGGCGACGGCCTTCGGCAACCTCGACGCCTTCCTGTACCTGGAGCGGTCGATCTCCGAGAAGGGCATTTATCCCGCTGTGGATCCGCTCGCCTCGTCGAGCCGCATCCTCGACCCACAGTACGTGGGCGAGCGGCACTACAAGATCGCCCGCCGCGTGCAGCGGACGCTGCAGCGGTACCGCGAACTGCAGGACATCATCGCGATCCTCGGCGTGGATGAGCTGTCGGAAGAGGACAAGCTCGTCGTACATCGGGCCCGCCGCATGGAGCGGTTCCTCTCGCAGCCGTTCCTCGTGGCCGAGGTGTTCACCGGCAAGCCAGGCGAGATTACGAGCCTGTCCGACACGATCCGCTCCTTCGAGGAGATCGCCGACGGCAAGTGGGATCACCTCCCCGAGCAGGCCTTCATGTACGTCGGCCCGATCGAGCAGGCCGAGGAGCAGGCCAAGAAGATGGCCGCCAAGGCCTGATCCCCGCACCGCCCCCGAGTGACTTCCCATGGCCGACCCCAAGCAATCCGGTTCAATCCGTTGCGTCATCACGACGCCGGAGACCACCACGCTCGACACCCACGCCCGCTCCGTCGTGCTGCCGCTCGACGACGGCGAGCGTGGCGTGGCGCATGGCCATGCGCCGTTCATCGGCCGGCTCGGTGCCGGCGAGGTGCGGGTGATCGGCGAGCAGGCCGCCGGTGGTGAGGCGGTGCGGCGAGTATTCGTTGAGGGGGGCTTCGTGGAAGTGGGGCACGGCATCGTGTCCGTGATCACCCAACGGGCCGTGCCTGCGGAAGCCCTCGATGCCGCCGCAGCCAAGGCCGACCTCGAGCGCATCGCAGCGAGCCGGGCCACGGGCGACGAGGCGATCGCCACCAAGCTCCGCGAACTCGAGACCGCCCGCAAGCTCGTCCGCACCGCGTCGCGGCGGTAGTCCGGCTCGCGGCTTCTTTCAGTAGGCCCGTCAATCCGCGTGGTCCTGTCACGCCGTGACAGGCTGGTTGACCGGTCACGGCGTGACCGGGCTACTTATACGCCGTGAGGGGCTGCCCATGCCCCAGGATCCGGCGTATGCCGCCGAGCGCAGGCA
>JBAVTF010000052.1:0-16755 GCA_049695995.1 Pirellulales bacterium | reverse complement strand
CGTTCATCGTCAGCGTGCCGCTGCCGATCTTCATGAATCCGAGGGCCGTGCCCGAGCCGATGTTCGCGATCGCCGTGCCGGCATATGTGCGGCCCGCCGCCCCGACGTCGAAGCCGATCGCGGCATTCGCCGCAAACGTGCCCGTCGTGCGGAGCGTGTTGAACTCGGCGTCGGTCACGCCGTCGCCGGCGACGAGGGCTCCTCCGGCCGAGACCGTGTACTTGTTCGTCGCCCCGGCCGCGATGCCCGGCAGGGCCGCCGTGGTGCTGATCGAGAGCACGCCGGCCGAGACGGTCGTGAGGCCCGTGTAGGTGTTCGTGCCCGAGAGCCGCCAGATGCCGGTGCCGGCCTTCGTGAGCGTGAGAGTGCCTGTCGTTTGGGTGATCGGCCCCGAAATCTCCCCGATGCCGCTCGTGGAGCCCTGGAGCGTCAGCGTCTTGGAGCTGCCGGACAGGGCGACGCCGCTCGTGAAATTGAGCAGGCCGCTGCCGGATTGGTCGAGTGTCGTTACGAAAGCGCTCGTGGCTGGCATCAGGATCCGACGGTCGGTCGTCTCGCCGCTGCCCAGGTACACGAGTCGACTCGAGCCAGCCGTGGAGCCGACGCCTGCGACGATGATCTCACCATCCGCGGAATTCGTCGGGGCGCCGAGACTGCTCGCAGCGACTCGGCCGGCCCCTGTGCTATTGATCGAGTAAACCTGGACTTGGCCGCCGAGGATGGACGTTGCTCCCGTGTAGGTATTGGCTCCCGACAGATCGATCCAGCCGTTTTGTTGAATACTGAGGCTGGAATTACTCCCGCTGATCACGCCGGCAAAATCGGCGGTTGCCGCGGAGTTAGCGGGGCCGGATGCGTAAATGATGAAAGTCGATCCGCTTTGAATCGCAATCGGATTGAGGACCGTCATCCGATTCGTGGAATTCCCGCTCTGGGCTTGAAAGCCGAACCCCCCCGAAATGTCGGCCAGCGAGAAGGTGGACGGGGAGGCTGTGCCGCCCAGGGCGACGGTCAACGGCCCGCCCACGGCTGCAAATCCGCCGGCACCGTTGCCACCCGACACAAAACTCACCTGGCCTGGACCGGTACCGATGCTCCGGACGAACGTTCCGGACGTCTCAAAAGCACTGCTCGTGCGATAGCCGCCGCCGATGATCAGGTTCGCAGTTGAAGGCAGCCCAATGCCGTCGATGGCGCGCACGTTCTGGTAACCGACCGACAGCGCGCCGCTCCATGTATTCGTTCCCGTAAGCGACAGAGTGCTGCCCGAGCCGCCGGCACCAACCGGAATTCCGACAGTCCCCGTACCGATGATCGACCCCGAGACGGTAAGCAATGTGCTCTTACCAAAAAGTGTGAGACTGGCGTTATTCACCAGTTCGATCGTGCGGCGGCTGTCCAGCGTGACAGCCCCAGCGCCAGAAGACTGGATCAGGTTTCCTGAGCCGTACGCCCGGATGTTTGTCGTGGGCGAATCGGGCACCTTGCCCAGCGCCGCATCCGACCCCACGATCACCGCGCCGCCGTTCACAAGCTGCGTGCCGCCGCTGTAGGTGTTGGCGGCCGTCAGGGTGACAATGCCGCCTCCAACGCCACCTCCGCTGAATGTGACCGTCAGCGGGCTCGTCCCGTCGGCGATAGCTGAACCGATCGTGAATCCCGCCGTCGTGAACCGAATATCGTCATTTCGCGTGTTGACGATCATGAGCTCGTTGGCGCCCGAGCTGTTGGTGTAGCCAGACGTGATCGTGCCCCCGGTGATCGTCAGCAGGTTCGTGGTACCGCTCCCCACTGCCGACCCGACCAGGATCATTCCGCTCGTGATCACGTTCGAGCCGGTGAGCGTCGCCGTGGCGGACGCGGCCGTGTTGAAGCGGATGCTGTTGACGTTCGTGGCGGCGCCGGCCGTGACATTCGCCGTCACGTTCATGTTTTTGCCGGCCGTCCATCCGCTCGTGGAGTTCGTGTAGGCGGCCGCCTGCGCGGTGCCGCTCGATCCGCCGGACAGGCCCACGAGGTCGGCGTTGTTGAGCGTCATACCGGGCACGATCGCGTCGGTGCCCGAACCGGCCACGCCGTTGACGGCGTTCGTGAACGACGTGGAGAAGCCGGCCACGGTGGTCAGGTTCACGAGTCCGCCGGTCACCTTCGTGTAGTTCGACGAACTCGAACCGGTGAAGATCAGATTGTTGGTGCCGGTGGCAGTGACACCGATGATCGTGTTGCGGCCGACGCCGAGCGACAGGCCGGCGAGCGATTGGCTGTGGGTGTTGCTTGCGGCCGGGGCATATTGCGAATAGGAGCCCGCGCCGAGCGTGCCGCCGAGCGTGAGCACAGCCGCGGGATTGATGCGGTTGGTGACGCCGTTGTTGTTGGCGGCGGTGGCGTCGCCATTGAGGAGTGAGCCGCCGCCCGCCACCGTCACGCCGGAAGTGCCGGCGATCCGGCCCGCGGTGCCCGCCAGCGTCAAAACACCAGCCTGCACGCTGGTGGGGCCCGTGAAACTACTGGAGCCGGTAAAAACCTGCGTGCCGGCCCCAACCTTCGTCACCGAGAGATTGTTTTCGTTCGTGAGGCTGCCTCCCACCGCGCCCCCGTACGTGCCCGTCACGCCCGACGCGAGGTTCAGCACGAGCCCGCTCGTGCCGGTGGCGCCGCCCACCACCGAGCCGATCGTGGAAGACAGGCCGCTAATCGTGCCCGACGACACGCCGTTGGAATCACCGATCTGCCACTTTGCGGTGCTGCCTGTGAACGTCACGACCGAGTTGATCGACGGGGCGCCCATCAGCGTGCCCGCGGCGATCTGGGTGGTGCCGGTGTAGGTGTTGGAACCCGTGAGCGCAAGCGTGCCTGAGCCGAGCTTCACAAAGCCGACCGCTCCACCGCCGGTGCCCGCGCTGTTGCTGAACGGCGTGGCCAGCGTGACGGCGCCGGAGGCGTTGGTGGTGTCGATCCCAATGTTGGACCCGGCCCGGAGGCCGTTGTTGTTCACGCCCGTGGTGAGATTCGTCTCCAAGAGGGTGATGTTGGCATCGGTGAACTCGCCGGCTCCGCCGACATTGAAGGCGAGCGTCGCCCCGCTGCCGGTGACCAGGTTGGCGGCGGTCCAACTGGCGGAACTGCCGCCGTAGAGGGCGGCCGTACCGGAGAATTGCAGGGTGCCGGCGTTGATGGACGTTGTGCCTGAATAGGTGTTGGCGCCCGAGAGCGCGAGCGTGCCGGTGCCGCTCTTCGACAGGCTGCCACCGGAACTGGAGAGGCCCCCGCCCCATGTCACGTTTTGGCTGTTGGTGTCGACGTTGTAGGCCTGGTTGGCTGCTGTGCTGAACCGGCCGGAGTAGTCGAACTGATTGGCGGACGAATACTGCAGCGTGCCACCCGTGAGCACGATGTTTCCGGGATTCACCGCAGCCGAATTCCCCAGCGGGCCGCTCACGCCGGCAGTTTCCGCGACCCCGAGATTCAGCACACCGGCCGAGATCGTGTTCACACCCGTGTAGGTGCTCGAGCCAGTCAGGGTCAGCGTGCCGGAGCCCAGCTTCGTGAGCGTGCCGGCCGTGCTGGGGGCGGTGCCGTTGCTGAGCACCTGGGCGATCGTGGTGGAGAAGCCGTTGGAGTCGATGGTTGCGCCGTTGTTCGTGATATAGGCGTTGGTGAGGTTTTGGAGGATCGTCAGATTCGCCGCACCGGGTCGATACACGCCGCCGTCGAACGTGAACGTGGATGTCGCACCCGTCCCGAGTGCTGTCGTGGGGAATGCGACGTTCAGCGTGGTCGTACCTCCGCTGAGCGTGATCCGAGCGACGGCATTCGTCGCGGTCGCGATGTTCGCAAGGCCCGAGAGCGTGAGGACGCCACCGTTGACGTTGAGGTTGGCCTGGTTGTTGGTTGCCGTCTGGCTCGAAGCGTTGGAATTCCATGCGAAGCCGCTGATGTTCATCGTCGAGGTGCCGCCGTTCATCGTCACCGAGCCGGTGCGATTGGAGTCGTAGCTCGCTACGGTGATGGCGAGCGATGACGTGCCAGAGTTTTGGACGAACGACCCGTTCCCTGAGCGGCCCACCGTTTGAGTACTGAAAGTGCTAATCGATCCACCGTTGTTGGTGACCGTTCCGGCCCAACTTCCAGCGGCACCACCAATCCGCAGGTTGGCGTCAGAACCCACCTGCAACAGCGTGCCCGCGCTTATGCCCGTGTACCCAGAGCCGCCGATCGAGGCCGTTCCGCCGCCGGTCAACGAAAACGTGCCCGACAGCAAAGGCGTAGCGGCCAGCGAAAAAAGACGCCCTGAGGCGATGTTCCACGTCGCGTTGCTGCCGGTGATCGTCGTGGCTACGTTGCTGATGAAGTCGCCCGTCGCTGCCGACATGTCGATATTGCCGCCGCCGCTGCCGGCACTGCCCACAGTCAGCGTCCCACCAGACGCGATCGTGACCGAACCGCTCACGGTGCCGACGGTGATCGAGTTCGCCGAGCCTGCGATGACCTGCCCAACGAGGTTCGCGCTCGTGCTGCTGTAGACGACCGTGGTCGTCGCGCCGGGCACGGCGTTGTTCGACCAGTTGCCGGTCGTGGCCCATGAGACGTTGGAGCCGCCGAGCCACGTCGCAAGGGTCTGACCCTGAGCGGTTGTGGCCGCACACAAGAGGCCGACCATGGCGACCGCTCTCATGACGGTCGAACGCGAACGGCTGAGTTGGCTGATCATTCGTCGTTCCCCTTTGCGAGCGGGTTCGGGCCGGAGCGTCCGCACATCCGAACTCGCGCTGCATCCCCTTAGCATGAAAACCGTTGCCCGATCAGTGGGCAACAGACTTGCGAATCCAGTAAATGGATCTACACGCAAGTAGAGTGCAAAAAACTTTTTCCGGCAAGCCCGCGGCTGGGGCCCGCCGGAGTCGGGGCGGATTTACGGCCTGGAGATGCCCCGGGAGCGGGGGTGGATTCCGCAGATCAGCAGCCTGCGGCTTCGTTTGACGCGGATTCCCACGGCTTGCGCCGTTGGGATTTGACGGGGGCGGTGCGACGCGGCCGCGAGCGGGCTATTCGACGCTGACGCTGAAATCATCCACCACGGCAAAGCCGTGGCCGCTGTAGCCCGCCTTCGTGTGGGTATGCAGCCCAAGCCGCGGATGTTCCGGAAGCGGGAACGGCCGGTCGGAGACCACTTCCATGCCGTTGACCATGAGCGTGGCGGTGGCGCCGCCTCTGATGAGCCGCGTCTCAGGCGTATCGTCGATCGTGATCACCACCTGGTAGGGGCCCTCGATGCCCTTGCCGCGCGGAAAAAACGGTCGACTGACATGTATCTCGCCGCTGAACCGCATGCCCGCCTGCCACCGCGGTGACATCAAGACCGCCGCTGTCGCCTGGGATGAGTTGGCCTTTGCAAGCTCGCCGTGGCCGTCGTCGATAACGAATGCCAGCCATCGGCCGCCGCAGAGGCCTTCGCCCCCCGGGAGCCAGGCCTTGAATGCGATCGTCGATCGCCGGCCCACGAGCGGAGAGAAATCGTTCGTCAACGCGACGCGGGCGATCGGCTCCTCCCGGCTGAGGCGGCCGTCGATCGGGATCCAGAGCGAGCCGTCGACGACACGGCTCGACTGGCCGGCATCGACATCCTTCCGCCCGAGCGGCCCGTCGGCGGTGTCGAAGTGGTCGATCACGAGCGGTCGCTGCGTGACCAGCGGCGTGCGTTCCGCCGCGGTGAACTCCGAGGCGAAGCCCTGGGTGAGGCGGACGGGCTCGCCGTCGCGCACGTGGCCGCCGGCGACGTCCACCTCGCCCTGGATCACGAACACGTCGGTGCGGCCGTCACGGTCGACGCCGACCGTGAACTCCGTGCCGAAGTCCACGATCTCGCCCCCAGGCGAGATGACCGTGAAGCCCTTCGCCGCCGGCGGCACGAACGGGGTGACGCGGCCGCCGCGGAGGAAAAGCCGATTGGGGCCGAGCGGTTCGAACTCGGCCCCGGTGTGGATGCCGACCACGGCTCCCGATGGAAACGTGATCTGGGCCGTGCCGGCGGCGAGGCCCAGAGTGCCTTCCGGCAGCGGCTGGCCCACCTGCAGCTGATGGCCTTCGTGCCACCGGGCGCCATCCGCGGCGGTGAGCACCACCGCCGTCGAACTCGGGCGCAGGGCGAACATCACGAGCACAGCTGCAGCCATGGCCGCGAGCGAACTGGCCGCGAGCGGCAGGAGCCAGGTCGCGATCCTCCGCCGCTGGGGCGGCAGGCCGCAGGGGCCGACGGCGGGATCAGGCCCATGCTCTTCGTTGTCGGCTCCGAGGTTCCATGCAAGCAGTGACTCCAATTGCATGAATTCCCGGAATTCCACCCGGGCCGTGGGATCGCTCAAGAGGAGCTGTTCCAGGCGGTCAAGCTCCACGGCAGAGAGATCACCGTCCACGAGCGCCGACATCAGGCGATGCAGCTCGTCGCAGTCGATCGGCGGTGGTGGTGGGGACGGAGTCGTCATGGGGGCGTGGCTTCAGACGGTTCCCAGGGCCATGCGCTTGCGGATGCAGGAGCGGAGCGTGGCGCGGAGCCGCAGAAAGAGTTGGGCGATGGCCTTGCGATTGCGGCCCACGCTCGCGCCGATGTCGCCGAGCGAGACGTTGTCGTGATAGTGCTGCCGTAGCATCTGGCAGTGCTGCGGGGAAATCGTTTCCAGGCACAAGACCAAGGCCGCACGACGCCGCTCGAACTCTTCCTTGTTCACGAGGCTGTCGAGCCGGTTTTCGTCGAGCATTTCCATGGCGAGCGTCTCGACGACGGCGTCGGAGAGCCGCAGGCGGAGTCGCTTGGCGGCCGTGCCCTGGCGGAGCACCCGGAAGTGGGCGATCCGACAGGCCCAGGCCAGGAAGTCGGTGCCGGGCTCGAACTGGTCGGCCATCTGCCAGAGGGCGAGGTTCGTCTCCTGGAGCACGTCCTCCACGTCACCCTTGTCCACGACGAGCGTGCAGATGAACGTCCACAGCCGGCGTTGGGCGCCGGTGAGAAGCGTCACGAATTCGTCGTGCGGCAGTGACATGGGGGAGTTCCAAAGAGATAGCTCGAGTTCAGGCCTCCGATCACGGGGGGGACGTTTGGCAATCTGCGTAAGTGCTGTGCAGTGAATGGTTTAAGCGAGAATTGGCGCGCGGGCCGCATGAACGCGAGGTGTTGTTCAGCCGCCAATCGCGTCAGCGAGCTAAACCCTCTTGCTCGATGATATTCTAGAAGGCATCCTTTTGATTCAAGAAGGCAACCTCGATGACTCTCAGCATCAAAGACGCAGAGGCCGATGCCCTCGCTCGCCGCTTGGCCAAACAGACGGGCGAAAGCCTCACCGAAGCGGTGAAGCGGGCGATTCAAGAACGGCTCGATCGGCACACCGGTCGAGAGCCCGACGGTTCTCTGGCTGATCGCTTACTCGGGATTGGGCGGCACTGCGCGGCGCACATCGCGCCCCCGTTCAGGTCGGATGACCACGCGGAACTGATGTACGACGACCGCGGATTGCCGAAATGATTCTCGATAGCTCCGCGATTCTGGCCGTGCTCTTCGCCGAGGAAGATGCCTCGCTTTTTGCGGAGGCCATCGCCAACGCCAGCGTTCGACGACTGTCAGCCGCCACGTGGCTGGAGTCGGCCATTCGCATCGAAATGAGCGGCAGTCCGGTCGCGAGCCTCGATTTCGATGCGTTCATCCGCGAATCGCGGGTTTCCATCGAACCCGTCGACGAAGACCAGGTGCGCGTGGCACGGGCGGCATATCGCGCCTACGGGCGTGGTTCCGGCCACCCCGCCCGCCTGAATTTCGGCGACTGCTTCAGCTACGCATTGGCAAAGGTCCGCAACGAGCGGCTGCTGTTTAAGGGCGACGATTTCGCGCACACCGACCTCACGCCCGCCGCCTTCAGCCGCCCATGATGCGGCCGGCCCAGAGTTCCTGGAAAAACGCTGCCAGGGCAGAATGTCAATCATGTTGACAAGCCGTCCCTCGGGCAAAGCATTGAACCATTCGGGAGGCTTCTCCGTTTTGGTAGCACCAAAATAGAGTTTGGCCGGCCGGACAGTCTTGTCAGTGACGTGTGAATCGCAGGAGTGGGCCCTCATCCGCCTGCTGCGTCGGGGCCGATTGGTCAGGCAGGCAATCCCACCAGCGGGCCTCACTGACCGCCGGCGATGTCAATCCTGCTCGGTGAATTCTCCGTTTTCCGGACCTCCACCCTCGCCTCCTCGCCCGCCCCCGGCGTGGCGGGAACCCGCAGCGTGAGCTTGTTCCAGCCCTGGGCGAGGGCAACGGCCCCGGTTTTGTCGAGATCGATCCGCTTGCCGGCGATCCACGCGGCCGTCCCCTGTGGGGCGGTGATCCGCAGGTCGACCGGGCCAGGACCGCCGTCGGCGAGAATCTCCCCCTGCAGCCAGAGCACCTGCTTGCCGGAGCCGCCTTGCGCGACGAACTCGTCGAGCGGCAGGCCGCCCGCCGTCTTGCCGTAGGCGCTCCGCCAGCGGAGCCCCGGGGCCTTGACGACCAACTTCTCGAACTGCTCGTCACCGGGAATCGCGTCGGCCGCCGCCTTCGCGAGATCGGCCGGTGGATTCTCGAGCAGCTTCCAGCGCTGGATCGTGGGCGTCGAGCGGATCGCATAGGGCCCCGGCTTGCCGAGCTCCGACACGAACCTCGCCAGATCGAGAAATTCCTGCTCCGTCAGGAACGTGGTCAGCCCCCTGGGCATCAGCGACTTCCCCTCAACCTCCTCCTCGATGTCGGCCCTGGGGATCGTGATCACCTTGCCCGTCGCGTCGCGGAGCCTGACCCGCAGGTCGTCGCGATCGACGAGAATGCCGGTGTGCACCTCGCCGGAGTCGGTGATCACATTGCGGGTGACATACGCCTCCTTGATCGCGGCGTCGGGGTTGAGGATCGAGGCCACGACATATTCCGGCGGCGAGATCGAGCCCACAGCTGACAATTCGGGCCCGATGTTGCCGCCGGCCCTGGCGACGGCATGGCACTTCATGCAGGCGATCTCGGCGCGGCGGAAGATCGACTCGCCGCGGGCCGGATCCCCCTTCGCCATCACCTCGCCGGCGAGCCGCACGATCTCCTGCTGCGTGGGCGGGGCGCCCGCCGCCGCGATTCCCGCGGCCTTCGTGAGCGCCTCGGCGACGGCCGGCGCGGTGCGGCCGGTGGCATACATGTGCCGCAGGAACAGCTTCGCGACGTCGGCCGACGGCGGGCGGCTCGCGAGGGCCGCTGCGAGCTGCGCCGGGCCGTCGCGCCGGTCGAGGAGCGCGTCGAGCAATTCCTTGGGCAGCGTGTCGGCTGTGACACCGGCAAGCACGTCAGCCGTTCGGCCCGCGGCGGCAGCCGCGTCGAGCTTGGCGAGCGCCGCAATCGCGAACAGCCGCACCGCTTCCGGCCGGCTCGATTCACAGAGCGACTCGATCGTGGCCTTCGCCTCGGGTGTGCCCAGCGTGGCGAGTGCGAGGATGGCCTGTCGCTGCTGCTCACCCCCGCCCATCTCGCCGGCGGCGAGCGTCTGGAGCGAGGGAACGAGCGACGCGTCGCGCCACGCCGCCGCGAGCCTGATCGCGAGAACCTGCAGGCTGCGGTCAGGGCCTTCGAGCAGCGGCCGCAGGCGGCCGCGCTCGCCCGCCGGCGTGATGCCGCGCTCCACGGCCGCCTGCACGAGCCCCGCGGCGATCGCGGATCGCTGCCCGGCCGGAATCCTCTTCGGCTCGAGAAACTCGGCGAACAGCCAGGCAAGTTCGTCCGGGCCGCCGCGCTCGAGGAGCATCGAGACGGCAGTCCCCACGCGGTTCTCCGGCAGCCGGCCGCTTTCGAGCAGCGTCACCAGCGGCCCTGCCAAAGCCGATGCGCCGCCCTCCACCCGACGCGAGAGCGTCTTGATCGTCTCGTTGAAGGCGTACGACAGATAGTCGTCCTGCGGCATCACGAGCGACTCGATCGCGATGGCGAGCGCCTCCTGATCGTGGAAGAAGCTCATCGCCCGTACCGCCTCCAGCCGCACCCGTGGATGCTCGTCGGCCACGAGCTTCCGCAGCCGGCCGTAGGCGTCGCCCGCGCGGTCCCGCCAGAACGAGAGCACCCGCACGGCGGCCGCACGGGCCTTCGGCTCAGGCGATGCGACCACCCGATCGAGGAGCGGCTCGTTGACGACGTCCTGCGCCTGGGAAACCCAGAGCGCCTCGACGAGATGGTGCTGGAGTTCAGGATCCTTCTCGTCGAGCCCCGCGATCCATCGTTCCAGTGCCGGAATCACCTCGGCAGCGGGCCGGGCCCGCAGCTCGGCCCGGGCCCGATACCGAGTGCGGTCTTCATAGACCTTCAGGGCGTCGAGCAGCTTTACGACGGGCTCGCCGGCGATCTTCGGGGGCACGACGAGCGGCCGATTCTTCGCCTTCACCCGCCAGATACGGCCGTGGGCGTGGTCACGGTTCGGATCGCGGAGCGAATGCTGCATGTGACCGACGAGCGGGTTGTACCAGTCGACGAGATAGAGGCAGCCGTCGGGGCCGAACTCCAGATCGACGGGCCGAAAGTTGCGGTCGTTCGATTTGAGCAGGGGAGCCACCGGCTCCGCCGCGAAGCCCGATCCCTCCTCCCGCACTTTGTACTGCAACACGCCCTGGAAGCCGATGCAGTTATTGAGGAGATAGTTGCCCTGGGCCTCGTCGGGAAATTGCCGGCTCGACACGAGCTCGCAGCCCGAGGTCGGCCGCCACTGCATCTTGAAAAACTGCTTCATGCTTCCGCGCTTCTGCGGATAGTCGATGTCGCCGGAGAAGGCGGTGCCGAAGTAGTTCGCGCCCCCCGAGGCGTCGGCCACGAAATACTGTCCCCAGCGGTCGAAGGTCTGCCCCCAGGGATTCGCGAAGCCATACGAGACGAACACGTCGAACTGCTCCCGCCTGCGGTCGTAGCGGAAGATCCCCGCGTTGGAGCACCGCTTCGGCCCATGGATCGTCTCGACCGCCGTCTGGTGGAACGTGCCCTCCATCATCAACAGGCCGCCGCCGGGATCGCTTACGAAGGCGCTGATCGCATGATGGGAGTCGGCCGAGTCGAAGCCGTCGAGCACGATCTCGCGGACGTCGGCCTTGTCGTCGCCGTCGGTGTCCTTCAGGAACACGAGGTTCGGCTCCTGGGCGACGTAGCAGCCGCCGTCGGCGATCTCGAGGCCGGTGGGCAGGTGCAGGCCGCCGGCGAACACCGTCTCCTTGTCGGCCTTGCCGTCGCCGTCGGTGTCTTCGTAGATCAGGATCCTGTCATCCACGGGTGTGCCCGGGAAATACTGCGGATAGGAGGGCATCGTCGCGATCCAGAGCCGGCCCCTGGCGTCGAACGCCATCTGCACGGGATTCGCAAGATTGGGAAACTCGACCTCCGAAGCAAACAGGTTGACCTCGTAACCCTCGTCGATCTCCATGAGCGCGAGCGACTCCGCGGGCGTCGTCGCCGGGGCGAGCGCCTCCGGCTTCACGTTCGACACGATCGGCGGGATCTCGCCCGTGCCGGAATCGTCGATCGCGTCGGGCACGGGCTTCCCCTGGGCGACGTCCCAGATTCGCCGGTCGCGAATGGCCGTCATCGCCCGGAGTTTCTTGAACTCGGCAGGAAAGTTCACCGTGCCGTAGGGGCTCTTGCGGCCGCCGTAGATGTAGCAGCCGTTGACGCCGCGATGGTCGTGGAAGAACTGCAGGTTCTTCTCATTCACGGCGGCGCGGAGCGTGGCGAGATCTGCCGTCGGTGCGGTCGCAGCCGCGCCAAAGAGCGCCGCATCGATCAGCCGAGCCACTTCGGCGTCGCCATGCTCGTTCACGTGAATGCCGTTGATCGTCCAGGGCTTCTGGGACTTCTGCATCGCCTCGCGCGAGGGCGTGAACAGATCGACGAACAAGGCCCCCTCGGCGGCGGCCACCTTCCGCATCGCCTCGGTGTAGAGAGCGAGGTTGCGGTTGTTTTTCGAGCCGTCGGGCAGGCTGGGGTTCTTCAGGTCTTCGTGGGCGAGCGGCGAGACGAGCACGATCCGGCGGATCGGCTTCGCGGCCGCCGTGGCGTCGTTCACCGCCGCGGCCCGATCCCAGGCACCACTCGGCGACGTGTATCGGTCGAGCGACCAGGGATTGCGAATGAACGCCGCCAGATCCTGCTCAAACTTCGGGATTCCCGCCGGCCCGGCGAACGACTCGTTGAACCCGAACATCGCCACGAGCACGTCGGGGGCGTGGTCGGCGAGGTTGCTGCCGTGATCATGGAACCCCCGCGAGCGGAGGCGGATCGTCAGCTCGTCGGCCGACCAGCCGAGGTCGCGCACGTAGAGTTCGTGCTCTGGAAACCGGGCGTGGAGAAGCGTCTCGAAATTCCCGAAATACTGCATCCGCTCCGCGAGCGTGTTGCCCATGATCACGACATGGTCGTGCGGCTGGAGGTCGAGGCGGGAATCGGCGGCGGCTGTGAGCCCGGGACTCGACGTGACAAGCAAGAGGACGATCGCGCGCGGACACACGGCCAGAAACAGGCGGGAAAGAGTCATCGCGGGGGGCTTTCGAGGCGGGTGGGATGTCGGGGGGCAAGGTGCCATGCCCGGGTATGGCCAGGCGATTTATGCCTTGAGGCCATCGACCGTGCCGGTGGAGTCGCCGAAGGCGTCGGTCTCGACGCCCACGCCCTGGAGCAGCGTGAGCCAGAGATTGGCCAGTGGCGTCTGCTTGGCCTCGAGCACGAGATGGCGGCCGTGCTTCACGCCCGCAGCGCCGCCGGCGAGCACGGTCGGGCAGTTGTCGAGGTAGTGGATCGAGCGGATGTTCGAGCCGTAGGAGAGACAGACGTTGTCGAGCAGGCTCGAGCCGTCGGCCTCCTTCACGGCCTCGAGCCTGTCGAGGAGGTGCGCGAGCAGTTCGCTCTGCTTCTTGTCGCGCCGCTTCGACGCCTCCATCCGCTCGCCCGGCACGTAGTGGCTGAGGTCATGCGGGGCGACGGTGATCCCCATGTTCTTGATGAGGTTCGCCATCGGCTGACGGTAGGTGATGACCCGCGTCGAGTCGGTCTGAAAGGCCGCCACGAGCAGGTCGTACATGAGCTTGATTTCCTGCTCGCCCACGAGCGATTCGCCCGGCGCCGCGAGCGGAGCCTGCGGCTTGGGTACCGTCATCCACGACTCCTCCTTGGCGAGCCGGGTCTCGATCTCGCGAATCGACTGGAAGTATTCGTCGAGCTTGTCCTTGTCGCGCTTCGAGAGTGTTTTGTCGATCGCCTTGGCCTGGGCGAGCACTGCGTCGAGCACGCTCCGCTGCTCCCTGAGCATGCGCTCGCGGTCGGCGAGCGGCGTCTTCTCGTCGCCGAAGAGTTTTTCGTAGGCGGCCAGCGGCGTATCGACGCCCGCGAGCGGCTTGCCCTGGCGGTTCCAAGCGAGCGAGAGGCCGGGGCCGTGGCCCGAGCCACCCGCATCCTGGCTCGTGAACTGGAGCGACGGGAACCGCGTGTGCCTGCCGAACTGCTCGGCGGCCACCTGATCGGCCGAGATGGAGTTGGAGAAGCTGCTGCCGGGCGTGGCGTAGCGGTTGGCCCCGGTGAGATAGAACGTGCTCCCCCAGTGGGCCTCGTTCGCGAACTTGTTGGAGAGGCCCTGGATGACGGTGAGCCGGTTCTTGTGCCGCGCGAGCGGCGTGAGGCCCTCGGAGAGCGGCCAGTCGGCGCCGGTCTTCTTCTTGTCGGGAAACCAGGTTTCGTTGGTCACGCCGAAGCCGAACGACAGGAAGACCATCCGCTTGGGGGGCGCGACGGGCTGTTCGGCGGCGAACGCCTTCCAGCCGAGCGACGGCAGGAATGGCAGGGCGAGCGTCGTGCCGGCGGCTTTGAGCACCGAGCGGCGGGGGGTCGGGAGCGGGGTCATTTCGTGCGGAACTCCGAGGTGGCGACGATCGACTGGATGATCGAGCCGAGGCCGCCGCCATTCGCCTTGGCGTGGGCGACGAGGCTCTCGATCACCTCCGAGTCGGTGAAACTGACGGGCCGGCCGAGGGCGTAGGCGTAGAGGTTTTCGACGAGCCCCCGCAGGAAATCGTCGCCGCGGGCGGCGATCAGGTCGCGAAGCTCGAAATAGTCCTTGAATGCCGGCCCGTCATGGAACGCACCGGCCGGCTCGATCGGGAACGAGGATGCGACGACCTTGCCGTGGGGTCCGCCCTTGATCACCCAGTCGCGCTTGTAGGTGTGTTCCTCGGTGCGCCAGCGGCCGGCGGCATCGAAGTTTTCCAGGCCGAATCCGATCGGGTCGATCACGCGGTGGCACTGGGCACACTGCGGCTCTTCCTGATGCAGCCGCAGCCGCTCGCGGGTGGTGATGTTCTGGCCGTCGAGCCGCGAGAGCTGCGGCACGTTGGCCGGGGCCGGCGGCGGCGGGTCATTGAGCAGCTTCCGCAAGACCCACGCACCCCGTTCGACCGGGCTCGTCCGCTCGCCGTTGCTCCCCATGCCGAGCACGGCGGCCGTGGCCACCAGCCCACCGCGGATGCTGTCCGCCGGCAGGCCCACCTTGCGGTAGTTCATGCCCTGGATCGGCTTGCCCCCGTCGTCGAGGCCGTAATACGCGGCGAGCAGGCCGTTCACGACCACGAAGTCGCTCTTCAAGAGCGTGCGGGCGTCGATGTCGTCGGTGAGGAGGGTGTGGAACGTGTGGTAGATCTCCCCCTTCGCGGCCTCGCGGGTGCTGTCGTCGAAGTCGGGATAGAGCTGCTGGTCGAACCGGAAGAAGTCGAGCCGATCGACGTCGAGCCACTGGTGCGTGAAGCCCTGCGCGAAGTCGAACGACCGGCGATCCGCGATCAGCCGCGCGGTCTGGGCGGCCAGGCCCTCGGGCGTGCGCAGGCTGCCCGACGTGGCGGCCGCGAGCAACTCGTCGTCGGGCGGAGCGGCCCAGAGAAAATACGAAAGCCGTGAGGCAAGCTCGAGGTCGGAGAGCGAACGGTCGATCTCGGCGGCGGCGGTCGCCTCGGCCGCCGACGCGACGGCGACCGGCTCGTTGAGATAGAGAAACGCGGGCGATGCGAGGATGACGGCCAGCGGCTCGACGACCGCCTCGGCGAATGCCTTGCCTGCGGCCCGCTGGCCCTCATAGACGGCGACGAGCCGATCGATGTAATCGGTATCGGGCTTCACGCCGCGGAAGGCCCGTGTGGCGACGCGATCGAGGAGCGTCCGCAGCGCGCCAAGGTCGGGGTTCTCCGGAAACGCGGAGCCGAAGAGCTCGAGCGCTGCGTCCGCAGCAGGCTTGTCGGGCAGCGGACCCTCCCACTCCACCCAGTCGATCCACAGGGCACAGTCGAGGCCGACGCCGTTGGTGGCCTTGGCGATCGCATTCTGGAACCCCTGGGCACCGGCCTTCTCCCGGAACGAGAAGGCACGCGGGCCGTCCGCGGAGACCGTCACCGGCACCTCGATCACCTGCGGCTGCTGGATGGTGGCGGTCACCTGGAAGACTTCACGGCTGAGGAACTCGTTCGCGGATTCAACGCCCATCTCCAGAAACCGGCGCGAGACGGGCACGCTCGGATTGCCTCCGGCTCGGAGCCGCAGCCGATACCGGCCCGACGGGGCGTCGGCAGGAATCTTGATGGTTTCGGTGTGGTGGTAGTTGCCCGTGATGTAGGTGAGCCACGCGCCCTCGTCCGACTTCGGCAGCGCCAGATATTGGCCGAGATAGTCACCGTGCTGCTCGTAGGCATGGATCCGAAACTTCGCCTCGGTCTCGTCAGGGAAGCCGAAGTCCTTGGCCTTCTTGGGATCGGCCCCCGCGGCCTGCCATTCCTTCGCCTTGCGATAGCCGGTGAGAAAGTAGCCGTTCAGCAGGCCGCCCATCTGCCGCCGAGCCGCGACCTCGACCTCGGTGCGCACGGTCTTGCTCGCGGGCACAGGCTCCGCCGCCCGCCGCCAGCGGTCGATCACGGCCGCCGCGGCCTTGCGGCCGACGGCAAGATACTGCTCGAACTGGTCACTGGACATGAAGAGCGTCGATCCAGCGGTGTCGAAGCCGCCAGCGCCCGCGTCATCCGGGAGCGCTGACACGTCGGTGTCGAATCCGAACAACTCCCGCAAGGTATGCGCGTATTCCCGCCGGTTCAGCCGCCTCAGTGTGGCCACTCGGCCCTGGTCGCCGAGCGCCTTGCGGGCGGCCGCGAGCGTTACCGACAAATCAGCGAGAAACTGCGTCTTGGCCTCCTGGGGCGGTCGCGGCTCGTCGGCCGGCGGCATCTCGCCGGAGTTCATGACGGCCAAGACCCGCTGCCACCGCTCGGCCGCTTCGACCGTCGCGAGTTCATAGGGAATCGTGTCGAGCCGCGGCACACCCTCCTCGGCCTTGTCGCCGTGGCACTTCAGGCAGTGGGTGTGGAGAAACGCCGCCTGGGCCCGATCGAACGCCACGGCCGGCCGAACCTCGGCGGCTACGGGAATACTGCCGCCGAGAGTGGCGACCAGCGCACACGCTAGGAACGGCGTTCGCAGGGAGCGGATCATGGGGAGGGATTGCGCCGGCTACAGCTACAGTATAGCTTCGATCGGCTTGCCCTTCGAGATCACGAGCGGCCGGCCTTCGCGGTTGTGCACTTCCGTGTTCGGCGGATAGCCGAGGCAGTGGTGGATCGTCGCGATCAGATCTGGCGGTTCGACGCGACCGTCGAGAGGGAACGCGCCCTGACGATCCGACTTGCCGTACACCACGCCCCCCTTCACGCCGCCGC
>JBAVTF010000051.1:0-13404 GCA_049695995.1 Pirellulales bacterium | reverse complement strand
CCCATGCCCCGTCGCCGGACGCTCGCTGCGAACATCCTGTTCTTCGCTCGCTCGTATGCCGCCGTCGCTCCGCCATCCTGGCTGCGCTCGGCGGCCTACGCCGGCTCTCGGGGCATGGGCAGCCCCTCACGGCGTTTTGGTTGCGCACTCACCCTACCTACGTGCCCGCCTCCAGTTCCTCCCAGCGGGTGAAGGCGGCGGCGAGGCGGGCTTCGAGGTCGCGGAGCCGGGCCTGGTCGCGGGCGAGCAGGTCGCCGGACTGGCGGAAGTACTCCGGCTCCGCCATCGTCGCATGCAGGGCCGCGATGTCCGTCTCGAGCGCGTCGATCACCGCCGGCAGGCCGTCGAGTTCTCGCTGCTCCTTGAATGATCGCTTCTTCTTGGATGCCGTCGCTTCTGCGGGCCGCTCGGCCTGCGGGGCTGCGGCAGGCCGCGGGCGGGTCGCCAGCGACGTGGGCGTGGACACGTCCGTCTGAGGACGCTGCCGCAGCCAGTCGGTGTAGCCGCCGACATACTCTTTCACGCGGCATGTGGCGTCACCCGCCGGCTCGAAGACGAGCGTGCTCGTCACCACGTTGTCGAGGAACGCGCGGTCGTGGCTCACCACGAGCACCGTGCCGGCGAAGTCCACGAGCCGTTCCTCCAGCATCTCGAGCGTCTCCGCGTCGAGATCGTTGGTGGGCTCGTCGAGCACGATGAGGTTGGCCGGCTTGGCGAAGAGTCGCGCCAGGAGCACGCGGTTCCGTTCGCCACCCGAAAGAAACTTGACCTGCGTGCGGGTGCGGTCCGGTGTGAACAGGAAATCCTGGAGGTAGCCGATCACGTGTCGCGGCTGGCCGCCGATCTGCACCGTCTCGTAGCCGTCGGCCACGTTGTCGGCCACGGTCTTCTCGTCGTCGATCAGGTCGCGGAGCTGGTCGAAGAAGGCGATCCGCAGGTTGGTGCCGAGCCGCACGGAGCCGGCCGATGGCGCGAGCTCACCGAGCATGAGCCGGAGCAGTGTCGTCTTGCCCGACCCATTGGGGCCGATGATTCCGATGCGGTCGCCGCGCATCACGGTGGTGGAAAGCTCGCGAATGATCGGCCGCTCACCCCGCTGGAAGGACACGCCCTCCAGCGCCGCCACGAGGGCCCCGCTGCGGTCGGCCTCCTGGATGTCGAGCTTCACCTTGCCCACCGTCTCGCGGCGTTGGTTGCGTTCACGCCGCATCGCCTCCAGGGCCCGCACGCGGCCTTCGTTGCGGGTGCGGCGGGCCTTGATGCCGGTGCGGATCCAGATCTCCTCCTGCGCGAGCTTCTTGTCGAAGAGCGCGTTCTGTTTCTCCTCCGCGGCCAGCGCCTCTTCCTTGCGGATAAGGAATGTGTCGTAGTCGCACGACCAGTCGAAGATCCGGCCGCGGTCGATCTCCAGGATGCGATCGGCGATGCGACGGAGAAACGTGCGGTCATGGGTGACGAACATGAGCGTGCCGCGCCAGCGGCCGAGGAACGCCTCGAGCCACTCGACCGCCTCGATGTCGAGGTGATTGGTGGGCTCGTCGAGCAGGAGCAGATCGGGCTGACCGCTCACCGCCCGCGCGAGCAGCACGCGACGCTTCATGCCCGCCGAGAGTGACTCGAAGGCCACGCGGCCGTCGAGTTCCATGCGCGAGAGGATCTGCGCGACGGCCTGGTCGCGCTGCCAGTCCGCCTCGGCGGCCGTCGCCGGCAGTCCGGCGGCGACGATCTCGTGCACGCCGCCGGTGACGTTCTGGGGCACGTCCTGCTGGAGGAGAGCGACCGTCGCGCCGGGGGCGATGGCCACCTCCCCGGCGTCGGGCCGGATGGCTCCGGCGAGCACGCGCATGAGCGAGGTCTTGCCCGCCCCGTTGCGGCCGAGCAAGCCGATCCGCTGTCCGGCCTCGACGTGGCAGGTCACGTCGTCGAGGAGCGGCGGCCCGCGAAACCGCAGCGACAGGTTGCGAATAGTGATGAGCGGCATCCGTGGCTTCCGTGTTCGGCGCTTGCCGACGAAGCCTATCGTAGCGGCGCCGCGCAGAGTCCGTCGGCCACTGTCAGTAGCGCACGAGTCCGGCGAGGTAGAGCTTGTCGAGCACCCAATGGCGGCGCACGTAGCGGGTGGTCTCGCGGCGGATCCGTTCGCGGGTCGGTGCGGCCCCAAGAGTGCGGGCGGTCAGCCGCTCCGTCTCGCGGCGGCCCACCGGCAGCCACCATGACACGCTCTTCTGGTCGGGCCAGACGCGGAAGGCGCCGAGGAACCGCGGCAGCCGGCGGAACGTCATCCCGGCGTCGCGAAACCGGAGGATCAGATCCCAGTCCATGGCGAAACGGAACGACTCGTCGATGCCACCGACGGCCTCCCAGGCTCGGCGGCGCCAGAACATGGTCTCCTGCGGAATGAAGTCGGCGAACGCGATCACACGGTCATCGTGCGGCGGTAGCACCCAACGGCCGACCTCGGCGCCGGTGTCGTCGATGAGCACGCGATGACCGTAGATGACATCCACGTCGGGATGCCGCGCGAAGAAGTCGGCCACGTAGGCCAGCGAGCCGGGCAGAAGGATGTCGTCGGAGTTGAGGTAGGCCATGATCTCGCCTGTCGTCCGCCGCAGGCCGCGGTTGATCGCCGCCGACTGGCCGCCGTCGCGGGCTGACTCCCAGGCGAAGAGCTGCGGTGAATAGCGCTCGAGGATTGCGACGCTCGCATCGGTGGAGCCGCCGTCCTGCACGACGTATTGGAGGGCCGGGTATCCCTGGTCGAGCACGCTCCGCAGCGTCGCTTCGAGCACGTGCCCCTGGTTGAAGCTCGGCGTGACGATCGAGATCACCGGCGGCTCGGCGGGCGGTTTGGCACAGGCATACCAGGCCGGCACCCGCAACGGCCGGGGGGCATGGTGCATGAGCCGGAACACCTTGCGGCGAAGCAGCTGGAACTTCCGCGTCGCGAGCGGCTCAGGGGGTGGCACCGTGAACTCCTTGAGGGCCTTCCCGAGCACGGTGTGCTTCAGGAGTTTCGCCGCCAGCACGATCTGCGCGCCCAGCCCGAGCGGGCGGCCGTCGCCCCAGCGGCGCTGGGCCTCCGCGGCGAATGCCCAGGCCAGATCCAAGCGTGCCGCTCGACCGTTCTCTGCGGCTGTGACTGCGGCCCGCGCGCCGCCGTACCAGGCGAGGAGCGACGGGGAGAGGCGTCGGCTCTGCAGCCGCACCCGCAGCAGTTCGTCGAGCGATGCCCAGCTGGGAACTGCCGAGAAGTCGCTCGGGGCCGGCTGCTCCGCTGCTTGCCGTCGGCAGGCCAGGAGCCGCGGCACTTGGTGGAACCGCCCTCCCGCCTGGTCGAGCCGGAGCCACAGGTCGTACTCCGCCCAGAACGGATACCGAGGGTCGAGCCCGCCCAGCCGCTCGACCGCGGCCCGGCGGATGAACGTCGATGCCGCGCAGAAGCGGCAGTGCTTCCGGCTGCGGCGCTGGTTGCGGTCCGGTGTGTTGAATTCGCTGGCGAGGCGGCCGGAAGGATCGACGATCATCGTGTCGCCGTAGAAGCAGTCGACGCCGGGATGGTGATCGGCCGCCTCGCGGATGACCCGCAGCGTCTCCTCGAAATGCTGGTCGCCGGCCGCGAGAAGCGACACGAGTTCGCCGCTCGTCCGTGCGAGCCCTTCATTGAGCGCGGCCACTCGATCGAGGTCGGGCCGGTGCACGGTGACCAGCCGGCTGCCATGCGGCTGCCCGGCCCGCCGCGCGAGCGCCGTCTCCACGTCGCCGACGAGGATGTACTCCACGTCGGTCGTGGTGGCCTGGGCCGCGGCCTCGAGCGTGAGGTCGAGGAGCCGCGGGTCGCCGTGGGTCGCGATGACGATGGAGATCATGGGATGCCGTGGGTGTTACGGTAGATCGTCACGACTTCGTGGTCGCCGTTGCGAATCGGATCCGAGACCGGTGTCCAGCGGCCACCGTTGAGGAGCCGCTGGCGGAGCGTCACGGCATGGCGATTGATCACGTTGAACGGAATTTGCTCCGTCACGAACGCAGTCGTGGCTTCGTCGGGAATCGCGAGATAGTCGAGGTCGCGGTCAGCGGTCGCCAGCAGGTGGGCGAGCTTCTCGTCGTCCGTCTCGCCGGGCACGCGATCCCAGTCGGCCTGCGCCGCGATGTCGATGCAGGCGTTGGGCTGCAGGGCGACGCCGCGGAGCCGCACCTCCGACCCGACCCAGGCGGCGTCGGGATGGTCGAAGACAGCGACGCTGTGCAGGCTCCCCCGGTTGAGGTAATAGCAGTGCGTGGTGGCATAGGCCGCGGTGTCCCGGCCCTGTTGGCGGGCATCGTCGGCGATGGCGTCGAGCGCCGCGCGATGGGCTGCCATGGAGTCAACGCTCCCGCCGTGATGGGCACGCCAACCCTGGATGCCTGCCATCAGGAGGCACGGCATGGCCGCGGCTGTGATGGCGAGCCGCGCCAGCTGCGAGGGGGCGTGGCGGAGCGGGCCCGCGAGCGGCAGCATCGCGAACAGCGTGAGCCCGAAGGCGGCCGGCATGCTCACGAACGGATTGAGGCCGGCGCCGCGGACGACGAGCAGCAGGATCGGGGCGATGCCGACCCAGGCGATCCGCCAGTCGGGGCGGGGCGGGGTGAGGGAAGCGGGAGTGGTCGCGAAAAGGTGTCGCGTCCGCTGAAGCAGCGACTCGATGCCCAGGACGATCGGGAACGATAGGGCGAGGAGGACGGCGGCCATGCCGACGTGCTGGACCGCGAATCGTGCATGGGCGAGCGACTCCCGCAGGGGGAGATGCGCGTTGGCGTCGGTGTTCCAGACGACGTAATAGAAGTAGAGCTCTCGATAGTTGAGCAGGAAGAACCAGGCCGCCCCGAGCGTTGCCGCCGCTGCGGCGATCAGCAGGCCGACGAGCCGCTGGCGCCGCGTGGCCGCGGGGATCAGGTCGGCGATCGCGAGCGGGGCGAGCATGAGCACGAGGTAGACAGGAGCCGTCGCTCGAAAGAGGCAGGTGGCGGCGGCACTCGCGCCCAGCGTCAGGAAGTGCAGCGTGTGGCCCGTCGCCATGGCGATCAGATGCCAGAGCACCGTCGTCGAGGTGAGTAGTGCCAGGCTGAGATCCATGCGGAAGTCGGACAGGCCGCCGTTGAAGTCATAGAGGCAGTGCCAGGCCAGGAACGGCAGGACGCCCAGTGCGGCCATCCATGGATCGAGCCTGCGCACCTGCCGCAGATAGAAGAGGAGCGTGCCGGCAAAGAAGAGAAGTTCGGCCACCTGGATCGCGATGCCGACCGCGCGGCTGGGGCTACAGAAGGGACCGGCGATCGCGGCCATCACGAGCGGCAGGCAGACCGTGGACGAGCGGCAGGCCTTGGAGAGCGCCGCGCCGAGCCCCTCGGAGCGGGCCAGTTGCATCACGCGGTGCACCTGCTCGTGATAGCTCATCGAGTCGTAGAACGGCTGGTTGCGGCTGTAGAACCGGCCGTTGAGCAGCACGGCGAAGCCGCCGGCGGCGAGGCATGCCAGGGCCACGATCACCGCAGGAAGCGGCGCGCGATGCGGCAGTGGAGGCGTGGCATCCATCATCGCTCAGGCGGCGCGGTGGACGGGGTGGGTGAGGGCCGAGGCGGCTGCGGCATCGCGCCGCACCACGTAGAGTGGCCGTCGCTTCGCCTCTTCGAAGATGCGGCCCACGTACTCGCCGAGCACGCCCATGCCGATGAGTTGCAGGCCGCCGAGGCCGAAGACAGCGCAGCACAGCGTGGTGAATCCGAGTGGCGCGGTTTCGAGTCCGACGAGCCGCTTCGCGACGAACCAGGCCGCCACGAGGAATGCCAGCCCGCAGACGACGAGACCCGTCAGTGTCAGCAGCCGCAGCGGACGGAACGAGAAGCTCAGCACGCCGTCGGCGGCGTAGCGGACGAGGCGGGGAAACGTCTGTTTGGGACTGCCGCGGTGCCGTGCCTGGCGGTCGTAATCGATGAGCACGCGTCGGAAGCCCACCCACTCTCTGAGGCCGGGGAAGAACCGGTGGGCCTCTGGCAACGCGTTGAGGGCGTCGAGCGCGGGCCGTGCGAGCAGGCAGAAGGTGCCCGTGTGGGCGGGGATATCGGCATCGATGAGGTAGCGGAAGCCGGCGTGGAACAGATCGAAGGCGAGCCGGCGCAGGCCCGTCTCCTGCCGAGAGCGGCGGCGGGCGATGACGACCTCAGCGCCGTCGCGCCACGCGGCTGCAAGAGCCGGGATCAGCTCGGGAGGGTCTTGAAGATCTCCGTCGAGCAGCACGACGGCATCTCCCTCGGCCTGCGCGAGGCCTGCCGTAATCGCCGCCTGGTGCCCGAAGTTCCGCGACAGTTGCAGGATGTGGAAACGATCGTCGCCGCGGCGGCACTCTTCCAGGGCCGCGACGGTGCGATCGACGCTGCCGTCATCGACGAATGTCACCCGCCACGCGGTGTCGAGGCTGGTACACGCCGCGAGCATCCGCCTGTGCAGTTCCGCGACGTTCTCTTCCTCGTTGAACAGAGGAACGACGATCTCGATCATGGCTCGCTCGCGATCCTGTTCGCGTGATCCGTCAGGAGGGGGGGGCAGAAAGTAGGGCAGGCGGCGGCAGCGGGTCAAGGCCGTCCCGTACGCGGAGTCGCAGCTGCGGTTCGACGCCCGCGAGATCTCGCGGCAGTCCTGCCGCCTGCGGCCAGATGCGAGAGAATGTGGGCCGCTTCAGAATGGCCAGCCAGATTCCCTCGGCTCACGCCTCGAGCATCCAAGCCGGGGTGACGATGCATCTACCATGCCACCCCGATCAGTACCCTCGACAGGGATCGAACCTGTAACCTTCAGCTCCGGAGGCTGACGCTCTATCCAATTGAGCTACGAGGGCGAAACGCCACGGCGGATTCTACACGCCGTCCGCCCGCGGCAACAGGCAGCGATCGCCAGGCTGCGGCGGCACCCTTTCGGCCACTCCCCGGCGTAATCTCGGCCGCTTCATGCCGACCGCTTGAGCGGTGGCGTCGCCGACGGCCGGCCGTGCGGGCGGGCGAGATCGGTGTGTGCCGCGTCGATCCGCAGCGTCTGGCCGGCTTCGACGTCCGACACGAAGTCGCGGAGCTGCCGCAGTTGCCGCTGCCGGCGGATCGTGCTGCCGATTTCGACGAGCGCCACGCCCCGGCCCGCGAGCATCGGCAGCGTGCCCAGCGGAAGCCGCATGACCGTATCCCGCACGATCTCGGCGACGTGGGCGATGACCGCTACGGTCCGCGATCCACGCCCCAGTGACCGCCAGAAGAGCCGCTCGGCATGCAGGCCGGCCGTGAACGCCCGCGGCGTCTGCCGCGTGGGGCCGCGCACAACGCGGGAGCCTGCCTCGTACACAACGGGTAAAGGCAGGCAATCGACCGCCGCGGCCATGTCGGCGTCGGCGTTGGCCTCGCCGCAAGCGGTCGCGAAGCCAGGACCGGCCATTTGGAGCACGTCAGCCCGCCAGAATCCCGCCTCGAGGATCGGCGCCGCGCCCTTGGCGAGCACCGCATTCGTCTGCCGCGGCGCCGCGGCCGCGATCCGCCGTCCACCGCAGGACAGCCGCACGCCCGTCGACACGACCCGCGTGGCATCGTCAGCCGTGACGACCGCCGGCACCACGGCCGCGATGTCGTCGGTGGCGAACCACTCCAACGGCCGGTCGGTCCAGCCCGGGGTCGCTCTCCAGCCGGCCGCCAGCACGTGCACCACGCTGCCGCGACTCGACGCGATCCCCAGGTTGGTGCAGGCCACCAGCCGCGAGCCGCGCGGCGCCTGCACGAACGTCACCTCTTCGCGGATGTTCCACGGGTCGTCATAGCCACAGGCCAGCGGAACGACGATCTCGCAATCGGGCGGCCGGTTCTCCAGCACGCTCACGAGCGTCTCTTCGAGGGCCGCCGTGTCGGCGACCGTTGGAATCACGATGGATAGCGCAGGCGCGCGCGCCGACTGCCCGGGCATGCTGGAACCCCCCTCACTGCTGCGCCGCCACGCGGCGGCGTCGACTCAGGCTGCGGCTCGCTGCGGCAGCAGTTCCGTGAACAGATTCACGGTGTGCAGCATCTCACCATCCGCGTCGTAAAACTGCAGCACGCCGACGTCGATCAGCCACATGGCGAACATGTCGGCCACGCGATAACACCGGGCCACGCACCGCCCACGGTCGATGCGGATGTTCTCCTGGAGATCATCCACCTCCACCGAATCCACTCCCAGATTGAGGAAGTGGCGGCTCACGAGATCGCGAACGTCACCGGCATTCATGTGCAAGCGCATGGAAGGCAACCTCCTGTTGCGGGCTGACCGACATCCTGTCGAGCGGGCCGCGGACGGTAGCCAGGAGGTGCGGGCGACGAAAGAGAAGTTCGCCGCGCGTCCCGTGGCCCGTCTGCTGCCCCGCGCCTATCGCTGCTAGAAAAGGCATCGGCCCACGGCCCCGACGGAAATCACCCCGTCATCCACGGCCAGACTGGTCCACCGAGCCGGCAGGGTCGACCCAGCTTGCCAGGGTGGCCTCGCCGTCGCGTCAGAGCCGCTGCGTCCAGGCGCTGCTGGCATACCGCTCCGCCACCAGTTGCCGCACGCGGTCGGGTGGCCAGTCGCCGAGGGCCTCGGCCGACCCTGTTGCCTGGAATGCCTCCCGGACCGCCGCCTTGAGCCGCGGTCGGCCGAGGCCAAGGTTGGCGACGAACCCCGCATGCGAACGCCCTGCACGATACGCCGGCTCCTGCGGCGGGTGCCGGAGCACGCGGCTGATGAGGTCGAGGTCGAAGCTATCGAGCAGCGTGCCGTGATAGAGCACGCCGTGACGCTTCACTCGCAGGGCATTGCCCGACACCTTCCGTTCGATCGAGCCATCGAGGACCGCGAGGTCACTCGTGCCCCGCCGGCGCACGTCGCGGCCAGCACTGCACAGTGCGCGAGCGAGCGGCTCGAGCATCGCGGCGTGGATCGCCTCGAGCCCGGGGCTCCCCTGCGGATGCGGCACGATCACCGACCACATCAGGCAGCCTGGGCCGAGCACCACCGTGAGTCCGCCACTCGGGCGGCGAATGAGTCGCACGTCCGCTGCTGCGCAGGCATCGGGATCGACCTCGGCGGCGATGCGGCTCGACGACCCGAGCACCACCGTGGGCGTCGTCGCCATCCAGGTGCGGACGACCGCCGTGGCGAGCCTCCCCTCGTGGGCCGCCTCGAGCAACGCCTCGTCGAGGGCGAGGTTTTCCTCGACGGTGTCGAGCTCCGTGTCGAGCCAGATCGGGGAAGCTGCGTGAGTGGCGGTCATCGTGTGGCGTTGGTCAGCCTGCCGGAAAACCGCGGCGGCTGGTCATTTGGCCGCCTGCACCTAGACTTTTCACTGGTGTCTCGACCGTTCACGCTTCCTCCATACCCGATGGCCGAATCCACCCGTCGCACCGTCTCGCAGGACGACTCCCTGCCGCCCGTCGAGCCACCGAGTGCGGCATTTCTCGTGCAGCTGTTCCTGGTGCCGGCGATCATCGTCGCCATCATCGTAGCGGTGTGGCTGGCCTTCCACTGGCTGGCCCAGTTGGGCAACGATCCGGAAGGTTACGTCCGCACGCTGCGACGGGCCAACGAGGGGCGGTGGCAGGCGGCGCTCAACCTTGCCAACGATCTCCGCGGTCCGGGCGGCGCCACGCTCAAGTCCGACGCCACGCTCGCCGGCGACCTGGCCGGCATCCTCGCCGATGAGGTTGCGAGCGGGCGGCCGAAGCTCGGTGGTCACGCGGGCGAGCAGGCACGGACGCTGTGCGGCTACCTGTGCCGCGCGCTTGGAGAGTTCGCGGTGCCCGAGGCGGCCGCCCCGCTCGTCGCACGCGTCCGCGATGCGGGTGATCCTGAAACGGCCCGGGCGGCCGTCGAGGCCCTCGCCGTGCTGGACACGAACCTCACAGCCGCGGGCGGGGCTTTTCCCGATGCGGCCGCCGCAACTGATGCCCTGCTGACTGCCTCGCGCAGCGACGACGCCGGCCTGCGGTCGGCCGCCGCCTTCACGCTCGGCGTGGTGGGGGGGGCGGGTGCCGAAGAGCGACTCGAGCAGCTGGTGGGCGACGCCGCCGACGATGTCCGCTACAACGCCGCGATCGGCCTGGCTCGACAGGGACGCGAGGCCGCCTATCCCATGCTCGCCGAGATGCTGGCGTTGCCCGATTCCGCCGCGGAGCCGGGGGATGAGGCGGCACAGTCGCAGCGGTATCGCCGGGCGCTGATCGTCGTCAACGCACTGAAGGCGGTGGGGCTGCTCGTCGATGCGGGCATCATGCCGCCGGAGAGCGTCGCCCAGCCGCTCGCAACGCTCGACGACGATCCCGTGGGCGACGTGCGTGCCGCGGCCACGGCCCTCGCGAAAAAGATCGAGCGCGTGTCGGCCGCCGCGGGCCAGACGCGATAGACTTCTGATCCTGTTTTCTTCAGCCTTTCGTTCGTTCCCCCATTCGTTCAGAGGAGTGTGTGATGGCCGCCACCGTGCAAGAGACGATCAACCTGTTGCTCGAGAGCTACAGCATGGAACTCGAGACGGTGATGAACTACCTGGCCAACAGTGTGAATCTCGACGGCGTGCGGGCTGAGGAGATCAAGAAGTCACTCGGCGCCGACGTTCCGGGCGAGATCGCCCACGCCCAGCAGCTCGCCAACCGCATCAAGCAGCTCGGCGGGCACATCCCGGGCTCGAAGTCCCTGACGATCGGCAAGCAGATCCAGCCCGTGGCCGATACGACCGACGTAGTCGGCGTGATCAAGAGCGTGATCGCCGCCGAAGAGACCGCCTGCGCTCAGTACAAGAAGATCATCAAGGCCGTCGAAGGCGAAGACTACGTCACGCAGGATCTCTGCATCCGCCTGCTCGCCGATGAGGAGGAGCACCTCGTGCAGTTCAAGGGCTTCCTCAAGGAGTACAGCAAGTAGTCCCGAACGGCCGCAGCGCTACGAGAGGAACTCGTCGAGGGCGTCGCGGAGCATGTCGGGATCGGCATCTACGCCGAGCAGTGCGTGGATGTCGATCGCGGTGCGGGCGGCGTGGATCTCCAAGCCGTCGACGACGCATGCCCCGGCGCCCTGCGCCTGACTGGCCACCGGTGATGGCGACGTGGCGAGGGTGAGATCGGCGACCACGAGGTCGCCCCGGAGGCCCGTGAGCGTCGGACCTTTCCCCGGAGACGGGCGGCCGCCCGGTGCAGGGCCCGCCGCGACGATGATGTCGACGTCGGGCGGCACGTCGAGTGAGTCGGTCCATTCCAGCACCGCCGCCGGTGCCGCTGCGAGGCCACCCAGCGCCTCCGCCAGGGCCGCCGCCCGCGGTGCATCGGGGTCGGATACCACGATGCTGGCGGCGCCGGCAAGCGCCAGTTCGAGTGCCGTGGCCCGGCCCCGCGAGCCGGCCCCCAGCACGAGCACGCGGCAGGCAGCCGGGTCGATGTGACTACGGAGCGCCTCCACGACGCCCCGGCCGTCGGTCATATGGCCGGTGAGCGGACCGGCCTGCCGCTCTACGAGCGTCACCGCGCCGGCGAACGTGGCGGCTGGGCTCGTCGAGGCAATGAGCGGCAGGGCCGCCTCACGGAGTGGCCCCGACAGCAGGCAGCCCCTGAACCTCATCGCCGCGACGCCGGCGAGCGCGTCGGCCAGCCGTTCCGGTGTGACCTCCACGGTGAGAAACCGCACGTCGAGCCCGGCCGCCTCGATCGCCCGCTCGAACAGATACTGGGCGGGGTTGCCGGCCGCTGGGCAGCCCAACAACGCGACGATGTCCTGCAACGCCGCGCTCGTCATGACTGGCGAACTCGGCTGCCAGGGAAGGGCCTAGACGGTGACGCTGGTGGCGGCCACGAACCGTGGGTCGCCGCGGATCGCGTCGAAGTCGCGCTCATGGCCCGTGAGGTCACGAAACCGGTCATCGATCGCGATGGCCTGCGTGAGGTGCTCGATCGCCGCAGGCACATTGCCCGCGAGCGAATGGTAGCAGGCCAGGTTGTAGTGCAGCACCGGCTGACCGGGGAACGCCGCCAGACCGTCGGCGAGGGCGCCGATCGCCTCGTCGAGGCGATCGAGCCGCTTTAGGCACCAGCCGATTCCGAGCCAGGCCTCGATGTGGCCGGGCGTGGCATGTGCGGCCCGCATGAGCGGCGGCAGCGCCGCCTCCCACTCGCCCAACGCCCGCAGCGACTCGCCCTCGAGCAAGGCGGCCGCCGCGTCCCTGCGGTCGGCCTCATCGAGTTGACTCAGTTCCGCGAGCGCCCGGCGGAACAGCCGGCAAGCGGTCGGCGGAGCAGGTGCCTCGCCTTCGAGCAGCAGTTCGCCGAGTTCGAGATAGCCGCTGGCGCGGCGCAGGATCACCCGCGGCTCCGGCACGAGCCGCTGGCGGTGTTCATCGACCTGCGGGATGTGAAGCTCAGGAGTGGGATTCATGGCCGGCACGCCCAAAAACGCACTTTCCATTGCTACTGTAGCCAGACTCGGCCCCCAGCCCAATCCTCGGGCAACTTGCTCGCGGGCTCGAAATGCCACGTTCACTACGTCGCGTCTGGCCCGCTGGATCGCCGGAATCCGGCGTTGTGCCCGGGAAAAAATTCCGTGCACGAAATTCGGCCCGGCGGGCCACTCTTTAGGCAGGAGGTCCATTGCATGCGCCTGACCCTGCGTACCCTGCTGGCCTGGATGGATGGCGTGCTGCCGGCGGATGCCGCCGGACAGTTGGCGGAGAAAGTGGCGGGCAGCGCTGTCGCCCAAACGCTCGCCAATCGAATCCGGGATGTCGTGACGCGGCCGGTGATCGCCGTTCCGCCCCCCGAGGGCCGCGGGCTGGCGGCTGACCCGAACTCGGCGGCCGAGTTCCTCGACAATGTGCTCCCGGCCGGCCGACTGGCCGAGTTCGAGCGGGTGTGCATCGAGTCCGACATGCAGTTGGCGGAGGTGGCCGACTGCCACCGGCTGCTTGCCGACCTGACGGCTGGTCGGGTGGCTGCCGGGGAGGTTGATGCCGCGCTGGCGGAGCGGCTGCGGATGATCGCGCGGTCTGAGCGCGCAGCGGCACGGCCGGTGGTTCGCCCCGCGATCGAAGCCGCTGCAGGCGGCCGCGATGCCGCTCTCAGCGACACGGTATTCGTGAGTCCGGCCTCCCGGGTGCCGGCATCGACGGGGCCGCAGGCGGCGGCCTCGCCTGCGCGGGCTTGGATCCTCGCCGGCTCCGCGGCGGCGGTCCTCGTCGCGCTTTTGGGCGCGCTGGGCTGGTCGCTGGCTGGAACTGGACGGCGGGACGTGGCCGTGCGGCCACCGGCAGCCATTGAGCCGCCGCCGATTGGTGACTCGAGTTCCCAGGCTCCTGCCGCCGCAGCTGTGGCCGAACCCCCCTCGCCGCCAGTGGTGCCGGC
>JBAVTF010000050.1:0-38161 GCA_049695995.1 Pirellulales bacterium | reverse complement strand
GTGCTGGTGCGTGGCCGAGCCACGTTCGTGGCCCCGCAGCAGCTCTCGCCCGAGCAGGAGCAGCTCTTCGGCCAGCCGAGCTTCGATGTCGTGCGGCTAAGCGCCGCGGATGGCCGCGTCGTCGACGTGCTCGTGAAGGCGGCGCCGAAGGCGTGGCCACGTTGGCAGTCGATCGACGAGCCGGCGAGTGTCGTGGGATTGCCCCTCTCGGCTGGTGTGGGGCCCGCACCGACCGGTGCGCCGGCGGATGCATCGAGCTGGCCTGAGTCGCGGCCGGCGGTCGTGATGGCGGCCAGCGGCGTCGCCTTCGAGCCCGCAACGTCCCTCGGCAGCCTCGGCATGGACTATGCCCTCTTCGACACGGTTCGCGACGGTGGCCGGCTCGCCGCGGCTGACGCCGAGGCCTTCTATGCGATGCTCGCCGCGGTCGCTCGCGACGAGGGCCGCCGCGAACCGGCCCCGGCCGAGACGATCCTGGCGGTCATCGACCCCGCGAAAAAGTGGTATGTCGATCATCGGGGCGATCCGGTCACGATCACGGGCATCGCTCGCAAGGCGACGCGGATCGCGATCGACGAGCCATTCCGTCGCGAGCAGCTCGGCACCGACCACTACTGGGAGCTGTTCGTCTTCGTCGACACGCCGCTCATCCGCATCGACGGCCAGGACCAAGACACATACCCGATCGTCTGCTGCGTTCGCGATCTGCCGCCGGGCATGCCCACTGGCGACTCGATCTCGGAGGGGGTGCGGATCGACGGCTTCGCCCTCAAGCGATATGGCTACCCGCTCGCCGACGTGTCGATCATTTCGTCGCAGGGCGACCGCGAAGAGAAGGGCAAGCGGCGGGAGACGGCCCTGCTCATCGCGCGGCGGGCCGAGTGGCGGAAGCCCCCCTCCACGGCCGAAACCAGCACCGTTCTCTCCTGGATCTTCGCCGGCCTCGGCGCCGCGGTGGCGGCCGCGGTGATCTACGGCGTCTGGGCGTCGGGTCGCGCCGCCCGGCTCGCCGAGCGTCAGGCCCGCGAGGCACTCCCCGACCGCGTCAACGTGCCGGGCGACGGAACCTGACGGCCGGCCGCCCGCTTCCCACCGTCCTCGTTTGAATCACACCTGTTCTCTGCCACCCCTGGAGCATCTGCATGCGACGCGCGAAGATCTCGATCATCGGTGCCGGCAACGTCGGCGCCACCACCGCTCATTGGTGTGCCGCCGGCGAACTCGGCGACATCGTCCTGCTCGACATTCCGGCCACCGAGGGCATGCCCGCCGGCAAAGCGCTCGACCTCTTCGAGGCCTCGCCGATCATGGGCTTCGACTCGAAGCTCGTGGGCACGACCGACTGGGCCGACACGGCCGGCAGCGACGTGGTGGTGGTCACGGCGGGCATCGCCCGGAAGCCGGGCATGAGCCGCGACGACCTGCTCTCGACCAACGCGAAGATCGTGGGCGACGTGGCCGCGAAGATTCGCGACACGAGCCCGCAGGCGGTGGTGATCGTGGTCTCCAATCCGCTTGACGCGATGGTGCAGCGGACGTTCCAGGTGACCGGTTTCCCAGCCAGCCGCGTGATCGGCCAGGCCGGCATCCTCGACACCGCCCGCTACCGCTCCTTTCTCGCCATGGAGTTGGGCGTGAGCGTGGAGGACATCTCGGCCATGCTGCTCGGCGGTCACGGCGACACGATGGTGCCGATCCCGTCGTGCACCAGCGTCGGGGGCATTCCCGTCACCCAGCTCGTGAAGCCCGAGCGGCTCGAGGCGATCGTCGATCGGGCCCGCAACGGCGGCGCGGAGATCGTGGGCCTGCTCAAGACGGGCAGCGCCTACTACGCCCCCGCGGCAGCCACGGCGCAGATGGTCGAGGCGGTCGTCCGCGACAAGAAGCGGCTCGTGCCCTGTGCCGCCTACTGCGACAAGGAGTATGGCGTGGGCGGCTACTTCGTCGGCGTGCCCGTGGTGCTCGGTGCCGGCGGCGTGGAGAAGATCGTGGAGCTGTCGCTCCAGCCGGCCGAGCGGGCCGCGCTCGACAAGAGCATCGCCGCGGTCAAGGAGCTCGTCGCCGCGATGAACCGCCTCACGGGCACCGCCGCCTGATCGCGTCGCCTGCCTAGATTGCCTGAAATGCCCGGGCCGCGCGGCCTCCGCGCGGCCCGGTTGCGTTGGCGTTGTTCGCGCGGTGGGGGTCGGCTACAACCCGCCGTCTCCTGACTGGCTGGCCCACGTGCGGCCGGCCTGTTCCCGAGCCCAGCGAGGTGTGGCATGAGTGGTCGTCGGTCGAAACGTCCAGCGCGCGGCGTGGGGAAACGATCCGCCGGCGAACTGGCCCGGCCTCCGCGGGCCGCGCTGCCCGACTGGATGGGCGACGCCCGCGTCTTCCTGCCGCAGGGCTACGAGGCGGGCTATCGCTACCCGCTGCTCGTCTGGCTGCCGGGTGCTGGCGCCTTCGACCTCGGGCGGGTGATGACCCGAGTGAGCCTGCGGAACTTCGTGGCGGTGCAGGCGGCCCTGCCGGTCACCGGGGCCGACGTCACCGAGCCGGTGTGGGAGGCGATCGACCGGGCGTGCAGCCGGCTCAGCGTGCATCCCGACCGCATCTATCTCGTGGGGCAGGGGGAGGGGGGCCGCGATGCCTTCCGGATCGCCTGTCGCCAGCCGAATGCCTTCGCCGGCGTCGTGTCGCTCGGCGGCGGATTTCCGCTCGACGAGGCGCTGTTCGCCCGCATCGCCGACGTGCGGCGACTGCCGATGCTGCTGTGCGCCCCGCGTGATGCCGACGAGGCCGCCGCGGCGCAGACCGATCGCACGCTGCGGCTGTTCCACGCCGCCGGCGCCCAGTTGGCCTTGAGGATCTATCCGGCGGCCGAGACGGACAACGTGTCGCGAGCCATGCTCGCCGATGTGAATCGCTGGGTGATGGACGGCGTCTGCGGCGCGGCGGAGCCGCGCCGGGCTGCCTACGCCACCTGACGTACGGCACGCATCGACTCGACGTTCGGGCACACATATCGACGCCGCCCATCGCAGCAAGCCATCGAAGCAAGGAGGCTTCGTCATGACGACAGGTGACTCATTGTTTTCAGCCGCAGACGGCGCGGACGAGAGCGGTCCCCGCATCCTGCCGATCTGGGCCGCTCCCACGATCGGCGACCTCGTGGCGACAGCCGTAGCCGCCGCACGGCGTGACGCTCCGGCCGTGCGGTTCGCCTGTGACATCGACCCGCAGTTGGCCAGATGCGGTGATCCGCAGCAGCTGACACGGCTGCTCGAAGGCCTCGTGCAGCAGGCCGTCGCGGCCGCAGTCGTGCCCGATCCACAGAGTGACCTGCCCCCGCTGTGCGAGGTGGTGGTGACGGCCGTCGATACCGGCGCTGCGGTGGAGATCGAGGTGGCCGACTCGGGCAATGCCCGGGCCGCGGTCGCGAACGAGTTGGAAACGATTGCGGCACGGCTCGGCGGCTCGCTGCTGGTCACTGCCTGTCCCGAAGGGGGCACCGCGGTGACGCTCCGGCTGCCGCGGCGGCGGGCTCGGGGCATGGCCGCCTGACTTGAAAGCAGACCGATGAACGATCATTTCACAGACACGACGACCGGACGGCTGCCGCGGTTCAACGTGGCCCAGGTGCTCGCGCTCGGGCTCGTGGCTGCCGCGGTGGGCTGGGCTGCCTGGCTCGTTCGTGACCGGCCGATTAACGAGGAAGTCGAACTGCTGCCGGGCACCGTGCTGCCGTCGTCAGAGATGGCGATCATCGAGGCGGCCTTCGATCGGGCGCAGCTCGTCGATCATCGCACCGAGGACGGTCGCGTGTGGGTGCCGCGGCCCCGCCAGAGCGCCTACATGCGGGCGCTGGTCGATGCCGAGGCGCTGCCGCGCGAGTTCGGCAGCAGCCTCAAGCGGGCGCTCGAGAAGAACAGCCCCTGGCAGAGCCGGGCGGTGCAGGAAGAGATGCTGCGGGTCGCCGTGCAGGAAGAACTCGCCCACGTGATCTGCTCGATGCCGGGCATCGAGCGGGCCGCCGTGTTCACCGACGTGGCCGAACGGGCGGGGCTCGACGGCGGCATGGCCGCCGGTCCGGTCAAGACCGCGAGCGTCAATGTCCGCACGCAACCCGACGTGGAACTCGAGCCGGCGCGAGTGCAGGCGATTCGCGTGCTCGTGGCGGCGTCGATCGCCGGCCTCCGGCCCGAGGATGTCGCCGTCACCGATCTGCGGAGCGGCCGCGTGTATGCCGGCCCGCTCGTGGCCGAGGTCGAGCACGACGACCTGTCGGTCGATCCCGACCTCGCCCGCCGCGTGGCCCATGAGCGGCACCTCGCCGCGAAGGTGCGGCAGGGCATGGCGTTCGTCAAAGGTGCGATCATCGACGTGACCGTCACGCTGCCGCTCGCCGCACCGGCGGTGGTGGAGCCGCCGGCGCTGCCCGAGCCGCAGCGGCCGCGGGGTGATCAGCCGGTGGCCGGGGCGAATGCACCGGCCGAGATCGCGGCGTCCGTCGCGCCGGCGCCCCCGGTGCTCGCGCCGCTCGCCACGCCGTCACAGTCCGCCGGGCCCGACACGATCCTCGTGTCGATTGCCGTGCCCGACAGCTACTTCCGTTCGGCCGTTCAGGCGACGCTGGCCCGCGATCCGGCAGGCGATGCGGCGGCGGCGTATCGCCGCGAACGTGAGCGGCTCATCGAGCATGTGCGCGGCCTCCTCCCGCACACGCCCGATCCGGCTGACTGCCGCGTGATGCTGACCGAGTTTGCGGCCACGCCCAGCCGCGGCTCGCGGCCGGTCGCCGCGGCCCTGCCACCGGTACCCGCGCCCATCGGGGCCATGCCGTCGGGGACGGCCGGCGCGGTGGCGCAGGCCGTCCGCACACCGACGGTGGACCAGCAGCACCGCACCCCCGGCCAGATCCTCGATGCCGCCTGTCAGGCCGTCGCTCGGGGCGAGATGGCCGCCGTGCCGCGCGAGGCCTGGGTCGTCGTGATCGTCGTCTCGGGAGCCGTGCTGGCCTGGATGCTCCTCGCCGCTGCGGTTGCGCCGCGGCCTGCCGGGCGGCCCCGGCGTCGCAGCCAGCCGCGGATCGATTGGAATGCGATCGACGTGCAGGGTGACGACGACGCCCCGCCGGCCCGCAAGGTGGCGGCATGACGGGCCGCGGATGGCTCGTCGGGGCGGCATGGCTGGCCTGTGCGGCCGCCGCGGTCGCGGCCGAGCCGCCGCCGGCACCGCTTCCGGAGACAACGTCTTCCGCGATCCAGCCCGTGGTGCTGCTCGACGAGCAGCCCGCTGCCGGCCCCCGGTCGGCGGCTGCAAAGCCGGCGGCCGCGCTCGGTGAATGGCGACTGCTCGCCGCGCTCGGCGGTGCCTTCGCCGTGCTCGCCGCCTTCCGGTTCTTCTCGCAGCGGCGGCCCGCCACGCTGCCCCCCGACGTGTTCGAGGTGCTCGGGTCGGCGCCGTTGGCCGGAGCCCAGTCCGTGCGGATCGTGCGGTTCGGTCCGAAGACGCTCCTCGTCGGCGTCTCTTCGGCGGGGGCCACGACGCTCGCCGAGATCACCGACCCGCAGGCCACGACCCTGATCACGGCCGCCTGCCGCGGCCAGGCCCGGCCGGCGGTCGCAGTGAAGCCGTCATCGACGGTGTCGGCCCTGCTCGCCTTCGTGCTGGCCTCCTGCTGCTGGGCCGCGTTGCCCGCCGTCGCGGTGGCCGCCGAGGGGGATGTGCCGCCGCTGCCCCCCGCAGTTGAGCAGTCGGCCGTGGTCGCTCCGGCCAGCAGCGCGGTCACCAGCGCCGGCACGAACCCCGTCGGCAGTCTGGAGTCGCTCCTGGGCGTCAACGGCATCGAGGCGGTGCTCCCCTCGGCCCTCGCCTTCGGCGTCATGAGTCTCGCGCCGGCCGTGCTCCTCATGACCACCTGCTTCGTGCGGATGTCGGTGGTGCTCGCGCTCCTGCGGCAAGGGCTCGGCACTGCACAGATTCCGTCGAACCAGATCCTCGCGTCGCTGGCAATCTTTTTGTCGGCGCTCGTGATGTGGCCCGTGTGGACGCAGGCCTGGCGCGACGGCGTGGAACCCTGCCGGCAGGGCACGCTCGCCCCCGCGGAGGCGTTCGAGAAGGGCTCGCTGCCGATCCGCCGCTGGATGGCCACGCAGATCGAGCAGGCAGGCAACCGCGACACGATGCTCCTGTTTCTCCAGCGGCATCCGGCGGGGCCGCAGCGGGCGGCCACCTACGACGATGTGCCGGTGGAGGCGCTCCTGCCGGCCTTCCTCGTGAGCGAACTGGAAACGGCCTTCGCGATCGGCTTCCGGCTGCTGCTGCCGTTCCTCGTGCTCGACATCCTCGTGGCCACGCTCGTGGTCTCGACGGGGCTCGTCATGCTGCCCCCCACGCTCGTGTCGCTGCCGCTCAAGCTTCTCGTGTTCGTGGCCGCCGACGGCTGGACACTCGTGGTCCGCTCGCTGCTCGACGGCGTGCGGGCCGCCACCGGCTGACGGCCGCGCGATGAAAGGCATCCGATGACCGACGGTCAGCTTTTGGAACTCGTGCGCCAGGCCCTGCTCACCGGCCTCGTCGTGGCCGCGCCGGTCTTGATCGCGGGCTTCCTGACGGGCACGGTGCTCGGCCTCGTACAGGCCGCCACCGGTGTGCACGAGCCGATCGTGGGGCTCGTGCCGCGGCTGTTCGTGATGGGCGTGATGATCCTGCTCGCGCTGCCGTGGATGGTGGAGCGGTTCGTGGAACTGTTTCGCGTGGCGGTGGGTGGCCCCTGAGGCCGCCCGTGGGTCGCGTCGTTCATCTGGACATCACTCGCCGATGGCCGTCTCCTCGCTCTTCACGGCGTTATCCGATCCGCTCCTCGCGGCAGCGGTGCTGGCCCGGATGTCGGCCGCCGTGTTCGCCGGCGCCCTGCCGCTGAGCGACCAGGTGCCGTTCAAGGTGCGAGGCGTGCTCGCCGTCTGCCTGACCGTACTCGCGCTGCCGACGGCCACCCACGCGCGGGCTGCGTCCCTGGCAGCGCAGCCGCTGCCCGCCGTCGTCATCGGCGAGGCGGTGGTGGGGCTCGGCCTCGGACTGGTCGCGGCGGCGATCGTGGCCGCCGCGGCATGGGCCGGCGGGCTGCTCGGCAGCGTGTCGGGCCTCTCGTGGGCGGACGATTTCGCCACGCCTGCGGGCGACCCCGAGCCGACGGGCATCGCGCGGCTGGCCTGGTGGCTCGGCCTGGCGGGCTTCTTCGCCGCGGGCGGCCACCTCGCCGTGGTCGCGGGGTTGCTCGAGAGCGTCCGTGTGATCCCAGTGGGCAGCCTGTTCGCCGCCGTCGGGGCGGAGTCGCCGCTCGTCGCGGTGGTGGCCGCCGCACCGGCACTCGCCCTCTCGCTCGTCACGGCGCTGGCCGTGCCTGCGGTCGCAGCCGTCGTGACGTTTCATCTGGCGCTGGCGATCTGTCTGCGCACCGTGCGGTTCGATCCGGGGCAGGGCATGCTCCAGGGGCTGGCCGCGGTCGTCGTGATGCTCGCGGTCATGGCTGGAGCCGAGGCTTGGCTCGGCGGCTTCGGTGCTGTGGCCCATGCCCAGATCGAGCGGTCGCTTGCTGGCGAATCCTCACGCGGCCCCTGATCCTCACGGCGAACCACACGGAGCAGGCATGTCGGACTCGGCCGATCGCACGATTCCCGCCACGCCGCGCCGCCGCGAGGCAGCGCGGCAGCAGGGGGCGATGCCCGCCTCCGCGGCGCTGGCCTGGGTGGCCAGCGCCGTCGTCGTGGTGGCGCTCTTGCCGGGCTGGATGCGGACCACGCTGCCGGCCGCCGCCGAGATGGTGCGGGGCGTGATCGCCACGGCCACGTCAGCCCGCGCCGACATGCCGGCGGTCAGCGAACTCGTGCCCATGTCGATGCTCGCGCCGAGCCTCGGGCTCGTGCTGGCGGCAGCCGCGGCGGGCCTTGCGGTGCGGGCTCTCTGCGACGGCATCAGCTGGCAGTCAGTGAGAATCGTGCCCGACCTCGGCCGGATCGATCCACTGAGCGGCCTGCGCCGGGTCTTCTCAGGTCGCACGGTCATGGCGGTCATGGGCAACGCCGCCGCGCTTCTGCTGCTCGGCGGCGTGGCGTATACGGTCGCCGGGCCGCTCCTTGGTTCCGGCACGCTGGGCGATCCGGCGCGGGCGGCGCTGCTCGCCTGGCGGCAACTCGGCTGGCTCGTCGCGGCGGCTGCCGTGATCGCGGCCTGCCAGTATGCGCTGGCGCGGCTGCGGTTCGAGAAGGCGATCCGGATGACGCCGCAGGAATTCGCCGACGAGCAAAAAAGCATGCAGGCCGACCCGAAGGTGCGGCTCATGCAACAGAAGCGCGCACACAAGCCCTAATCGCAAGCGACGGGATCTGTCATACAAGCCCTAAGCGCAAGCGACGGGATCCCGCTTCATATCCCCCGGCTCGCGCCTGGGGGCTTGAATAGAATGTCAGACCGCCGGCACGGGGTAGCCGTAGCGGTCGATGAATGGACGCCAGCGGGAGGCGATCTCCGCCACGATCCGCGGGTCGTGGCGGTAGGTATTGGTTCGGTAGCGTTTCATCGACTCGCAGTGCGCCTCGAGCGCGGGCCGCATGTGGTCGAAGTCGTCGAGGCCGAGCCGGTCATAGGCCTCGGCGAGCTTGGTCACCGGATCTGCCACGAGGTCTTCGTACCGGATCTCGTGGAGCCGGTCTGGCCCCAGCGCCTGCCGATCGCGGTCAAACGCCGCATACATCTCGTCGAAGGCGTTGAACACGTACCGCTCGAGCGAATCGCCGCGGTCCACCTGCATCCCCTGCACGTCGTGCAGCGACCGCCAGAGCCGGAGCGTCGAGGGAAAGACGACGAAGGGATCGCGAACCACGTGCAGGAACCGGGCCTCCGGAAACATCTCGGCCAACACACCCATCCGCGCCGTATGTGGCGGGCTCTTGAGCACGGGCCGCCGCCGATCGTGCACGGCCAGCCGCTCGAGAAACTTCTTCATCGCCCCCTTCCAGCGGTCACGTTCGGCCGGTGGCAAGAGCGCCACATCGAGCGCCTCGGGCCGATCGGAGCTTGTCACCGGAAACGCCATACGGCGATAGGGGGACGGCGCGCCCATGTTGACGAGGGCGAATTCGTCCTCCTGCGGCCGGTCCCAGCCGGCGGCCACGTCGTCCATCGGCCGCTTGGACGGCATGATCCATGAGAGCGCCGACGTGACCACCGACTCCGTGAGCAGGAAGTGGCCCGGCGCGAAGCACTGGTACGTGTTGGGGCAGCAGAAGCGGTCGTCGAGCATCATCAGCTCGTGCAGGAGCGTCGTGCCCGATCGCCAGTGGCCGATGATGAACAGCGGCGGCGGCGTCGCAGGTGGATCGCGGAGCAGCCGGCGAAACCGGGCCTCGGAGAGCGGCTCGGCGAGCGAGTTGAATGCGGCGGCACCGGTCACCGTCGCCATCAGGCCCCAGCGGCTCGGGGCGATCCGCCAGTGATGATCGGCCACGAGCGGCAGCCACACGCCCAGCGGCATGCCGTGCCAGAACCGCGGGCTCCACCACGGGTAGGCGTGGTACTGCTTCTCGCCGGTGCCCGCGGGGGGCGGCTGCTGAAACACGTCGAAGAGATCCCGGAAAGGAGCGGAAACAGGCTCTACGGAGTTTACCTCACCGCTGCTGAACGTCGTCGATGTCGCCGGCGATCCGCTCGGTATCGCCCGGGGCGTCGAGCACGTCGCGGAGCGCTGTGGCCAGTCCCCCCGCGGCCGCCGAGCCCGTGGCGCGAAACCGCTCCTGGCCCTGGACATCGATCACGACCACGGTCGGAAACCCGCTCACACCGAAGTCTTTGCAGGTGGCGGCGTCGCGGTCGGCATCGGCCGTCACGCAGACGAACCGTCGGGCCAGCGACACCACGCCCCGATCGGCGAGCGCCCCCTGAGTAAGTTCGCAGCTCCAGCGGCACCAGCCGGCTCGAAAGACGATCAACATCGGCAACTGCTCGGTCGCGGCCCGCCGCTGTCCTGCTTCGTAGCCCTCCACATACTCGATGCCTGACCTGGGGGCGTGATCACCCCGCGGCACGTCGCGGCCAGTCGCCTCCCGGGCGACCAGCGGCCAGATCCCGTCGGTGGCAGCCGGCCGCACCGGCTCATCCTGAATGTCACAGCCGGCAGTGAGCGCGACGGCCAGCAGGCCGGCTGTCAGTCGTGACCGACCGTGCGGGGTGGGAGAAAAGTGAGCCTTCATGGCGGGGTGGTACGGTTTGCCGGCGCTCGGCGGCAATGCCGGTTCTGGGTGGCCACGGCGGGATGGGGAATCGCGGCAAGCCTTGGAAGCCACCTGTCGCGGAGCAGGCGTGGTCAGTACCTTCCCGGCGACCGTCGTCCGGGGCTGTCTGTCGTGGCATCGCTGCGCCTTTTTCTCGTCTGTATCGTCGTCGTCGCCACAGCGGCAGGCTGTCGGCTCATGCCGCGGCGCAATCCCGTGCCTGCGGAGCTGGCGGATGCGCGGCGGCTGTGCAACGAGGGGCTCTCGGCGGCCGATCGTCAGGATCTCGTGCGGGCCGAGAGTCTGCTTGAGGCTGCGGTGAAGAGCTGCCCGCTCGACGTCGATGCGCGGCGGCACTATGCCGACGTGCTGTGGACCCGCGGCCAGAAGATGGATGCGGTCGCGCAGATGGCCAAGGCGCTCGAGCTCTCGCCGGCCGACGCCGGCCTGTGCATCGAGGCGGGGCGGATGTATCTCGAGCTGGGGCTCTTGGCGGAGGCCGATCGGCTCTCTGCCGAGGCGGTGCGGCTCGCCCCCGGCTCCGACACGGCCTGGCACCTGCGGGGCCAACTCGCGATGGCCCGCGGGCAGTTCGATCAGGCCGTCACCGACTTCCACCGCGGCCTGGCGATCTCGGCCGATGATCGGGGGCTGCTTCGTGACACGGCCGAGGCTTACCTTCGGCTCGACAAGCCGCGTCGGGCTCTCGCCACGCTCGCCGTGCTCGGCGAGTCGTATGGCCCCGACGAAACCCCGGCCGACGTGCTCATGATGGAGGCGCTGGCGCAGGAGTCGCTCGGCCGCATCGACGACGCCCGCGACAGCTACCAGCAGGCGATCGCGAAGGGCAACGCGCCGCCCGAGGCGGCGAAGCGGCTCGCCGCGCTCGACGAGGCGACGGTTTCGCGGTGAGCGTCGTCAATCGCCCGACGTCGTGCGGCCGGTGAGCAGGTCGAAGGCGCTGATCGCGGGCACGAGCATCGCGAGCGTGGCGAAGCCGTAGGCCGCGAGCACCACCAGCACCACCTGCAGCGCGTTGCCTTGGAGAAAGCTCGCGATCCCGACGAACGTGAGGGCCGGCAGGAGGGCCGATGCCCAGCCGATCGCCGGCGAGGGATTGCGGGCCGCGAGTGCCGCATAGAGCCCCACGGCGCCCCCCACGACTACGGCCAGAAACGGCGCCAACTGCAGTTCGAAGCTGCCGCCGAAGGCCACCATGATCCGCATCGCCGTGGCCACGCCCACGCAGAGAAACGCCACCGTGCCGAGAGCCACGCCGATCGCCTGCCGCGATGCAGGATGCGAAAGCCCGGCATAGACGCCAAGCACGGCCGTGAAGAACGTCAGCACGGCAAGGCCGAGGGCCAGGTAGAGCCCGTTCTCGAGCGTCGTCACGCCCGTCGCCGCGAGCGCACCGCAGAGCAGCAGCGGCAAGAGGACGATCTCCCGGGCCGCCACGAGCACCCCTATGAGCTTGCCCCAGACGAGTTCGCTCGGCTCGAGATCGCTCACGAGCAAGAGGTCGAAGGCGCCGCGATCTCGCTCCGTGGTGATGCTCGTCACGGCGAGGGTGGCGACGGCGAGCAGACTCGCGAGCACCATCGGAACGACCGCGGCGGCGATCGCCAGCCGGTCGGGCCGCGGAGCGCGAGCCTGCACGATCACGCCGGCCACGGCCGCCGCGAAGAGCACGAGCCAGGCAATTCGCACCACGATGATCGCGCGACCATGGGCCCGCGTGCACGCCTCCCGCCAGAGCACGGGGTTCGTCCAGACGAACCGCTCCGGCCGTGATACCGCGGTCGCCGCTGGCCGCCGCGGCTCGCTCGCCGTATTCCACCGGCGCACGTTGGCGACGGCGATGCCGTTGGCCAGGGCGATCGCGCCGCCGCACACGGCGAAGAGCCCCGGCAGAAACCGGCCGCCGGCGGGCGTGAGTGCGGCCATCAAGCCCCGGGCGGGAGATATGATCGCGGCGGCCTCGGGCCCCCAGCCAAGGGCCACGGCCTCGCCGATCGCGAGCCAGCCCACGAGCAGGAAGCCCGTGATCGCGAGGGCCTGAAACGTCGTGTCTTTCCAAAAAGCCACCGCGCCTGCCACGCTTGCCACGGCAAGTGCCGCGGCGGCCGTCACGGCGAAGAGCCGTGCGATCTGGGCCGCCGTGATTCCGCCGAAGAGGGACGCGAGGGCGAAGACCGGGATCGCAGAGACGAGCAACAGGGCCACCTTCAGCATGCTGCTGGCCAGCTTGCCCACGACGAGCGACGCGTCTCCCAGCCGGCTCACGAGCAGGAGTTCGAGTGTCCGTCGCTCCTTTTCGATGCTGACGGCCACGGCGCTCGTGAGGGCGGCGGCCAGGATCGCGAGCGTGAACTGGAGCGGGGCGAGAATCCGGAAGAGCGTGGCGGCGAATCGGGCCGTATCGCCGGCTGTGGCGAGCGGTTGCGAGCCGGTGACGACGAGCCAGCAGGTGGCCACGATCGCCAGCAGCGTGCCGGCATAGACAGCCCTCGCGATGAACTGCCCCTGCGTCCTGGGGGCCATTGCGAGCTCTCGGTCAAAGACGGCACCGAGGATCATGCGTCACCGAAGCGGGAGGGGGGCGGTGGCGGAGCAGCGGGAAGGGCGATACGCTATACGTCCGGGTTAAAGCGTATCAGGGCCGAACGACCTCGGACTCATCCAGGGTTCCATCGCAGGGGAGCACATTATGACACGTTGGTTGCCGTCCGTTTGCGGTTTTGTGGGCCGGAGCCTGGCATCGGCCGGTCTTGCCTTGCTGGTGATCGTCGTCGCAGCGCTCGCGGCCGCACGTCCCGCCGAGGCGCAGGTCACGGCACAGTCGCTGATCGGCAAGGCGGTCTCCGACGACAGCATGAACAAGGAGATCACCAACGCCATCTCGAGGTTCCGCGACCGCGACATCGACGGCTGCCGCGCCGTGCTGGAACGGGCGAAGTCGAACAATCCCAAGCTCCCCCCGCCGGGCGTGATGATGGCGATGCTCTGGCTGAGCGTGAACCAACTCGGCCCGGCCCGCGCCGAACTCGAAGACACGGCCGTGAAGTTTTCGGCGGATCCGGAGCCCTACCTGATGCTCGGCGATCTCGCATTCCAGGAGCGGCGGGTGACCGAGGCCGACGTGCTATTCGCAAAGGCCACGGCGCTCACGGCGGCCTTCGACGAGAATCCGAAGCGGAAGCGTGATTTCGACATCCGCTGCAATGCTGGCGCCGCCGCGGTGGCCGAGGCCCGCAAGCAGTGGGAAGCCGCCCAGAAGCATCTCACCGCCTGGCTCGCGCTTGATCCCGACAACGCCAGCGCCCACCAGCGCATGGGCATCGTGCTGTTTCAGCTGAGCAAGGAGATGGAGTCGCTGGCCGAGTTTCGTGAGGCCCGTAAGCTCGATGAGAAGGCCGTGCAGCCGGAGTTGGCCTTGGCCCGGCTCTACGACGACGCCAAGAAGCGTGACACCGCCAAGAAGCTGATCGAACAGGCGATCAAACTCTCGCCGAACGATGCGGCGGTGCAGCTCGCGGCGTCGCAGTGGTACCTTGGCCAAAACGACTTGGAGACCGCGAAGCAAGGGGCTGAGGTAGCCCTCAAGCTCGACCCGCGGAGTCTGGAGGCAAAGGTGGTGCGGGGAGCGATCGCACGCGTGGCCCGCGATTACAAGACGGCCGAGAAGTTCTTCAACGAGGCCCATGTGCAGTCGCCGGGGAATTTTCCGGCGAGCAATTCGCTGGCCCTCGTGCTGATCGAGTCCGACGACAAGGACGCGCGGCAGCGGGCCATGGAGATGGCCGAGGCCAACGTGGCGATGCATCGCGAGAATTCACCGCAGCAGGTGAATGCCCTCACGACGCTGGCCTGGGTCTACTACAAACTCGGCCGCCGCGAGGATGCCGAGAAGATCCTGGAGCAAATCTCGCGGAACAACGCGCTCACGACCGATGGCGCGTACTATGTGGCGAAGTTGCTGGCGGACCGCGGCGAAAAGGATCGGGCCCGCAAGATCCTCGAGGAGGTGCTGGAGAACGAACCGATGTTCGCCACGCGTCCCGACGCGGTCGATCTGCTTGCAAAGCTCAAGAAGGACGGCGAGTAAAAAGCCCGGTCCGGCCGTCATGCAACCCGCCGACGCTCCCGCGTCGGGATCCCCCTGCGAGCGCATGGGGGCTTCTATTGCATCCCATACAAGCCCTGAGCGCAAGCGACGGGATCGGCTTTGCAATCTTGCGTGCTACTCGCTGGCCGGCACGGGCGGCACCGGCTCCGGCATGACGCGGATCGTCATGCCGCTCGGCATGCCCTTCGGCTGCGGCGTCGTGGGGGCCTGCGCTGTCGGACGGGCCCGCATGGCCCGGCGGCGGGCGCGGATGCGGTCGCTCCGCAGCGGGATGCCTGGGTAGGCCTCGATCGGCACTTCGAGGCTCGGCAGGCCGATCCGGCTGCCATCGCCGAAGTTGGTGAACATCTCGATCGCCGGGCAGGCCGGGGCGGCCGTGGCTGCGAGCAGGGCGGCGAGGATCACGTGCCGTGCGGACGCTCGAGAATGGCGGATCATGCGCTGCTGCGGCTCGGAGGGATGGGCATGCGGCGACAGACCGCCGCTGGTCTGTCATCGACCGCCGCCGTCTCGGCCGCCGCACGATTCACCCGCATCCTGCGCAATCGTCACGACCCCTACGGGCGAGACATCCCGCTGAAACCGCCGTGGGGTACGATTGCGGCATGAACGACTCAACGGCCTTGTTCGTTGGCTGCTGCTGTGCCCTCGTCGTGGCCGCGGCCGCGGCCGTCGGAGCCTGGCTCGTACGGGGATCGACGGCCGTGCCGGCGGCTGTGTGGGCTGTGGCAGCGGCTGGATCCCTCGCCGCGGAGATGGCGGTGCGGGCCGCAGGCGGCCTGGCGGACCCTGCAGCCGGTGCCGCGGTGCGGCTCGTCAGCATCGCCCTCGCTGTCTGCCCGACGATGTCGCTTTTGGGTGCCAAGCGGCCGCAGCATGGCGTCTGGCAGTTCATCGTCGCCAGCCTCGGCGTCGTGCTCGCGCTGCCCGCCCTCTCGGCCACGCTCGTGCGGCCCGGCACGCCCCCCGACGTCCACATGCTGGAACGTGGCTTCCTCGTGATCCTGCTCGTCGTCGGCTGGATGAACTTCGTCGGCACGCGGCATGCGGCCGCTGCCACGCTCGTGACGGTGGGACTGGCCGTGCTCGCACGGGGGTTTCTGCCGTTCATACCGGCTGGCCTCGCGGAGACTTTTGCACCGCAACTCGAGGCGATCGCCTGCGGCAGCCTTGCGCTTGGGGCGGCCATGGCCGCCGGCCAGTCGGCATGGGCCGCGGGGCAGCCGCGTCGGGTGGAAGTGGCTCCATCGATTGTCACGCTGGTCGGCCCCTCCTACGCCGCCGTTCGCGAAACGCTCGGTGCCGCATGGACGCTGCGGATCGCCGAGCGGTTCAACACGGTGGCCGCCGAGCGGGGCTGGCCCTGCCGACTGCAGTTTCGCGGACTGGAGGTGGGGGGCGATCCCGACGATGTGACTTGGCATCGCGACGCGCTGCGCGCCCTGCGGGCGCTGTTCCGCCGATTCGTCACCGTCGACTGGCTCGAGCGGCATGGCTGGCCTGAGCACGCGGCTCCGCTAGCCCCCTTGTATGAAGGGCGATAGACTGCGGTGCTCATGCCCTGGCGGTGAACAGAGCCAGCCTCGGTGCCGTATCGTTCCTCATGTCCCCCTGTGATCGATTGAACCCTTTGGAGCCTCATCATGGCCGATGCCCCCCAGTCCTCCCGTTCCGCCGAGCAGATGCCCGTGCCCGTCGATGAGTCGCACATCGTCGCCACCTACGCGAACTTCTGCCGCGTCACCGGCACGCCCGAGGAGCTGATCGTCGACTTCGGCCTCAACAAGCAGGTGGCCGGCACGTCGCCCGAGACGATCCAGCTCACGCAGCGGATCATCGTCAACTTCTACACAGCCAAGCGGCTGGCGGCGGCCCTCGTGATGGCGGTGCAGCGGCACGAGCAGGCGTTCGGCCAGCTCGAGACCGACGTGCAGAAGCGGATCGTGCACCAGCAGTCCGCAAAGGCCTGACAGTCGGCCCGGTCGCGGGCCTGCGTCGAGGAATGACCAGCCATGAGCAGTGACGGTCACGAAGAGATTCGCTGGTTCCTCGAGCAGGTCTCGCGGCTCGGCCAGTCGGCCGGGGGCGAGGCGGAGTATTTCCAGGGGGTGCTGGGCATCGTGCTCCAGGCGATGGAGGCGCCGGCCGGCCTCGTCTGGACGCTCGGCGACAGCGGGCGGGTCGAGCCGATCTGCCATGCGGGCGTCGAGCAGACAGGCATCGCCGTCTCCGAGGAGGCACAGCAGGCTCACAACGCCCTCGTGCAGACCTGCTACGGCAGCCCCGCCGGGCTGATCGTGCCGCCACGAGCCCAGCTCACCGGGCCCGATGGCGCCGTGCTCGCCACGAACCCCACCGACCTGCTCGTGGTCACGGCCCCGTTCGCTCGCGGCGGCAATCGCGCGGGCTTGATCGAGGTGTTTCATCACCCCAATGCCGACGACGTGCAACGGGGCTACCTCGTCTTTCTCGAACAGATCGCGGCGATCACCGCCCAGTTCCTCGGCCAGCGGCAGCTCGTCACGCTCGACGAGCAATCGTCGGCGCTCTCGCAGGTGGAGCGGTTTTCGCGTGCCGTGCACGAGTCGCTCGATCCGGTGGCTACGGCATTCGTGCTGGCCAACGAGGCGCGGCGGATCATCGGCTGCGACCGCGTGAGCGTGCTCGTGGAGCGACGGCGGAAGCTGCGACTGGAAGCCGTGAGCGGCCAGGAGTCGGTGGAGCGGCGGGCCTCGGCCGTGCAGGCGATCGAGGCGCTCGTGCGGGTGGTGGCCAAGGCGGGCGATCCACTCTGGCATCCCGATGCGAGCCGCGAGCTGCCGCCGCAGATCGAGGAGGAGCTGGAGCACTACATCGACGAGTCGCACTCCACGGCGCTCGCGATCATCCCGCTTCACAAGCCGAAGCCCACGCCTGTCGTGAAGCCCGGCGGCGTCGATGCGGTGGCCGTGGCAAAGGCCGAGGCCGGGCTGTCGACCGCCGGCGAACTCGTGGGAGCGCTCGTGGCAGAGTGGTTCTCGTCGAGCACGTTCGACGGCGGCAAGAGAGCCCGCGTCGATCTCGTGGCCGAGCACGGGAAGGTGGCGCTCGCCAATTCGCTCGCCCACACCTCGCTGCCGCTCTACCCGCTCATCAATCTCGCGGGCAAGTCGCGGGTACTCGCCACCGCCCGCAATCTTCCCCGCACGATCCTCGCGGTCTTGGGAACGCTCGCGGCCATCGCGGCGCTCGTGCTCGTGCCGGCCGAGCTGCGGCTGGAGGGCAAGGGCACGCTCGAGCCGGTGCATCGTCGCGACGTGTTCGCCGGGATCGAGGGCGTGGTGGAGAAGCTGGAGTCGGGGCTGGAGCACGGCGCGATGGTGAAGCAGGGACAGCTCTTGGCCACGCTCCGTAACACCGATCTGGAGGTGGCGCTGGCCGACGTGCTCGGCCGCCGGGCGTCGAGCGAGGAACAACTGGCCTCGACGAAGCGATCGCTGCTCGAAGACGACAAAATCTCGGCCGACGAGAAAATTCGGCTCGCCGGCCGCAAGGCCCAGCTGCAGCGGGAGATCGAAAGCCTCGAGCAGCAGGAGCAGCTCTATCGCTCGAAGAAGGAGGATCTCCAGGTCCGCAGCCCGATCGACGGCGTGATCGTCACCTGGCAGGTCCGCGACCGGCTGTTGCTGCGTCCGGTGGAGAAGGGGCAGGTGTTGATGAGCGTGGCCGACAAGACCGGCCCGTGGGAGCTGGAGGTCAACATGCCCGACGACCGGCTCGGCCACGTGAATCGCGCCGCCGCGGAGGCCAAGGCTGCCGGCCGCGACCTCAAGGTGGACTACATCCTCGCGACCGATCCCGGCACCCGGCACTACGGCGTCGTCAAGGAGATCCACGAGCAGGCGGAGGTCCGCGGCGAGGAGGGCAATACGGTGCTGGTGCGGGTGACGATCGACCCGGAGCGGCACGAGAAGGAGGAGCTGGGGGCCGGTGCGAGCGTGACGGCGCGGATCGCCTGCGGCCGGCGGTCGCTCGGCTATGTCTGGTTCCATGATCTGCTGTCGTTCATTCAGACGCAGATCCTGTTTCGGCTGTGGTGACAAAGCCCTCGGGGCAGAGGAAGGCAAATCATGAGCGGATGCAGGTGGGTCGCAGTGGTGATGACGGCGGTGGCGGGCCTCATGCTGCCGGCGTATGCCGTGGCCAATCCCAACGGCGAGCCGGTGCTGGAGCGGTGTCTCGTGTCGCTCGCCGACGAGGCGAAGGTGCCGGCCCAAGAGGCGGGCGTGCTCGTGGAGCTTGCCGTACGTGAGGGCGACAAGGTCACGAAGGGGCAGGTGATCGCCCGGATCGCCGACGACCAGCCGCAGATGGAAAAGCGCCGGGCCAAGGCGGAGCATGAACAGGCGGTGGCCAAGGCCGAGAGCGACGTCGACGTGCGATATTCGGAGAAGGCCGAAGGCGTGGCCCAAAAGGCCTTCGAGAAGGCGGAACAGTCGCACCGGTCGGTGCAGGGGGCCGTGACGGAGGTGGAGCGCGACCGGCTCAGGCTCGAATGGGAGAAGACGGCGCTGCAGATCGAGCAGGCGCAACTGGAGAGGCGGCTGGCGGCCCTGGCCGCGGATGCGAAGCAGGTGGAGGTGGATGCCGCCGACAAGGCGATCGAGCGCCGCAAGATCCTCTCCCCGATCGATGGCGTGATCGAGGATCTCTCGAAGCACCAGGGCGAGTGGCTGCAGCCGGGCGACATGCTGGCCCACGTGCTCCGTACCGACACGCTGCGGGTGGAGGGCTACATCGACGCCGCCAAGTGGGATCCGGGCGAAGTTCGCGACCGGCCCGTCACCGTCAGCGTCACGCTCGCGAACGGACGGCAGGAGGAGTTCACGGGGCGGATCGTGTTCGTGAGCGAGCGGGTGGAGAGCGGCGGCGACTACCGCGTGTATGCCGACGTGCCGAACCGTCGCGGCGTCCCGTCCGGCGAATGGCTCCTGCGGGCCGGCCAGACCGCGAAGATGACGATCCACGCGTCACAGCCCCCCGCGCGGTAACGCCGCCACACCGGCGAACCCACATGGCCACCGCCGACGCCTTTCGTTCGAGCACGAACCGCTGCGTGAGCCTGCGCCGCCGGGGCGATCTCGTCGTCAATCGGCAGGTCTATCAGGGGCAGGCCTGGTGGGTCGTCAAAGACCCGATCTCGCTCCACTACTTTCGGTTTCGGCCCGAGGAATACGCCCTCCTCGCGATGCTCGACGGCGAGACGAGCCTCGAGGAGCTGAAAGATCGGTTCGAGGCGAAGTTTCCGCCGCGGCGGATCACGGTGGAGGAACTGGCCCGGTTCATCGCCACGCTCCATCGCTCGGGCCTCGTGATCGGTGACCGGCCAGGGCAGGGGCCACAGCTCTTCGAGCGGCGGCGGCAGCGGAAGTGGAAGGAGTGGGTCGCCTGGCTCTCCAACATCATGTCGCTGCGGTTTCGGGGCATCGACCCCGACAAACTGCTGGAGCGGCTCGACCCGTGGCTCGGCTGGCTCTTCGCGCCGCCGGCGATCGTGGCGATGCTCGTGTTCGTGGCCAGCGCCGTGCTCCTGGTGCTCGTGAACTTCGACGTCTTCCGCAGCAAGCTCCCAGAGTTCCACCAGTTCTTCGCGGCTGGCAACTGGCTCTACCTGGGCATCGCCCTGGCCGTCACGAAGATCCTTCATGAGTTCGGCCACGGCCTCTCCTGCAAGCACTACGGCGGCGAGTGCCATGAGATGGGAATGATGCTGCTCGTGTTCACGCCCTGCCTCTACTGCGACGTGTCGGACAGCTGGATGCTGCCCTCCAAGTGGAAGCGGGCGGCGATCGGTGCGGCTGGGATGTACGTGGAGGTGATCATCGCCTCGATCGCCACCTACTTCTGGTGGAACTCGCATCCCGGCATCTTCAACCAGCTCTGCCTCGACGTGATGTTCGTGTCGAGCGTGTCGACGATCCTGTTCAACGCCAATCCGCTCCTCCGGTACGACGGCTACTACATTCTCTCCGACGTGCTGGAGATCCCGAACCTCCGCCAGAAGGCCACCACGATCCTCGGGCGGCTCGCGTCGCGGTGGTGCCTGGGCATCAAGCAGCCCGACGACCCGTTTCTGCCGCAGCGAAACCTCGGCCTCTTTGCCCTCTACGCCGTGGCGTCGAGCCTGTATAGCTGGATGGTGACGGCCTCGATCTTTCTGTTCACGTGGAGTGTCTTCAAGCCGTTTCGCCTGGAGGTGCTCGGGCAGATGCTGGCGTTCGCGGCCCTGTGGGGCTTGGTCGTTCGGCCGCTGCAGGGGATGATCAAGTTTCTGAAGGTTCCCGGGAGACGCGATGAGGTGAAGGCGATCAACGTGATGGCGACCTGCCTAGTGGCAGGGGCGGTGGCCGGCGCGATCGCGCTCATCCCGCTGCCGCAGCGGGTGTGGTGTGCGGTGGAGCTGCGGCCCCGCGGCGAGGAGACGGTCTATGTGTCGGTGCCGGGAACGCTCGAGAGCCTGGAGGTGAAGCCCGACGACGTGGTGACGAAGGGGCAGGTGCTCGCCCGGCTGTCGAGCATCGACCTCGATCTCGAGATCGCCGACCTCGAGGGGCGTGAGGCCCAGTCGGCCACGCGGCTGGCGGCGCTCGAGCGGGAGCGGTTCACCGACCCCGCCGCGGGTCTGGAGATCGGCACGGTGAAGGAGTCGCTCGTGAGCCTCCGCGAGCAGCTGGCCAAGAAGCGGAAAGACCGCGGAGACCTCGTGCTGCGGTCGCCGCTCGATGGCGTGGTGCTGCCGGCTCCAAGTGTGAAGCCGCAGCCCGACCCCGCCGGCCGGCTCCCGTCGTGGACGGGGCATCCGCTCAACGAGCGGAACATCGGGGCCACGCTGACCGAGGGTACGGTGCTCTGCCTCGTGGGTGAGCCGCGGCATTTCGAGGCGGTGATGGTGATCGACCAGTCGGAGGTGGAGTTCGTCGCCAAGGGGCAGCCGGTCGAGCTCAAGCTCGACGCGTTTTCGTGGCGGACGTTCACCGGCACCGTGGCCGAGATGGCGGAGACGCACATCGAAAATGGTTCGGAGCGGCTCTCGGTGAAGGCAGGCGGGCAGGTGCCGACGGAGACCGACCCGTCAGGCCGGGAGGTGCCGATCTCGACGAGCTACGAGGCGCTGATGACGCTCGACGATCCCGACGCGGTGTTCACGCCGGGGATGCGGGGCACGGCCCGGATTCAGGTAGGCAGCCGCACGGTGGGCCAGTGGCTCCTCCGCCTCCTCTGGCAGACCTTCAACTTCCGCATGTAAGTGGCCGTGTCACGCCCCGTCGGCTTGTCACGCCGTGACAAGCATTCCGGTCGCGGCGTGACCGGGCTACCTGTAGGCCCGTCGCTCCGTTGACGGGCACAGCCCGTTGCGGAGCAACGGGCCTACGGGGGAGGTGCTCTGCAGAAAGCGGTAGAGCGCGGACTCGGCTACAATTCGATCGTTCCATTTTCTCGGTACGGAGATTCGCCTCATGGAAACGGTTACCCCTCGATACGTTGTCGATGAACACCAGACTCCGACCGACGTTGTGCTGACAATCGACGAATGGCGACGGGTTCTCGTGGAACTCGAGGAGTTGGAAGATATCCGCGCCTATGACGAGGCAAGGTCGTCAGCCCAGGAATCCTCGCCGCTCGCCGAGGTGGCCAAAACACTTCGGGCGAGGCGGGGTTCTTGAACTACGCCATCGAGATCCTGCGATCGGCCCGCAAGCAGCTGGAGCGAATCGCTTCTGAGCACCAAGAGCGGGTCCTGATCGCTTTGGAAGGCTTGGCCGAAACACCCCGGCCCGAAGGGTGCACCAAGCTGACTAGTCGCAATGCGTGGCGGATCAGAATCGGCGATTACCGCGTTGTGTACGAGATCGACGACGATTTAAAGAATGTGGTCGTTGTTGTGATTGCGCACCGGCGGGATGCCTACCGGAATCAATGAGGGTATTGGTCCCGGAGACCCCTCATGCCCACGCTCGACCGGATCACCGTCTACCCCGTCAAATCGCTCGACGGCGTCGATCGGACCGAAGCCGTCGTCCTTCCGTCCGGTGCGCTTGAGCACGATCGTCGCTGGCAGCTCACCGACATCGACGGCCGCGTGCTCAACGCCAAGCGGTCGCCCCTCTTCCACGCGATCCGCGCCGAGTTCGACCTCGCGGCCCGGCTCGTCACGCTCTCGATCGACCCGCTGGCCTTCGCGGCCCGCGCGATCCCTGGCGTCGAGCGGCTGGCGAGCCTCGCAGCCGACACGTTCCCGCTCGTGCCCGGCCCCGACGGCCCCTGCGGCTGGCTGTCCGAGGCCTTCGCCACGGCCGTGCTCTTGCTCGAACGCGCCGACGGCGGCTTCCCCGACGACCGCGAGGCCCCGGGGCCGACGCTCGTCTCCACCGCGAGCCTGGAGGAAGTGGCCCGCTGGTTCGGCTTCGATCTGGCGGAGGCCCGCCGCCGCTTCCGGGCGAACCTCGAAATCGGCGGCTGCGACGCCTTCTGGGAAGACACGCTCGCAAGCCCCGCCCGTCCCGACGTGCCGTCGCTCTTCGACCTCCCGCCAGACCTCCTGGCTGACCCCTATGCCGACCTGCCGCCCCTGGAGCCGCGGGAATTCACGATCGGCGCGGCGCGGTTTCGGGCCACGAACGTCTGCCGGCGGTGCGTGGTGCCGAGCCGCAACAGCCGCACGGGGGCCGTGACAACGGCATTCCGCGACGCCTACGAGGCCCGCCGGGCTCGGGCGATGCGGCCCGACGTCGAGACTGCGGCCTGGCGGACGCTCTATCGGTTGGGGGTCAACATGTGCGGCCAGGTTCCGGCCAGGCTCTGCCGCGGCGAGATGTTGCTCGTCGCGTGATGCCAGTGAGAGCCGTCAGAACGAGTGTTCATGGAAAAACGCCGCTGCCTGAGCGACGACATCGGCCCGTCAAGATTGCTATGGCCAGAAGATGAATGCAGCGCATCCGCGGAAACGGTCGGGCCAGTCTGACCGAGCATGCCGCCGCGAACGCTAGCCGCAGTCTTCCGCGAACGTCACGTTTGCATCGCTGGTTTCGCGCCACGCGTGGATCGGAACCGGATCACGGCACCGTGACGGTCACCGGTGTCGTCGTGGTGTTGTCAACGTTTCGAGCGATGCTCCCCTGCTGGCCTCCTACTGTGAACGACTCCGTGACCTTGAGCGATCCCGCAGAGTTCCCGGTAAGAACGATCGACGGGGCGGGCGGTGGTGCCGGTGGCGTTGTCTGGGTGATTCCCGACGTGAGCGAAGTCAGTTCGATGGCCAGTGTCGCGTCGTCGTTGCTCTCGAACGTGGGAAGCGAGTTGGAATCCGACGCCAGATTGCTGCTGCCGCCAATCGCGACTGATGAGGTCGATGTGTTGTTTTCCGTGATAAACGCCTGCGCAGTCGCATCAATGACGTCCAGATTGAGGAACGTGATCTGGCTGCCATTGTTGCTCTGCACCGCGACGCCCCGCTGTGTGGGCTGCTCAAGCGAGACTTGGGCGATCGTGACCTGCGCATCGGTGTTGAGTGAGACGTTGATCGGAGCTGCTGCCAGTGACTTGACGTCGCTGACGATGAACGGAGCTGAGGACACGAGCGAACTGTTGCGGGCGAGTGGTGTGGAAAGCGTGTTCGACGACGCATTCACGCTGACCGTGCCGCTGGTTAGATTTTGTATGAGAATGCTCTCGGCGGATGCGTCATTCGACGCGATGCGCCCCTGGAACGTCACGTCCGCGGCGCCGCCGTCGATCCAGAGGCCACGGCCCTGATTCGTGATATTCATGTTCAGGAGGTTGATCTCGCCATTCGGCACGGCCGTGAGCTGGATCGCCGTCTGCCCGGAGCCGGTAACGATCTGCACGTCGTTCACGTTGGCACCGCCGGTGAGCGTATTGTTGCCAGCGATGGCCACGGGGGCGTTCTCGATCCGGAGATGATCCACGATCGCGCCGTTGCGGAGCGTGATGGCCGTGCCGGCACTCGTCAGCACGGGATAGGTAGTGCCGGTCGTGCTGGCGAAAAACTCCTTGTACCCGCAACTCGCCGTATTCAATGCGAGCGTGGATCCCTCGCCGACGAGAATCTGGTTGTCGGCCTGGAACTGCCAGGCGGCGTCGTAGGGCGTGGTCGCACTCGTGCCTGCGTGGATGAGGACGACGTCGTAGGGGTTCGTGGCGAGTGTATGGGCGTCGGCGAGTGTGCGAACCGGCGCGGTGACCGAGCCGTCGCCGTTCGCGGCGGCCGCGCTATCGACATGGATCACGTTCCATGCCCGGCCGTTTTCCGGGTTGACCGCCACGATCGGCGTCTGGTGGGCCCGCACGATGTGCTCGTTCCGCATCATCGGCTGCTCCATCTGATCCGGAACGTTCCGTCGCCGGCTGCCGCCCATGCGATACGTGAGCCGAGCGAAGCCGGTCCAGTCGAAGTAGCTGTCGTTGTTGGCTTGGAGCGAGAAGTCCCAGTTGTTCAGGAAGGTCATGTCGAGACGGGTGTAAACGCCGCCGAACCAGGGCACGACGTCCTTGCCCGCCTGTGTGCCGTTCTGCCAGTCATAGCGGGCGTTGCCCAGGGCGTAGCCGCCTACGCTGATCATGCCCGCCCAGTCGGAGAGCCCAGGAATGTAGGCGCCCACCTCGAGATCGGCTCCCGTCAGCGCGGTGTCGAGGCCGTATTGGCAGAGCAGATTATTGCCGACAAAACCGTACCCCGGTGCGCCGACCGTGTACGCCGTCGAACCGACGGGAATGTAGCCGTTGGACCGCAGGTTGCCGTAATTGGTCAGCCACTCCGCGCTCACGCCCACCTGGTTATAGGAGTGGCCAAACTGGCCATATTCGGTCGTGCCGGGAACGCCGGCCGTGGGATATTGGTTCTGGTCGCCGTCGTAGTCCCAGTAGACGCCGATGCCGAGGAGCGTGCCGCCGAGAAACTGCTTGCGAACGGCGCCGACGTTGGAGAAAAAGCCGCCATATTCGGAAAGGTGGCCGCGGAGATCGGCCGCCCAGAAGCCGCCAAGGTCATCCTCGGCCATGGGGATGAAGCCGCCCAGCGTCATGTAGCTGCCGTTGTAGCCGAGCCCACGATCGGCGGCGTTGATGCCGTAGTAGAGCCAGCCCGGGTTCGTGCCATCGAGCACGCCGATCCGGCCGAGGGCCTGATTGACGAGGCCGCCGGACGGGGCCATCGCCGTTTGGCCCGTCTGGGCGTGGGCCGCCGGTGGCGTCACAGCCAGGACGACGATCGTCAGTGCCAGGATCACCACGCCGTTCAAGATTCTCATGATCGATCGTGTCATGTCGTTTGAGGGTGTGGTGTGAACGTGCCGCCCGGGCCGGCGTCCTGTGGGCGATGGTCAGGGCAGCGTTGGCGCATCGGGCGGCAGGTCCGGCACGAGCGTTGCATTAAAGTTTGGCCGCGAGTTGGCTGGCGAGATTGTGACGCTGGCTCCGCCGTTTAGGTTCTCCAGTTGCAGCTGGCTGCCGGCTCCGATCTGGAGCGGAAGCATGGCGGCCGGGGCCGTAAACTCGACACCTGACGTCGTGTCAACGAACGTCGTGGGATCGCCAGCTGTCGTCAGCAGGATGTCTTCACCACTTGACGCGGTCAGGGTGTTCTGCGTGATCAGCGCGTTGATCTGGGAGAGCGGCCGGCCGGGAGCACCGAGACTCGCATCAAAGACAGCGCTCAAGGTGATCCCGTTAGTCGATGCAGAAATCTGGTTGTTGGTAGCGGTGAAGTCGATGATCGGGATCGAAAGATTGGGGGGAGTGGGTGGCGGGGTGATGTCGGGCACCGGGTTGTTCACGTCGGCGCTGGCCAGTACCCCTATGCCGATACTAACGTTAGAGATCACTGCCGAGTCGACGAGCGCGTTGTACGAAGAACCGGCGGGCAGGAGTCGGGTGTCGGCGGAGATGGAAACACCGTACAGGCCCGTGTCACTGATGCTCGCGGCCTTGCTCGAGGGGTCGTTTGGATCGGTCCGCTCGATCCGGAGATTGCTGTTCAAGACGACGACGCCGCCGTCGTTGGCGTTTTGGATCTGGCCGCCCTGTAGCCACACCGCCCGATTGGGGCCGTTGACATTTTTAGCGGAGATACCCGCCTTACCGACCCCGCTGATCGTGGAATCAACCACCTGGATGGAGCCGCTTTCGGAAGTGATGCCATTGCCGAGGACATTTGTGATGGTCGATTTACCCGCGACGAGTGCGGAGTTGTTGGTCGCAGTTCCCGTGAGGGCGATGCCATCGCCAGTAGCGTCGGAGATCCGGGAGCCGTTGAGCATTTGGAAGCGTGCGCTCGTACCTGACACGACCACGCCGTTCCCCTTGACTTGGCTCACGCGGGATTCGCTGAGTGAGACCGTGGCTGAAGGGCCACTCACGGAGATGGCGGTGTTGCCAGTCTTTGTAATCGTGACCTGAGACGCCGAAATGCTTGCGCCGGATCCGGAAGCCACCAGAGCGGACTGAGTGGAGTCCTTGATCAAGAACGGTTTGTTGCCCTCCGACAGCAGCGCGATACGGGAGCCAGCACCGGAAGCCACCACGGCGTCACCAGTGCTGTTGGCAATCGTTCCGCTCGTAAGCAGGATCCTCGAACTCACGCCCGAGGCATCAATAGCAGTGCCTTTCGTCGCCGTGATAATCGTGTTCGATCCGGTGAGTTCGGCATTTGATCCGGACACACGGATCGCAGTGCCGGCAATCGAGCCGAAAGAGCCGCTTGTGAGCGTGACGCGGCCATTCGTCGCGGCCAGCACGAGGCCGTCGTTGGAGAGATTCGAGAGCCGGACGTTGTCGAACGTGAACGTTCCCGTGGAGTTGGCGATCAAAATTCCTCTCTGTCCCGCTCCACCATTTCCAGCGATCATCACGTCTCCGATAGTGGCCACGCCCGGGGCAGCGATGCCGCCGCCATCGGAGATCCCGATCGCCGAGCCAACGATGCTCAGATGATTGACCTGGGCTCCCGCCTGGTCCACAGCGATAGCCGGACCGATGGGATTGGAGATGACGGGATACACGTCCGATTGCGAGCCCGCGAAGAACGCCCGATTCCCGCACAGTTCGGTCGGTATCGCGAGCGTACTGCCCTCGCCGATCAGGTACTGATTGGTCGCCCCAAACATGAATCCGCCTACGGGCGTGATGTAAGGCGTGTTGGCCGTGCTGCTGCCCGCGTGGACATAGACGATGTCGTACGGATCGTTCGTAGACCGGGTAACTGCCTCCTCGAGTGTGGCGAAGGGCGCCTCCGCCGACCCGTCTCCGCCCGGCGTTGCTGTGTTGTCGACGTGGAACACCTGCCAGGCGGCGCCTGTTGCCGGATTCGTGGCCACCACGGGCTCTTGATGGGCCCGCACGATGTGCTCGTTCCGCATCATCGGCTGCTCCATCTGGTCGGGCACGTTGCGCCGCCGACTCGCCCCCATGCGGTAGGTGAGCCGGGCGAAGCCCGTCCAGTCGAAGTAACTGTCGTTATTGGCCTGGAGGGAGAAGTCCCAGTTGTTGAGGAACGTCATGTCGAGGCGGGTGTACACGCCGCCGAACCAGGGCACGGCAGCCGCACCATCCGGGAACGAGTAGCGGGTGTTTCCGAGGGCGTAGCCTCCCACACTGATCATGCCTGCCCAGTCGGAGAGCCCCGGGATATAGGCGCCGACCTCGAGGTCGGCGCCACCAAGAGCCGCGTTGACGCCGTTGACGCAGAGCAGCGAGTTGCCGAGGAACGGGCCGACAAGTTGGGCCGTCGAGCCGACGGGGATGTAGCCGTTGCTGCGGAGGTTGCCGTAATCAGTGAGCCACTCCCCGGAGATGCCCACCTGGTTGTAGGAGTGGCCGCCGGCGAACGTGGCGGTGTTGCCGAGGCCCACGGGAATGACCGTGTCGGAATACTGGTTCTGGTCGCCGTCGTAATCCCAGTACACACCGACGCCGAGCAGCGTGCCGCCGATGAACTGCTTGCGGACGGCACCCACGTTGGAAAAGAAGCCGCCGTATTCGGAGAGGTGGCCGCGGAGGTCAGCCGCCCAGAAGCCACCGAGGTCGTCCTCGGCCATGGGGACGAAGCCGCCCAGGGTCATGTAGCTGCCGCGGTAGCCAAGGCCGCGGTCAGCGGCGTTGATGCCGTAGTACAGCCAGCCGGGGCCGTTGGCGTTGAGGCTTTGGAATCCGTTCACGGCGCGATTCACGACGCCACCCGTCGGAGCCATCGCCGTCTGGCCCATTTGGGCCGAGGCGAGTGACGGAGCTGCTGCTGTTCCCGCAGCGACGAGCGCGAGGGTCAGGGCACGGCGGGCGCGGCGGCGATAGTCCGCGGCGCGGCGCATCACGGCCTTGAGCCGCGAGGCAGCACGGCCGCTGGGGCGGTTGACGGCGTTGTTGCTCATCCCGGTCGCGTCCCTGACGGTGGCCGGCCATCCGGGCAGGGCAGTCCCCGCGCCGAAAAACCGGCATGATCGTCAGAGGTGATCGACTCATCGCGACCCGATTCATGAGCATTTTCGGTATATCGCCCCGCACAGGATGGGTTTGCGCAGATTGCCGGGATTGCGGAGGCCGCAGGTCCCCGGCTACCCCCGGCTTGCGCCTGGGGGCTTGTATGAGGTTCACTCGTCGACGCGGAAGCGGCTGACGGTGGCGGTGAGGCCGTCGACCGCCGAGACCATGTGCTGCGAGGCGTCTTTGAACTCGCGGAGGGCGTCGGCGGCGGCGCGGGAGCCGTCGGTGAGCGTGGCCAGAGCCTCGGTGATCTGCTGGGCCCCGGCAGCCTGGGCCTGCATGCCCTCCTTCACATGGTCGAACCGGTCGGAGAGGCCGTGCACCTTGTCGATCACCTCGGCGAACTGGCTGCTGATCCCGGCCACCCGCTCCACGCCCGTCTTCACCTCGGCGGCGAACCGATCCATCTGGTCCACGCCCGCGTTCACCGCCTGCTGCATCTGCTCGACGAGTCGCTCGATGTCGAGCGTGGCCACGGCGGTCTGATCGGCCAGTCGCCGGATCTCCCGGGCCACCACGATGAAGCCCTGGCCATACTCGCCCGCCTTCTCCGCCTCGATCGCGGCGTTGATCGAGAGGAGGTTCGTCTGGTCGGCCACCTTCGTGATCGTGGTGATCACCATGTTGATGTCTTCCGCCCGCTGGCGGATGGCGGCGAGCCGCTCCGAGAAGTCGGTCGTTGATTGCTCCAGGTGGGCCATCGACTCGCCCACCTCCGCCAGGTTCTCCCGGCCCGCGTCGGCCACGTGGGCCGTTTCGGCTGCCACGCCTGCCACCTCGTGCATCGTGCCCAGGAGTTCCCGGCCGGTCACCGAGATCTGCCGGCTCGCCACGGCCGCCTCGCTCGTGCTCGCCCCGAGCGACGCGATCGCCGACTCCTGCTGCTTGCCGGCGGCGGCGAGTTGCCGGGCCGTTGCGTTGAGGTCGAGGCTCGCCTGCTTCACCTGCGACACGATGCCGCGGAGGCTCGTCGTCATCGCGCCGACGTCGCGCAACAACTGGCCCGTCTCGTCGCCGCCCCGCATGTCGATCGCCCCGGTGAGGTCGCCCTGGGCCACGCGGCGCGACGCCGCCACGGCCCGGTCGATTCGCTTCGTGAGATTGCCCGTGAGCCAGAGCATGAGGCCGAGCATGCCGGCCATACCCGCTGCCGCGAGCGCGGCGGACACGAGCAGCGGCCACTGGATCCGGCCGACGAGATCGCCCCGTCGCATCTGCATCACGACGGTCCAGGGGCCGCTCGGCACCTTGGCCGATGCATAAAGACTCTCGGCCCCCGTCAGCGGATCGGCGGCGACCAGCACGCGATCATTCGCGGGCGTAGCATGGAAGCCTTCTAGAATTGACGCGTAGGGCGTGTCGGCGACCGGCTTGGTGCGGAGATCTTCACGCTTGACGGTGCTCGCGATCACCTTGCCCATCCGGCTGATCAGGAACACCTCCACGTGCCAGCCGGCGTCACGCTGCTGCCGCTGGATCGCCGCGAGGTCGTGGGCCACCTGATCGATCGCCCGATCGACGCCGGCCACGCCCACGAATCGACCGTCGATCACGATCGGCACCATCTGCTCGACCATCAGCCGGCCGTCGTAGTCGTAAGGCTCGGTGACGAGTGCCTTGTCGGCCTGCCCCGGATCGAGGAACCGCTCCTTCGTGCCGACGTAATACAGGCTGTCGAGCATCACGAGCCGGTTGAGCCGCAGCGTGGCGGGATTCGCGGCATCGCGGCTCCAGTAGGGGATGAACCGGCCGCCTTCACCGAGCGCCTCTGCCGGCACGTCGGGACTCGGCTTGCCGTCGAGCGCGTCGGCATTCGGCTCGAGGCCGATCGATACGCCGGTGAACTCTGGATACGAGTCGAGCACGTCGCGGGCGAGCCGAATCGCGTCGGCCCGGCGGCCGAGCAGGCCGTTTTCCATGGCCATCGCCAGGCCGCGGGCGACGGTCACGGCCTCGCGGGTGTCGCGGTCGATGCCGGCAGCGATCGCCTTCACACGGTCGCGGAGGATCTCCTCGCCGAACGAGAGCAAGAGGCTCCGCATCCGCAGGAAGTTGGCCGCCAGCACGGCAGCCAGGATCACGGCCGCCGGGAGGATGCCCAGCAGCAACAGGCGAGACCGGATTCCGAGCGGCGGCAGCTTCATCATCAAAACCATAGGTTACCTTCGCTTTGTGCCGGGCCGGGCCCCGCGGCGAAAAACCGCTCCAGGCCGTATAACCGGACGTCCGCGGCCCTCTCCCATGCCCCGCCGAGCCTCCCGACCATGTGGCAACTCCAGAACCACGACGCCTTGCTCTTCGACTGCGACGGCACGCTCGCCGACACGATGCCGGCCCACTACCTCGCCTGGCTCGAGGTCACGAACCCGCACGGCATTGAGTTCGACGAAGACCACTTCTATTCGCTGGGCGGTCGGCCTACCCGCGACATTGTGGCCACGCTCTTCGCCCAGGCAGGCGTGGCGATCGACGTGGAGCATGCGGCGACCGTCAAGGAGCGGTCGTTCCTCGGCCAGCTCGGGGAAGTGCTGCCGATCGATCCGGTCGTCGACGTGGTGCGTCGGTCGCGGGGCCGTGTGCCGATGGCCGTTGTGACCGGCGGCTACCACGACGTGGTCGGCAAGATCCTCGCCCACATCGGCCTGACAGGCTCGTTCGACACGATCGTGGCCAGCGAAGATACGTCTCGCCACAAGCCCGATCCCGATCCATTCCTGGAGGCGGCGCGGCGGCTGGGAGTCCGGCCCGAGCGATGCGTCGTGTGGGAAGACAGCGACCTCGGCATCGAGGCCGCCCGCCGGGCCGGCATGGAATGGATCGACGTGCGCCCGTTCCACGCCCCGCGGAGGATCACCAGCCGATGACCGCCGCCGTCACGCTCGCCGACATCCGCGCGGCCCACGAGCGAATTCGCTCTGGGATTTACCGCTCGCCGTGCCCGCCGAGCGTGCCGCTCTCCGAACTCACCGGCGCCGAGGTCTTCTGCAAGCTCGACCTCTTGCAGCGGACGGGGAGCTTCAAGGAACGGGGGGCCCGCAACGCGCTGCTCTTGCTCGACGACGCGCAGAAGGCCCGGGGCGTCGTCGCCGCGTCGGCCGGTAATCATGCCCTCGGCCTCGCCTATCACGGCAAACTGCTCGGCGTGCCAGTGACCGTCGTGATGCCGCGGTTCGCGCCGCTCGTGAAGGTGGCCACCTGCCGCCGGCTCGGGGCCCGCGTGATCCTCGAAGGCGAAACGTTCGACGATGCCCGCCGGCTCGCCCTCGACCTGGCTGAGCGGGAAGGGCTCAACCGCGTCCATGGCTTCGACGATCCGCGGGTGATCGCGGGGCAGGGCACGATGGCGCTCGAGATTCTGGAGGAGGTGCCCGACGTCGAGGCGATCGTGGTGCCCACGGGGGGCGCCGGGCTGTTGGCCGGCGTGAGCATCGTCGCGAAGACGCTGCGTCCTGACATTCGCATCATCGCGGTCGAGCCGACGGCGGCGCCGAGCTTCGGTGCGTCGCTCGCGGCGGGTCACCCAGTGCAGGTGCCGATCCGGCCCACGCTCGCCGATGGCCTCGCCGTCGGGAGGGTGGGCGATTGTTCGTTCGCCCTCGCTGCACCGCTCGTGGATCGTGTGATCACCGTGGGCGAAGATGCCCTCTCGCTCGCCGTGCTGCGGCTGCTCGAACTGGAGAAGACGGTCGTGGAGGGGGCCGCCGCGGCGGCGCTCGCCGGGCTGCTCGACGAGGGCTGCCGCGATCTCCGCGGCAAGCGGGTCGTACTCCTGCTCTGCGGCGGCAACATCGACCTCACGATTCTCGACCGGCTCATCGACCACGGCCTGGCGACCGACGGCCGCCGCTGGCGGTTCGTGACGCACGTGAGCGACCGGCCGGGGGGCATCGCCCGGCTCACGGCAGCGATCGCGGCGGCCGGCGCGAGCGTGCAGGAGATCGTGCACGACAGGGCGTTCTCCGGACCGGACGTGTTTTCGACGGCGGTGCAGGTGACCGTGGAAACCGCCGACCGCAGTCACGCGGAGTCCCTCTTCGAGCGGCTCCGTGGCGAGGGCTTCAGCGTGCATCATCCGCCGACGCCATGATGCCGCTGGATCCCGTCGCGCCCATCCAAGCCCCCAGGCGCAAGCCGGGGGATCGCGAGGGGATGAAACTGTAACGGTCATGCGGGTGGCGCGGCGGGGCCGCGGCTGGCTGCAGATCGCGTGGGACCGCTGCCGAATTTCCACTGATGCGGCTGGGACCGGCAGCTGCCCTGACGACAGGAGCGTCGGCATGATCACCCATCAAAAAGGCCTGCTCGGGCCACCGGCGAGAACAGCGACCAACTCGATGCCAGAAGCCGCCCGCGAACGCGAGCAGCTGAGGCGAGAGCTCCTCCAACGCATCCTCGATCGCGAGATGCGGCGGCAGGCGGTGCGAGGCGTGCCGCGATGATCGCCTGACATTCCGCGAGTGGAACCCCAGCCATGCGACCCGTCCGCCAGCTGCTCACGATCGGCTGTGTGGCCGTCGCTCTGGCGGCACCGGGGGATGCGTTCGCCCAGCTCCCGTGGTGGGGCTGGGGCCAGGCGGGCAGTCCCACGAACACCTGGGATCCCGAGCTGGTGGCCGATTACCTGCTCACCGGCCACACGCCGCATCCGGCGGTCGTGCGGATCGTGGCCCCGGAGCGGGCCGGCACGTCGCTCGGCTCGGGTGTGCTCGTCGACGCAAACCGATCGCAGGGGCTCGTGCTCACCAACTGGCACGTCGTCCGCGATAGTCGCTCGGCCGTGCTCGTGCAGTTTGCCGATGGGTTCCAGTCGGCCGGCACCGTGATCCGCTGGGACGAGGCCTGGGATCTCGCGGCCGTTGTGATCTGGAAGCCGGAGGCCACGCCTGTGGCCATCTCCCCCGAAGCACCGGTCCTCGGCGAGCAGCTCACGATCGCCGGCTACGGCCGCGGTGCCTATCGCGAGCAGACGGGGGCCTGCACCGACTATCTCTCGCCGGGCACAGGCTATCCGAAGGAGTTCGTCGAGCTCGTGGCCAAGGCTCGGCAGGGGGACTCGGGCGGCCCGATCTTCAACGAGCGTCGCGAGCTGGCGGGCGTACTCTTCGGCCAGAACGACGGCCGCACGATCGGCAGCTGCTCCACGCGGGTGCGGGCGTTTCTGGCAGCGGCTGGATCGCAGGGGTTCACGCCCACGCCCATCGCGGAGTTTTCCGACGCCCGCGCGATCGATCGCGGACTCGGCGAAGCGGATGCAACGACACGGCTCGCGTCGGCCTCAACCGGTCCGAGCGTGCAGCGGGTGATGCACGTGCCGGCGCCGACGGGCTTCGTGGCCCAGCTCGCGCCGCCGCCGATGCCACAGGCTCCACATCCGCCAGTCGATCCCCAGGCTGAACTCATACGGCTGCTCAACCCGCTCACGAATGGGCCGGCGCTGCTCTCGGCGGCCGGAGGGCTCGCGCTCGTCGTGCTCGGCCTGAAGACAGTGTTCGGCGGCCGGCGCCGGGAGTGACCCGGCGCCGCCAGCTCGTCAGTTCGGTGAACGCTGGATGACTACTTCGGGATCCGCTTGACCGTCGCCTTTTTGATGACAACCGGCTCGACGGGGCGATCACCCGCGCCCGTGCGCACGTTACCGATCGCCTTCACCACGTCGAGGCTCGCCTGGTCGGCCGTGCGGCCGAAGGCGGTGTATTGGTTGTCGAGGTGGGGCACTCGCTCCAGGCAGATGAAGAACTGGCTGCCCGCCGAATTCGGGTCGTTGGTGCGCGCCATCGAGAGCACGCCCGGCTCGTGGGGCGTTTTGTTGAACTCGGCGGGGATGCGGTAGCCGGGGCCGCCTGTGCCCGTGCCTTCGGGGCAGCCTCCTTGGATCATGAAGCCCTTGATGATCCGGTGAAACGTGACGCCGTCGTAGTAGCCGCTCTCGGCCAAGGCCACCATGTTGCGGACGTGCCCGGGGGCCACGGCTGAATCGAGCGTGAGGCGGATGGGGCCCTGCGTGGTGTCGAGCGTGATCTCGTAATCGGTGTTCGCGAGATCGAGGTCCTTGGCGGCCTTCTGGAGTTCTGCGGCACTGGGCTTGGGCATGGGTGATCCTCTGGGTTTGCCCGCCGGGAAGCGGCGGTCGATACTGCATCGCATGAGCATGACGCCGAGCCCGACGACATGAACACCGATTCCCGCACGCATCAGCCTGCCGCGGCGGTCGCGGCCGCCGATCTCTCCGGGCGGACGCTCGGAGGATACCGGCTCGTGCGGCGGCTGGGAAGCGGCGGGATGGCCGACGTCTATCTTGGCGAGCAGGTGTCGCTGGGGCGGCACGTGGCGATCAAGGTGCTGCGGCCCGAGACACTCCGGCATCCGGGGGCCGTGCAGCGTTTCGAGCAGGAGGCGCGGGCGGCGGCGGCGCTCGTGCATGGCAACATCGTGCAGATCCACGAGGTGGCCTGCATCGATGGCATCCACATGTTGGTGGAGGAGTACGTTGCCGGACCATCGCTCAAGACATGGCTGCAGGGCCGTGGGCCGCTCGATACCGCGCAGGCGCTCACCGTGCTCGCGCAGGTGGGCTCGGCGCTCGCGCGGGCAGCGGACCGTGGCGTCGTGCACCGAGACATCAAGCCGGAGAACCTGCTCGTGACACGGGCCGGTGAGGTGAAGGTGGCCGACTTCGGTCTGGCCCGCATCGCGTCGGAGAATCTGGAACTCACGCAGACGGGCATGACGATCGGCACGCCGCTCTACATGAGCCCGGAGCAGGGGGAGGGCCATGCCGTCGACATCCGCAGCGACCTCTACTCACTGGGCGCGACGGCGTATCACCTGCTGGCTGGCCGGCCGCCATACAGTGGCCCCACGGCGATGAGTGTGGTGCTCGCCCACATTCGCGCGCCACTCCCGCCGCTCGAACCGCTGCGGCCCGACGTGCCGGCGGCAGTGCGGTCGATCGTGGAGCGGCTGTTGGCGAAGTCGGCGGAGGAGCGGTTTGCGACGCCGGTCGATCTGCTCCGCGCGGTCGAGGCTGCCGATGCGACGCTCGCGGCTCACTCACGGCACGGCCTGTCGCCCTTGGCGTGGTCGGATGCCAACGGCCTCCTGCCAACTGCCGGGGCGGACGCCGGAGAAGTTGCCTTGCGCACGGCGACGCAGCATCTCCAGGCGGCTCTGGCTGCGGGGCAGGCGAGCCGGGCGAGCACGCGGCGGCGGCTCGTGCTCACAGGGCTGGCCGCTTTGGTGGCAGCCGGCGTTGGCCTGGCCGTTGGCCGGCGGCTACCGCGGCGTCCGGACTTCGTGCGGCGGCTACGGTGAGCCGTCCGAACGGCGGCCGCGACCGGAAAATCAGACGAAACGGCCCGCCGGGCGCCCCGTTCAAGACTGCTTGACACTCCGACCGACACTGCTAGAACCAAGCTGGTAAACGCCCCCATCGTCTAGTGGCCCAGGACGTCGGGTTCTCAGTCCGAAAACCGGGGTTCGACTCCCCGTGGGGGTACTTGAACGGCCGTATCCCTCGCAATCGCGGGGGATACGGCTTTTCTTGTTTCTGGTGACAATGCCCGCCTCCCCAAATCTTGGGCCAGGTCTTGTGGAAGCCCACTGCCGTAGGCTCTCGATCTTGTCGCCCGCAGTGACAGCCACAGGCACGACATTCTGGGCAGCCTGAACGAGCGGCACGTCCAGGAGCGATCACGCCGCCATAGTCGCGCGGAGCCAGTTGGCGGCGGAGCGTTGAGCCGCAGGGCATCCGCATGCGGTTGGCCGGATCGACCGCACTGCCGCGGCAAAGAAGAGGGCCGGAGGACGCCTTCAAGACGCGCTCCGGCCCTGCCTCTGTGTTCCGTCTCGTAGTGATCCGGCTTAGTAGCGGCGTCCACCACCGCCGTAACCACCTCGGCCGCCGCCACCGCCGCTGCTCTCACGCGGCTTGGCCTCGTTTACGGTGAGGGGCCGACCGTCCAACTGTTTCTCGTGCATGCCGCTGATCGCCCGCTGCGCGGCATCGTCTGCCTGCATCTCGACGAATCCGAATCCCTTGCTGCGGCCCGTCTCACGATCCTGAATCACTTGCGCGCTCGTGACGGTGCCAAACTCGAGAAACATCTGCTCGAGCGATTCACTCGTGACGCTATAGGCCAAATTGCCGACATACAGTTTCTTACCCATTAACACAACACTCCTACCGATGACCCAAATGAACTTTCGGGGTCACTTCGAAAGGGCCAGAGAGTGGCAGCCCGCCAGAGGGTAAAGGCGAGAAAAGAAGCAGCAGTCGCGGCCGATCAGCCGCCGCGCAACTAGCGTCGTCTAGAACCAACTCTGACACAATAGTTCAGAATCCTGTTAATAGCAACGCTATTTCGGGTCTACAGAGTGGGGTAAAGACCCTCCAACTGTTCAAGGTAGCTGAGAATGTGGGCCCGGACCGTCCGCAGTTCTTCTTTTGCATGGGCGTCCAGCAAGCGGGGGCCGGACTGCTCCGTCATCGCTCCGGCCGCGTCTCGCAGTGCTGGCCACAGAAACATCTGTTCGCATTCCGACTGTACCGCCCGCTTTCTGCCGATCTCGCATTCGTGGGAGTCGTGGTCCAAATCGCTTTTCAGCAAAGCCAGCCGACGTTGATCGGCGACCCCAGCAGGGGCACCGGTGGCGGCACCGCCGCCATCAACTCTGGTGATCTCTTCAATGCGATCGCGATAGCGACGCAATCTCAGGATCACGCTTCGGGCCTCGCTTCGCTCGTTGCTGCTCATCCGGTCTACTCCAAATCGAGGTGGAGGCTGATGGCGCGGTCCACGATGGCGCTGCTCCTCTTGACCCCCTCCCCAAATCCTGACCCAGGTCTTGTGAGAGAATCCTCGTGCCCCGGCTGGGGCTGGAAAGGGTTCTCGGATGAAGAAGCGACGCAGTGCCGAGCAGATCGTGGGCTTGCTTCGGCAGGCTGACGTGGACCTTGGGAAGGGCATGAACGTGCCCGATGTCTGCCGACGGCTGGGCATCAGCCAGCAGACGTACTACCGCTGGCGGACGAAGTTCGGCGGTATGGATCCAAAGATGGCCAAGCAGCTTCAGGAGCTCCAGAAGGAGAACTCGAGGCTGAAGAAGCTGGTGGCGGAACAGGCCCTGGACATGCTGATCCTCAAGGAGGCAGCCCGCCCAAACTGACGTGCCCCGAGCGTCGCCGCCGGACGGTGGAATCCGTCCGACGGACCTTGGGGCAGGAGAAGGTCTCGGAAAGAAGGGTCTG
>JBAVTF010000049.1:0-5546 GCA_049695995.1 Pirellulales bacterium | reverse complement strand
CGTTCATCGTCAGCGTGCCGCTGCCGATCTTCATGAATCCGAGGGCCGTGCCCGAGCCGATGTTCGCGATCGCCGTGCCGGCATATGTGCGGCCCGCCGCCCCGACGTCGAAGCCGATCGCGGCATTTGCCGAAAACGTGCCCGTCGTGCGGAGCGTGTTGAACTCCGCGTCGGTCACGCCGTCGCCGGCGACGAGGGCTGCCCCGGCGGAGACCGTGTAGCGATTCGTCGCCCCCGCCGCGATGCCGGGCAGGGCGGCTGTGGAACTGATCGAGAGCACACCGGCTGAGAGTGTGGTGCCGCCGGAATAGCTATTGGTGCCGGAGAGCGTGAGTGTACCGGCGCCGCTCTTCGTGAGCGCCGCGGCGCCGAGCGACAGGTTGGCCGACACGATGGCGTTGCCCGTGGTGTTGGTGACTGAGAACGAAGTGCCGGAGAGCGAGCCGCCGTAGATCGTGTCGCCCGAGGCGGGGGCGGCGGAAATGGTCACGGCGCCTTCCGTCTGCGTCGTGCCGCCGAGGTCGAGTGATCCCCCGCTCAGCGTGAGGGCGCCGCCCGAGGCGCCGAGCGTGCCCACGCCGGAAACGGCGAGCACGCCACCAGAGATGGTGGTCACGCCGGTGTATGAGTTCGATCCGGACAGCACCCATCGCCCCGTGCCCGCCTTGGTCAGGGCTACCGTGCCGGAACCGTTGACGATGCTGCCGGCGAATTCGCCGACGCCAGCGGTTGAGCCGCGGAGCGTGAGATTTTGTTGGCCCGATCCGGTCACGGTCATCGCGCTCGTGAATCGGAGTGTCCCGCTCACGCCCGACTGGTCGAGGATGCCGCCGATAATGCCGCTAGTGGTTGCGCCAGACGCCGCCAGATTGATGACCCGGTCAGTCGTCTCGCCGGTCCCGGTGTAGATGAGGCCGCCTTGAAAGGCGGTTACCGTGGTAGTCCAGCTGCCCAAGTCGATCGTGCCGTCGGCTGCAGTCGTCGGCGCGCCCAGGTTACTGGTCGCACTGCCGCCGACCACACTGTTGATGCTCGACACCTGGACGAACCCGGTCCGAATACTGGTCTTTTGCGAATAGGTGTTCGAGCCGCTCAAAATCAGTGTGCCGCTTATGCCCAGAAGAGAGCTATGGGTTTTCGCATTAAGGGTAAGGCCGCCGTTGCTAATTACACCGGTGATTTCCGCATTCTGGTTGCCCATGTTGCTGATAGTCCGAATACCGCCAGCGAGGTTGATCGGATTGACCCATGTGAGCGGGGAATCAGAAAATATCGACTGGAGAGTCAGACCTGCGTTCGCAGCGACACCGGCCGTTCCCCATGTAAACGTATCCAGCGAAGCGGTTCCACCGAGCGCGACGAGGACTGGTCCGCCTCGGGCGCTAAATCCGCCCCACGTATTTGCGGCATCGCCCATGAGCGGATCCGCGTTCCACTGCACCTGCCCGGGGCCTGTGCCGATCGACCGCGTGAGCGTTCCCGACGTCACCAGCCCGCCCGGGTAGGTACTACCGCCGATAAACCGCAGGTTGGCGGCTATCGGCAGGCCGACACCGTCATTCGCTTGCACGTAGTTCACAGGCTCGAGAAAGCCGGTGAATGTGTTTGCACCCGTCAGCGCGACCAGGCCTCCCCATGAGGTACTGGCATAAAAGCCCATTGCCACAGCACCGCTGCCGCTGATTACGGCGGGGACAGTGAATGTGCCGGGGGTGCTCAGTGAGAGGGTGCCATTGTTCAGCTCTATGGGGCGGTTCGCGTTCCACGTATAACTCGTCACGCTCGGGCGGAGCCAGCCACCACCCGAGGTCACCCGTAGTGTGTTGGCAGCGCCGAAAGCCGTATCGTCGGAAAATTGAACCCCCGCCCCGGAGAGAGTGGTGGGGCCGGAATACGTGTTGGTCCCGCCCAGGACGATCAAACTCGACGTTCTTGTCGGCTGGATCACTCCGCTGCCGGTGAGCGTGAGGGCCACGGAAGTGCCGCCGTTGTCGGCGATCGGCGAGTTGATCGTGAATGTCGATGCCGTACTGCGGTTGTAGACCATCAGTTCGCCGGCACTGCTCGAATTCACGTACCCGGAGGTGAGCGTGCCGCCAGTGATCACGGAAGCAGCGCCCGACGAGGCGGCGAGAACCATGCCGCTGGAAATCGGGTTGAGGCCGGTGAGGGTGAGCGTGCTGCTGGTGGCGGTGCTGAACCGCAGGCTGTTGACCGTCGCCGCGGAACCGGGCGCGAGATTCGCGGTGACGTTTACGTTACTGCCCGATGCCCACGTGTTGGCGACGTAGGTCGCCGTGCCGGCCACCACGGGGCCGGCACCGGAGAAACCGACGAAGTCGTTGAGGTTGATCGTGGCCCCCGGAAGGACGGCGTCGGAGCCAGTGCCAACCGCGGCCGAAGGCCGCGAGGAGAACGACAGGCTGAACCCTGCGGCCGTCGTGATGTCGACGGAGCCGCCGGTGGCCTTGGTGTAGTTGGTGGCGGCCGCGTCCGTGAACGTGAGCGTGTTCGTACCGGTGGTGCCGGAGGCCGTAATCGAGTTGGCTCCCATCCGAACTGCGAGGCTGAGAAGCGATTGCGAATGTGTGCCGGAAGCGGGGGCGTATTGCAAATAGGTGCCGGCTCCAAAGGCGGTGCCTCCGAGCGTCAGCACGGCAGCCGAGTTGATCCGGTTGGTGATGCCGTTGTTGTTGGCGGCCGTGGCATCACCATTGTTGATCCTGCCGCCAGACACGCCGACGCGCGTCGTGCCGACGAGCCGGCCGACGGTGGTGCCGTTGCCGATCGCGAGGGTGCCGTTATTGATGTTGGTGTCGCCCGTGTAGGTGTTGGTCGCCGAGACGAACAGAAGGGCGGAGCCCAGCTTGGTGATGCCCACGACGCCACTGCCGTCGCCGATGATTCCGGCGAGCGTCGTTGCGCCGGACCCGGCGATCGTGAGCGTCTGTGTGCCGGATGCGGAACTCGTGATCCCGCCGTTGACTGTGAACGTGCTGGCGGAGTTGTTCGTCCACGCCTGGCTGCCGGCGACAGCGACGTTGGCCATGCTGCCGGTGGCACCGATCGTGAAGGCGCCGGCGCCAGAATTGATCGTGATGCCGCTCGACCCGATCGTGAATGCCCGGGTGGTCGTCGTGCTGCTGCGGATCGTCGTGGCACCGGTGTTGTTCACCGTGAGCCCGGCGATCGCCGCGTCGGCGGCCAGGAGGGCCACGACCGTGCCGTTGGTGCCGGTCTGGTTGAACACCGCCGCGTCGGCCGTGGTGCTGTTTTGCGGGGCGACGCCCGACGTGCCGCCCGTGGGGGCGTTGCTCCAGAGGTTTCCGTTTGTCCACGTGCCAGTCGTGGTGATGGAATTCCAGTAGAGCGTGTCTGCCTGGGCCGCGCCCGCCATGACGAAGACGATGGCGATGAGGCCCGGAAGCCACATGCCATGTGCTGACGGCCGGATGCCGGAAATGCATCGCCGACGCGGCATGGACGTCATTGCTCTCTCCCCGGAGGAGCGGGTCTGCCCAGGTCCGCGGCGAAAACGTCGTGTGAGCTTCATTGCAAAACCGCCCCTCTGCGTGACTTAGGGGGGCTCATGCTCCAGAAGGGCTAAAATTCTCCCTCAGCGAAGCCAACGCCGGCTGGGGTGGCAACGGAATTTTTTCTCAAGTCGCCGCGGGTGTGGCGCAAGGTGTTGCAGGCATTGGGCTTGCGGCGAGGTCCCGTCGCGTCGCAAAACAGGATGATGCCGCCGGGCAACTGGCGGCAGCCGAACCGCCTCAGGCCCGCAGGGCGTCGAGGGTGCCGGTGGAGTCGCCGTGGCTGTCGACCTCGACCCCCGAGCCCTGGAGGAGCGTGAGCCAGAGGTTGCAGAGTGGCGTCTTGTCGGGGAACACCGCGTGCTCGCCGAGCCTGATGCCCGCCCCACCGCCGGCCACGATCGTGGGGCAGTTGTCCATGTAGTGGATCGTGCGGATGTTGCTGCCGTAGACGACCGTCGTGTGGTCGAAGAGGCTCGAGCCATCGGGCTCCTTGGTGGCAAGGAGTCGGTCGAAGAGCCCGGCGAAGAGTTCGCCCTGCTTCTGGTCGCGGGCCTCCGAGGCCTCGCGGGTGGGGCCTTCCCGGTAGTGGCTCATGTCGTGCACGGCCGTGTTGCTGCCGATGCTCTGCAGCAGCGAGATCACCGGCTGCCGATACCCGATCACGCGGGTCGAATCGGTCTGAAAGGCCGCCACGGCGAGGTCGTACATGAGGTTGATCTCCTCGGCACCGGCGAGGCCTGGCTTCGGCTCAGCGAGCTTCAGGGGCTGCGGCTTCGGCACGGTCAGCCACTTCTCGTCGCGGGCCAGCCGGTTTTCGATGTCGCGGATCGACTCGAAATACTCGTCGAGCTTGCGGGCGTCGGCGGTGGAGACGCCGCGCTTCACGCGGGCCGCGTCTTCCCGCAGGGCATCGAGCACGCTGCGGCCGTCGGCAATCGCGGCTTGCCGCTCCTCCAGCGTCATCTCCTCCGCCGAGAAGAGCTTGTGAAAGGCGATCACCGGGGTCGTGAGGCCGGCCATGGGCTTGCCTTCAGCGTCCCAGGCGAGTGACAGGCCGATCCCATGACCGGAAGCGAACGCTTTGTCCGTGTCGAGCTGCAGCGACGCATACCGCGTGTGGACGCCGAACTGCCGGGCGGCTACCTGGTCGGCCGAGATGGTGTTGGAGAAGCTGCTGCCCGGCTTACCGTAGCGATTGGCACCAGACAGCCAAAACGTGCTCCCCCAATGGGGATCGACGGAATACTTGTTGGTGAGCCCTTGGATGACGGTGAACCGCTCCTTGTGCCGAGCGAGCGGAGCAAGGCCCACGGGGAGGGTGTAGTCGCGGCCGGTCTGCTTCTTGTCTGGAAACCAGGTCTCGTTGGTGACTCCCCAGCCGAAGCCGAGAAACAGGAGCCGCTTGGGACGGGCTTCGGCGGCAGCCGCCGCGCGGGCTGGTGCCGCGGATTCGAGAAGCGGCAGGGCGACCGCTGAGCCGGCGGCGCGGAGGATCGTGCGACGGGGGATTTTCATGGTGGTGGCTCTACTTGGTTTGGAACTCGGGGGTGGCGACGAGTTGCTGCACGATCGTTCTCACTCCGGCGCCTTTGGCCTTCGCAGCTGCCACGATGCCGTCGATCGCCTCGGCATCGGCGAAGCTCACCGGCCGGCCAAGAGCGTACTCGTAAAGATGCTCCACGAGGCCGCGGAGGAAGTTGTCTCCGCGGGTGGCGATCAGATCTCGCAGCTCGAAGTAGTTGCGGAACGACGGACCGCCCGGCAGCACGCCAGAGGCATCGATCGGGTAGGTATCGACGAGGAGCGCGCCGTCGGGACCGCGCTCCAGGTACACACCGGGCTTGTAGGAATCGACCTCCCGCCACAGGCCGGCGGCGTCGAAGTTTTCCAGTCCGAAGCCGATCGGGTCGATGCGGCGGTGGCACTGGGCGCACTGGGCTTGCTCTTGGTGCGCCATGAGCCGCTCCCGGGCGGTGAACTTCTGGCCGTCGAGCCGCGAGAGCTGCGGCA
>JBAVTF010000048.1:0-25243 GCA_049695995.1 Pirellulales bacterium | reverse complement strand
GGACCGTGCAGGGCACGCTCTGGAGCCTGGCCGCCGGGTCGCTCGGCGCCCTCGGGGCCCTCGGCACGATCCTCGCGTTCGCCTGCGGCGGCAAGCCATTCACGGTAATGCCCGTCGTGTTCGGGTGCGCTCCGGTGATCAACACGCTCGTCACGCTTGCGTTGGCGCACACACCGACGGGCGCTGTGAGTCCGTTCTTTCTCGCCGGCATGCTCGTCGTGGCAGCAGGCGCCGCCACCGTGCTGGCCTTCGGTCCGCGCGGCCATGCACCGGCGCCGAAACCGGCCTGAGACGGTGGCGCTTCGGTAACGGGGCTCACGTGCCGCGGGCGTGGCCGAACCAGTCGATGTGATGCCGCGGGGCGAACCGAAACCCATGGTCCCGGCAGGCCGACTCGAGCCAGGCGGCTGTGCTGCTGAGTTCGGCAGCCGACCGCCCCTGCGGCATCATGAACACGCTCCTGCGGTCGCTGCGTTCCACCCCGAGCGTTGCGATCCAGTCCACGGCCTCCGCGAGGTCGGCCAGGGAATCGATGACGAACTTGAGCTGCCAGCGGCCTGATCGCATCAACGCCCGCACCACGTCGTCGCGGCGCCGCGTGGCCTCGTGTCGCGACGCCCAGTTGCCCGCTGCGGCGGCCAGCGGCGTGGACGAGGCGAGCTTCGGACTGATCGAGATCAGATCGGCCTCCACGCCGCCGACGCCGGGCAGCACGGTGCCCGCCGTCTCGACGGTCACGTGCACTCCCGCGGCTCGCAGCAGGCCGCACAGCTCGACCGTCTCTTCGAAGAGCAGCGGCTCACCGCCGGTGATGACCGCATGCCGCACGCCCGCAGCCACGACACGATCGATGATCCGCCGCACCGTCCAGTCCTCCCCCTCGGGCGCCCACGACGTGAACGGCGTGTCGCACCAGGTGCAGCGGAGGTTACAGCCGCTGGTGCGCACGAACACGCTCGGCGTGCCGGCGAGCAGCCCCTCTCCCTGGAGCGATGCGTAGATCTCGGCGATGCGCACTGGCGGCCTGCCTTCGTCAGTGCCAGCGGCCGGGATCGAGCCGCGGATCGGCCGCTCCCGCGGCAGCGAAGCCTGTGGCGCGGATGCGGCAGGAATCGCACTCGCCACACGGCCGCCCGCCCGGCAGCGGGTCGTAGCAGCTCGTCGTGAGACCGTAGTCGATGCCGTAGACGATGCCCGAGCGGATGATGTCGGCCTTCGTCATCGCGATCAAGGGCGCGAGAATCTCGATCGGCCTCCCTTCCACCCCGGCCTTCGTCGCCAGGCCGGCCAGCCGTGCGAAGGCCTCGATGAACTCGGGCCGGCAGTCGGGGTAGCCGCTGTAGTCGACCGCATTCACGCCGAGCACGATCGCGTCGGCACCCGACGCCTCGGCCATCCCGAGGGCGAGCGAGAGAAACACGGTGTTCCGGGCAGGCACATAGGTCACCGGGATGCCAGCGGCCATCGCCGCCTCGGAGCGGCCCTTCGGCACATCGGCGGTCGTGTCGACCAGCGCGCTGCCGCCGAATGCGGCGAGATCGAGCGGCACGACGACGTGACGGTCGATGCCCATGGCCCGGGCCACGTCGCGGGCCGCATCCAGTTCCACGCGGTGCCGCTGCCCGTAATCGACCGACAGGGCCGCCAGCCGAAAACCTCGGGCCCGCGCCCAGCCGGCGGCAGTGGCCGAATCGAGGCCGCCGGAAAGCAGCACCACGGCCGTGCGGCCCGCAGCAGCGCCCTGCCCGGGGCTGCCCGCCGCGCCTATCGTGGAAGCGGTTTTCATGCCACACTTTCCCGGATCATGACACCAACACCTGCGCCATCCCGCGACCAGCTCGAAACCTTCGCCAACCAGTTCCCGAGCCGCGACTACACGATCGAAATCGTCTGCCCCGAGTTCACGTCGGTCTGCCCCAAGACCGGGCAGCCCGACTTCGGCACGCTCACGTTCCGGTACGTGCCCGACCGGCTGTGCGTGGAGCTCAAGAGCCTGAAATTGTACCTGCAGGCATTTCGCAACGCAGGCATCTTCTACGAGAACGTCACCAACCGGATTCTCGACGACCTCGTCGCCGTGGTCCAGCCGCGCCGCATGACGCTCGTCGCCCAGTTCACTCCGCGGGGCGGCATCAGCTCCCGGATCGCGGTGTCGCATCCGACCAACGACCACCTGCCGCCGACTCCTTAACCTGCCCGCTGCACCGACCTTTCCGTTGCCCTGGACGATCGCCGCCTGAGGCAGCCTTCCCCGCCACATCTGCGAGACCGCTTCATGCCCCAGCCCCGCGTACTCCTCTCCGCCCTGGCCGACGAGGCGGCGTTCCACCTCACGGCCGTGGAGCAGTTCTCGGCGCTGGCCGCGCTGGGACTCGAGTATTACAGCCTGCGATTTATCGACGTGGGCAAGGGCGTGAAGAACGTGATGAAGCTCACGCTCGGCGAGATCCAGAAGGTCCGACACCTCGAGGATGAATACGGCCTCAACGTGGCCTCGATCGCCTCGCCCATCGGCAAGATCAAGCTGGTCGACGAGCCCGATGGCACGAAGAACGCCTACGTACCCTTCAAGCAGTACCTGGCGAAGGACGTGGCCAAGGCCTGCGAGCTGGCCCATGCCTTCGAGACGAAGCTCATTCGCGGCTTCTCTTTTTATCCGCCGCGCAACGCGAAGCCGGAAGACCATCTGGAGGAGGCGGTCGATCGCATCGGACGGATCGCGGAGGCCTGCCATCGGTCCGACCTGACGTTCGGGCTGGAGGTGGAGGCCAACCTCGTCGGCCGGACGGGGCAGCTCCTCGCGGAGATCCACCGGCGCGTCAACCATCCGGGACTCGTGCTCGTGTTCGATGCGGCCAATCTGATCGTGCAGGGCTTCTCCACGGCCGAGGTCTGGAAGCAGTGGGAGGCGATGAAGCCCGGCCTCGGCTGGGTGCACATCAAGGACTACCGCAAGGTGTCGGGGAAGGCCCGCGGCCGGCACGTCGAGGAAGACCACCTCGCCAACTTCGTCCCGGCCGACATCGGCGCGGGGGGCCACGAGCGGATCCTCGCCGACCTCCGCAGCATGCTGCCGACGCTCTCCAAGAAGCTGGAACGCCGCGGCATTCCGGGCGTGTTCGTGGACCTGGAGCCGCATGTCCGTGGCGGCGGGCAGTTCGGTGGCACGAGCGGCCCCGACGGCATGGGCGTGGCCCTGCGGGCGCTGTGCCGCGTGCTCGATGCGACGAAGGTGGCCTACCACCTGCGCGACTTCGACGACCTCCTCGCGGCCCGCGGCCTATGACCACCGTCACCGAGCCCGGCAGCTATTTCGTCGCCAACTATCCGCCGTTCGCGCGGTGGCACGCCGGGGCGGTGGCCGATGTCGAGCGGGCGTTGAATGCGCCGCCTGCGGAGGCGCCGCTCGGCCTTTACGTGCACGTGCCGTTCTGCCGCAAGCGGTGCAAGTTCTGCTACTTCCGCGTCTACACCGATGTAACCGCCGCCGATGTCGACCGCTACGCACAGGCGGTCGCCTCCGAGGCCGCGCTCCTGGCGGCGCGACGGGCGATCGCGGGCCGCGAACTGCGGTATGTCTACTTCGGTGGCGGCACGCCGTCGTTCTTGAGCGTGCGGCAACTGGAACGGCTCGTGGACGGCCTGCACCGGAGCTTCGGCTGGGACCGCGCCGAGGAGGTGACGTTCGAGTGCGAGCCCGGCACGCTGTCGGAGCCGAAGGTGCAGGCGCTCAAGGCCCTCGGCATGACCCGGATCTCGCTCGGTGTCGAGAACTTCGACGACGCGATCCTGGAGGCCAACGGCCGCGCCCACCTCTCCGCCGAAATCATCCGAGCCTGGGACTGGATCCGGGCGGCCGAATTCCCGAACACCAACATCGACCTGATCGCCGGCATGGTGGGCGAGACGTCGGACTCGTGGCGGCGCACGGTCGACCGCACGCTCGAGCTCGAGCCTGACAGCGTAACGATCTATCAGATGGAACTGCCTTTCAACACGGTGTTCGTGAAGGACGCGAAGGGCGAGGGAACGAACGTGCCCGTGGCCGACTGGGAGACGAAACGAGCCTGGGTCGACGAGGCGTTCGACCGGTTCCTCGCCCGCGGCTATGCGATCTCCAGCGGCTACACGCTCGTCCGCGATCCGGCCCGCGTGCATTTTCGCTACCGCGACATGCTCTGGGAGGGTAGCGACTTGGCCGCGCTCGGTGTGGCGAGCTTTGGACACATCGGAGGTGTCCACTATCAGAATGCACCGCATCAGGACGACTACCTGCGGGCCGTGGAGGCTGGCCGCCTGCCGCTGGCCCGCGGCCTCACTCCCACGCCGCGCGAACTGCTCATCCGGCAGCTCGTGCTCGGGCTGAAGCGGGGCCGTCTCGACACCGCTCGGCTCGCGCGGGCGTTCGGTGTCGATCCGCTCGTGGCTTGGGCACCGCAGTGGCGGTCTCTGGTCGAGGCAGGATTCGTCGAGTCGCTCGGGCCCCCGGTCGTCCTCACGCGGCAGGGGCTGTTGCAGGTGGATGCCCTGCTCCCGCGGTTCTTCGAGCCGCCGATGGACGGCGATTCCTCGGCCTCGTTAGCATCGGACGGCCCGTCCGGTTGATCACCTAGGCGTCGGTATGCCCCGCCCCCCAGTCAACACGCCTGTACCTCACATGATGTCGTCCACGCTTGTCGCACGTCAGGGACATTCGGGCTCGGATGTGCATGCCTGTCCCTCGAACAAACAGGTTCGCGAGCGGCTTCGGGCGATGGCGGCCGATCTGGTCGCCTCGTGGCGGGCGGAGGGCCTGCCGGCTGGGGTCAAATCGTCGCCGGGACTTCGGCAGCAGGCCGATTCGCTCGTCGCTCGCGCCGGAGCCAGCCCCGAGCACGCGGGCTGGACGATGGTCACGATCGTGTCGGAATTCTGGCGCGACCGGCTCGCCACGGCGGCCAATGGGCGACGGCTCCTGCTCCTGCCCGACTGCCCCGTGGCGCTGCGGGCCGGTAGCAGCCCGGAGCCCCCCGTGCCTCATGTCTGCGGCGCCAGCTGCGGGATCGCGACGATCTGGGCGGCGGCCCGCGACAGTGGCTGGGTCGTCGAATCGACGCGACAGGCAGTGGGGGCGATCGGTTCGCTGCTCACTGGACAGTACGACGGTGTGCTCGGGGTCGCGAGGCTCTCCGATCTCGAGAAGGCGTTTGCGATGCTGCCAGCCTTCGCACTGCCCGTCGCTGCCGTGCCCTGCGAGTCGGCTCCGGACATCGCCCGGTCGACACACCCCGCATCGTGCGCCGAGGGGCTTGCCGCAGCGGCAATCGACGTGGATTGGGTGCTGGGACTGCTCGGCGTCGCGGGTGGCTCAGGAGCCCCCGTCGGCGATTACCTACCTCTCCTCCGCGAAGCCGCCGAAAGCTTCACACCCGGCGGCCTACAGACACTCGCAGGCCGGCTTGGGATTGACGTGGCGTTCGGTCTCGAGGTGCCATCCGTAGTGCAGTTCGCGCCGCTCGAGGCGACGGCGGCCGTCGCGGGTGAATTCGTGTCGCGGGGTGGCAAGTTCCTCCGGCCATTCATCTCGCTTGCGGCCTTCGATGCCGTTCGTGCCGACCTGCGGGACGTGCCCGTCGCACACGAGGTCGGCTACGCGGTCGACGATGCGATCGTGCGGGATGCCGTGAAGGCCGCTGCCGTGGCTATCGAGGTGTTCCACAAGGCATCGCTCGTGCACGACGACATCGAGGACGCAGACCGCGTGCGGTATGGCCGGCCCACGGTGCACGAGGAACACGGTGTGGCGTCGGCGATCAACATCGGCGACTACCTCCTCGGCGTCGGCTATCGGATCGTCGCGGGCCTGCCCGGCATCGATCCGGCCACGGCCCGCGACCTGACGCGGATCCTGGCCTCGGCGCATGTGCGGCTCGCCCGTGGCCAGGGGGCCGAACTCTGGTGGCGGGATGCAGCCGATAAGCGGCTCGCCCCCGCGGAGTCGCTCGAAATGTACGCCCTCAAGACCTCGCCCGCCTTCGAGGCAGCCGTCGCACTGGGCATTCGGCTGGCGGGGGTAGCTCCAGCCGACGTCGTCGATGTGGCACGGTATGCACGGCATGTCGGCACGGGCTTCCAAGTACTGAATGACCTCAAAGACTGGGCCGGGGATCTGGAGAACAATCGCCAGGCAGCCGGCGACCTGCTCGGTGGCCGGCCGACCCTGATGTGGGCACTGGCGCACGATTCCCTTTCGCCCGCGGGGATCAGCAGCCTTCGGGAGGCCGCCGCGAAGGCTGCAACGAGCGGGGCAACCGATCGCACGATCAGCGGGTGCGTGGCCGAGGTCCGCGGCCTCTACGAACAGGCCCGTGTCTTCACCCGCGCGGCCGAGATCGTGACGACGGAACGAGCTGCGGCCGCGAAGGCGCTGGCTTCGTGCCGTCTGCCGAGGCTGCGGGAGGTGCTCGAGTTCCTGCTGGATCTCGCCGTACCGGAGGGGGCGGCCTCTCAGTTCTGCGATCAGCCGTCATGATCCCGCCGCCTGCTGCGACCGCTCGGGCTGCGGGGCTGGTGGAATTGTTCAGCACGCCGGAGGCGTTCGGAACGATCCGTGCCGTCGAAGCCTCCGCCGTGCCGCAACCGTACCGCGGCCTTCTCAATCATCCCAGCCACATGACCGTGGCAATGGAGCGGTTTCATGCCGCGCCCGTGGCGCTCGAGGTTGTGGCGACGCGGGCCCCCTCAGAGACGGATCGCGGCTACGCCCGGGAGATCCTCCTGCTCGATCAGCGTGGCCGGCGAATCCAATATGGCATCGTGCGGATCGATCTCGACATGGTGCCGCCCGCCGTGGCTGAACGAATCCGCGCCGCTGATACGCCACTCGGTCGCGTGCTCATCGACGCTGGCTGCCTGTGCGACGTGCAGCAGGTGCGGCTGTTGGAAGTGCTGCCAGGGCCTCACCTGGCGGCGGTCATCGGCCCGGATCGCACGTTCGGCCGCGTGGCCATGATCGCCGTCGGCGGCCGGCCTGCCGTGGACCTGCTTGAAGTGGTCACCGGCTGTGATCTGCCGCTCGAGCCGCCGTCGTAAAGCGAGGTGGCATGCGGCACTGTGGCCAATGGCGGCCTTTCGCCACTTTTGGCAACATCGCCGAACTGCTTGCGACACAACACGTTGTGGCGAGCGAGGCGATATTGACGTGCCGCGCGGCATCCCGGTAGAGTTGGGTTGTCAGGCAAGGATGGCAAGCACGGAAGCGGTCACAGGAAACGGAGTCCTGGTCCCCCCCGCCCCCGGGCCCTGCTCTCTGGCCCTGACAAGCCACGTCGGGATGGTGTGTGACGTGGTTGGCGAGTGATGTGACAGCCAGGTTGAGTGATAGCAGCAAGGAGGCCTAGGCGTTCGAGGCTGATTCACCGTAGAGGAAGCCTTGGGCGCCGTTTTGACTAGCTGGACCACGGCTAGCGAGAGGGTGGGAAACAATGCAAAAGACCGTGTATACAACCGGCGAAGCTGCGAAGATCTGCAAGGTCAGCCAGCAGACGATCATCCGCTGCTTCGATTCCGGACAGCTCAAGGGGTTTCGCGTGCCGGGGAGCCGGTTCCGGCGGATTCCCCGCGACCAGCTGTTCCTGTTCATGCGTGACAACGGCATCCCGACCGATGCCCTGGAAAGCGGTCGCCGCAAGATTCTCGTTGTTGACGACGACCAGGATCTCGTCGAGCTGATCACCGACGTGCTCGAGCGGGACGGCCGCTTCGAGACCCGCAGCGTCAACAACGGATTCGACGCCGGCATGATGGTGAAGGACTACCGTCCTGACCTGATCGTGCTCGACGTCATGCTCCCCGACATCAACGGCAAGGAAGTCTGCCAGCGTGTCCGCAGCGACTCGACGATGGACGAGGTGCGGATCATCTGCATCTCGGGCATGTGCGAGCCCGACAAGATCGAGGATCTCAAGGCGTCCGGTGCCAACGAGTTCCTCCAGAAGCCCTTCGAGGCCGAGGTGCTCGTCGATCGGATCTGCAGCCTGCTCGACATCGAGTCGGGCGTGGCCGGGTCGTGATCGGCCTGCGATCGCTGCCAGTGATGAACCAGGGCCGCCCGCGTTCCCGAGGGGACGCGGGCGGCTCGCTTTGACGGGATCACAAATGGCCGAGCAGGTCGATGCCGCCGTTGCCGTCGCCCGACTCGAGGCACTCAGGGAGTTCGCCTACGGTGCGGGCCACGAGATCAACAACCCGCTGGCCAACATCGCCGCACGGGCCCAGGCGCTGCTCGTCGATGAAATCGATCCGGAGCGCAGACGACGCCTGGCGACGATCGTGGATCAGGCGTTCCGGGCGCGAGACATGATCGGTGGGCTGATGGTGTTCGCCCGCCCCCCCAAGCCGATGCCGGCGCGGGTGGAGATCGACGAGATCCTGGCGTCGATTCTCGATGCCGTCCGGCCGGCGGCGGACCTCAAGGCCGTCAGGCTGGAATACAGCCCGCCCCCTGCGGCCTGCAGCGTCCACGTCGATCCCTCCCAGATGACCGAGTCGATCCGACTGCTCGCCGTCAACGCAGTCGAGGCCGCGGCCGGCCGCGTGGCGGTGCACGTGACGACGGCGGGCACGAACGAGAGGGCAGTCTGTGTGGTCACGGTGACGGACGACGGCCCGGGCATGACTGGCGAGGTGCTCAACCGGGCGTTTGATCCGTTCTTCAGCGGCCGCGAGGCCGGCCGCGGCATCGGCCTCGGCCTGCCTAAGGCCTGGCGACTCGTGGAGATCAACGGCGGCACGCTCGAGATCGACTCGCGGCCGGGCCGCGGCACACGCGTCATGGTGTCGCTGCCCGCGGTGCCCGCAGAGAACGGGCCGGGGGCGTTACAGTCTTCCCAGTCTCGCTGAACTCCGCCGGTGTGATCCCTCGGCGCCGGACCACGGGCTGTCCGCGGACTTGTCGCCCTCCTCGCCGTTCTCTATCCTCCGCTGACTTCCTGCTCTCCGGGCGAAGGATCGCCCCATGCGACGTGCAACAGGGATGGATGCATGAACCTCATCGCGGTGCAGACGGATCCCGACAACACGGCTCCGGCTGGGTGCGCGGCCGCCGAACCAAGCGACCATCGGGGGTCATGGCGGCGGGCTCCGACGGCTGGCCGCCCGGGGCGTGGCGAGGTCTCGACTGACGTCGATTTGCCGGCCGAACGGATCGATCGAACCGTGGCCTGGCTCGAGGATCGACAGGCTCCCGACGGACATTGGCGGGCTCCGCTCGAGGGAGACACGATCCTCGAGAGCGAATATCTGCTCCTGCTGGCCTGGGCTGACCGACTCGACAGCCATCACGTGGCGGGCTGTGCCCGCCGGATCATGCGGCAGCAGCTGCCGGAGGGGGGCTGGGCGATCTACCCCGGCGGCCCGATCGACGTGAGTGCGAGCGTCAAGGCCTACCTCGCGCTGAAGCTCACCGGACACGACCCTGCCGGTGCCGACATGTGTCGCGCCCGTCAGGCGATCGCGCGGGCCGGCGGCCCCTGGGCTGTCAACAGTTTCACGAAGTTCTACCTCGCGCTGCTCGGCCAGCTTCCGTATGCGGCCTGCCCCGCCGTTCCGCCGGAGGCGGTGCTGCTGCCCGACTGGTTCCCGGTCAATCTCTACCGCGTGTCGGCGTGGTCCCGCACGATGATCGTGCCGCTGTCGCTGATGTGGGCGTTCAAACCGTTGCGGAGCGTGCCAGCCGACCGCGGCATCGCCGAGTTGTTCGCAGCGGCCGATCGATCAGCCGCGCCCCCGATCGACAACGGCGGCTGGGCTCGGTTCTTCCGCGGTGTCGATCGGTTCATGAAGGGCTGTGAGGCGATTGGCTTCACCCCGCTGCGGGCCCGGGCCGTGCAGGCGTGCCGGCGCTGGATGCTCGCCCGGTTCCACGACAGCGATGGCCTGGGGGCAATCTTTCCGCCGATCGTGTGGAGCTACATCGGCCTGCGGGCCATGGGCTGTCCCGACGATGCACCGGAAGTGCGGGAATGCTGGGAGCAGCTCGACCAACTGGTCGAGCACGAACCCGACGGCACACGCCGGCTCGAGCCCTGCCGTTCGCCCGTCTGGGACACCGCGATTTCACTGATCGCCGTCGTGGAAGGACGGACGGGCGATCGACGGCCCAGCGACAGGCAGCGGGCGGCAGGCGATGCCCGCGTGGCCTGCGCCGGGCGGGCCGTCGACTGGCTGCTCGATCATGAAATCCGTGCTGCCGGTGATTGGGCACGACGCGTCGCGGCCGAGCCCGCCGGCTGGTGCTTCGAGTATGCAAATCGCTTTTATCCCGACGTGGACGACACGGCGATGGTGGTGATCGCGCTGGCCACTTGGCGCGACCGCGTCGGCCGGCATACGAACGATCCACGGATCTCATGCGTCGGTGATTCGATCGGCCGCGCGTGCCGCTGGCTCCAGGCCATGCAAAACAGCGATGGTGGCTGGGGTGCCTTCGACCGCGACAACAACGTCGAGTTCCTGTGCAAGGTGCCCTTCGCCGATCACAACGCGATGATCGACCCCAGTTCCCCCGATCTCGCGGGCCGCGTGCTGGAGGCCTTCGGCAAGACGGGCCTGCGGCGCGGCCACCCGTGCATCGACCGCGCCATCGACTATCTCCGGCGGACGCAGGAAGCCGACGGCTCCTGGTATGGCCGCTGGGGGGTGAACTACATCTATGGCACCTGGCAGGCGCTCGTCGGTCTGCAGGCGGTCGGAGTGCCCGCTGATGATCCGATGGTGAAGTCGGCCGCCGCCTGGCTGCTCATGCACCAGCAGCCCGACGGCGGCTGGGGTGAAACGCCCGACAGCTACGCCGACAAGTCGTTGGCTGGCGTCGGCTCCCCGACGCCGTCACAAACGGCCTGGGCCATCTGTGGCCTGATCGCGGCTGGCCGGGGCGACTCCCGGGCGGTCCGGCGTGGCGCCCAGTGGCTCGCCGCCCAGCAGCAGCCAGATGGCACATGGCAGCAGCGCGAGTTCACGGGCACCGGGTTCCCGAAGGTGTTCTACCTGCACTACCACTGGTATTCGATCTACTTCCCGCTGATCGCGCTCGCGCGGGCCGGCGGGTGCGCAGCCGCGGAGGACGAGGCATGAGCGTTCCGGTCGGCCAGATGCTCGCCGTGCTTCGGCACGTAGCCATTCAGCGGCTGCGAGGCAACGAACGGTATCCGCTCGTGCTCATGCTCGAGCCGCTCTTCCGCTGCAACCTCGCCTGTGGCGGCTGCGGCAAGATCCAGCACCCCACCGAGATCCTGCGGTCGCACCTGACGCCAGAGCAGTGCTTGCAGGCGGTGGACGAGTGCGGGGCGCCGATCGTGTCGATTCCGGGTGGGGAGCCGCTTTTGCATCCGCAGATCGAGGAGATCGTGGCGGGAATCGTTGCCCGCAAGCGGTATCTCTATCTCTGCACCAATGCGATCAAGCTCGAGGAGATGCTGCCACGCTTCCGGCCGTCCCCCTACCTCGCCTTCTCCGTGCACCTCGACGGCCCGCGAGAGGAGCACGATCACGCCGTCTGCCGTGAGGGCATCTACGACATGGCCGTCTCGGCCATCCGCGCAGCCCGCCGGGCCGGCTTCCGCGTGACGACCAATTCGACGCTCTTCACCGACGCCGATCCGATCCGCTACCGGCGGTTCTTCGACGACGTCATGGCCCTCGGTGTCGAGGGGATGATGGTGTCGCCGGGCTATTCATACGCCAAAGCGCCTGACCAAGAGCACTTTCTGCCACGCCAGCGGAGCCAGACGCTGTTCCGCAGTCTGCTCGCCGATGCGCCGCGGCGGTGGCGGTTCAACCAGTCGCCCGTGTTTCTCGAGTTTCTCAAAGGGGCCTGGGATCTTGAATGCCGCCCGTGGGGTACGCCCACCTACAATCTGTTCGGCTGGCAGCGGCCCTGCTACCTGCTCGACGAGGGCTACGCGAAGACGTTTCGCGAACTCATGGAAGAGACCGACTGGGAGGCCTACGGCCGGGCCAGCGGTAATGCCAAGTGCCAAGACTGCATGGTCCACTGTGGCTACGAACCGGCCGCCGTCGAGGCCACGTTTGGATCGCTGCGAGGTCTGCTCGGCACGGCGAGGCTGATGATCTTCGGCCCGTCGCGTGGCCAGAGCGGTCCGGCTCATCTGCACCCGACGCCCGCCGCCGAGCCGCGTCGTCAGCCAAACGGCCTCCCCGCCCTGCCGATTCTGCGGTAGCGGGCCGTCACTCAGAGCGACTGCTCGCGGACGAGTCGGGCGGCATCGAGCGCGGCGCCGCGGGCGCCGGCGGAGTCTCCGGCAGGCATCACGTGAATCGGGAGGTCGGCCTGCTCCTCGCGCTGCGTGGGCATGCCCGCGCGAATCTCGTCGATGAACCAGCGGCGGAAGTCGGCCGACGTCTCCACGGCACCGCCGCCGACGACCAGCGCGTCGGGATCGAACACGTTGATCATTTCATCGAAAAAGAGCCCGAGAGCCCGCGCCTGCACGCGGAAAATCTCCCGGCAGAGCGGATCGCCCTGCTCTGCCATGCCCCGCACCAGTTTGGCGGCAGTACCGATATCAGCCTGGGCGGCGAGCGGGTGCTCCGGCTGGTGTGCGAGGAAGTGTGGCAATAGCGTGCGGCGGATCGCCGTGAGCGAACAGAGCGACTCGAGATCGCCCGTGCGGCCGCAGTTGCAGGCGGGCACGAGGCCGTCGATACCGGGGATCGACTGGAAAGGAATGAGCACGTGGCCGAGTTCACCACCGAAGCCGTTGCGACCGGTGACGACCCGCCCACCCGTGACCACACCGCCACCGAGGCCGGTGCCGATGATCGCCGACACGCTCGTGGCCTCGTTCTCCGAGCCGAAGATCGATACGTGCCCCCACAAGGCGGCCGCGTTGCCGTCGTTGAGGTAGGTGACGGGCAGGCCCAGCGTGGCTTCGAGTCCGCCCCGCATGTCGAAACCGGCCCAGGCGGGATGCACGAAGTTCGTCGAGCCCTGCCGGCTGAGCACGCCGGCGTTGCTCGCGGGCCCCGGCGTGTCGAGCCCCACGGCGACAAGTTTGAGGAGATCGACCCCTGCCCGTTCGGCAGCGCTGGTGAGTCCGGCAGCGATCTGGGCCAGGCAGATGTCGGGCCCCTCCACGCTCCGCGCCGGGTGCTCGCACAGGCCGTCGATGAGGAACTGCCCTCGCTCGTCGAGGAACGTGTAGTTGATTGCGGTGCCGCCCAGGTCGATCCCGGCGACGATTTTCTCAGCTGGTGACACGGACGGGGTTCCTTGCTCCCTGCGAAGCGGACGAAGGCCGGCTCACGAGCCGGCCGCGGCGCACTGGGCGAAGCCTCGCTTGACGCGGGCCACGATCGCCCGCAGGCCGCGGGCCCGCATCATGCCCAGGATGTCGATGAGGCCCATACGATCGAGAAAATCGTCGGAGAGCGCGGCCACGTCGCCGATCGGCCGGCCATTTACCGCCTCGGCCAGGATGGCAACGAACCCCTTGACCGTGGGCGCCTCAGGAGCGACTTCCGCCGTGAGCTTCGCCCGACCATCCTCGACCTCGGTCCAGAGAAACACCGGCGTCTGGCACTCGTGCACGCGACGATCCTCGGCCGCCTTGCGGGCCTTGTACTCCTCCGACAGCGGCGGCAGCCCATTGGCGAAGTCGACGAGCAACTCCAGCTTTTCACGGCCGTCGAGGTCCGCGAACTCGCCAACGATGGCGTCGAGCCTGTCCTGAACGCTGTTCACGCGTGATCTATGACCCCAGCGTCATGCATGGGCGGCCGCGGGGGTGGCCTTCACGCCGCCAGGCTCGGCCCCCTTCGCGATCGGCACCCGCACGCAGTTGCCCCACTCGAGCCAGGAGCCGTCGTAGTTCTTCACGTTGCCGAAGCCGAGCAGATAGGTCAGCACGAACCACGTGAGGCTCGACCGCTCGCCGATGCGACAGTAGGCGATCGTGGGCGACCGTCGCTTCATCTTGAGCTCCTTGATGTAGAGCTTCTCCAGCTCCTTGGCCGACTTGAACGTGCCGTCGTCGTTGCAGTTCATGGGCCAGGGCACGTTGAGAGCGCCGGGGATATGGCCGCCGCGGACGGCACCCTCGTTGGGATAGTCGGGCATGTGCATCCGCTCGCCGCGGTATTCCTCGGGGCTGCGGACGTCGAGCAGTTGCTTGCCGGCCTTGCAGTGTTTGAGCACCTCGTCGCGGAGGGCGCGGATCGACCCGTCCTGCTGCTGGGCCGTGTAGGAGGCGTGCGGATACGAAACCCGCTCGTTCGACCAGGGCCGGCCGTCCAACTCCCACCGCTTCCGGCCGCCGTTCATGATCCGGCAGTCCTTGTGGCCATAGAGCTTGAAGACCCACAAGGCGTAGCAGGCCCACCAGTTGTTCTTGTCGCCATAGAACACGACGGTCGTGTCGTTGGAGATGCCGCGCTCGGCGCAGAGCTTCTCGAACGCCGCCCGGTCGATGTAGTCGCGCTCGACGGGACACTGCAGATCGACCGCCCAATCGATCTCCACGGCGCCGGGAACGTGCCCCTGCGTGTACAGGGCGCGATCCTCGTCGGATTCGACGATCCGCACGTTCGGATCGGAAAGGTGTCCGGCGACCCACTCGGTCGACACCAAGACGTCAGGATGCACGTAGTCGGGCATGGCGAAAACTCCTCGCAAACGGCGGCAAACCAGGGCCGTACAACCGCGGGAATCCTAGACCATCCCCCCTGCCCCTGCAACGAGCCAGCGCCTGTGGGCCTCGTTCGCCGAGGTGTCGTCCGGTACGATTCGTCGGACTCGTTCTCGACCGACACACCGCACGGAGCAGCTTTCGCCACGATGGGCGCCGCCTTCATTTTCCAGATCTCCGACCTCAACAAGAAGTTCGGCCAGCGCGAGCTGCTCAAGAACGTCAACCTCGCCTTCTATCCCGGCGCGAAGATCGGCCTCTTGGGCCGCAACGGCGCGGGCAAGAGCACGCTCATGAAGATCATGGCGGGCATCGACCGCGAGTACGAGGGTGAGGCCCGACTCGCCGACGGCTACACCGTCGGCTACCTCGAGCAGGAGCCGAAGCTCGACCAGGACAAGACAGTCTTCGAAAACGTGATGGATGCCGTCGATCACTCCCGGGCCGTGCTGCGGCGATTCGAGGAGATCAACGCGAAGCTCGGCGAGCCGCTCGAGCCCGACGAGATGGAGAAACTGCTGGCCGAGCAGGCGACGGTACAGGACGAGATCGATGCCAAGAATCTCTGGGACCTCGACCGCCAGGTGGAAATCGCGATGGACGCGATGAACCTGCCGCCGGGCGACTGGGGCGTGACGAATCTCTCGGGCGGTGAGCGGCGCCGCGTCGCGCTCTGCAAGCTGCTCCTCGAGAAGCCCGATCTGCTCCTGCTCGACGAGCCGACGAATCACCTCGACGCCGAGAGCGTCAACTGGCTCGAACGACATCTCGCGGAATACACCGGCACCGTCGTGGCGGTGACGCACGACCGCTACTTCCTCGACAACGTCGCCAAGTGGATCCTGGAAGTGGATCACGGCCGCGGCATTCCGTTCGAGGGCAACTACTCGTCGTGGCTCCAGCAGAAGAAGGCCCGACTCGAACTCGAGGAAAAGCAGGCCAGTGCCCGGCAGAAGACGCTCGACAAGGAGCTCGAATGGGTGCGGATGTCGCCCAAGGCCCGGCAGGCCAAGAGCAAGGCCCGCATGGCGGCCTATGAGAAACTGGCCGCGGAACAGGCTGCCGTGCGCGACCAGGACATCGAGATCTTCATCCCCGCAAGCCGACCGCTCGGCGACCAGGTGATCGACGTGGAGAACATCTCCAAGGGCTTCGGCGACAAGCTGCTCTTCGAGAACCTGTCGTTCCGGCTGCCGCCGGGCGGCATCGTGGGCATCATCGGCCCCAACGGCGCGGGCAAGACGACCCTCTTCCGGATGCTCGTCGGTGCCGAGAAGCCCGACTCGGGCACGATCAAGGTGGGCGCGACCGTGGATATCGGCTACGTCGATCAAAACCGCGACGCCCTCGATCCGCAGAAATCGGTCTTCGAGGAGATCTCAGGGGGCCACGACACGATCGAACTGGGCAAGCGGACGGTGAATGCCCGCAGCTACGTGGCGAAGTTCAACTTTATGGGTCCCGACCAGCAGAAGAAGGTGGGCACGCTTTCGGGGGGCGAGCGGAACCGTGTGCACCTGGCCAAGCTGCTCCGCGGCGGCTCCAACCTGCTCCTGCTCGACGAGCCGACGAACGACCTCGACGTCGACACGCTGCGGTCGCTCGAGGAGGGCATCACGCACTTCGCCGGCTCGGTGGTGGTGATCACCCACGACCGCTGGTTCCTCGACCGCCTGGCCACGCACATCATCGCCTTCGAGGGGGACGGCTACGTGCACGTGTGCGAAGGCAACTTCGAGGTCTACGAGCGCAGCCGCAAGGAACGGCTCGGCCTTGAAGCCGACGAGCCGCATCGCTTCCGCTATAAGAAGCTCCAGCACTGAATAGAGCGGCAGCGGGGAGCGGCAGCGGGGAGCGGCAGCGGGGAGCGGCAGCGGGAGCCATTCCTTACCCCCGCGGGCCTGGCTCGGGGCAACCGCCTACTTTTTTGCCCCTGGGGGGCGGTGCGCTCGCTTTATCCATGAGGAGGACTCTGCAGTGGGCGACCAACTGCTGGCGGCTTCGCCGCCAAAGTTGCTGGACAGGGTTCGCGCTGCGGTGCGGACAAGGCACTTGGCGTCGAGCACGGAGAAGGCATACGTGCACTGGGCCAAGCGGTATATCCTGTTTCACCGCAAGCGACACCCCACCGAGATGGGCGAGCAGGAGGTCAATGCCTTCCTCACTCATTTGGCTGTGAGCGAACGTGTCGCCGCGTCAACGCAAAACCAGGCGCTCGCGGGGCTCCTGTTTTTGTACGACAAGGTTCTCGGGCGGCCTCTCAACGACTTGGCGGGCGTCGTGCGTGCCTGCGGCTCCTCGAAGCACTCAGGCTGCGAATCAAGGATGTCAATATCGCAGAAGCCGAGCTGACGATTCGCGAGGCAAAGGGCAACAAAGACCGCGTAACCGTGTTGCCAGAGTGCCTGTGGGCACCGCTCTCGCAGCACCTCGAAGTCCGTCGTCGTGCGCATGCGCAGGAACTCGAAGCAGGCCGAGGGAGGGTCGTACTTCCAGGGGCACTCGCCCGCAAACACCCAGCAGCAGAGACAGCGTGGATATGGCATTGGGTACTTGCGGCAAAGACGGACTACCGAGATCGCGACAGCGGCCACACCTACCGCCACCATCTGCATGAGACGGTCATGCAACGGGCCGTGCGCGAAGCGGTGATCAAGGCAGCGATCGTGAAGCGGGCGAGCTGCCATACGTTCCGGCATTCGTTCGCGACGCACCTGCTCGAGGACGGGTACGACATCCGCACGGTACAGGAGCTGTTGGGGCACAATGACGTGAAGACCACGATGATCTACACGCACGTCCTCAATCGTGGCGGCAAGGGCGTCCGCAGCCCAGCGGACCGGCTGCGAGTGGGGCCGTAAACATCGCGAGCATGTCCACGGCATCTGAAGCGGCGTGACATAACGCCTATTGGAGGCCCCCTGCTCAGCGTTGCTCGGGCATCTACTTTCCCTCTCTACGCGGGACCGTCCCCACCTTGCAGGCGGCTGATTGTCTGGCGAATAATCGATTTAAGGAAATCAATGTGCGAGTGGGCTTATCCCATAAGCTACGGGCCCGCAAAGAGTTGCCGTGATTCATTCGTCGCCTGACCCCCTCCCCAAATCTTGACCCGCTTCCGTAGGTGCCGACATGATTCACGCTCTTCATCGCGTCACCGATTTCCAGGTTGTTGGTCCGCATCGCCTGCGAATCGCATTCCGTGATGGCTTGGTACGTGAAATCGATTTCCGGCCGGTCCTGGCCGGATCTCTGTATGGCCCTCTCCGTGATCCGAATCTCTTCGACCAGGTTCGGCTGGATCTGGAGGTCCACACCCTGGTGTGGCCGAACGGCGCCGATTTTGATCCGGCTACTCTTCATGATTGGCCTGACCTGCTCCCCGCAATGGAAGAGCGTGCGAGGTCATGGGAGTCCGAGGGCGTCCCGAACCAAGCGATGCAGCGGACTCGCGATGAAGCCAAGCGTTGTGGCTGAGCGATTGGTCGCGAGCCATTGATCGGGGCCGTTCTGCAAATCACTGGGAGCAGGAACATGAAACATTTTAAGCTTTGCGCTCTGGTGGCTCTTTTCGTAGCGATTCCGGCTTCAGCGGAGCAGCGGCCGTATCCTCCAGCCAAAGTCAGCTACGACGACTTCAAGGCTCTCGTGGCGGAAGTGGAGCCTCATCGCCAAAAGCGGCTCGTCGATCTCGACACCTTCCTAAAGATGAGCAGGAGCCCGGAGTGGTCGTACTCGATACTCGGTCAGCATTTCGTTTCGAGCGAATCCACCTCAAGGGAGCAAAGCACCTCAGCTTCCCGGACTTTACTCAAGACAATCTGCGAAAGGTCATACCCTCCGAAGAAACAGTCGTCCTGATCTACTGCAACAACAACTTCGATGGAAACGAAGTCGATTTTGCATCGAAGGTTGCTTTGCCGATGAGACCGCTTCCGCGAGACGGGCAAGAGGCACCGGTCAGCCCCAAGGCCCAACTCAAGGCACAGGAGAAGCCCGTGATGTTGGCGCTGAATGTTCCTACCTACATCACGCTTTATGGGTATGGGTATCGCAACATCTACGAACTCGGTGAGTTGGTGAAGGTGTCTGACCCAAGAGTTTCGTTCGAAGGAACCGTCGTTGAGAAAAAGTGAGTGCCCGAAAGCGTCCGGCACGTCTTGGGTCTACAGGCGTAGCGCAGAACCACCCGATGCAATGGACTCGCGATGACGCCCGGCGGTGTGGATAATCCCGCGGCCGCGAGCCATTGATCGGGGCCGTTCGCCGAAACAAGAGCTGTCCCAATGTCACTAACGCAAGTAGGCCGGTACATCGTGCTTGCCGTTGCGGCAGTGGCAGCTACGTTCCTGCTCTTTCCCTTCCTTGGCCTGATTTCGTGGTCGTCGGCACCGCTGGTGGTTTTTTTGATCGCAGTGCCCGCCCTTACTTCGAGAGCCCTGTGCCAAATGCCCCGCGGGGCTGCCCAAGGGCGCGATTGGTTGGCCTGTGCCGTACTCTATCCCGTTGTCGCTTACTTTGCGGGCTTAGCGTGGATTGCAGTTGCCTCGCGAGGCGACGCGGTGCCGCAGGGGGCGATGCTTACAGCTTTTGCGGGCGTTCTCGTGGCGATCATTGTTGCATTTGGCCAGTTCGGCTTTGGCCTGACGTTGATTCTGGAGAGTTGGAAGCGGCGTGCAATCAACGGCGAACCATCCGATGCAATGGACTCACGGGCAGCGTCCGGCGTGATGGATAGGCCCAAGCCCGCGAGCCTTTGATCTTTGCGGTTAGCTTGCTTCGCATCGTCTACTAGTAGTCAGAGCAAGGATGCCCGATGCCTACAGTACTGCGAAGTGGCCCATACCGCGTCTACCTCTACTCGCATGAGCCCAACGAGCCCGCGCACGTGCATGTCGACCGCGACCAAGCGTCGTGCAAGTTCTGGTTGTCGCCCGTTGGTTTGGCGAGTAATCTTGGACTCAGAGCCCCGGAGTTACGTGACATCGAGCGACTGATCGAGGATCACGTCGATGATTTGCTGAAGAAGTGGGAGGCAGTCCATGGCGATCCCGGGTGAGCGAATCATGCGGGCCAGTTGCAACGAGGATTCCGTCGTCGTTGAACTGGCAGACGGCCGCACACTCTCTGCTCCGCTGGCGTGGTATCCCCGCCTTCTGCACGCGACGCCGCAACAGCGATCCAACTGTGTGATTGCGGGCGGGGGGTATGGCATTCATTGGCCGGAGATCGACGAGGATCTCAGCGTCGAAGGCCTGCTTCGGGGAGCCCCGGCGCCACGCGTTTCGGCCAAGGCCAGCTAACCAGACGCTGGATCAGACGGCGGCTTACGTCGAGCGGCAGATCTGAGCCTGTGGTCCGCCGCTGATCGCCAGCGTTCGGCGGTTCGGTCGCGGTCAATGAAGGCCCGCTAGCCCCTCTCTTCCCGGACCGGTTATGAAACATGCCGTGAATGTTCTGCTCCCCATCGTGGTGTTCGCGGTTGTGTTTTTGCTCAAGGAAAGCTCGTCGCTGGCTGACGATCTTCCCGAGGACACCAACAAGATCGAAAGCATAACGCCTGAGTACGCGCGAAGGTTGGCGGAGCGTGTTCCAAAGGAAGTGCGCGTTAGGGTCGAGGGCTTCGGCACGTTTGTGCACAAGTCGTGCTTGTCGTTAGATGGCCTAAAGACACTAGACGCCGAAACAGCCAAAGCGCTGGCGGGCTGCAACACAGATGCGATTCTGCTCAATGGCCTGACTGCGCTCGACGCGGACACTGCCAAAGCCCTGGCGGCTTGCAAGGCAGAAGTTCTGTACCTCAATGGCCTGACCACGATTGACACCGAATCCGCTAGAGCCCTTGCAGATTTCGCAGGGCACTCGCTGCTCCTTAATGGCGCAACCACACTTGATGCTGAAGCTGCCGAATCCCTGGCGGGGTTCAAAGGCGAACGCATTTTTTTAAGCGGCCTCCAAACGCTTTCAGCAGAGGCAGCAGAGGCGATCGCAGCTTTTCGAGGGCGATCGCTCGACCTCCGAATGAACGCGCTCGACACCTCCGTGGCCGAGGGTCTTGCTGAGTTCAAGGGTGAGTTGACAATCCGTGGCGTGACCGTGCTCGAGGTTGATGCCGCCGATTCAATCGCGGAGCACGAGGGCAGCTTGGACTTCGTCGACCTGAAATCACTTTCGCCGGAGGTCGCCAAAGCACTCGCGGATTGCAACGGCGCGTCTTTGTCGCTTCGTGCTGTAACCACGCTCAACGCAGCGGCCGCTAAGGCGGTCGCTGACTTCAAGGGCTGGCTGTTCCTTGATGGTCTTTGCACACTCGACGCAGACGCTGTCAAAGCGCTCGCGGAGTTCAAGGGCGCGATGCTTGTCATTGATGGGTTCTTGGAGACGATTGGCGATGCGACTCCGCTGACCGCCGAGACGGCACGACTTGTGTGCGTCTGTGCAAATGGGGGTGACTCCTACGTGATGCTTCCCGGCGTAACCGCTCTGGAGTCGCCCGACTCCGCCGAGATTGCACGAATTATCGCAACGTGCGAAGGCCCTCTCTCGCTTCCCAACCTCCGGACAATCTCACCTCAGAGCCTCGCGGCGTTGGGGAAAAACGACCGCATCGATATGCCGTCCCTCCGCTCAGTCAGCAGCGCCGAGCCCGTCGATAATCCCGTTAAGAAGCAACTCCAGAGCGACAGCTACACAGTCACATGGGAAGCGGCACCAGCATTTGATGCCGAGGCGGTGCTGGAGATCGGCGACGGCAACGGGCACGGCGGCACCCTCGGCTGGGTCCGTTTCCAGCCTGGCAAGCACGGCGTGGAAGTTCTCTCCATTCAGTTCGACGAAGGGTGGCACCCGTATAAGTCGAAGTGGCCGCCGGATCGCGCGCCGGTGGTCGTCACATCGGCCAGCATGATGCCTGATCGCTACGCCTCATTACTGGCTGACCTCGCCGTCGTGGACTCGGCGAAACTCCAGCCGGTCGAGCGGAACGGGTTCATATCCGCCAGTTCCTCGAACGACTTCTGGGTTTACGCCCGCCTGACGACGGACAAGGACACGCTACTCGACCTGAACTGGGCTGGATACGAGGGGAGCCGGGGCGAGTTGAAGTTCGCCAAGCCGCGGGCCGCCGTCCGCCTCGCCCGGGAAGCGGTCAGGGGGCTCGACTTCAAGGACCATTCGCTGACCGACGTCGAACGGTCGTGGGCGAGCGAGAAGTTCGCCCGTGACTGGAACGGGTTAGACTTGGACTGGTGGGTGCGGGAAAGGTACATCCAGACGATCGGTGTGGTCGGGGATGAGGCAGTCCTTCCGCTCCTGCGGGAAGTCCTCGCCACCGAACCGCTGCAGGGGAAGCCCCGGGAGTCCTCAGACGGGCGGCGCGTTTATCACGCCATCAACGCTGTAACCGCGCTGATGAAGAAGGACGTACGCGACAGGCCGGTCGAGGAGATGGACATTGAAACGGTACGGCTGAAGGTTCTGGACCTTATCAAGGAAACGAAGTGATCGCGCTCGGCGAGGCAACAAAGGCACGCCGAACCAATCGATGCAATGGACTCGCGATGACGCTCCGTGGTGTGGATAATCCACTTTGCGCGAGCCATTGATCTCAATCTTTCGCAAGGCAAAAACAAACACTTGGCACGCTCCGCAGTCGTGGTCGGCGCGTCTTCCGGAATAGGCGCTGCCGTCGCGGTGGAGTTAGCGCGTCGTGGATACTCTGTTGGGATAGCGGCGCGCCGCGTCGAGGCTCTCCTCGAAGTGGCAGCGCAGCATCCGGGAATAACGGCGACGATTCGGCTCGATCTTCGCGATGTCGCCGAGGCCCGGGCAGCTGCAAGCGACCTGATCGCCAAAGTCGGCGGCGTTGATGTGTTCATCATTGCGGCCGGGACGGGGAGCGAGAATCCGGAGCTGGAGTGGGGCCCCGAGGCCGACACCATCGCCGTAAATGTCACCGGGTTCGCGGCGATGGCAACGCTCGCTCTGCAGCACTTCGTCCAGCGTGGGCGGGGGCATCTCGTCGGCATCTCGTCGATTGCCGCCATCCGCGGCCACGGGGAAGCTCCTTCGTACGGGGCTTCCAAGGCTTTTGTGTCGAGTTATCTGCGGGCCCTGCGGCACAAGTGTGCCAAGCAGCGTTTGCCCGTTTCTGTGACGGAGATTCAGCCTGGATTCGTCGCAACCGCCATGGCGAAAGGTGACGGATTGTTTTGGGTGGCCCCAGTCGATGTCGCGGCCCGTCAGATCGTGACGGCAATCGAGTCACGAAAGGCTCACGCGTATGTGACGAAAAGGTGGCGAGTCATGGCGGCAATACTGCGGCTTTTGCCTGAGTGGATATACAATCGGCTGTGACCGCGTTTGCGAACCAGGCGATGCAGCGGACTCGCGATGAAATCGGGCGAAGTGGATAGCCCTTTGGTCGCGAGTCGCTGATCGCGAATGTTCCACGGGAATTGACTCGCGACCGCCGTGCAGTTATACTGCTGGTATGAAAACCGCCGTTTCAATCCCTGATGACGTCTTCGAGGATGCCGAGCGCCTTGCGTCGCGGCTCCGTACTTCCCGCAGCCAACTCTACGCTCGGGCTCTCGCCGAGTTCGTCGCCCGCCATGATGATGAGCGAGTCACAGCGCTCATGGACCAGGCTGTTCGAGAGGCGGGCGGTGAGGCCGATGCCTTTGTCCAGGCAGCTGCTCAGCAATCACTTCAGCAGGTCGAATGGTAATCGCCCAGTGCGAGGTTTGGTGGGCCGACCTGGCTGAACCCATAGGCTCGGCCCCGGGTTATCGTCGGCCGGTGGTCGTGGTGCAGTCTGATCCGCTGAACCAAAGCCAGATTGCGACGGTCGTGTGCGTCGCCCTGACGAGCAATCTTCGCTGGTCTGTCGCCCCTGGCAACGTCCTTCTCAATGCGAAGCACACTGGATTAGATCGCGATTCCGTCGCGAATGTTTCGCAGCTTGTGACCGTCGATAAGCGGCAGTTGACCGAGCGAGTCGGCAAAATCCCGAAGCGACAGATGGAAGCCATCTTTTCCGGAATCGACCTTGTGATGGGTCGATAAAGTGCCCCTCGTGGAACCACGCGATGCAATGGACTCGCGACAGAGTCTGGCGGCATGGAAAGCCCATGATCGCGAGCCATTGATCGCCATCGTTCGGCAACAGAAGCCCCGTGCCAGAGCCGACAAACCCCGAGCGGGGTTCCTATTTGACCCCCCGAGCGGTTAGCACTCCGTCGGCGGTGCGGTTGAACTGGTGTTGGGCTCTAGGAATCCCTCATCGTGAGTTCGTCGCAGTCAAAGCGCGTGGTAATCGCGGGCGGCAGTGGCTTTCTTGGAGTCTCTCTCGCCTTCCACCTGTCCGCCGCTAATTGGCAGGTAATTATCTTGTCGCGGAACCGGCCGCGTCCGGAAGGGCCGTGGCAATACGTGGCCTGGGATGCTCGATCAGCGGGCAAATGGGCCGAATGTCTGGATGGCGCGGCCGGACTTGTCAATCTCGTGGGTCGCACCGTCGACTGTGTCAAGACGCCCGACCATTGTGACGAGATTCTACTGTCGCGGGTCGAGGCCACCCGAGCATTGGGCATCGCTTGTCGATCGGTAGCTTCGCCGCCTCCCGTATGGGTGCAGATGAGCACCGCGCACATTTACGGCGATCCGCCAAGCGTGCTATGCGACGAAGACAGTGCCACGGGTTATGGGCTAGCGCCAATGGTCGGGATCGCGTGGGAGAAAGAGTTCTCGCAAGCTTTGCTTCCGCAGCAACGCGGCGTTGTGTTGCGGACGAGCTTCGTCATTGGCCGGAATCGTGGCGCCGGGGGCGGTGCGCTTTCGAAACTCGCGCCACTGGCGCGGTTAGGTCTTGGCGGTTCGGTCGGTAGTGGCCAGCAGGGGATGAGTTGGATTCACGAGGTAGATATGAATCGGCTCTTTGAGCGCGGCCTTACCGATGACAGCATGATCGGCGTCTACGTAGCCAGCAGCCCGAATCCGGTGTGTAACACAGAGTTCATGCGCAGCTTGCGGCAAGCAGTGCCGTGGCCGAAGGTGCCACTCGCCCTCCCCGCATTCGCATGGATGGTGCGGATCGGTGCGCCCCTTCTTCTTCGCACGGATCCAGAGATCGCTCTCTATGGTCGGTACGTAAAGAGCAGCCGACTTGAGCGAGAGAGATTCTCTTTCTCCTATCCGCGACTCCCAGAGGCACTTGCGGCCTGCTTCACCTAGCGAATTCGGAATGCCGAACCACGCAATGCAGCGGACTCGCGATAAAATCGGTCAGTATGGATAATTGAGGTGGACCCCGGTTTTCGGGCGCCTTGATAAGGTGGAGCTCCGTGGGTGGGAGGCACCCTATCAGGAGCAGGATGATGGCTGGGAAGCGTCGAGTATTTGGGGCGGCATTCAAGGCGAAGGTGGCTCTGGCGGCCGCCAAGGGCGACCGGACGACAGCCCAGCTGGCGAGCCAGTTCGGCATCCACACGAGCCAGGTAACGGCGTGGAAGAAGCAGCTCATGGCCCAGGCGGCCGAGCTGTTCGCCGACGGGCGACAG
>JBAVTF010000047.1:0-46925 GCA_049695995.1 Pirellulales bacterium | reverse complement strand
AGATGCACGAGTTCCGCGGGGTGACGCGACCGTTCGTGCGGCTGCAGCCCGCGCTGCGGTTCATGCACGCTCATTTCCGGGAGCCGATCGACATGGCCGCGGTTGCGGCGGAAGCGGGCCTGTCGGCCAGCCAGTTCAACAGGCTCTTCAAACGGTTCATGGGCCTGGCACCGATGCAGTACGTGATCCGCCAGCGGATCCACGCGGCGTGTCACGAGCTGCTTGCCACCGACAAGACGGCCGGTGGGGTCGCCCATGACGTCGGCTTCTGCGATCAGAGCGCCTTTACGCGGGCATTCAAAGAGGTGACGGGCCAGACGCCTGCCCGCTACCGCCGGCAGCACCTTGCCGAGTGTGCCCAGCGGCGGGTGCCGTGAGCGGGGCCGCGGTGTGGTCAGACGCAACGATGGGACGGCACGACGAGGTCGGCACGCTCGCGGCACCCGTCGGCGAGGATCGCCTCGGCGTTGAGCCGATCATTGGAGGCGGCCCGACGCCATGCGGCCTCCGGCGTCGCCGCGAGCCCCGCCGCGAGATGTCGTGCCACCACCCGCTCGAGCGCCGCCGCAGGATCGCAATCGACGAACAAGGTGAGGTCGAAGAGCGGCTCGAGTCCCCACGCGCGGCAGAGCACGTAGAGCCCCTCCACGATGACCACCGGCACGTCGGGCCCCACGTGGATCGCTCCCGGACGCGGATCCTGCTCCGCGTGGTCGAAGCTGGGAAACACGCCGACGTGGCTCCGCTTGAGCGCCTTGATGTCGCGGCGAAACGCCGCGGCGTCGAACGTGTGGATCGCTCCGCGGCGGGCGAGTGCGGCGGCATCGAGGGCCGCCCGGGGGAGGTGATAGCCGTCCATCGGCACGACCATGATCTCGGGCCGCAGCCTGAGGAGCGCCGTGCAGAGCGTCGACTTGCCGCTCCCGCCGATCCCCGCGATGCCCACCAGATACGTCGCCGGACGGGCGTCGATGGCGTCGAGCACGGTTCGCGCCGCGGAGAGAGCGGCCTGCTCGATGCGTGGGTCGGACATCGGTTTTCCCCGGCGCGGCAGCTCGCGGTCTGAATCTCAGCGGTGGCGAAGGCGATCGACCAGCACGGCGCCGAGGATCACGAGGCCGAGCACCACCTTCTGCGTGTAGCTCTCGATGTTCAACAGGTTCATGCCGTTCTGGATCACGGCGATGACCAGCGCGCCCACCAGTGTGCCGAGTACCCTGCCCTCGCCGCCGGAAAGCGCCGTGCCCCCCACCACGACGGCGGCGATCACGTAGAGCTCGTACATCTGGCCGTAGGTCGGTGATCCGCTCTTGAGCAACGAGGCCATGATGACGCCCCCCAGGCCGGCGAGGAGGCCGCTGACGACGTAGGTGGTGACCAGCACCCGCTCCACCGGCACGCCGGAGAGCCGGGCGGCCTCGCGGTTGCCTCCGACGGCGTAGATCCAGCGGCCTACCGCGGTGCGGGACATGAGCACGTGGGCCGCCAGGTAAAGCACGAGCATCAGGACGACAGCGTTGGGCAGCCCGCCGAGATCGGCCCCCCGGCCCAGCCACACGAACGAGTCGGGGATCTGGTAGATCGACTGGCCGTCGGAGACGAGGTAGGCCAGGCCGCTGGCGACGAGCATCATCGCCAGGGTGACGATGAACGGCGGCACGTCGAATCGCGTGACGATGATCGCGGTCACCATGCCGATCAGGCCGCAGGCGATGATCGCGGCGAGGCACGACAGCAGCATGCCGCCCGCGGTCGCGTCGAGGCCGCCGGCTGCGTCGCGAATGAGCTTCGTGGCGAGCACGGCCGACAGCGCCGCGAGGCTGCCCACCGAGAGATCGATCCCGCCGGCCACGATCACCAGCGTCATCCCGATGGCCATGATGGCGATGACGGCGATCTGGTTGGCGATGTTGAGCAGGTTGTCACGCTTGAGAAACGTGGGCCACCGTGCGGCCACGGGCGACACGACCACAGGCATCCCCAGCGCGGGAAACGCCTGCGGCAGATCGGTAAACAGCAGCCACGAGCCCGCCACGGGCGTGGTGGCGACGACGTCGAGCTTCTCGCCCACCGCCACGAGTCGCTCGATCGCGAGCCGGGCTGCCCTCGGCTCACCTCGTACGGTCTCGACGACCGTGGCTCCCGCCGCCGTGAGCGCCCGGTCGAGTGCGGCGGCGAAGGCGTCGTCCTCCGGCCGGGCCTGCACGACGACGAGCACCTTTGCCCCTGCGGGACGGTCGCGCACGATCCCGGCCGCGAGCGGTGCCGCGGCGCCGGCGCCGGAGGCGGGCTGGTCTTCGAGCGTGAGCAGGCTGAAAGCCGCGCACAGGGCGGCGAGCACGAGCACCATGCCGTAGTCGACGAACAGGCGGCGGAGCGTGAAGGACATCGGTTCGGGAGGCTCGCTGGGTGTTGTGAGACGCTAGGCGACGGCCAGTCGCATGATCGATTCCTGGGTGACGTCGGGGCCGTTGACGAGCTCGCCCGTGATGCGGCCGTCGTGCATCACGAGGATCCGATCGGCCATCCCCAGCACCTCCGGCAGGTCGGAGCTGATCATCAGGATCGACGTGCCGGCCGCCACGCACTCGTTCATGAGCAGGTAGATCTCGTGGCGAGCCCCCACGTCGATCCCGCGGGTCGGCTCGTCGAAGATGAGCACGTCGCAGTCGCGGGCGAGCCACTTGGCGAGCACCACTTTCTGCTGATTGCCGCCGGAGAGGTCGCGGGCCGGCACGTCCTGATGGGCGGTCTTGATCCTGAGCCGATGGACGGCCCCGGCGAACCGCTCCCGCTCGGCCGCGAGATCGAGCAGGCCGGCCCGCGAGAGCCGGCCGAGGATCGGCAGGGCGAAGTTCTCGCGGACGGAGCGGCCCAGCACGAGCCCCTCGCGCTTGCGATCCTCCGTGAGCATGCCGATCCCTGCCGCGATCGCATCGCGGGGGGAGCGAACCGCGAGCGGCCGCCCGTCGAGGAGGATCTCGCCCGCATCCCGGCGGTCAGCGCCGAACACGAGCCGGACGGTCTCGGTGCGGCCGGCCCCCACGAGCCCCGTGAGCGCGACGATCTCGCCCCGCCGCACGGTGAACGACACGTCGCGGACCGCCTGTCCCCGCCGCAGGCCCCGCACCTCCAGCCGCGGCGGGCCGAGGGAGACGTCGCGCCGCGGGTATTCGTCGGCCAACTCTCGGCCCACCATCAGCGAGATGAGGCCGTCGCGATCGATCTCACCCACGGTGGCGTCGCCGACGTGACGGCCGTCCCGCAGCACGGTCACGCGGTGAGCCAGCGCGAAGATCTCCTCCAGGCGGTGGCCGATGAAGACGGCGGCGATTCCCCGGGCGACCAGGTCGCGGACGATGCCGAAGAGCCGATCGGCCTCGGCGGCCGTGAGGGCGGCGGTGGGCTCGTCGAGCACGATGATCCGCGGATCGAACGCCAGGGCCTTGGCGATCTCCACGAGCTGCTGCTGCGCGGTCGTGAGCCGGCCGCAGGGGACATCGAGATCGATCGTCACGCCGAGCAGCCGGAAGATGTCGGCTGCCCGCGCGCGTTCGCTGGCCCGATCCACGAATCCGCCGCGGCAGCGCTCCTGGCCGAGGAAGATGTTTTCGACGGCCGTCAGGCCGGGCACCAGCGTGAACTCCTGGTGGATCACGGCGATGCCCGCCGCCCGGGCGTCCTGCGGCCCGCGAAACGTGACGGGGCGGCCGTCGAGGTGGATCGATCCCGCGTCGGGCTGTTCGGCGCCGCCGAGCACCTTCATCAGCGTGCTCTTGCCGGCGCCGTTCTCGCCCACAAGCGCGAGAACCTCGCCGCCGTGCAGCGTGAGATCGACGCCCCGCAGCGCCTGCACGCCGGGATAGGCCTTCGCGATGCCGTGCATCGACAACAGCGGCATTTCGCGGGCGTCTGTCATGCGATTCCCCGGAGAGTCTCCCGCGTCCCTCAATACTGGTTCGAGGGCATCATCTGCCACGCGTCGAGCGACGTCACGCGGGCCGGGCCGCCGGTGGAAAACACCTGCACACCCGTCGCGTCGGTCCGCGACGGATAGATCCGCCGCATCGCGGCCTGGCGGCCGTTGGCGAAGACCTCGACGATCGACTTGTCGACGAACACCCGCAGGCGGAGCGGCTCGCCCGCCGGCAGCGCCAGCGGCCCGGCCTCGACCGCCTTGGGTTCGTCCTTCAGGCTCGACTTCGTGGTGTCGATCTTCAGCTGCTTCGTGTCGGCGTCGTAGAAGACGAGCGTCTCCTCCTCGCCGCCGGGCGAACGGCAGACGACGAGGCCGCAGCGTCCCTTCGTGGGCGGGGCGAACGTGGCGACGATCTCCAGGCTGGTGCCTGCCACCTCGTCGATCGTGATTCGCGAATCGGCCGCCACGTCGAAGGCGTCACGATGCCGCGGGGCATACCGCAGCCGCTCCAGTTCCTCGGGCGGGTTGATCGTGACGGAGCCGTCGGCCGCGGGGGCGAGCACCCGGGGCAGGCTCATCGTTCCCGACCAGCCGCGGTCGGTGCGCATCTTGATGCCCGGCTTGTCGAGGCACCAGGCCCACATGATCCGCCGCCCCTTGTCGTCGAGCAGGCTGCGCGGCGCGAAGAACGAGTTGTCGACCCAGCTCATCTTCTCGTGAAAGGTGGGATGAAACTGCTCGTTCTTCCAGTCGCCGAGGTAGTAGCGGCAGCCGAGCCCGTGGCTGATGCAGAGGAGCATGTACTTGTCGCCGAACGTGAACAGATCGGCACACGAGATGTCCTCGTCGTCGGCGACGCCCGGCACGGTGCCGGCCATCAGGTCGCCGACGTATTCCCACGGGCCTTCCAGCGACTTCGACCTGGCGATCGCGGCCCGTTTCCCGCCGAAGATCGCGTAGTAGGTGTCCCCCTCCAGCCAGCCGAACGGATCCCAGGAACGATACTTTCCGTGATGCGGATCGCCCTCGGCGGTCTTGGGCGTGATCGGGTTCGAGTCGAGCTTTTTCCACGTGTTCAGTTCGTCATCGAGGGCCACGACCATCGCGTTGCCCTGCCCGACCTGGTGATGGCAGATCGTGGGCACGCCCTCCTTGTTGAGGAAGCAGTTGCCGCTGAACATGCCGGCGGTGAGGCCGGTGGGATGGTGGCGCCAGTGGAGAAGGTCGGTGCTGGAGACGTGGCCCCAGTTGTGGCCGCGGGCGTCCTGGAAGATGTAAAAGAGGTGGTAGCGGCCCTTCCAGAAAATCGCGCCGTTGGGATCGAAGGGCATGCAGGGTCCCTCGGGCGTCACGAAGTGGTAGCCCGGACGGTTCGGGTCGGCGAGCAGCGCCTCACGATGGTCGCGGATCGGCGTCCACGGCTTCGGGGCGGGCGGCTCGGCGGCGGATGCGGCAATGCCGCAGGCGGCGGTGAAGAGGACGGAAAAGAGCAAGCGATTCATAGTCGTTTCTCGGCGAGGTGGCGGACTCATTTGGCGGGCACGGCGAGCGCCGGGTCGGTTTCGGCGTCGGCCCTGCGATACAAGCTTGTGGGAATGAGGATCTCGGGCGGCACGTCCAGGCCCTGCGAGTACGTCACGATCGCCTCGACCACCTGCGTGCCCATCTGGTCGGGAAACTGGATCGGGTCGGCGTGAATCCGGCCCTCGCGGATCGCCTGCCGGCCTTCCGGCAGCCCGTCGAACCCGATGATCGTCACCTGATCGGCCTTGCCGGCCTTCTCCAGCGCCGCGCGGGCGCCGAGGGCTGACGGGTCGTTGATCGCAAACACGCCTGCGATGTCGGGGTGCGCCTGCAGGGCGTCTTCCATCGCCTTGGCACCGCCGTCCTTCGCGCCGCCGGCTTCCAGTTCGGTCACGATCTCGAACCGCGGCCGGCCAGCCGCCTTCGCGTCGGCATTGTGCGCGTCGATCACTTCGCGGAACCCCTGCACGCGAAGCCGGCACGACTCCGCCTGCTTCAAATGCAGGATCGCCAGCTTGCCGCCAGTCGCCCCGAGCACGGCGATCATCTCGCGTGCCGCCTCCTTGCCGCCGCCGAGGTTGTCGGTGCAGACCTGCGAGATGATCTCGGCACCGGGCTCGTGGCAGGGAATGTCCACCGTGAACACCGGAATGCCGGCCCCGTTTGCCTCCTTGATCGCGGGCACGACCGACCGCGAGTCGCAGGGGCTAAGCACGATCGCGGCGGCGCCCTGCACGATGAAGTCCTGCATCTGATGGGCCTGCTTGGCGATGTCCTTGTCGGCGCTGACCACCACCGTCTCGAAGCCGTGGTGGCGGCCCGCGGCGGTGATCGCGTCGCCGATCACCTTGAAGAACGGGTTTTCAAGCGTCAGCAGCGACACGCCGATCACGCGCCGCGCAGCAGGCCGTTGGGGCCCGGATGAATCCCGGCGGCAGCCGAAGCCTGTCACGCAGGCGGCGAGCACGATCATGGCGGCGAGCAGGCCCCGCTCGGGGAGGAAGCTGAACCTCATCTGAACACTTCCTCCAGGCACTTCCGCATGGCGCCCGCCATCTCGCCGGCGGCGGGTGTCGTGACGTCGATTCCCGTCCAGTAGCCGACGCCAAGAACGCCCTGGCCGACGAGCATGCCGAGCCCGTCCAGCGTCGTGCAGCCGGCGGCTTCCGCATCGGCGAGGAAGCGTGTCCGCGGCGGGTTCGGGATCACGTCGGCCACGACGAGCCCCGGCCGCAGCGTCGTCGCGTCCACGGGCACGCGGGCCTTCGCATCGCCGAGGCCGATGCTCGTGCAGTTGACCACCACGTCGATGTCGGCGGGAATCGCCACGTCGCCCGTCCACGGCTGCACGGTGATGTCGATCGACTTCGCGGCCCGCACGATCGCTGCCAGTTCCTCGGCCCGCGCGGTTGAACGGTTCACGATCGTGAGCCGCCGCACGCCCGCGAGCACCAGTTCGACAGCGATTGCCCGGGCCGCCCCGCCGCCGCCCAGGAGCATCACGCGGGCTCCCTGTGGATCGCGAACCGGCACGAGCGATGAGAGGAATCCCTTGCCGTCCGTATTTTCGCCGATGAGTTGGTTGCCGCGGCGAACCACGCAATTGACCGCGTTGATGAGCCGGGCGCTCTCCCCGAGGCCGTCGAGATGCTGGATCACCGCCACCTTGTGGGGCATCGAGAGATTGAAGCCCCGCCAGCCCATCGCCCGGGCACCGGCCACCGCGCCGCCCAGCCCCGCGGGGGGCACCTCGGCGTTGATGTATCGCCAGTTCAGTCCGAAATGGCGGTAGGCCGCCTCGACCATCGCCACCGTGGGATTGTCGTCGCAGGGGATCGAGAACGAGCCGGTGAGTTCAGACTTGAAGCCGGAGGCCATGCGGGCGGAATCCTTTCGTGAGCCGTGACGAGTGATGGGGAATGATTCAGGCGAGGAGCTTCGTGAGCACGTTGCCATGCACGTCGGTGAGTCGCATGTCGCGGCCGCCGTGGCGGAACGTGAGCGCGGTGTGGTCGATGCCGAGCTGATGGAGCACTGTCGCCCAGAGGTCATAAAACGTGGCGACGTCGGCCACGGCGCGATAGCCGAACTCGTCGGTGGCCCCGAGCACGGTGCCCCCCCTTACGCCGCCGCCGGCCAGCCAGACGCTGAAGCCGAACGGGTCGTGATCGCGGCCGTCGCTGCCCTGGGCGAACGGCGTGCGTCCGAACTCACCGGCCCAGACGACGAGCGTCTCGTCGAGCAGGCCCCGCTGCCGGAGATCGGTGAGCAGGGCGGCGATCGGGCGATCCACCTGCCGCGCCATCGCCGCATGGCCCGGCTTGATCCCGTTGTGCTGGTCCCAGGGATTGGGGCTGTTGCCGCCACCGATGCCAAAGCCCAGGCAGGAAAGCTCGATGAACCGCACGCCCCGCTCGCAGAGCCGCCGGGCGATCAGGCACTGCCGCGCGTAGGCGGCATCCTGCGCGTTCGCGGCATCGAGGCCGTAGAGCCGCTTCGTGGCCTCCGTCTCGTCGGAAAGGTCGGTGAGCGCAGGCACGGCGGCCTGCATCCGAAACGCCGTCTCGTGCGTGCTTATGGCCGCTTCGATCGCGTCGTCGTCGGCCACGGTGGCGCCGAACCGCCGGTTGATCGCCGCCATGTAGTCGAGCCGGCGCCGCTGTCGGCCGGCCGGCTCCGCGGGCCGGATGTCGCGGAGCGGCGGATCCTCGTCACAGGAGAGGAGTGAGCCCTGCGTGTCGCTGGGCAGGAAGCCGTTGCCGTAGTTCGGCACGCCGCCATGGGGGATGCCGGCGGCCTTCGTCCGCAGGACCACGTACCCGGGCAGTTCCTCCGTCTCCCGCCCCAGGCCGTAGGCCAGCCAACTCCCCGCGCTCGGGTAGCCGAGGAATGGAAAACCAGTGTGAATGAAGAGGTTGCCCTGGGCATGCTCGCTGAACTTCGTCGTCATCGAGCGGACGATCGCGAGGTCATCGACCCGCGTGGCGATCTCGGGAAAGAGGTCGCTGACCTCGATCCCGCTCTGGCCACGGGGGCGAAACGGCCAGGCCGTCGGCATGATCGTGCCGTTCTGATTGAACTGCGTGAGCGCGACCGGGCCCGGCATCGGCTTGCCGGCCAGCTCGGCCAAGAGCGGCTTGTGGTCGAACGAATCGACCTGCGACACGCCGCCGCTCATGAACAGGAAGATCACCCGCTTCGCCCGCGGCGTAGGGCCGCCGCCCCCGGCCGCGGATCGGCCGAGGAGACCGGCGAGCGCCGCCATGCCGAAGCCGGTCGAGGCCCGCCCGAGCAGTTCGCGGCGAGAGACGGCGGCAGTCCCCTGCCCCGGCCAGGCGTGCGCGTCAGTCGACATGGATGAACTCCTCCAGGTTGAACAGTCCGTGAACGAAGTCGGCCCAGATGGGTTCGGCACCGGCGATCCTGTCGCCCGGCACGCCGTGCTCTGTGGCAAGATCGTCAAGCCACAGCCGCGACTCGGCCAGTTCCCCGGTGTCGGGCTCGCGGCCGAGCGTTTCGACGAACAGCGTGCGGACACGGTCGTCGGGCGAGAGAGAGGGAGACTCCGTGACGAGCCGTTTCGCCCGATGGGCGGCGGCGGCCCGCGTGAACGGCCCATTGAGCAGGACGAGCGCCTGCGCCGGCACGTGCGACACATCGCGGCGACCCTGCGTCGACTGCAGGCTCGGCGGGTCGAAGGCGGCGAGGAACGGATCGGGGCTGTTGCGGATCACTCCCAGATAGACGCTGCGGCGCGGCTGCGTCGGGGCGGCCGACGGTCCGAACATGCCCCGGTCGAGCGTGCCGGCCGCCGCGAGCATCGCGTCGCGGATCGACTCTCCTTCGAGTCGCCGCAGCCGCGCGTGGGAAAAGAGCGTGTTGGCCGGGTCGAGCCGACGGGCCGACTCCGTGGGCTGCACAGCGAGCCGGAAGGCCCGCGACGTGGCGAGAAGCCGCACGAGCGAGTGCAGCGACCAAGGCTTCATGGCGGCCGTTGCCGGTGCGTCGGCCGACGGGCTCACGAACTGCGACGCCAGGAAGTCGAGCAATTCCGGATGCGTGGGCAGGTCACCCATTTGGCCGAACGTATCGACGCTCGCCACGATCCCGCGGCCGAAGAGGTGGTGCCAGACGCGGTTGACGAACACGCGGGGCGTGAGCGGGTTCTCGGCGGCGACGAGCCGGTCGGCGAGTTCTCGGCGGCCGCTGTCGGCCGGGCTGAACGGTCGCGGATCGATCGCCTCCAGAAATCGCCTGGGCACGGCCGCTGCAGGCTGCGTGAGGTTGCCGCGGACGAAGAGCGGCTGGTTCACGACGGTGCCTTCGAGCACGCCGGCAGCGCGGGTCGGCGGCGGGATCGCAGCGGCGATGGTGCGATAGCTGGCGACGAGCGAGCCCAGGGCCGGCACGCGGGCCGCGTCGGTGGGCAAGACCTCGAGGCTCACGAGCGCGTCGAGCAGTCGCACCTGCGGGTCGGTCGCCCGGCCGTCTCGCCAGTCCTCGATCGCGGAGCGGACAGCCGGGGCGTAGAGCGAACACCCGGCGATCCGGTCGGCGGGCGCGGCCGCTGGCGCATCTGCGCCGCGCTCGCGGAGCAGATGGACGAGCGACGCGGGAGCGAGAGCCCCGTCCGCCAAGCCTTGGCCATGTGCAACGCCCGCAACGCTGAAGAACGAGCGCGACGCTCCGCCGGGAAGCGGACCATCCTCATGGGCGGCGATTTCGACGTGTGCCTGCCGGCCGCGGAAGTGACCGACGTTGATGGTGACCCAGCGAAGCGGCCCGTCCTCGAGGGTGACGCTCGGGTAGAGCAGGCCGGTCCGCGGATAGTTGTGGAACACGACCCGGGCCCGGGCTGAGCCCGACACGAGGAGCCGCACCGCGTCGGACTCGACCGTGAACCGCGGCGAATGGAGGATCCCGCCGTCGCTGGGCACCAGGAGTGCCGAGTGGATGCCGGCTGGGAGCAGCTGCGTGATCACGCGGTCGCCTTCCGATTCGATCCGGAATTCACCCGGGGCCGAGGGAACGTCGAGCCCAGCGCCGTGGCGAAACCAGGTTGCCGGCGGCGGGATAACTCCCATGGACGCAGGAGCGGCCTTCGCCCCCTCCGTTTCGCGGCGTACCTGATCCCACGCCTGCTGCCGCGCGTCGCCGGCCAGGCCCTCGAGCCGCAGGACGGCAGCCAAGGGATGATCGGCGGCCCGCATCAGCTGGCCGCGTCGCAGCACGCGGTCAACGCGGGCCCGGGTCTCGCGTTCCTCGGGCGTCTTTCCGGTGCCCGCCGGGGGATTCCCCGCCTCTACGTAGGCCACGGCCTCGGCCTCGACCGCGGCGGCCAGTCGCCCGGGCAATTGGTCGAGTGCCGTGAGCCAAACCGCCGCGAGTTCCGCCTGAATGCGGGCTTTGAGCGTTTTGAGTTCGTCGCGGCCCTGCTGCCGCCGGCCGGGGGCATCGACGTGGATCACGGCGGGCCGGCAAGTCACGAGCGTGCCGAAAAGCGCGTAGAAGTCAGCCTGTGAAATCGCATCGAACTTGTGGTCGTGGCAGCGGGCGCACGACACGGTCATCCCCAGGAACGCCTTCGAGATGACGTCGATCTGGTTGTCGGTGAATGTCACGCACTCGTCGAGCGGATCGGTGGGCGTGTAGCCGTGGGGTACCATCCGCAGGTGGCCGATGCCGAGGGCCGACTCGTTGATTCCTGTGGCCGGATCGATTCGTGGATCGGCGAGCAGATCACCAGCGACCTGCTCGCGAATGAAGCGGTCGATCGGCACGTCGTCCCGGATCGCACGGATGCACCAGTCGCGATACCGCCAGGCGAATGGGATCTTGGGGTCTCCCTCGCTGCCGTGCGTCTCGCAGTAGCGGACGCAGTCGAGCCAGTGGCGGGCCCAGTGCTCGGCGAACGCGGGCGAGGCGATGAGCCGGTCTACCAGCCGCTCCCACCGGTCGGGCGTCGTGTCGGCGAGAAACGCCCTGCGTTCCGCCGGCGTCGGCGGCAGCCCGGTGAGCGCGAACGTGGCCCGACGGAGGAGCGTGTCGGGATCGGCCTCGCCCGCAGGCTGCACGCCGGATTGGTGGAGCTTCGCCGCCAGAAACCGGTCGACGGGATGATCGCTCTCGGCGAGCCAGCTTTTTCCTGCAGCACTCCGCGGGGGATTGGCCGGCCGTGCGATCGGCTGCAGGCTCCACCATTGCTTGCGGCGAGCGAAGATTTCCGGCCACGAGGTTGCCTTGGCGAGCTCGTCGGCCGACGGCGGAGTGCGCCGCGGGTCGGGCGCACCGAGCGCGATCCACCGTTCGAAGGCCATCACGATGTCCGGCGTCGCTTTCGGACCCCCTTTGGGCATGAGGAGATCGTCCCCATGCCGCAGGGCGGTCATGAGAATGCTTTCCTGGAGGTTCCCGGGCACGACGGCAGGTCCGGAATCGCCCCCTTCACGCAGGCCGCCCGCCCAGTCGACGGCCAGCCCCTGTTCTCGTTTGCCATGCGTGGCGTGGCATTCGTAGCAGCGTTCGACGAGATAAGGCCGAATCACCTTCTCGAAAAGCTCCGCCCCCTCGTCGGCGCCGATTTCTGTGGGGCAGAAGCCCGCCAAGAGGAGGACGACCGCGGCCCATCGTCCGCCGGCGTAAATCCTGCAGACCGCGATTTTTCGGCCGCTCGCTCGCATGAGCGTATATAAGAACGTATTCTTTCATGCGCATCAAGCCGGTCGGCGGACACCCGCTGGCCTCCTCTCTTCAAAGGCCCTTAGTCATGCTGTCAGGCATGCCCTCCAGTCGCCCCCGCAAGACCGTGGCCCGCGATTTCGATGCCCAGCCGTCTCCGACATGCGCGAAGACGCTTGCCGTACTCGAATCGGTCGCCCGCCATGCGGATGGAATCACGGGTGCGGGCGTGGTGCGGGAGACGAAGGTCACGCCGAATCTGGCCTTTCGGATCCTGAAGACCCTCGTTGGTCTCGGCTACTGTCGGCAGGATCCGGCCACGAAGGCCTACTCCATGGCGGGCAAACTGCTCGACCTCGTCGGTCCTCGAGCCGACGACCGCAGTCTCGCCGTCGTCGCCCACGAGCCGCTCTGTCGGCTGCGCGACGCCACGGGAGAAACGGCACAACTCGTGATCGAGTCGGAGGGCAAGACGCTCGTGCTCGACCAGGCGCAGGGCGTTCACGCGATTCAGGTCTGCGGCCGCCTGGGCATGCGGGCGCCGCTCTATTCATGTGCGCCAGGCAAGGCGATCCTCGCGTGGTGGAGCGAGCCGCGGCGGGATGAATGGTTTTGTGGCCACGCGCTCAAGCAGTTCACGGCCACGACGCTCACCAAACGCAGCATGCTCGAAGCCGAGCTCGCAGAGTCGCGCGGCCGCGGTTTCACGATCGACCGCGCGGAGGGGCTCGAGGGCATCCATTGCGTCGCCGCCCCGATCCTCGACGCCCACGGCCAGCCGCTGGCTGCGGTCACCATCATGGCCCCCGTGTCGCGGCTGCCTGAATCCGCGTTCGCCACTGCGGCCGACCACTGCATCACCGCGGCCCGCGCGATCGAAGCCGGCCTGCACTCCTGATCCAGCGACGAGCCCCCCGGCAGAATCAGAGGCCGATCATGTGTTTTCACCAGCAGTTGCACCGCGGCCTCACGGCCGTCGCGTTGGCCACGGCGCTGCTCGTTCCGACGGCCGGGGTGGCCGAGCCCCCTTCACCCGCCTTGCCCGGGCTCACGGCCCGCGACTGGCCCGGGTGGCGCGGACCGACGCACGACGGCCACGCCGTGGCCGGCCAACGAGTGCCCACCACATGGTCCGACACCGAGAACGTCGTGTGGGCGGCCGACGTGCCCGGCCGCGGCTCGAGTTCACCGACCGTGGTGGGCGACCGGGTCTACCTGACCACCTGCGACGAGGCTTCGGGGAGCCAGTCGGTTCTCGCCTTCCACCGCAACGACGGGAGTCCCGCCTGGACTCGGCGGGTGCACGCGAGCGGCGCGATGTGGAAGCACGAACGCGCCACCGGCGCCTCCAGTTCGGTTGCCTGCGATGGCGAGCGGCTGTTCGTGGTCTTTCCGACGTCGGGATCGGTCGTGGTCACGGCCCTGTCGCTCGGCGGTGAGCAGCTCTGGCAGGTGACGCTCTGCGACTACCTCATCCACCAGGGCTATGGCGCGTCGCCATTCGTCCACGGCGACACGGTGATCGTCTGCGCCGACCACAGGGGCAAGGGTGCCCTGGCGGCGCTCAACCGCCGCACTGGCTCAGTCGAGTGGAAGCGTGAGCGGCCGCCGGCGCCGAACTACTCTTCTCCGATCGTCTTCCGCCTCTTCGGTCGCGAGCAGTTGATTCTCACCGGCTGCGACAAGGTGATCAGCTACGATCCCGCCACTGGGACGACCTTGTGGGAGCAGGATGGCGCAACCACCGAGTGTGTGACCACGCCGGTCACCGATGGCACCCGGATCTTCACCTCGGGAGGCTATCCCAAGAACCACGTCTCGGCGGTCCGTGCCGACGGCTCGGCGACGATCGACTGGGAGAACGGCGAGCGGGAGTACGTGCCCTCGATGATTTTCCACGAGGGCCACCTCTACGGCGTGCTCGACGCCGGCGTCGCCGTCTGCTGGAACGCTGCCACCGGCGAGAAACAGTGGAAGGCGCGGCTCGGGGGCAATTTCAGCGCGTCGCCCGTGTTCCTCGACGGCCGAATCTACGCCACGAACGAGGCGGGCGAGACGCACGTGTTTCGCGCCCGCCCTGACCGGCTGGAGACGCTCGGCGTCAACACGCTCGGCGATGAAGCCTTCGCCACGCTCGCGATCTGCGGCGACCGGATGTACTTCCGCGTGGCCTCTCTCAAGGACGGCGTCCGCCGCGAGCGGCTCGTCTGCCTGGGGCTGGGCGAAGCCGAGTCTCCGGAACAGTTCCCGCGTCGCCCATGAATCCGTCGATCGAGTTCCTGCCGGCCACCCCTGGGGCAGGTAACGGACGGCAGAATCCTCTGCCCTGCCCGGTCGCACTGTTCAAGGCAACTGTCGTGGCAGGGAGCTGGATCGTGGAAAAGCGTCGATCCAGGTCAGGCAGCTGCCGACGAGTCGAGTGGCTCGGCTGCGGTGACGTGCAGCAGTGACACCGTCCGATATCGCGACGGGATCCCGCCGCGATCCCCCAGGCCGATCACGATCTCGGCCCGCGTCAGAAACGCCATTTCCGGATGGCGGATCTCGTACGAATCGCCACTCGACGTCGTGATTCGAAACGCCTGAAATGGCCGGCGCTGCATCCAATCCCGAAGAGCTTCGGCAGTCATGGGCTCAGTCTCCCGAAAGTGATACACGTGTTCAGGCATGGTAAGACCGGCGAACGGAAGTGTCAATCGTCGGCGTTCCGGTTACCGAGCCTCCGCGGCCTTGCGGCCTTGGACCTTCACGGACGTGAAGTCGTTCATGTCGTCGAATGAACCGATGCCGACGCGGCCGCTCGTGAAGGTCTTGTCGATCGTCTCCATGAGCGGAGTCGAGAGGTCGTCGAAATAGACCGCGATCCGCCCCGTGGCCACGTCGCGAACGAGCTTCACCGTGTGCCACTGGTCATCCCAGGGCACGGGCTTGGCGTTCTTGGTGAGCGGCCGGCGGGGGGCGCCGTCGACGATCATGATCTGGCCGCTGGCCGGGTCGGGCGTGGCCCCGAGGTGCACGTAGTAGAAGTGCTCCGGGTCGCGCCAGTTGAAAAACACGCAGCAGTCGCGGTGGCCGCCCGTGTCGAGCGTGCTCTTCACCTGGAAGGTGATCTCGGTGTCGGTCAGTTCGAGATTCCGGATCAGGGCCACGTTGTGGGGGCTGCGAACCTTGGGCGCGTAGTCGCTCGTCCGCTTGTTCAGGCCCCACACGGACCGGTCGCCGTCCTTGCGCAGCGTCCAGGCGGCCGGGTCGGTCGGCTCCCAGCGATCGGCCCCGGCCGCGAAGCCGTCCTCGAAGACGAGCGGCAGCGGCTCGTCGCCGCTGGCGGGCCGGGCCAGGGCAGCCGTCATGAGCGGCAGCATGACGAGCAGTGAACGAATTCTCATGGCAATATCCGTGGGGTTTGGTGGAACACGCTGGCGAGGCGGGCGGCGTGCCTCTCGGGGGTCACTTGCCCGCCGACCAGTTATCGTCGAAAAAGCCGCTCGCCACCACCGTCTCGGCCACGGTTGGCATCGGGATCGGGCCGCCCGGCGGCGTGGCGGCGGGCGGCTGCGGGGTGTCGCCGACCTTGATGACCGCCCAATCGCCCAGCCGTGGAAACACCATGTAGCTGAGCCGGAGCTCCGCGTCGTGGTAGGTGTGGCCGCTGTTGAACACGACGTAGAGATCGGTGGCGCCGGGCAGCGGATTCGGGGCGATCAGGGCGAGGCCGTGCTCGGCCGCGGCGAACCTCGCCGCGCCGACCTGCACGGTGTCCGTGGACCACTGCGCGCCGCTCCCGGCCGCGAGCTTCGGGAGCACGTCGCGGATCAGCCGATTGCTGCCGGGGTCACCGAAGAGGATGAGGTTCCGGTCGCGGATGTCTTCGGTCGTGACTGCCGTGTCGTCCTTCACCGGCAATGTGCCGCGGTAGTGGCGGCCCCACTCCCACTGAAACCGCCGCAGTGTCGCATCGGCCCAGTGGCCCACGCCGTCGTGCGTCGGCCTCCCCCGTGCCGCGAACGCAAAGAAAGGGCGTGCGAAAGGCATCGTCGATCGGCCCCTGCAGCCCTGGCCGCTTGCCCTTGAGCGAAACGCGGCCACGGTCGCCGAGGCACGTCCAGACATCCCCCTCGCGAGCAAGCACGAGTGACCGCGGGCCGTCGGCCGACCGCGGCGGCAATGGGACGGCCCGGCCCTCGATCGTGAGCGTGGGCTCCGGGCCACCGGCCGCCGGATCGAGCGCCGGCGACGCGATCGCGAACCGCGTGATGTTCGCAAGCTTCTTCACCGCCACCGACCCGTCGTCGGCCAGCGTCGCCTCGATCTCCGCCCGTTCGTAATGGGCCTCGAGTCCGAGCAGTTGGATCCAGTGGCAGCGGCTGAAGGCGAGCGTCCACGTGACGAACCGCACGTGCGGCGGCTGCACGGGCACTCCCACGGCGGCCCGTTCACCGAGCAGCCGCATCTGCTCGGCGATGGTCTTCCCGTCGATCCCGTGCCCCGAGCCTGCGGCCACGAGCCCGGTGAACGGGATCCCCTCGGCCGCGAAGGCCTTCTCAATCTGGAGATGCGAGGGACAGTAGGGATCCTTGTCGCCCATCGCGGCCACCACCGGCACCATGCCGGCGTTGGCCGCATAGTCGATCGCATCGACCATGCGAAGGGTTTTTTCCTGCCACGGCGTGAGCGGGGCGAGCTTGATGAAATGCGGCCAGGGGGCAGCTGCGAACAGGAGCGTGTCGACCGGGCCCGCCGCCGGCCCCACGGCCGCGAACCGATCGGGCCGCTTCAATCCGATCTGCCAGGCCGCCACGCCGCCGAGCGACGAGCCGCGGAGCACGATTCGCCGCCGATCGACGTTGAATTGTCGGCCGACCGCCTCGATCGCCTCGAAGACATCGGTCTCCCCTTCGAAACGATAGGCGTTCTCGCCGAGCCGGCCGAGGGGCTGCAGTTCGATGAAGTCGGGCCCACCTCTACCGCCGACACCGGCGAGGACAAAATCGAGCACGCCGATCGCCGAGCGACGGCCCATGCTGCCGTGGAGGTTCACGTTGAGCCGGATCGGTTTGGCGGGATCGTAGCCCGGCGGCACGAACGCGTAGTACGGCTGCGTCGAGCCGTCGACCGCCGAGCGGAAGCCGCGGAGGCTGCGGCCGGGGGCGGCAGTCCACGGATGCTTCCCGGCCTCGAGGTGTGTGATCCGTTGCTCCCCTGCCGTCAGGGCCGCCTCGATCTGGCCGCGGCCCTTGTCGTCGATGGTCGGCTCGTAGTCCACGACGCGTTGCACGGCCTCCAGATAGAGGCGGGCATCGGCGGCGTGGTCGGCCGTGATGCGGTTTGCCGTCTCGAGCGCGAACAGCCGGGCTTCGAGTCCGACGATCCGCTCCCGCACGGCCTGCCGATCCGCGTCGGTGAGCTGCGCGGCCGCCGACAGCGGCGCAGCGCTCGCCACGGCCGCGAGCAACACCGCGGCCCAAACGCTGCACTCCGTCATGCGATCACTTCCCTGACGAGTTTTCCATGCACGTCCGTGAGCCGGAAGTGCCGCCCCTGAAACCTGAACGTGAGCTGCGTGTGGTCGATCCCGAGCAGATGCAGGAGCGTGGCGTTGAGGTCATGCACGTGGACGGGGTCGCGGGTGACGCTCGCGGAGAAGTCGTCCGTCTCGCCGTGCGAGGTGCCCGCCTTCACGCCGCCGCCCGCCAGCCACATCGTGAAGCACCGCGGATGGTGGTCGCGGCCGAACGCCAACGGCGACAGCTCTCCCTGGCAATACACCGTGCGGCCGAACTCGCCCCCCCACACGACGAGCGTTTCGTCGAGGAGGCCGCGCTGGTCGAGATCCTTGACGAGCGCCGCCGCGGGCTGATCGACGTCGCGGGCCTGGAGGGGCAGCTGCTTGGCGAGGCTCGCATGCTGGTCCCAGCCCATGTGGAAGAGCTGCACGAACCGCACGCCCCGCTCCGAGAGCCGGCGGGCGAGCAGGCAGTTGGCGGCGAACGTGCCCGGCTTCGTGACCTCCGGGCCGTAGAGGTCGAGCACGTGCTCAGGCTCGGTTGCGATGTCCACCAGTTCGGGCACCGATGTCTGCATGCGGAAGGCGAGCTCGTACTGGGCGATCCGCGTCTCGATCTCGGGATCGCCCACCCGCCCGTGGTGGAGCGTGTTGAGGCCGCGGATGTCGTCGAGGATGTCACGACGACGGCCGGGATCGATCCCCGCGGGGTTCGAGAGCGAGAGCACCGGGTCACCCTGGCTGCGGAACTTCACCCCCTGATGCCGCGACGGCAGAAACCCGCTGCCCCAGAGCCGGTCGTAGAGCGGCTGGTCCTGCGGCTTGCCCGTGCCGCGGGAGGTCATCACGACGAACGCAGGGAGGTCGCGATTCTCCGAACCGAGGCCATAGGAGAGCCAGGCGCCGAGGCTCGGCCGGCCAGCGAGCTGGGCGCCCGTGGTGATGAACGTGATCGCGGGGTCGTGATTGATCGCATCGGTGACGACCGACTTCACGACACAGAGCCGGTCGGCGACCGACGCCATGTGGGGCACCAGTTCGCTGAACCATGTGCCCCCCGGGCCATGCTGTGCGAACGCATAGGGCGACGACACGATCGGGAACCGGGCCTGCCCGGCGGTCATGCCGGTCAGCCGCTGGCCGCGGACGCTCTCCGGCAGTTCCTCGCCGTGTCGCTTCGCGAGCGCGGGCTTGGGGTCGAAGAGATCGATCTGCGACGGGCCGCCCGCCTGGAACAGAAAGATCACCCGCTTCGCCTTGGCCGCGAGCCGCGGCAGACCGGGCAGACCGCCGCCGCTCGCGGCCTCCTCGGCCAGGAGCGTGCGGACGGCCGTCATCCCGAGGCCGAGGCCGGAGACGCCGAGCAGCCGGCGGCGGGATATGCAGGGCATGGCATGCATCATGGCGATCACTCGCGGGTGAGGAATTCGTCGAGGTTCAACAGCACGTTGCCCACGGTCGCATAGGCCGCGAGCTCGACGGGGTCGATCGTGTCGGGCACCGGACTCTCGCCGGCCGCGAGGAGCGCCTGCGCCGCAGCCGGATCCGCGTGGAACGCCGCATGCCGGCGGGTGAACCCGGCCATGAGCAGATCGAGCTCGGGAGGCTGCGGAGCCCGGGCCGTCATGAGTTTGAAGCCGTACGCGATCCGGGCGGCGGGCGTATCGCCCCCTTCGCGGATCATCCGGGCGGCGACGCCGCGGGCGGCCTCGACGAAGGCCACGTCGTTGAGAAGAACCAACGCCTGCAGCGGCGTGTTGGTCCGCGACTGCTTCACCTGGCAGGTCTCGCGGGCCGCGGCGTCGAACGTGGCGAACATCGGCACGGCGACGGTTCGCTTCCGATAGACGTAGAGGCTGCGACGATAGAGATCAGGGCCGTGATCCTGCTCATACGTGGTTCCTCCCGCGGCGAGTTCTTCCCACAGACCGGCGGGCTGGTAGGGTTTGACCGAGGGGCCGCCGATCCGCTCGACGAGCAGGCCCGAGACGGCGAGGGCGGCGTCGCGGACGGCCTCGGCCGGGAGCCGGAACCGCGGCCCGCGGGCGAAGAGGCGATTCTCCGGGTCGCGGGACTGCATTTCGTGTGTCGTGCGTGACGCGCGGCGGTAGGCCGCGGTGGTCACGATGCCGCGGAGAAGCCGCTTCATGTCCCAGCCGTGGTCCATGAAGTCCACCGCCAGCCAATCGAGCAGCTCCGGGTGCGACGGTGGCTCCCCCTGCACGCCGAAATCCTCCACGGTCTTCACGAGGCCCACGCCGAAGCACTGGTGCCAGACCCGGTTGACGATCACGCGGGCCGTGAGCGGATGCCGGCGATCGACGAGCCAGCGGGCCAGCGCCAGCCGGTCGGCAGGGGCGTTGGCCGAGAGCGGCAGGCCGAAAGCGTCCGGCACGCCGGCCGTCACTTCCTCGCCCGGCTTGTCGTATTCGCCGCGCCGGAGCACGTGCGTCTTTCGCAGGCCTGGCACGTCTTCCATCACCATCACGGTGGGGATCGATTTTTCGAATGCCGCGACCGCGCGGCGGCTGGCCAGGAAAGCCTCGCGGGTCTGGCGGATCGGGGCGGCTGCTGCCTGCGCGAAAAAAACCTCGCGGAGCTTTGCCCGTGCGGCGGCGTCGGCCGTGCCGGCCTGCCACCGTCGCACGAGTTCCCGCGCCGGCAGGCTGCACGAGACGATCGCCGTCTCGTCGGGATCGAGGTCGCGATCGAACAGCTGCAGGTCGGCGATGCCGCCGCGATAGGCTGCTCCGGGGCCGCCGCCGGCGACCGTGAGCGGCTGCTTGCAGATGAACTGGTTGTTGAGCTCGTCCTTCAGGACTCGCGTGGCGACGGGCCGGCCATCGATGTGCATCCGTACGCCGGCCGCCAGCCGCGACCCGTCGTACGTCCAGGCGACGTGCGACCAGCGTTCGGCCGCAAGCGGTTCGATCGCCTCGACCCGCAGGGCGTCGTCGAGCACGCGATTGGAGATCGTCAGCTGCGGCCGGCGGTCGGCCAGGGCGAAGTGCAGGCCCTGATCGAGGGCTGCGGCATCCCACGATGCCCACACCGTGGCGGTGCCATCCTGGCCATCCGGCCGCAGCCACACCGCCGCCGTGAAGGGCCGCTCGGTGTCGAACGTTGGGACATCCGCGACGGCCAGCGGGTGCGTGCCGGCGAACGCCGTGGCCGTGCCGTGCGGCCCGGCCACCGGGTTGCGGCCATCTCCAGCGGCTCCATGATCGAGAGGCAGGCGGAGGGTGCGGCCGGTGACGGCGGCGACGTTGTCATCGGTCATGTCGGCGGCCGCGGGGCTTGCCAGCCAGCCCTTCTCGGCGCGGTCGATGTCGGGCCGGAGCTCATGCCACGTCTTCGTGGCAGTCGCCGCCGTGGCGACCAGTTCAGCCAGCCGGGCTTCCTGTGTGGGCGTGGGGGCAGCGATGCGCGGCGGCGAGTTCGCGTCGCGCAGGCCACGTCCCGGCTCAGGCACGCGGTTGAAGAAGTCGAACAGTCGGAAAAAGTCCCGCTGCGAGATCGGGTCGTACTTGTGGTCATGGCAGCGGGCACAGCCGGCGGTGAGCGCGAGCCAGACCGTGGCGGTGGTTTCGACGCGATCGACCACGTATTCCACGAGGAACTCCGCCGGAATGACTCCGCCCTCGGCGTTGGTGCGGTGGTTGCGATTGAAGGCGGTGGCGATCCGTTGGGCCCGCGTCGGCTCGGGAAGCAGGTCGCCGGCGAGTTGATGAATCGTGAACTCGTCGAACGGCTGATTGCGATTGAAGGCGTCGATCACCCAGTCGCGATACCGCCACATCTGCCGCGGCCCGTCGGTCTGGTAGCCGTTGGTGTCGGCGTACCGGGCGGCGTCGAGCCACGGCCCTGCCATCCGCTCGCCATACCGGGGAGACGCGAGGATCCGATCCACGAGATCGAGATACACCTGCTCCCGCGCAGCTCCTGCTGCCGCTTGCGCATAGGCTGCCACGAACGCATCGACCTCGGCTGGGGTCGGGGGCAGACCGACGATGTCGAGGTGCAGCCGACGGCAGAGCGTGGCGGGATCGGCTTCGGACTCGGCTGAGATGCCCAGCGCCTCGAGCCGTGCCTGAATGAACCGATCGGCCGGGTGGCGAATCAGCGGCTCGTCGCGCACATCTGGCGGCTTCGCAGCGACCGGCGGCACGAACGCCCAGTGCGGCTCGTACTCGGCACCGGCGGCGATCCACTGGCGGATCAGGTCGCGTTCCTCCGCCGTGAGCGTGCTGCCCGAGTCGGGGGGCGGCATCTGCAGGTCGGGGTCATCGCTCATGATCCGGGCGACGACGACGCTCGCCTCCGGATCGCGAGGCACGATCGCAGCCCGTCCATCGCGGAGAGCGACGGTGTCGTCGCGACGATCGAGCCGCAGGTCGGCTTCCCGCGACGCGGAGTCGGGGCCGTGGCAGCGAAAGCACCGGTCGGACAGGAGTGGGCGAATCGCGGCGTTGTATCCCGGCGGTGCGGCGGCGAGCGTGTGCGACCCCGCGATTCCGACGATACACGCGACCACGCCGGCCACCGCCTTGGGGCCGATCTGGGGGAACGTGCCCTGAGGGTTGAGGACGGCCCCAAGGAGCGCCGCTGCTCCGGCATACGTCGTGAGGAGACCCGACTGCATGAGCGAGACGCCTCGGCTTTCGCGGAGAAACGTCGGAAACCAGGTGATCAAGAAGAGCATAGCGGCCGTCCGGAGAAAATGCCCAGAGGCCGAGCCGTTCGAGCAGCCGGACCGTGCGCACCGGCGCGATCGTGCCAGCACGACGAGCGGGATCAGGATCGTGCGGCGTATGTGGCGGCGACCGCTTCCGTGAGACGGTCGAAGAGCCGATCGACCTCGCGGGCGGTCTCGTCGTCGAGCGACCAGGCATGCGGCTCACGGCGACGGGCAGACTTGAAGAGGCCCCGCTTCACGAGCAGGTATTTTTCGACGGCCAGGAATCCATCGAGGCCCGCCTGCATCTGGATCGCGACGATCCCGCAGATCGGCAGCGACAGGCGATAGATGATCTCGTCGTCCTCCCCCGCCTCGAGCGCCCGCCAGAGGGCGACCACACCGTCGAGCAGGTCAATGCCCGGCATCGTGCCGACGATCCCGCGGCGGTGGGCATCGACGAGCAGGATCCCACCGGACCCCTCGTAGATCTTCGCGCGGCCCTCGGTCGCATCACGCAGCCGCGAGAGATTCGGCCCGAGCGGCGCCGCCTCGGGCTTGAAGAGAATCTTGTCGGGCCCGTGCCGATCGAGCAGTTCCGCATACACAGCGAAAGGTATCGACTGGCCGACGTAGCCGGAGGCATCCTGCACGATCAGGGGCACGGGAACGGCGGCGGCGATGCCGTGGAAGTAGTCGACGAGCGCGGGGGCCGGGAGCCGCGTCGTGAGCGGGGGCACCGCCATCACGGCGGCGCAGCCGGCCTCGACCGCGGCCACGGCATTCGCCCGGGCTGACGTGCCACTCTCGGCGCCCACGCTCATGAACACCGAACCGCGGCCGGCCGCCTGCCCCACGAGCAAGGCGGCGACCCGCGTCCGCTCCTCGGCCGTGAGCCGCAGCACCTCTGACACCATCCCGGTGCCGAGGCCGTCGGCGCCGACCGTGAAGACCCAGTCCACCTCGCGTTCGAGATCGGCCTCGTCGATGCGGTCATGCGCGTCGAACGGCATGTGCACGATCGGCAGGACGCCGGCGAGTGGGCGATGGGCGGCGTGGCCGTTGGTGGAGGACGGCGGTGTTGTCATCAAGTCTTTCCGCACAGGGGACTACCAGTCGCCGACGCTGCCGTCGGAGTAAAAGACCCGCTGCGGCAGTTCCTGCTCGAAGGGATGCTTCTTCACCTCGGCCTCGTCGATCTCGATGCCGAGGCCGGGAAGCGTGTTGGGCTTCACGATCCGGCCCTGCGTCTCGATGGTGAAGCCCTCGCGGACGACGTCCTGCCGCCAGGGCACGTCGGCATGCACCGTCTCGCAGATCACATAGCTCGGCTGGGAGAACCCGAACTCGAGCGACGCCGCCGTGCTCACAGGACCCTGCGGGTTGTGCGGCGCGAGGGCCAGCCGATGGGCCTCGACGAGCGCGGCGATCCGCCGGGCCGAAGAGAGGCCGCCACAGTGGGTGATGTCGAGCTGGCAGACGTCGCAGGCTCCGGCGGCAAAGAGCCGGGTGAATTCGGCCAGGTTCGTGATCCGTTCGCCGGTGGCGATCGGCGTCCGCACGGCCGCCTTGATGTCGCGAAGGCCGTCAATGCTCTCGGGCCAGCAGGGCTCCTCCAGGAAATAGAGGCCGTAGGGCTCGAGCACCTTGGCGAACTGCAGGCCCATCGCGGGGGACGGCCGTGCGTGGCAGTCGACCATGATGTCGATGCTCTCGCCGACGGCCTCCCGCATCGCCGCGACCGCCTGCTCGGCCGCCCGCAGCGGCTTGAGGCCCTCGAGCGGCAGCGTCGGCGGCACCGCCATGCTCTTGAACGCCGTGAAGCCGTCGGCCACTGCCTGTCGGGCAAGATCGGCGAACCGCTTCGCGTCGTCCGCTGCCGTCTCGTAGAAGTCTTCCATCTTTCCGCCACCGAGGTGGCAGTAGGTGCGCACGTGGTCGCGAACCGGGCCGCCCCAGAGCTTCGAGCAGGGGAGGTTCGCCACCTTGCCGAGGATGTCCCAGAGGGCGAGATCGATACCGGCGATCGCGGTGGCCCGTTCGACGCCGTGGCCGTGCCAGAAATGCTGGCGGAACATCATCTGCCAGAGGTGCTCGATCCTGGTTGGATCCTCGCCCACGACGAGTTCGGCGAGATCCTGCACCGCCCCCACGACGCCGCGGGTGTGCCATTCGAGCGTCGCCTCGCCCCAGCCCCAGAGGCCCGGCTGGTCGGTGACGACCTTCACGAATACCCAGTTCCGCATCCGGGCGTGGCAGACGTGGGTTTCGACGGCGGTGATTTTCATATGGAAAGCAGTCGGTGGCGTGGCGTCAGGCGATGATGTCGTCGATCGGCGTCCCGTGGTCGATCGCCAGCCGCTTGCGGCCGGGAATCTCCAGCCGCCGTGAGTCGAGCCCGAGTTGCTTGAGGATCGTGGCGTGGATGTCCGTCACATAGTGGCGATCGACCACGGCATGAAACCCGAGATCGTCGGTGGCGCCGTGAACGTGGCCTCCCTTGATCCCGCCGCCGGCCAGCCAGACGGAGAAGCCGAACACGTGGTGGTCGCGGCCATCGGCGCCTTCCGTGCCCGGCGAGCGGCCGAATTCCGTCGCGAACACGACCAGCGTCTCGTCGAGGAGGCCGCGGCGATCGAGGTCTTCGAGCAGGCCGCCGATCGGCTGATCGACCGCCAGGGAGTTGGCCGTGTGGTTGGCCTTGAGGCCGCCGTGGGCATCCCACACGCCGGCGCCGCCGCCGCCGTGCTGGATCTGGATGAACCGCACGCCCCGCTCCACCATCCGCCGGGCGGCCAGGAGCTGCATGCCGAAGGCTTTGCAGTGCGGCTTGTCGATGCCGTAAAGCCGTTTGGTCTCCTCGGTCTCCTGCGCGAAGTCCACGACGTCGGGCACGCTCTTCTGCATCCGGAAAGCCAGCTCGTAAGAGGCGATCCGGGCCCGGGTCGCGGGATCGTCGGGATACTCGACGCCCGTCAGGCCATTGAGCCGCTCCACGAGCCGAAAGCCTTCCGCCTGCGCCTCGGCCGAGAACGGCCGCTCCGGCCGCCCGAAGGCGAGCGGATTGGCCGGGTCGATCTTCAGCGGCACGGCGTCGTGGGCCGGGCCGAGGTAGACCCCGTCCTTCTTGTTCCAATACTCACGAGTGCCGATCGACACGAACTGCGGCAGGTTGTCGTTGAGTGAGCCCAGGCCGTAGTGCACCCAGGCGCCGAGCGTGGGGAACTCGCCGTCGAGCGAGTTGCGGCCCGTGTGGAACTGCGACTGGGCCATGTGGTTGTTGTCGGTCGTATACATCGACCGCACGACCGAGATCTTGTCGATGTTTCGCGCGATGTGCGGAAACCAGTCACTCACCTCGATCCCGCTCTGGCCGTGCTTCCGGAACCCGATCTGGAGCGGATAGAGCTGGCTCCGCTTGTCGCGGTTCATGATGTTCGTGCGGATCAGGCCCAGATCCTTCTCGACGTCGGCAAACGGCGTCTCGGCGATCATCTTCCCGGCATACTTCGTGAGCATCGGCTTGGGATCGAAGCTCTCCACCTGGCTCACGCCGCCGTTCATGAACAGCCAGATCACGCTCTTCGCCTTCGAGGGGAAGTGCGGCTTGCCATCGGGGGGCGCCCACGCCCCGCTGCTGGCGGCAGCGTCGCGGTGGAGCATCGCGCCCAGGGCCAGGCCGGTGAATCCCATCCCGAGGTCGGTGAGGAACCCGCGGCGGGGCTCGACGCCGGGCTGTCGGTCGTGCGTGCGGTGGCGCATGGTGGCTTACCTCAGGGTGACGAAGTCGTTGTGGTTGAGCAGGGTCCAGACGAGCAACCGCGGACCGGGATCACCCGGCGCTCCGGGTTTCGCGTTCGCCGGCTTCCGCCAGACGGCGAGCGACTCGAGGCAGGCCTCACTCTCCGCCGGTGAGGGCACGCGGCCGAGAACGGTCTCGAAGGCGGCGGTAACGAGGGCCGCGTCGTTGGGCAGCGCGGCGGCGGTGGCTGGTGGCGAGCCCGGCCGAGTCGTGAGCCGGACCGCAATCTTCTCGGCGGCGTCGTGGATGAGCGCGGCATTGGAAAGCGCCAGCGCCTGCTGCGGCACGATGCTCTGGTCGCGGCGGTAGCAGTCCTGCACGTCGGCCTCGTCGAACGTCGTCAGGAACGGGTTGCGATCGACGCTCGAATGAAAGAAGTAGATGCTCCGCCGCAGCGACGCGGCCTGCTGCGCGGCGGGCACCGACGGGCCGCCGACCGTGGGATCGAGCGTGCCGGCCAGCGCCAGCACGCAATCGCGAACCACCTGCGACTCCAGGCGGATCTGGTCACGCCGCCAGAGCCAGCGGTTGTCAGGATCGGTCTTCTCGTTGGCCGCGGCCCCCGCGGCCGACGAACCCATCCGGTAGGCGGCCGACGTGACGATCAGCTTGTGCAGATGCTTCATGCTCCACTGCGGGCCACCTGAGGGGCCGTCCACCAGTTCGCTGGCCAGCCAGTCGAGCAGACCGGGACTGTCGGGCGGCGTGCCCTTGCGGCCGAAGTCGAAGACCGTGCTCACCAGCGGCCGGCCCATGTGCCTCACCCAGATGTGGTTGGCGGCCACGCGAGCCGTGAGCGGATTCCGCGGGTCGGTGATCCAGTCGGCCAGTGCCTTCCGGCGGCCCGAACTCGTGGGCCTGGCCGGCGGCTCCGGATCGGGACTGTCGGCCACCTTGAATGTCGTGGCGCTCCACTTCGCGCCGCCGGCGAGCGGCGTGAACGAGTCGCCGGGGTTGGCGAGAGACTGCTCGGCCTGCGCGAGGGCCGCACGGGCGGCAGAGAGTTCCTTTTCAACCGGCTCCTTCTTGTCGGCGGCCGTCTGCGCGAGTTTTCCTTCGGCCTGCGCGACCTTCTGCCGGGCCTGCTCGACGGCGACCAACTTCTCGGCACGCGCCGCCGCCTGCGCCAGTTCGCGGGCCTTGGCCGCGACCGCCGCATCGCTGCTCGACTCCTCGAGAGCCCATGCCGCCCGCATCGCTTCGGCCCGCCGCTCCACGCTGTCGCGGGCCGCCTTCGCCACCGCCACCCCCTGCTCCGCCGCAGCCACTTCGGCGCTTGCGGTTGCTACGGCGGCCTCGGCAGCTTCCTGAGTGGGCAGTGCTGGCGTGGCGGCCACAGGCGCGGCCGCCGCGGCAGCCAGGTCCTGCAGCTTGAGGTCGGCGGGCAACGGCCCGACCTCCAGCCGATGGAAGGCGGTGATGGCGTCGTAGGTCACGAGCTGGAGCGCGCCTGGCCGACGGGCGATCGGGATTCGCCATGCGAGCACGAGCCGCCCATCGACCCAGACGTTCACGAGCGGGCCGCGGGCGGCGACCCGCAGCGAATACTTCTTGTCGCTGGCGATCGGCAGCGCCGCCGCGCCGTTCGCCGGATACTGCCAGCCGCCGCCCTGCCGGAAGGCGCACTGCACCTTCGGAGTCTGTGCGTTGCCACTCATGTAGACGAGCACGGCGCCGTCGGTCGGGCTGCCCGGCACGGCCGGATCGATCGCCCCCACGCTGTCGAAGGCGAGCCCGACGCTGCGATGGGCCTTCCCGCCGCGGATCGTGAACTGCGTCGTGGCGTCGAAGTCGATCGGCACTGACGGACTGAGCCGCAATCCGGCCCATACGTCCCCGTCCTCTGTCTGCACCACGACGCCCGGCTCGTGCTGCCAGTCGCCCCCGGCCGGCGTCCAGCGGGCCGGCAGCAACTCCTTGAAGTCTTCGACGAGCGCGTCGGGAGACGCCGGAGATGCCGCCTGCGCGACGACGGCGGGCGGCTCCGAGCCCGCCGTCGGCTTTGTGGACGGATTCTTGATCGTGGCGAGCGATGCCTCGGCGGCCTGCCGCTTGGCGACGGCGGTTGCCACGGCCGTCTCGGCCGTCTTCACCCCCTGCTCCGCGTTGGCAATGAGCGCCTCGATCACACCCGGGCGCCGCACCGGCTGCCACGCCACCTTGGGGAGCGACACGGGCTGGATGTCGAGCTCCTTGAAGGCCACCACCGCCGGCACGCCCGGGGTGAGCGGCCGCGTGGTGTCGGGCTTCTTCTCGTCGCCACGGATGAAGAGATACGTGGGCGCATCGAGCAGCGTGTCGAACGCCCGCGGCACGCCGTTCTTCTCGTAGTTGGTCTCGCCGGCCACCATGTCGAGCCGCATGTGGTAGGGCTCGAAGAACGCCCGCATCCGATAAAACTCCTCCTGCGGGAGCGGGTCGTATTTGTGATCGTGGCACTTCGCGCAGTTGAGCGTGAGGCCGAGCATGCCCTTGCCGACGTGCTCGACCGTCTCGTCGAGCCACTGCGTCCGCTGATACTTGAACCAGTTGCGGCCGAGGTAGCCCGTGGCGCGGAGTTTCTGCGGCTCGTCGGGATAGAGCTCGTCGGCTGCGAGCATCTGCCGCAGCATCTCGGCGTAGGGCACGTCGGCGTTGACCGAATCGATGATCCAGTCCCGCCAGTGCCACATGTGCTTCTGGCTGTTGCGGTGGTCCGAGCCCAGGCCCCACCAGTCGGAATACCGCCACACGTCCATCCAGTGCCGGGCCCAGCGTTCCCCGTGCCGCGGATCGGCGAGCAGTCGATCGACGAGCTTCTCGTACCAGTCGGGCGACGCATCGGCCTCGAGGGCGGCCAGTTCCTCGTATGTTGGCGGCAGGCCGATGAGGTCGAGATACAGCCGGCGGATGAGCACGTGCCGCGGAGCCTCGGGCTGCGGCGTCACGCCGTGCTCCGCGTGCTGTTGGGCCACAAATGCGTCGATCGGGTTGCGGCCCCAGCCGCTCGCCGGCTTCGCCGGCACGTCGGGCCGGATCCGGGGCTGGAAGGCCCAGTGCTGCCGCGGGTCGGCCTCGGGCTGCTCGTCCGCAGGGCCCGGCGTGCCCGCCGCGATCCAGGTCTGCAGCGTTCCGAGCTGCGCGGCATTCAGGGCTTCGCCCTCGCCGTCGGGGGGCATCCGCGTGGCGGGATCGGGATCCGACACCCGCTGGAGCAGTAGGCTCTCGGCCGTGTTCTGTTTCGTGATGGCGGGCCCCGAATCGCCCCCCTTCTCCATCGCGGCGACCGTGTCGAGCCGCAGCCCCGCCTCCTGCTTGAGGGCGCCGTGGCAGGAAAAACAACGCTCGGCGAGCAGCGGTTTGAGCGTGTCGCGGTAGGTGGCCACGCCGTCGGTGGCGGGTTCCGCCGAGGCCGACACGACGGGAGCGAGGCTCGCGGCAATCGCCGCGATGCAGTAGGCAAAACCTGGTGACAGGCAGGTGGCGGTCTTCATGTGTCCGGCGCGGAGTTCGATGAACGCATGCGGAACCACGGCGCGAGAGAAAGTCTAGTGAACGGAAACCGACATGTCACCTAGAATTTCCGGAGCCTGGGCCCGTCCGCCGCAAATCCTGGGCCTGCAGGCGACCGACGCCACGCCGCAATGGCTGAGAAATCCCTGCCGCAATGGCGGCGCAGCTGGCGGGTCGGTTAGGATTGCGCCGATTCCGATTCCGCCTCCTTTGGGCCAAGTGACGTGTCAGCCCGAGCCAAGCAGTCTGAAGATCTCACCGCCCGGGCCTACCGGACGCTGCGGCAGATGATCGTGGACGGGAAGATGTCGCCCAGCCAGCGGCTCTCGCATCGCAATCTCTCCCGCGATCTCGGGATCGGCCGCAGTCCCGTGCGGGATGCGTTGCTTCAACTCGAGGCGGAGGGGCTGATCGAGCACCGGCCCAGCTCCGGCATCTACCTTCGGGAAATCACGCCGCGGGAACTCGAGCAGATCTACGAACTGCGGGCGGTGAACGAGCCGTTCGCCGCCGAGCGGGCCGCGACGTTCGCGGATGCCGGCCACGTCGCCCGGCTCCGCCGCGTCTGCGATGAAATGGCTGTGATCGCGAAAAAGCCTGATCCGGAATCGTGGTTTTCCACGATCGAGCATCGGCGGCAATTCTGCCGGCTCGACATGGAGTTTCATGCGGCGGTGCTCGATGCCTCGGGCAATGCGCTGCTCGCCAAACTACTCTCGAACGCCCAGATCCTCGCCCTGAGCTTCGCCTGGGATCTGGGGCATGGCACGCCGGCCTGGTTCGCGACCATCGTCACCGAGACGAACAGGCTCCACCGCGCGGTGTTCGACGCCATCCGGAAGCATGATCCAGCCGCCGCCCGCAAGGCGATGGTGGAGCATGTCACGTGGGCGCAGACAGAGATCCCCGAACACTACGCCGCCGCGCGGCAGGCGGCGGCCGGCAACTGACGCCGACGTGTCGCCAGACCGCCCGCGTGCGGCCGCACCCTCGGCAAACCGTCATGTCGCTTATGCTGCGGTGTTGTGCCCGGGAAAGGACGCTCGCGTGTCGCATCAGTCGTTGCATCCGTCGCATTCACGTTTTATCGGCGCTGCCGGCGTGGCTCGCGTCGACATCACGCCCCCCGTCGGCATCTACTGCCGCAACTGGGGTGCGGCGAAGCACGACGTGGCCCGTGGCATCCATCGCCCCCTCTCGCTGACGGCGCTGGCGATCGCGGGGTCGCCGGGCGAGGTGCCGCTCGTGCTCCTCGATGCCGATCTCGGCTGGTGGGCGAGCGCCGCCCACGAGCGGGAGTTTCGTCGCGGAATCCTCGACGCGTTGGAACTGCCGGCCGAGCGACTGCTGTTTGCCGTCACCCACACGCACGCAGCCCCGCCGCTCTCGCGGCCCGAGCCGCACTGGGCCGGAGGCGACCTGCTCGCGGCCTACCACGCCACGATCCAACAAGCCGCGATCCGCGTGGCCCGCGAGGCAATCGGGAGGCTCGAACTGGCGACGCTCGAATGGCATGTGGGCTCCTGCCGCCTGGCCGCGAATCGCGACCTCCCGGAACGGCTCGTCGCCTCGCAGGCCGCCTCGGCATCGCCGCGGGTCGTGTGCGGCTACAACCCCGACGGTCCGGCCGACCACACGCTGCTCGTGGGTCGGATCACGGCCGCGGGTGGCCGCCCGCTCGCCACGCTCGTCAACTATGCCTGCCATCCGACCACGCTCGCCTGGGAGAACGACCTCGTCTCGCCCGACTATGTCGGCGCGATGCGGGAGACGATCGAGGCCGCGACCGCTGGCGCGCCGGCGGTGTTTCTCCAGGGCGCTTCCGGGGAACTCGCGCCGCGGCATCAGTATGTCGGCGATCCGGCCGTGGCCGATGCCCACGGCCGCGAGCTTGGCCATGCGGTGATCGCTACGCTTCAAGCGATGGAGCCGCCTGGTGAGCGGCTTGTGTTCGACCGCGTCGTGGAGTCGGGCGCCCCGCTCGCCGTCTGGCGGCGGGAGCAGCGGGTGGCGGAGCCGGGGGCCACGGCGCTCGCGGCGCGGCGGACGGTCGTCGACCTGCCGCTCAAGCAGTGGCCGACGGCGGCGGAACTGGTCACGGAGATCGCCGCGTGCTCCGACCGCGCCCTCGCCGAGCGCCTGCGGCGGCGGCTCCGGATTCGGGAAGCCCTCGGCGACGGAGCGACGTACCCGTTCGAGATCTGGGGCTGGCGGGCCGGCGAGGCGGTCGTGCTCGGCACGATGGCGGAGGCCTATTCGCGAATCCAGCGGCGGCTGCGGTCCGCGTTCCCGGACTGGGCGGTCGTGTGGCTCAATCTCGTCAACGGCGGCGTCGGCTACCTGCCGCCGGCGGATCTTTACGACATCGACGTCTATCCCGCGTGGCAGACGCCCTTCGATCGCGGCAGTCTGGAACTGGTCGAAGAAGCGGCGCTGGCCCTCGGGCGGGAACTGCTGGCGTCGTGAATCGTGCGGAGCGGACCGGTCACGCCGGTTCGGCTGTGGCTGGCGTGGGGCCTGCGAGAAACGTGTGCTGAGGATTGAGCACCGCCCAGAGGACGGCGTCCACGGCCATCATCACCACGAACGCGACAAGGGCCGCGTTCCAGGTGCCGGTGGCCGACACCAGCCAGCCGATCGTGACGGGAAACAGCATCGCTCCCAGGTTGCCCGCCGTGTTCATCGCACCAAACACGGTGCCGACCCGCTCGCCGCCATAGTCGATGGCCACCGTGTAGCCCGCCACGCCGCCGAACGTGGCCACGAACGCACCTACGCTGATGAGCGCAATCGCCCCGTTGACATCCGACACGAACAGCGACGCCGCCATCAGTGCCGAGCACGCGGCCATGCCGATCGTCGCCAGCCCCTGTCGCGCGAGCCGCTTGCTGCCCGTGCGGACAAGCACCTGGTCGGAGGCATAGCCGCCGAGGATAGCCCCCAGCAGCGAGGCCGCGCCGGCGTACGTCGTCAGCAGGCCCGACTGCATGAGCGAGACGCCGCGGGTCTCCCGCAGAAACGTGGGAAACCAGGTGATGAAGAAGACCATCGCTCCCGCCCGGAGAAACTGCTGGCTGCAGAGCAGTTGGAGCGAGGGATCGGCAAACGCCTGTCCCCACGACACGCGCGACGGCGAGTCCGTGCTCGCCGTGGGTGTCGCCGCGGCGGCCGGCTTGTCGTCGGCCGCCGTTCCCCGGGAAGCGAGCCAATAGACCGCGGCCCACGCGAAGCCGGGCAGCGCGTAGGTGGCGAGGCACAGCCTCCAGGGGGAGAGCCCGGCCGCTGCTGCCGGGCCGGCGAACCGCTGGAGGAGCCAGGCCGTCAGCACTGGCGCGATCGCGCCGCCGGCGAACATGCCTGCCCCGAGCCAGCCCGAGGCCCGGGCCCGCTCCAGGTCGCCGAACGTCCGCCCGATCGTGCGCACCGCGCAGGGAAACGCACCGGCCTGGAGGACGCCCATCGCGGTCCATGCCGCGACCACGCTCCAGTACGACGGTGCGAACGCCGTCAGGCCCGTCGCCAGCGACCAGAGCACCGCGAGGCAGATGACCGTGCGCCGCGCCCCAAACCGATCGGCGACGCCGCCGGACGGGAGCTGGCAGACCGCGTAGCCGAGCTGCCAGGCCGACTGCAGCAGGCCCAGCGCCCAGGTCGGATTGGCCACGGCGAGATCGCGGCCGATCTCTTCGAGCGGCACGCTGATCGCCGCCCGCTGCACGTAGGCGATCAGCGCCATCACCACGAGAAAGGCAAGGATCACGTGTCGCATGGCGAGGCCACCGCATCCATGAAAGGCATCGAAGAGTCCGACAGAGGGGCCAGTATGGGCAGGCAATCCCCTCGACGGAAGCCGGGGTCGGTCAGAGGACAACGCGAGCGCGTGGTAAACCGGCCGCATCCCACCGGAGGGAAACTCATAACGTCATGTTTACGCGGCAGCCCAGTTCTCCACCGACAAGCCGGCAAGTCGCCGGAACTCGCGTTCGTTGTTCGTGACGAGCGTTGCAGATTCGGCGAGCGCATGACAGCCGATCCAGAGATCATTGGCTCCAATCGGAGTGCCAGCAGCCCTCAGCCGCGTGACCTGCTCGGCGTAATGCATGCAGATACCGCTCCCAATCGGATACGAAACCGGTACAACCCGGGCCAATTGCTCGAGGCGTCTTACGGCCTCGGCCTTGCGTGCGCTCCGCTCAGCTCCTCCGAGCATCTCCGCAAAGGTGATAAACGACATGCAAACGGTGTCGTCCACGTCGAGCGCATCGAGCCTGCCCGCCACCGCGGGGGGGCGGTGCTTGAGCAGATAGATCAGCATGTTGGTGTCGAGCATGTATTTCACAGCGACTCCCGCTCCTGCATCGGCAGTTGCTCTGCCCGACTCTGCTCGAGCAAGGCAACAAACTCGTCATCGAAGTTGTGGAGCACCTCGAGTAACGCCTGCCCGCGGGATACGGGAACCGGGTGCAGTAGCAGGTCGCCATTGGCCGTGCGGCTGATTTCAACCCGGTCTGCATCGATCCGCAGCTGAGCCGGGATGCGCACGGCCTGGCTGTTGCCGTTCATGAAAACCCTGGTCGTCACTGGTTCCATGGGATTGAAGCTCCAAGAAGCGGCCGTACACACGTGTCTATGCATATGCTAACTTGTATACCGGTGGTGACAATGCGAGCCACGATTTTCTAAACCCACGCCCCCGCCGGCATTGAACCTTCTGTCAGGTCTCCTCGGTGGCCAGGTCAGTGCCGATGTCGGCGGAGAGGGCGTCGAGCCGCACGCCGCCACCTTCAGGAAGCCGCCGGCTCGCGCAACGATTCCACGCTGAAATTATAAGTATCGATTTCGGCGCAGCCGAATCCGGCGAACTCTCGGGGCAGGAAGGTTTGGAACGCAAGCCTCGGCCGCGAGCCGAGCTGGATCGGGTAGTTGCTCATGAACTGAACCTCGTTCACCATGAACCCGAATGCCGCGCCGCCAAGGCGCTCCCGCATGCCGGGCGTGTCATCGATCGTAAACGCTCGATGTTCCCGATCGTGCGGACGCTTTGCTATCGGTTCCCGATGTCTTCGATCAGGAGGTCGTCGAGCAGGAGCGGGCCGTGGCCGATCAGGTTCACCGACTCCTTCTCGTAGTCGCCATGTTCGAGATCGAGAGACCGCGACTCCTTGCCGTCGACCCACACCCGCCACCGCTTGCCCACCGACTCGAACACGAACTGATGCCACCGGCCGACCTGCAGGCCGTCGTGGCCGTGCGACGAACCGCCGCTCAAGGGATAGCCCCCGTTCTTCTCGAACACTCCCTGGGGATTGACCCGTGCCTTGTTGACACGCGGGTCATTGATGTCGCGGGTGAACGTGACCTCGCCCAGGCTGACGTCGTGGCCGCCGGGCTTCGTGGCCACCCGCGTGTTGAGGCTCCCCATATGCCACATGGGCACACCCGTCTTTTCAGGCCACCCGGCGTTGGGGATCATCACCAGGTTCGCCTTGTCCGAGTCAAACCGCACCCGGTACGAGACGCGGATGTCGTGGGCCTTGAACAAGGGGTCGATCGACTTCCCGTGAGCCTTGCCCGGCGCCTTCTCGCTGTCGTAGATGCAGGCGAGGACGCCGTCGCGAAGCTCCCAGGTGCCGGGAATGTTCCACGACGTCCGGGAAAAAATCTTCTTATCCACCTCGTCGGAGCTGAAATCAGCGGAGACGAGCACCTTGCCCGCGACGCCGCTTCCCAGGGCCGCCGCGGCCTCATTCGCCGGCACGTCGGCCGCTCCGATGAGCGCTTCAGCAACGAGCACCGCCACCGCCGTTCCGATTCTTCTCACGCACGTCATCTCACCCTACGCCTTCAGTTCCGCGAGTGGCCCGGTGGAATCGGCGAACGAATCGATCTCGATGCCCACGCCCTGGAGGAGCGAGAGCCAGAGGTTCGCCAGCGGCGTCTGCTTGGCCTGCATCGCGACGTGGCGGCCGTGGTTGATGCCGGCCCCGCCGCCGGCGATCAACACCGGGCAGTTGTCGAGGTTGTGCACCGTGCTGATGTTGCTGCCGTAGGCGAGCGACACGTTGTCGAGCAGGCTCGACCCGTCGGCCTCCTTCACGGCTTCTAGTTTGTCGAGGAGCGAGGCGAGCAGCTCGCTCTGCTTGCGGTCGCGCTGCTGCGACGCCTCCATCCGCGGGCCCTTGGTGTAGTGGCTGATGTCGTGGGCGCCGAACGTGATTCCCATGCTCTTAATGAGGTTCGACATCGGCTGGCGATACGTGACGACCCGCGTGCTGTCGGTCTGCAGGGCCGCGACCATGAGGTCGTACATGAGCCGAATTTCCTTCTCGCCGAGCTGCGACTCGCCGGGCGACTTCAAGGGCGCGGCCGGCTTGGGCGTCGTCATCCACGACTCCTCCTTGGCGAGGCGCGTCTCGATGTCGCGGATCGACTGGAAGTATTCGTCGAGCTTGTCCTTGTCGAGGGACGAAAGGTGCTGGTCGATGTCGCGGGCCTGCTCGATCACGGTGTCGAGCACGCTCCGCTGCTCCTGCAAGAGCCGCTGCCGGTCGGCCAGCGGCGTCTTCTCGTCGGCGAAGAGCCTTTCATAGGCAGCCAGCGGGGTGTCGAATCCGGCGAGCGGCTTGCCCTTGCGGTTCCACGCCAGCGAGAGCCCGGCTCCGTGGCCGGAGGCGTCGGCGTCCTTGCAGGTCAGCTGGAGCGACGTGAAGCGGGTGTCTGTGCCGAACTTCTCCGCGGCCACCTGGTCGGCCGAGATCGTGTTGGAGAAGCTGCTGCCGGGGGTGCCGTAGCGGTTGGCGCAGGTGAGGAAGAATGTGCTCCCCCAGTGGGCGTCGACGGAGTATTTGTTGGAGAGCCCCTGCACGACGGTGAACTTCGACTTATGCCGCTCGAGCGGCTTGAGGCCGTCGGGCAGTTCGTAGTCGGCGCCGGTCTTCGCCTTGTCGGGGAACCAGGTCTCCTTGGTCACGCCCCAGCCGAAGGAGAGAAAGATCATTCGCTTGGGCGGCGCGACGGCCGCATCGGCGGCGAAGGCCTTCCAGCCGAGCGACGGAAGGAAGGGCAACGCGACGGCCGTGCCGGCGGCGCGGAGGACGGTGCGACGGGGAAGGTTCATGGGTTGGTGCCCTTACTTGGTTTGGAACTCGGGGGTGGCGACGAGCAGTTGCACGATGTCGGCGAGGCCGCCTTGCTTGGTCTTGGCGGCAACGACGAGGCCGTCGATCGCCTCGGCGTCAGCGAAGCTCACGGGGCGGCCGAGGGCATAGGCGTAGAGGTGTTCGACGAGCCCGCGGAGGAAGCCGTCGCCCCGCTCGGCGACGCGATCCCGAAGCTCGAAATAGTCCTTGAACGCCGGGCCCTCGTAGAACGCTCCGGCCGGGTCGATCGGAAAGGTCTTCTCGACCACCTTGCCGAGGACGTGCACCAGGTCGCTCTTTCTGATGGTGCCCAGGCCCTTAGCGTAGACTGGCTCCTCGGTCCGCCACTTGCCGCCGGCGCTGAAGTTCTCGAGCCCGAAGCCGATCGGGTCGATCCGCCGGTGGCACTGGGCGCACTGCGGCTCCTCCTGGTGCGTCCGCAGCCGTTCCCTGGTGCCGAGCACCTGCCCATCGAGCCGCGCGAGCTGGGGCACATTGGCCGGCGCGGGGGGCGGCGGATCGTTCAACAGCTTCCGCAGCACCCAGGCGCCACGTTCCACCGGGCTCGTGCGTTCGCCGTTGCTCCCCATGCCCAGCACGGCCGCCATGCCGAGCAGGCCGCCGCGCGGGCTGTCGGGCGGCAGGCTCACCTTGCGGAACTGGTCGCCGGTGATCGGCTTCGGCTTGACCGGATCGGTCAGATCCTGGAGCCCGTAGTAGTTTGCCAGGAGGCCGTCGACGACAACGAAATCATTCTTGAGCAGCCGGCGGGCGTCGAGATTCTCCTTCAGCAGCGTGTGGACCGTGTGGTAGATCTCCTGCTTGGCGGCCCGCTGCACGCTCTCGTCGAAATCCGGGTGCATCTCCCAATCGAAGCGGAAGAAGTCGAGCCGATCGACGTCGAGCCACTGGTGGCTGAAGTCGGCCGCGAGAGCGAACGACCGCGGGTCGGCGAGCATGCGGGCGGTCTGCTTGGCCAGTTCGCCCGGCTTTCGCAGGCCGCCTGCGGCAGCGAGCGAGAGCAGCTCGTCGTCCGGCGGCGCCGACCAGAGGAAGTAGGAGAGCCGTGACGCCAGTTCGAGGTCGGAGAGTTGGCGGTCGGCGATGGTCGCCGCGGAGCCGGCCGCGACCGGCTCGTTGAGATAGAGAAACGCCGGGGAGGCGAGCACGACGGCCAGCGGCTCCACGAGGGCGTCGGCGGGGGACTTGCCCGCGGAGAGGTGCGCGGCATGGAGCGCCGCGAGCTTCTCGACGTAGGCCGGCTTCGGCTTCACGCCGCGGAAGGCGACGGTGGCGAAATGCTCGAGCATCGCCTTTGCCTGGGCGGGCTCGGTCGTGTCGAGCGCGGTGGTGCCAAAGAGCCGCCGCCAGCGGTCGGCCGCAGTCAGGGGCACGATCGGCCCCTCGACTTCCGACCAGTCGATCCAGAGGGCGGATTCGATGCCGACACCATTTATGGCCTTGGCCACGTTGTTCCGGCGCTCCTCACTGAGCGGATTGTCGAAGCGACGTTCGCGAAACGCCAGATTCCGCGGCCCCTGATCCATCACGCTCATGGGCACCTCGATCACCTGCGGCTGGTGGATGTTCCGCGTGACCTCGAACACGTGCAGCCGGCGAAAATCCTGCCCCTCCTGGATGCCAACCTCCAAAAACCGTCGTTCCGGAAGTGACTCCGGGTCATATCCGACGGCCACGCGGATCACATAGTCACCGTTCGGGCTCTTGGGCGGAATGTCGACCGTGAGCGTGGGGTAGACGCCGGGCCCGATCCACACGCCCTGATCGGCAAACTTCTTCGTGTACCACTCGACGATCTGGAGGGAGCCCTTCTTCTCGACCTGGCCGAGCCGGAAGGCAGCCTCGTGCTCGTCGGGCAGGCCAAACTCCTTGGCCCGCGCGGGATCGGCCCCGGCCGTCTGCCACCGCTTGGCCTGCTTGTATCCATGGATCAGGAAGCCGTAGATGGGCCCGGCCTGCGCTCGCCGGGCCATGATCTCCACCTCCGTGCGCACGGTGACGGGCTTTTGGTCCGGGTTCATCGAGAGCCGCCAGCGATCAATGATCGCGGCGGCAGCCCTGCGGCCCACGGCGAGGTACTGCTCAAACTGATCGCTCGACATGAAGAGTGACGAGCCGATCGTGTCGAATTCGGCGCCTCCCTTGTCGTCGGGCAGCGCCGCCACGTCCAAGTCGAGGCCGAAGAGATCCTTGAGCGTGTTCTTGTATTCCCGTCGGTTGAGCCGGCGGAGCGTGGCGACGCGGCCCTCGTCGCCGATCGCCTTGCGGGCCACGACCATCGCCTGCGAGAGGTCGGAGAGCAGGTCGGCCTTCGCCTTGGCGTCTGGCCGGGGCTCGTCGGCCGGCGGCATCTCGCCTGAGTTGAGGACGGCGAGCACCTTCTGCCACCGCTCCGCGGCCTCGAGCGTCTTGATCTCCGACGGCAGGTCGTCGAGCCGCACGTTGGCCTCGGCCTTGTCGGCCGAGTGGCACTTCAGGCAGTTGGCCTTGAAGAACGAGCCGTGCGTTGCCGGCACTGAGGCCACAGGGCCGGCGGCTTGGGCGCGTGCCCCGGCCATGACGAGTGCGGCGGCAAAAAAGAACTGCGTTCCCTGTTTCATGTTTTTCACTTGGTGCGGAACTCCTCGGTGGCGATCACGGCGAGGATGAGGTCGCGGAAACCTCCCTTGTCGGCTACGACCTTGTCGGCGGCGGCGTGGAGCGCCTTCCGCTCGGCGAAGGTCGGCACCCGCCCTGCCCCATAAAGAAAAAGCTTCTCGGCGAGGCAGCCGGCGAAATCATCGATGTGCGCGACGAGATACTGCTTCATCTCGACGGCGTTTGTGATCGTGGTGCCGTCGGGGACCGTGGCGACCGAATCGACCGGCGCCCCCGGCGTGGTGACCGTCTTGCCATCCTTGCCGACGGTGAACACGGGATAATGGTCGCGATAACGGCCGATCGCGTCGTAGCTTTCGAGCACATAGCCGAAGGGGTCGAGCCGGCGGTGGCAGCCGGCGCACGACGGGTCGCTCGTGTGCTTGGCCATCATTTCGCGGATCGTCTTCGCCCCCTGCGTGTCGGGCGTGAGGGCGGGCACCGACGGCGGCGGTGGCGGCGGCGGATCGCCGACGATGTTTTCGAGCACGAACTTGCCGCGGGTCACCGGCTGCGTGTCCACGCCGTTGGCCGTGGCCATGAGCACGGCCGCCTGGCCGAGCAGCCCGCCGGCCCGGCCCCCGCGCGGGATCGCGGTGCGGAAGCCGTAGCCCGGCTTCACGTCCTTGGGCAGCTCGATATCGAGATCGTAGAAGAACTTGGCGTTCTCGACGGTCGTGAACGTGAAGTCGGGATCGATGAAGTCGGTGAGCGGACGGTTCTCCTGGAGCAGGATCTTCGCGAACTCCTCCGTCTCCTTGAGCATCCACACGCGGTGCCCCTCGTTGAACGGGCCGAGCCGCGGATCGGGGTTAAGCTTGCCGAGCACCCGCGTGCCGAGCCACTGGTGCACGAAGCTGCCGAGGAAGTTGCCGACCAAGGGCGATCCGAGCAGCCGCTCCGCCTGAGCCCGCAGCACCTCGGGCTTCGCGAGGCTGCCGTCGTCGGCGGCGGTAAGAAGCGCGCCGTCTGGGGGCATCTGCGTAAGGAAGTACGACAGCCGCGACGCGAGGTCGTAGGGCGTGAACCCGCCGTCGTGCCGCTCGCGGTAGATGAACTGCGGCGACATGAGCGCCGTCCGCAGCACGAGATGAAGCGACTCCTCCAGCGAGTGGCCGGCGGCCCGGTGGTCGCGGGCGAGCGTCACGTAGGCATCGAGTTCCTCCGGCGTCGCTGGCCGGCGGAACGATTTGGAAAGAATCGTGCCCACGCCCTTGGGCAGCCAGATCGACTCGTCGGCCTCGGCTGGCAGTGGGCCGCCGAGGAGTCCGTTCCGCATCCGCAGGCCGTTGGCGATCGCCGCCTTCTCCTCCTCGGGATTCTCGAACGGCCCTTCGATCTCGAGCGCGATAAGGTCGATCGCCGGCTCCTGCGTGAGCGTCTGATCGAGCCAGGCCTGCATGTAGATCTCGGACTGCTTTTCGCGGTCGGCATTGGGCATCGAGCCACGCGGCGGAACCATCGTGGCCACGAGCCGGGCGGCGTTCTCGGGCGTCGCCTGGGCAAGGTCGAGATCGGGCCGGGCCAGGGCCTCGCGGACGAGCTTCGTGACGAGCGGCTTTTTCACAGCCGCGTCGAGGTCGTCGGCCATGCGGAGCTTGTAAATCTTCGACTTCCCGTTTGGCGCGGTCACCTCCTCGTGGATCGCGAGCCAGGCGGCCAAGAGCCGCGGACTCCGTGCAAACCGCTTCGCCATCTGCTCGCTGAGGGCCTTGCCGAAATCTGCGAAATCAGGCAGCGAGTTCGGGGCGTCGGTGAACATCACCCGCAGGATGTGGTCCTCCTTCAACACGTCCTCGAACGTCTCGTCGAGGATCGCGTCGGGGGTGAGCGCAAACGTCTTCCACTTCACATGCGCAGGCGACCCGTCGCGTTTGAACTCCAGCGTCATCGTGCCGCCGGTGATCGGCCGCACGGCTGCCGCCTTCACGTGAATCCGATACCGCCCCGGATATCGCACCGCGAAGCCCTCTGGCGAGGCCAGGACGCCGGCGTGTGGCAATCGGAAGCCGCCGTCCACGGCGATCCCCGCCGGGCCCCAGGGTGTTTCGGCGACCGACATCTCCGCCATCGACGCCCGGAACAAGGTCGGCGGGGGTGCCGGCGGCTTGGCCGGCCGGAAGAACTGATCGGCGACGACCACCGCATAATCGGCGTACGACTCCAAAAGCGACGGCGACATGACGAGCGATTCGGCCACGTTGTCGAAGCCGTGGGAGCGGGTGTCTTCGGGGAATGATCCCGGCAGCGTCATGACGAGGCCGAACGAGCCGCGGAGCGTGTTGCGGTATTCGTCCCGGCTCAGCCGGCGGACTTTCGTGCCCGGCTGCGGCACCTTGTGCACGAGCCCGTCGTCGAGCCAGGCGAGCAGGTCGCGGGTCGCGTCGGCCGGCGGCCGCTCCTCGTCGGGCGGCGGCATCTCCCCCTTCGACACGGCGCGGTGCATCCGCTCGAGCACGCTCACCGTCTCGGGCTTCGTCCAGTCGAGATCGGTGAACTCCAGGCAGATGTCAGCCGACTTCGTGGCCGCGTCGTGGCAGCCGAGGCAGTTGGCCGCGAGGAACTCGCCGACGGCTTTCGGCAATGCCTCCGCAACGCACGGCCGGACACCGGCCGTGAGGGCGAGAACGACGACGAATGAGGCGAGGGCCCGCATGGATGCGAAGGCGGGAGGGCGGACGTCAGGCGAGGTGGGAATCGATGCCGTGCGTCGCGTTGGAAAACTCACGGCAGTCGACCCCGAGCTGCCGCTGGATCGTGATGAACAGGTCGCCGAGCAGCATGTCGGTGGCCGCGGAATTGGTGCGGCTGAAGGCGAGGTGGCCACGATGCTTGAAGCCGCCGCCGGCCACGAGCGTGGGCAAGTTGTCGTTGGAATGGCGGCTGGCGTCGCCCATCCCCGTGCCCCACATGGTGATCGTCGAGTCGAGCAGCGGCCGGCCGTCGGCGTCGGTTTTTGTGTGCAGTTGGTCGAGAAAGCCGGCGAAGAGCCGCATGTGTTCCGTATCGACCTTCACCAGCTCCGACGTCTTGTCGCGATCCATGCCGTGGTGCGACATGGCATGGTAGTTGTAGCGAATCGGCTGGCCGTCGATGACGAACGTCTCGTTCAAGCCGGGGATGCGGAGCGAAACGACCCGCGACGAATCGGTCTGGAGCGCGAGGGCCGTCAAGTCGAGCATCACCCGCTCGCATTCGAGCATCTTGTCGGTCTCGATCGGATCGATCGCGGGCACGCGGTAGTCGGTATTGGGCGGCGGCTCGTGGAGCCGGCCGAGCTGGCGGCCGAGCCGCGTCTCGACGGCCCGCAGCGACGAGAAATACTCGTCGAGCTTCGCCCGGTCGGCCGCCCCGACCCGCGACATGAGTCGCTGGGCATCGGCGGTGACTCGGTCGAGCGAGCTCTTGCGGCTCTGGAGCAGATACTCAGTGCGGGCGAGATCGCCGGGCGTGCCGAACATCTTCGCATAGAGCACGCTCGGCCGATTGATGGGCGGCACGGGCACGCCCGGCTGCGAGAAGCACATCGGCCCGCCGTCGTCGGCTCCACAGTGGAGCACGAGGGAGTCAAACCGGGCCGCGCTGCCGATCTGCCCCGCCACGAGCTGGTCGAGCGAGGTGGCCACGTGGTTCACGCCGCAGAGGTAGTTGGACCAATAGGAATGTCCGTTCACGGCCCGATGGTCGAGGCCGGAAAAAAGCGTGAACTTGCCCCGGTGCCGCTCGAGCGGAGCGAGGATCGGCGTCGTCTCATAGTTCAGGCCCGTGGCCTTGGGATAGAGCGCGGGGCAATAAAGGCCGAGGTAGGCGCCGATGCAGACGAGCCGCTGGGCCTTCGCGGCGCCACGAGCGGGGGCGGAGATCGTCTCGCCGAGGACATCCCGGCTGCGAAACCAATCCAGCATCGGCAGGGCCACGGCCGTGCCCGCCGACCGGAGAAACTGCCGCCGTTCGAGACGATTCGTCATGGTGTGCTACTCCGCTAGATAGTGGGATAGACGGGCCGCTCGTTCCTACTTACGAGGTTCCCTGGCTGGAATGCGAGTAAGTGCAGCCAGGCAAACACTTTACGGTTCCATGCCGGCCAGGTTCCGGCCGGGTTATTGTACTGTGGTTTCGGCCTGCCCATCCTGCCTGCCATCGAACCCACCCTCCGAATCCTGCCGTAATCGCGGCGGTCGTTCCTGTCTGATTGCAGGGCGGGTCGGCGCCTCCCCTGCCCCGCCAATTCCACGATCGGCTCTGCCATGCCTCTTTCTCGCCCTGAGTTCGTAACCCTGCTCACGAAGTCGCAAAAGCGGATCTACGGCTTCATCGGCACGCTCGTCGTCGATCGCAACGACGCCGACGATGTGCTGCAGGAAACCAACACGGCGCTCTGGGAGATGGCCGACCAGTTCGAGCCGGGAACCGACTTCGTCGCCTGGGCCTGTAAGGTCGCTCATTTCCGGATCCAGAAGCAGTGGGCGAGCGCCAAGCGGCTGCGAGTGAGGCTTTCCGCCGACGCCATGAACGCGCTCGTCGCCGATGCCGAGGCCGAGTCGCAGCTCGGAGCCCTCGTCGCCGCCGAGCAATTCGAACGGCACCGCGCGGCGCTCGCCGCCTGCCTGGAGGAGGTGTCGGCCCGCAATCGCGATCTGCTGCTGCAGTACTACGAGCACGGCAAGTCGCTCGCCGACATCGGTCTCAACATAGGCCGCAATCGCAACGCGGTGGCCCAGCTGTTTCACCGGGTGCGGGCCGCGCTGCGGTCGTGCATCCGCAGGCGGCTGGCCGCTGGCACCTCCTGAACCCTCGCCTCCGCCGCGCTCACCGCATGTCTCACGTCGCCAAACCCAAGCCTGTCGAACTGGAGCGGATGCTCTCCGCGCTCGTCGATGGCACGATCACGGCCGATGAGCAGGCAGTGCTGGATCGGCTGATCGCGACCGATCCGGCCGTGCGGGCGGAATATCGGGATTTCATGCGCATGGAGCATCTCCTCGCCTGGGAAATTTCCTACGGTTCGGCCGCTCCGGTGGAACCCACCGACGATTCCGCGGCGACTTCTCCCGAGCCGCCCGCCCCGAAGCATCCCCCGGCCGCGGGCCGCCGCGGCCTGCCTTGGCGGCGTGCGGGTGTCTGGCTCTTGCCGCTTTCGCTTGCGGCGGCCGTCGCCGGCGGAATCGTGCTCGCCGCCGTCGCCGGCCTGGTAGCGTTCCAGCCCGTGGCGGCCACGCTCACCGATGCCGATGGAGCCCGGTGGAATGACAACCAGGCCCGCTTGGTAGGAGCTTCGCTCGGCCCAGGCCCGCTGCATCTCACTGCGGGCTCAGCGCAGATCACGTTTCGCTCCGGTGCCGTCGTGACGCTCGAATCGCCCGCGGAGTTCGACATCCTCGGCAGCAACAAGGTGTTTCTCCGGTCGGGCCGCCTGACGCCATTCGTGCCGCCGGCCGCGAAGGGGTTTACGGTCGTCTCCCCGACGGGCGAGGTGATCGACTTTGGCACGGAGTTTTCCGTCGCCGTCGATCCCGACGGCAAGACCGACGTGTTTGTGATCCACGGCGAGGTGGACGTGAAGAAGGGGCACGGCCCCGTCCGGGAGCCCGTGCGGCTCACGCAGGGCTATGCCACGCGGGTGGCTGCGGGGCAGTCGCCGCCTCAAGTGACGCAGACCCCATTGATCGTGGACCATTTTGATGCCATGTCAGGTCCGCTCGCGCGTCGCGACATCGACCCCGCGCTGCGATCTACCGTGCGCGATGGCGGCCTCTGGATCCCGATCAACGGCAGCCGCGATCGTCCGCTGCCGATGGTGCAGTCGGTTCTCGGCAATGATTTTTCAGCCATGGTCGGCCGGCGGTCGGCGATCTCGATGAAGGTGACGCTCCCGCGGGTGCCGGGGGCTGCGGCGAGCCGATGGCTGGCCCTCGTGGTGGACGACGGCACCGACAAGCCCCCCCGGGCCGGCGATCCCCGCGCCGATTTCGCGGTGATTCTCTCCCAACACTGGCAGGTGGGCACGCGGTACAACGGCACGCTCGGCATTTTGCCCCGCATCTTCGTCCGCGACGAGGAGGCCGTCGGGCCGTACCAGGTGGTCGTGACGATCGACGATTCTCCCGCGGCCCACGCGCAGTACGGGAGCGCGACCGTGTCAGTGATCGTGAACGGTCGGGAACTCGTGACCCGGCGGCCGTTCAAGTTCAATGACTCGCCCCGGCTGACGTTCCAGACGTGGGACGAGGCCCGCACGCCGACGGTGTCGCATGCCGTCGTGGACGATTTCAGCGTCAGCGTGGACGTGGAAGCCGAGCCCGCCGCCGCCGGCTTGTAATCCAAGGAGCCGCAGGCTGTCCAGCCTGCGGGCGTCGTTCGTCCGTGCCAATCCAGGCCGGCTCGCACCGGGTCGGCTTGGATGGTTTCCGGCGGGCTCAACGCCATGGAAGCCCAACGGCGGAAGCCGTGGTAATGTGCGCGTGACGGCCCGTCAGCGCGTGTTTCAAAGTCTCGGGCTTGCCGGTTCCGGTAAACGGAGTGCGTGTCGTTTCCTCGATCAGCGCGTTGATGCGTTTCAGAAGCTTCTTGTCGGTCTTCTGCTAGGAGACGTAGTCCTCGCACGCCTGCTCCGCGAAGACCAGCCTCATTCGGCGAGTCTCCGCTCCGTGCCTTGGCCATTCTCAAGGCTGGAAATCGCCTTCAGAAGCCACTCCGCATTTTTCGGCCCGCGGAGCAAATAGGCTGTTTCCTCGAGGGCGTTGAAGTCCTCGAGCGACATCATCACGACGGATTGCTGACCATTTCGGGTGATGATCAGCGGCTCGTGGTCGTCGCACACGCGATCCATGGTGCGGGCCAGGCTGGCACGGGCGGCGGTATAGGAGATGGCGTCCATTTGGCGACCTCTTTATGTACGCAACGCCGTACATGTCGCACCAAGGCGTGTCAATCAGTGGCAATCGCCCGAAGTCTGCCGGCCGTGGTAATCACCGGGCCCCGGCAGGCCGGCAAGAGCACACTCGTCCAGCGGGGCGTGCTCGCACGACGCGTGTACGTGACGCTCGACGACATGGATTGACTGGGCCTCGCCAGACGCGACGTGGCGCTGCCCCAGCCGACGGTGCATCGTTATCTCAACCTGCTCGAGACGTCGTATCTTCTCGTGCGTCTGCCGGCCTTTGCGAGAAATCGCACCAAGCGGCTCATCAAGTCACCCAAGCTCTATTGGGGCGATACTGGCGTGGCGATTCACTTGTCGGGGACGGCCAAGCTTGAAGGAGCCCATCTCGAGAATCTCGTGCTCGGCGATCTGCTGGCGTGGCGGGATGCGTCGCTCGCATCTATCGACCTTCACTATTGGCGGACGACCACCGGCATTGAGGTGGACTTTGTCGTGAAATCCGGGGCTCAGCTAATGCCGATCGAGGTCAAGGCATCGCCTCGCCCCCGGTTGGCCGACGCCGCCGGCCTGATCGCCTTTCGACAGGAGTACGGGGCTTCCTGCCGCGCGGGACTTCTGCTGCATTGCGGCCGCGACGTCGCCTGGCCGGCCC
>JBAVTF010000046.1:0-4305 GCA_049695995.1 Pirellulales bacterium | reverse complement strand
GTTGGCGCCGCCATGGCATACCCAGCAGGCGCGGCGGCCGCCGGCGGTGCTGGCGCGACAGCGGCGGGCACAACCGCAGCAGGCGCAACTACAAAAGGTGCAGCTGCGGTAGGCACCAAGGTAGCGGGCGCAGCTGTAGTGGGCGCTATAGCAGCAGGTGCAGCTGCGGCAGGCGCGACGGCGGCAGGCGCAGCTACAGCAGTTGCGGCTGCACCAGGCGCGGTCGGGCTAACAGAAATCCCCGCGGACCCAACCGCAGCGACGAGCGCGCTGATCTGCTGCGTGAGAGCACTGCTGAGCGCGCTAAGCTGCTGCGTGAGGGCGCCATTGAACGCGCTAATCTGCTGCGTGAGGGCGTCTGTTGACCGCTGCTGCTCTGCAAACCCATGGCTGAGACCCTTGAACCCCTGGTTGAGATCCACTAACCCCCGATTGAGATCCGTGAACCCGTGATTGAGATCCGCGAACCCGATTGTGATATCGTCTCGCAAGTCTTGGTGGCTGTTGTTTTGTGATTGCATCATCACCAAAAGCTGCTCCGCTACCGGTACCGGATTGTCATGGACTGCCGCTGGGTCCTGCGCATGGGCTGGATACTTGCCGTCGCTGCCTGGGCTTAGGGTTTGGCTAGCCCCTCCTCGAGGCATCGCTGCGGCTGGGTTACGCTGCACGCTGCCGCCATGGGGGAAGGGCTGCTCATCCCCGGAGTTGCTACCCCCATCGTCATGCGACCCCGGCCCCCCAGGAGTTAATGCACGCTGCAGACTGACAGCTGCGCTGCTAATGAGTGCACTCACTTCCGGGTTCTGCTCCCCTTCCAAGTCTGCCATCGTGATTGTGGAGGTAACTGAAGCTGGGTTATCACTCTGGACTGGCAGAGCCGTTTGCCTTTTGGTGTACCCCCGCTGACGGCCTTTCCTAGTGTCTGGCAGGATCTGATGCTCAACAGGCTGGCCTGCTGCTTGCAGGGCACCGGTGGCCTGACGGGTGTGAGGCCGATTATCCAGGTTGATGCTCCCTCACTCTCGCGGGCTGTGACTACAGCTGGACACAACTTTGTGGTTGTCGTTGTTGTTGTTGTCGTTGTTGTTGTTGTTGTTGAATTATATAATATAAGATGGCTGACACAGCAAACCCAACTGGTGGTACACTGCGCACTGCAATGATGTACTCCAAGCAACCCCCCCGTTAAAAGATGACACAATCCGCCCGGTGACAAGGTGACCTGAAGATTACTAACAGCCACGTCACTGTCCACACCAATCGATAGGAATGGAGACCGAAGTGGTGTTGCCCTTGAAACGAGGGCTGGAAGTGCTACTAGAAAAAGAGGCCGATCAGATCACAACCGCTGCAGCGGCCAGACGACGCTGATGGCCGCCCTGCTGCAGCGAGCGCTGGTACCGGAGCCCACTATCAGGCGTCAACCCCCGAAGCGGCTGACGCGCGGACCCGCACTGACTAACGTGCGCGCGGCGAGGCATTCCCGGCCCCGCCGCTCAAAGCGCGTGTGCTGGCGGCGCTACTACCAGCGCCCTTGGTGTCCGCTGCTGCTGCGTCCCCTAAGGCCCCATCGTGATCCATGGGCTGAGCGCATTTGGAGGGCTGTGCGCTGCACAGTGCCAGGAACTCCTGCACGGCTGTCTGCTTTGCTGCGTCCATATCAAACGTCTCACCCATCGCATAGTCCTGGCCCAGAGTGACAAGCGCATCTACGTACAGCCGCAGCTGCTTCTCGGTGGGGACTACGGAGGCTGAAGCGGCGGCCTGCCTAAGGCGAGCCAGCTCCTCCTGCGCGGCGAGCAACCTCTGGATCAAGTCGTCGCGCTGCTCCCGGAGCTGCACCTCAGATGGCGACTGCAGGGCCGCGACCAGCTGCTTCCGCGCTGCTGCGTCCTTAGCCGCTATGCTGCCAGCTGCTTGCAAGACAGCCGCCTTAGCTGCTGCTACCCGGGCCTCGCGGGCCTTGGCACTGGCCTGCCCCTCACACAGCCGCCGGTCAGCCTCAACCCAGGCCTCGGAGAGCTCGCTGGTGGCTGCAAACCCCTCATAGATCTCCGCCCACTCTACATGGCGGCGCACGGCCAGCTCACCGATCCTTGCCAGCCACTCCAGGCCGACCTTGGCAGAGCTAAGGCTGCCCACACCCGCCGAATCTGCGTGTTCATTGAAAATGTCCCGCAGCACCTCCAAATCCATGCAGGCTAGGCGCAGGGCGCTGCTAGAGGAGACGCGCCCCTCCGGCGGGTCTGGGAGCGCGCCAAAGCGCCTACGGAGCGGCACGCGGCGCTGCACCTGATCCACCAGGTCGCGCAGCGCTGCGTGGAGGCCGTTGTTGGCTTCAGCTGCACAGCGGCCTGCTAGTTGCAGCCGCTGCTTTTTCTGCACGCTGGCCTCTACGCCGGACTGCAACGCCGCCTCCTGAGCTGTGCTCTCGCCCCTAACAGCGCGGGCTATCTGTTCCGCGGTTGTTCTAGCGGTCAATTGCACAAGGCGATCAACTTGGCGCTGCATCTCTGCGAAGGCCGCTGCATTCTGGATACCCGCCACATCCTCCACCTCAGCGGGCATGCTCAGGAGGTCGTGTTCCGCGGAAGGCCGCTGCTGCCCTTGCCATGGTGCCCGGGGCGGTGGAGGCGGAGGCTGCGCGGCTGCGTGGTCACCACAGGCACCGGGCCAGGCGGCAAAACAGCCGCCACCCTGGTCGCTGCCGTGCCTTGCGCTGCGGCTGCTATCCTCTATGCGCTGTGGTGGGGGGAAGTGATGCGGCCAGGGTGGGTACTGCGGAAACTGCTGCTGCCAGGGGTCGGCCGCAAACATTCTAAACCCGCGGTGCAGGTGATCTTGGAACTGAGGGGTGCCGCTGTGCCTGCTGCCGCTGCCACGGCCGTGGTGGCCTTGGTTGCCGCTGCTGCGATAGCCACCCCTGCTGCCGCTGCTGTTGCTGCGGTGTTGGCTCCTATCCTTATCACCCTCGCAACGCTGGCTGCTCTCGCCCCCTTGGCGGCTACGGCCTTCGCGCGCACCCTTGCCGCTGTACGCTCTATCCCCGGGGTCGCTGCCCTCCTCAGGCGTGTCCCGTTTATTGCTACGCCGGTCTTCCATGCTAGAGTGGCTACCGACGTCGCTAAGATAGAGCCCCCCAATGGGATGCCCGCCGCTGCCAGCAATAGCAGCGGTACCCACAATTGAGTGACAGCTGTGTGCTATTTGACTGCCACTGCCAGCAACAACAGCTGTACCCACAGTGGAGTGACAGCTGTGTGCTATTTGACTGCCGCCGCCAGCAACAGTAGCTGCGCCCACAGTGGAGTGACAGCCGTGTGCTATTTGACTGCCGCTGCCAGCAACAGCAGCTGCACCCACAGTGGAGCGACAACCGTGTGCTATTTGACTGCTGCTACCAGCAACAGCAGCTGCACCCACAGTGGAGTGGCAGCTGTGTGATATCTGACCGCACAGGGAGGGGTTGCCCGCCGACTGCTGTCCGCACTGGCCCCCGGGTGCACTACCGGCTAACGCTAGGGCGCCCGCAGGCGATATTGACGTGCTGTGGAGGCGCCGCAGGTCTGGGGGCCGTCCTATGAAGGGGTCCGGCGGTTTGAGCCGACAGTGCGCACTGCTACGCCAATAGCCTAGCGTCCCCTGAGCGATGCTGCGGCAAGGGTAAGGCAGCAAGGAAATGGAAGAGATAGTGCGCTGGTGCGGTAGTGTGCTACGAGCGCACTGCTGCCGTAGTGTGATCATGTGTAGGGTTCTCGAGCTGGGAGTCGCTGAAGCCCACAATGCACTCAGGTGGTGGTCTGCCCAGCGGGAGTGGTTCTCAAACTGAGCGCACACGTAACCCCTGTGCCGTACTGTACTGTATCGTAACCGCTGTCCTGCATAACCTCTGATGTCCAAACTGGATGCAACCCCCCTGCTGAATGCACACAGCTGATTATGGCTGCTGCACCCTCAGATTTGGCAAACCTCACTGCTTGTTCCTGGTACCGTCTGCCCGCTCCGTTCGTGTGCTAAACTTCAACACAGACTGCTGGGTAAGTCGCACGTACAAGCACGCGCAGGCTGAGAGCACAGACTCAACCCTCCACCAAGCTGTGTCCGCTGACAGGTGAGCCCAGTGAGGCTGTCGCAACAACCCTCCGTCAGCTGAGCAAGTTCGTTACTCTGCAAACGCACCTCGAGGCCAAGGAGATGCTGCAATGCAGGGGTTCCCAAACCGGGGTGCCCACACCAGATCGGTTTTGTCTGGTGAGGCCAAAAGGGCACAAGGATAAACGTGATGAGCTCGAGAACAAGCAT
>JBAVTF010000045.1:0-19495 GCA_049695995.1 Pirellulales bacterium | reverse complement strand
GGCTATGGAAGTGAGCGCAGGCAGGATGCCGAAAGCGAGCGGACATGCAGCGAGCGAAGGACAGGATGTCCGCAGCGAGCGTCCGCCGAGAGGGCATATGCAGCCCCGAGCCGGCTTGCGCGCAAAGAGCCTTGGCTAATACACGCCCACGGTCGTCGTCGCGGCCAGCTCGCGGAACGGGCGGACGCCGCTGATGCCGTCCCATGGATACTTCACGTACGGCAGTTCGCGTTCGCCCTCGTCGCGCTCCAGGAAGCCCGGGATGAAGGTCTCCTTCGTGAGCGTCGTGAGGCGGACGCGGCCGGTGCCACCGTACGGAACGAGGCGGTCGCGGTCGTCGAAGTCCACCACCTCGATGACCGCGCGAGGCTGCGGCGCGTAGTAGGCGATCGTGTAGCCGTCAGCTGGAATAACAGGCCGGCTTGCCGCCAGACCCATGAGCGTGTTGCCGTAGGTGGGCGTCATGTAGGCGCCGTCGAGGAGTTCCTCCACTGCGAAGCGGGTCCACTGCGGCGTGAACTCTGTGCCGCCGGAAAAGATGCCTGTGATGCCCGCCTTGCGGATCGTCGTGCCCTTCTTCTCGAGCGCGATGGCGAGGGCCTCGAGCAGCTTCGGCGTGGTGAACATGCACCGCACGTCGTGGCCCGCTTCGAGGATCGTGATCGCCTGGTCGATGCAGTGCTGCTTGTAGGCCTCGAGGTGCTCCATCCAGCCCTTCTGGATGAGTTTGATCACCCAGCGGGGGTCGAGATCGACGCAGAAGCAGATGCCGCCGCGGTACTGGGCAAGGTGCTCGATGGAGAGCCGCAGCCGTCTTGGTCCGGAGGGGCCGAGCATCAGCCAGTTAGCCCCCTTGGGAAAGAACTCCTCAGGCAGCGTGTCGCTGAACATCTCGTAGTCGGTGCGGAAGTCGCGGGAGTTGTATCGCGACTTTGGGATGCCCGTCGTGCCGCCGGTCTCGAATACGTAGGCCGGCTGATCGGCCAAGCCCTTCGGCACCCAGCGGCGCACCGGGCCCCCACGGAGCCACTCGTCCTCGAACGGCGGAAACTTCTTCAGGTCGTCGAAGCACTTCACGTCCCTGAGTGGGTTGAACGGCAGGCTCTTCGCATACTCCAGCCAGAACGGGCAGCCCGTCGACTCGTGGAAGTGCCAGGCCATCATCTCGACCGTATGGGCGTCGAGCGTGGCGCGGGCCGCTGCGATGGCGGCGGCATCGGCGACCTGGAAGACCGGTGGCTTGGCTGTGGCGGTGGTGGCCATGTGAGGTAAATCCGTGAGGGTCGGTGGGTGGATGGCAGGCGTCGGTCAGCCGTCAGATGCGGGCTCCGACTGCGGCAGCGAGGCGCCGAGCTGCGCGAAGAGCTGGAGCACGCCGTTGAAGTGGGCAAGTCGGGGGCCGTAGCGATCGATGAACTCGCCCAGCGCGTAGTCGCTGTCGGAGAAATCTTCGGCGTTGTCGGCCGCCTCCTGGGCAAGGCTCGAAAGAAACTCGGTGTGCACCTTCGAGAGTGACTCGGCGGCGCGGCGGCAGGACGTGGCCAGTTCCGGATTGGCCTCCTTCCACGCCTTCAGTTCGGCCATCCGCTGCCGCTGCTGGAGCGAGACCTGGCCGAGCAGTTCGGTGAGCAGTTCGCACTGCTTGTGCTGGAGCGTGACGAGGTCACGGAGCAGACGGTTGGTCTCGGCGGCGTCGCCGGTTCCGGTCGGTGCGGCCTGGGCGATCGTGCCCGCGGAGATATCGACCTGCGTGAAGAGCGGAGGGCCTTCGGGCATGCAGAGCCTCGTGAGTTCCAGGGGGGCGTCGGCGCTGACCCCACAATAGTAGCAGCCAGGCTGATCGCCGCTTTCGAGGGTCTGCCGTTGGGGGCGTCAGGGTCAGCCCAGTTTGCGTCGGAGCCGCAGGCGGCAGGGGCCGGCAACGGTTCGCGACCGGCGTTCAAGTGGGCGCCAGGGATGCCCGATGGATGGAGTCTGCGGCGAGCCCCGGTCGGGGCCAGTGGCAGGTCAGCAGCGACACGACGGAGCAGGCATGGAGCAGGCGACCACGGATGGGGCGTTGTTCGGGTTTCTCACGGCTGTCGATGCCCCGGGCCACGGCCTGTTCGGCGGCTACCTCGTGGTCGATGGCCGTGGCCGGCCGGTGGAGTTTCTCTGCACCGCGCCACTGAAGGTCACCCGCGCCCAGCAGATTCTCTACGGCGCCACGCTTCACGGCCACCTGCACGGCCAGCAGGTGGGCAGCACGTTGCTTGCCGAGAGTGAAAGTCAGCCACTCGTCGTGCTCACCGACTTCGAGCCGCTGCTCGCCGTGCGGTCGCACACGAGCCTCCCGGTCGCCGCCGTGAAGCGGCCCGACGAAGCGGGAGACGCTGGCTTTGCCGTCGGAAGCGTGCGGATTCTCGCCACTGCTGGTGACGAACCGCTCGTCCGCGAGCGGCTCGCAGAGATGGCTGCGGCCGTCGATCTCTGTGAACCGTTCGAGCGGATCCGCCTGGCCATCGAGGAGGCGCAGCGGATGACTCCTCCGGCGCGGGCTGCATGAGCGGAGTCCCGATCCTGCAGCGGCTGCGAGTCCGCGAGCTCGCATGGCCGAGCGTGGAACTGCTGCCGCCCGTCGGTCTGGCCGTGCCTCGACCGCCGGTATTGCGGATGCCGGTGACCGCCGTGCCGGCTCCCGTGCTGCGGATGGACGTCGAGATTCCGCGTCCGGCAGTCCGCCGCTTTCGGTTCGAGCGAACCGAGCAGCCCCTTGCGCCGCTGCCGCCTGCAGTGCGGTCCGAGGTCCGCGAGCCGCAGCCGCCGGCCACCGATCGGCCGGTGCGCCGGGCGCGGCTCGTGCCGCCGAAGGACGTGGTCAAGCCGGAGGAGAAGTTCTTCTATCTGCTGCAGCCCGATCTGGAGACGATTCTACAGGCCGACCGGCTCGAGTTTCCGCGGCAGCCGTTTCCCTTCCAGCTCGACGGCATGGCCTTTCTCGTGCCGCGGCACGGCGCCGTGCTGGCCGACGAGATGGGACTCGGCAAGTCGATGCAGGCGATCTCGTCGATCCGGCTGCTCGTGCGAACGGGGCAGGGCCGCCGTGTGCTCGTCGTCTGTCCCAAGGGGCTCGTCTCCAACTGGACCCGCGAGCTCGCCGACTGGGCGCCGGAGCTCGTCGTGGCCGTGATCGAGGGGGATCCACAGCGGCGGCGGTGGCAGTGGTCGCTGCCCGACGTGCCGGTGAAGGTCGCCAACTACGAGGTGGTGGTCCGCGACCGTGACCTCGTGGCCGAGCTCGGCCTCTCCTTCGACCTCGTGGTGCTCGACGAGGCGCAGCGGATCAAGAACCGTGCGGGTCAGACGAGCAAGGCCGTGCGGGCGATCTCGCGGCAGCGGAGCTGGGCACTCACCGGCACTCCGGTGGAGAACTCGGCGGACGATCTGGTCGGGCTGTTCGAGTTCGTGGCCCCCGGCCATCTCTCCGAGCGGATGCCGCCGCGGGCGATGGGGGCTGCCGTCGCCGACCACATCCTCCGCCGCACGAAGGAAAAGGTGCTCACCGACATGCCGCCGCGGCTCAACCGCGACGAGCGGATCGAGCTCACGGCCGAGCAGCGGGAGACCTACCGTCGCGCCGAGGAAGAGGGTGTCTTGCGGCTGGCCGACATGGGCCGCGAGGCGACGATCCAGCACGTGTTCGAGCTGGTGCTCCGGCTGAAGCAGATTTGCAACTTCGACACGGCGACCGGCGAGAGCGCGAAGCTCGACTGCCTCCAGGCCGAGCTCGAGGAGGTGCAGGCCAGCGGCCGCAAGGCACTCGTCTTCAGCCAATGGGTAGAGACGCTGGGCCGGCTCGAGGAGAGCCTGTCGCGGTTCGGTGCGATCCAATACCACGGCGGCATGTCGACGCAGGCCCGCGACCAGGCCATCCATCGGTTTCGGCATGACCCGAAGCACTCGGTGCTGCTGCTCTCCTACGGCGCCGGTGCGGTGGGGCTCAACCTCCAGTTCTCGCAGTACGTGTTCCTCTTCGACCGCTGGTGGAATCCCGCGATCGAGGACCAGGCGATCAACCGCGCCCACCGGATCGGTGCGGCCGGCGCGGTCACCGTCACGCGGTTCCTCTCCGTCGACACGATCGAGGAGCGGATCGACGAGGTGCTCCGCAAAAAGCGCGACCTCTCCGACACGATCCTCTCCGAAGCCGGCTCACCAGCCGCCAGCGGACTCACGGTGGACGACCTCTTCGCGCTGTTCAAGCTCGCCCCACCGTCGCCGCACGGATCCAAGCCCTGAGCGCGAGCGAGGGGATGACGCTACGGAAACACGATCCCCCGGCTTGCGCCAGGGGGCTTGTATGGGGAGGGGATGCCCCCGGCGCTGCCGCCACAACCGCCCTATGCCGCGCGAACGGTGAGCCAGGGGTGAGCGGCGCGGATCGCGTCGACGACCCGCTGCATGTCGGGCTCGGTCGTGGCGCGGAGCATCGAGCCGCGGTGCACGCGATAGCCGGCGATCGCGTCGGGCACAGCCGTGCTCCAGAAACCGTGCTCCACGAAGCGGCACCAGAGCTCGTAGTCCTCCCAGCCGACGAATGCTCCTTTCGCGTAGCCACCCACGTGGGCCCAGGCACTCCTTCGCATCAGTGCCATCGCATCGATGTAGTTGCCCCGGCGCAGCCGGGCCGGATCCCACACCTGCGCCGGCTTGACCTTCGCCGACTCGCCAAAATGCCGCAGCGTCGGATGGGCGGCGCAGGCGGTCGAGTGCTGCAGTCGCTCGTGGAGGATCCGCAGGCAGTCGGGCTCGATCGTGTTGTCGGCGTCGAGCGGAAACACGAGGGAGGACTCAGCCGCCGCGAAGCCGGCATTGCGGGTGAGGGCGAGGCCCTGGTTCGTGACAGTCTTGAGGAGCGTCGTGGAGACGAACCGGTCGGCGTGGCCGTGGAGCCAGGCGCGGGCCACGTCGAGGGAGGTGTCCGTGGAGCTGTCATCGACGACCACGAGCTCGATCGAGGCAAGCGTCTGGCGGGCCACGCTGTCAAGCGTTTCGGTGACGAGGCCGGCGTAGTTGTGGAGCGGGATCACGACGCATACGTCGGCGGGCCGCGGCTCGCCGTGCTGGGCGATCACCTCGGTGACAGGCACGGTCGGTGGCGTGCCAACGCGGGACGCGTCGTGAATGCGAAAAGTGGTGACAGGTCGAGGCGGTACCGCCGTGATGCGGTCGAGGATCGTCTGCAAACGGTCGCGGCGGCCGTCGGGGCCATAGCGGTGCAGCACGTGGCGGCAGGCGTTATGGGCGAGGTGACGGCGGAAGTCGGCGTCATCCACGAGCCGGAACAGGGCTGCCTCCCACTCGGCCGACGTGGTGGCGAGCAGTCCGGTCACGTCGGGAATGATCGCGGTGCGGAACGGCTCGGTGGGCGACGCGATCGTCGGCACATCGACGAGAGCGGCCTCGAAATACTTCAGTTCGCTCTTGGCCTCGCAGAACGGATTTCCCACCTCGAGCGGCGCGAGGTTGATGTCGAATCGCGCCAGCTCGCGTGGCAGCTCGGCGAGAGGCACGAGCTGCCGCCACTCGATGCGGTGCTCGAGTCCGGCGAGGGCTGGAAATTCGTGGACGTCGAGCAGTGGCGTGCCGCGCCGTGGCTCGCGAAACAGCACGAGGCGGCATGCGGGTCGCGCCCAAAGTACCGCGGCGACGGCCTGTGCCGCCACGGCGAAGTCGCGCTGGTGCGTTCGCGAGCCCGACGCATAGCCGATCCGGATCAGGCCATCGTCACCCAAGGCGCGGCGGCTGAGCACGGCTGCACGGCTGGCTAGCCAGGTGTCGTCATCGAAGCCGTTGACCATCACTTCGGCCGGCTTGCCACAGGCCTGCAGGGCCGTGGCGAGCGATTCCGTCGGCGCGAGGCATTCGTCGGCGAGGTCGAGCGTGCGGCGGATGGCCGAATAGTGGCGGGCAACGTCGGCCGGCTTGAGGCCCATCGAGCGGATGCCGTCGATGACGGTCTGAGTGGCCAGCGCAGGGTCGATCATCAGATCGTCCAGATCGAACACGATTCGGGCGCCCGCGCGGCGCCAAGCGGCGACCGACTGCGCGAGTCGCTCGCTCCAACGAGTCCGCCACATGAATACGGCTGTCGGTGCGGGGCCGCGGCAATGGGCTGCAGCGAGGTCGTGGATGTCGATCACATCGACGGTATGGCCGAGTTCAACGGCTGCCTGCGCGAATCGCTCGACTCGGTAGGCATTTCCTGGCGTGTCGGGCTCTCCGGAGATGAACACGATCCTGTATGCGGGGCCGTCATGTTTCTGCCGAGCGTTCTCGGCGACGCGCCGGAGCCACGGTCGCAGCTTGAGTGACTTCAGGCCGAGCACGGCGACGGCCCAACGGCCGAACGCACGCAGGGCGCGGCGCGACGGATGATCACGGCGAGGAACGAGGCGCATGTCGCGAACGCTACGCGACTGTGGGGACCGGGGGCAATGCCACATCAACGGGGGCGTGGGGGGCTGCGTGGAACGGGCAGGTTGCGTCGGCATTGGTCATTCGCGGCCTCGCAGGCCGCCCACGATCCCATACAAGCGGTAGCGGATCGCCGTGCTGCGGGCCCGGGCCGGGGTCTCCACGGCGAGAGCCTGGAGCCGCTTGGTCTGTCCGTCGGCCAACAGCGTGGCCACGTCGGCGGTGCTGCCGAGCACCGGACTGGCGATGAAGCCGGCGGCGAGCATCGGCGCTGGGGCGGTGAATAGCACACCCTCCGCTGGCCAGTCCTCCCGCCAGATGCGCATCCGCAGCGGGGGAGGCCGCAGCACGAATGTTTCCAGTCGGGCGAGAGGGCCGGGGGCCGCGTCGATTTCCATCCACAGGTCGCGGGCTGCGTGGCTCGACATATCGATCCGCTCGCCGGGACGCAGCGAGCCGCTGGTCAGTAGTTCGAGGCGGATGGGGGCTCGTTGGCTCCGTTTCAGCACGAGAAAGCGGCCATCCTCGCCGGCCTGGCGATAGTCACGCAGGATCGTCCGCAGGGCGTGAGCGTCTTCAAGGGACGGAAAGCGGCCGTCGATCGAACCGAGTTCGAAGAGCAGCCAGTGCGGTGATCGGGGTGAGCGGTAGAAGCGGTCGTTGAGCTCCGCGAGATGTCGCGTGTAGACGGAGTAGCTCTGAAACACCGGTCGCGGGGTGTAGTTCAGCTGATTGGCAATCGCGTAATCTTGGCTATAGCCGAACACATCGACCGGTTCGTTGCCAATGAGGCCGCGGGCGGTTGGAAGCGCCATGCGGGCGCTGGCGAGCTGCCACTCCTCTTCGAGCCAGCGGCGGTGTCGCTCGGGGCGGAGGAGAACGCGGGCATTGATCGAGATTCGCTTCATCGCCTGCGAGATGCCATCCTCCAATGAGCCAATCTGCATCCATTGCGCGAGCATGAGAGCCAGGATCGACACGATCCAGCAGCGGGCAGGGGCGAGGCGGTCTCGGGCCGGAGCCGCCAACGGCACCAGCGGGAGGGCGAATGCAAGCACGACGCACTGGGTGAGCAGGGCCGTGACATGGGTATCGCCCGCCGCCGCTCGAACCAAGCCGTGCTTCCAGCCGAGGAACAACAGCGCCGACAGCCAGCCCCCAAGCAGCCAGCGTCGAGCCTGGAGGTGGGCGCCGCCCGGCAATGCCGCCGATCGGGATCGGATCACGATCCCGCCGGCGCAGATGCCCGCGGCGAGCAGCGCGAGGAGGAGGATGGCATTCGGCCCGCGGGTGCCCATCGCGCGGGCATAGCCCGACGCGATCTCCAGTGAGCCGCTCAGGAACGCGGGAAGGTTACCGAGCGGCTGGCCGAGTGCGGACCAGCCTCCGATAAAAACCGCCGTCGCGGTCGCGACCAGCAGTGCGGCCACGTCACGACGGCCACGCAGAATGGCGTCCGCCAACACGACCGCCACCGTGAGCCCGCCCGGCACCAGCCAGGAGAACTTGGCGAGCCCGATCAGCCCCACGAAGCATGCGAGCCCGAGGGCGCGGGCCCGCTCCGCGCTGGGGGAGCAGGCGTCGGGGCTGGAGCTTGTGAATGCCAGGATGCCCCAGCAGCAGAGCCCTGCCTGGACCGGTCCGTCGAGACCGCAGGCCCGGATCAGTGGCAGACCACCGACGAGGAGCAGGAGGGCGGCGGCCTGCTGCCAGGGCAATCGCTTCGCGACGAGCACGATCGGCAGCACGAACAATAGCGTGATCGACATGCCGGCCCAGGTGGCTCCCCACGTCGTGCCGCCCGAGTAGTGTCCGGTCGCAGCGAGCCCGAGCGGGCCGTAGGTGAATACGACGTCGGATCCGAAGTGGAGCCGGTGATCGTGGGCATACTGCAGCACGCTGCCCCACGACGAGTCGAGCCCGCCCGAAGCCACTCCAACGGGCAGCCGGGCAACCGCGAGCGAGACCACGAGCATGCTTGTCGCTGTGATCAGCCCGCGGCCCCATGGGCCATGGACGAATGGCAGTCGGTCATTGGAGGACATCGACACGATCGTGCCTCTTACGGAGCGAGGGCCTGCCGAGGCTTACGGGCGAGCAGCACGTGGCCTGCAGCAAGCTCACTGTTCACGGTGGCTGGGAGTTCCGTCACGTATCGCCGGTGCAGATGCGGGACCGGGGGCCCCACGAGGTCACCGATCCGGAGAGCCAGGAACTCGTCTCGGGCACTCCCTGTCAGGCCGGCGGCCCAGCTGGAGCAGATCCATGTGAGCGACCACATCGGAAGGAGATGACGAGGCACATCGACCCGTTCCACGTCCAGCAGATCGGCGAACAGATTCCGCATCCCCTGGCTGGTCATGTTGTAGTAATGGTGCGGATAGCCGTGAACCGGCTGGAGGAACGGCACTGCACACACCAGGTCGCCTCCCGGCTTCAAGACGCGGGCGATTTCTCGGGCGCAGCGGAACGGGTCCTTGACGTGCTCCAGCACCGCGTTGGAGATCACCGCGTCGAACGAATTGTCGGTGAACGGCAGCTCCTCGCCGACGCCGACGACGTCGGTCGTGTCGTAGGCGACGATCTCGTAGTTCACGACGTTGTCGAAGTAGACGGGACGCTTGCCGCTCCCAACGTCGAGCACCAGACCGGCGGCATGCCGTTCGACGAGCCGTAGGGAATCGTCGCAGTACGGGTGGGCCGAGACGGCGTCAGTATCGACGATGTTCCATTTGGCCCGTGTCTCTGCCGGCAGGCAATCGACCATGCCGTCGCTGACGATCGCGGGTACGTCATCACGGATAAGCGGCAGTATGCGCTGCTGCTTGGCCCGCTTCGCGTCCTGAATCCTGGCGGACATCCGCATGCGGCGCGGGGGAGACTCGCTGCGGCCGTAGAGGTCGAAGTGCTGGCGGCCTGAGACCAGCTGGCCGGCACGCACCGCGTTGGCCACGTCGGGATTCGCGAGGAGATAAGCAGCTTCGTCGAAGCAGTCGTCGCTGGCGGGCAGATCGAGTTCGTAGGCGGCCATCAGGCGGCTCGCTCCGCAGGAGAGAGGGCGAGGGCGCGGCAGAGGGGGCTCCAGACGAGGTCTGGCTGGGCGGCGAACGTGTGATGCCGACGGTAGTGATCGAGGATCGTTGTGCCAGCTTCACGGCGGGCGTGCGCGTCCGCGACCAGCCCTGCCAATGCCGCGACCCAGGCGTCCGTCGTATTGGAGACCAGTTGCACTCCGGTGTCGGGGCCGAAGGCCTCGGCATACTCGGGATGCTGTGAGGCGACGATCGGGAGGCCGAGCGCCGCGTAGTCGAGCAGCTTGATCGCCGACTTGCAGCGATTGAACGGGCTGTCGATCAGCGGCGAAACGGCGATGTCCCAGCGCTGCCGACAGAACCATTCGACGAAGCCGGGGTAACTGCGCGTGGTGGAGCTCGCCTCGGGAATCACGCGGTGGAATCCTCGGGGAAGGTGCTCGCGGCTCGCGACGCCCACGACATCAAACCACACCTGGCCACCGAACCGCCGCTGGAGCATTTCAGCGACGGGCGCGAGAAACTCGAGTTCGTCGTCGTGTGTCGCAGTTCCCATGTAGAGGATCCGCACGGGCTCGTGCTGCATGCGCATGCGGCTCGGCGTGATGTGCCGCCACAGGCGGTCGTCGTGGGCGTTGCGGACGACTTCGACGTGCGGCCGGATGGTCGTCAGGCGGCGGCTCAGTTCCGGCGTCGCCGCCCATACGCTCTCCGCGGCCGCCACGAATCGCTGCACGACTGCCGCAAGCGGGACGAGCCGTGCGGCCTCGGGGTGGGTTGGTGGGATCGACATGAGATCATCGTCGAGGTCGTACACGAGTCGGATGCCGTGGATCCGGCAATGATCGATCAGCCGCTCCGCCCCGGCGATGTCGGGAGCGGCGTGTCGCTGGCAGACGAGCACATCGGCATCGCGGGCGAGCGCCGACTCGAAGTCGACGACCTCCACGAGCACGTCGCCGCGTGTCGCCGCCAGATGGTCGAACGGCTGCACGAGCCGGATGAATCCGCAGGGAGAAATCGTGCCATCGTCATAGCGATCCGGCACCACGAGCACGGAGTTGATCCCCGGCATGCGCAGCGACGTGGGTTCGTTCATTCGCCGTTCCACGCGGCTGGCGAGCGGCTCCAGATAGCGATCCGGATAGAACTGCTCGGGCGCGGCCTGTCGCGGTACGGTGGCGGCTGGACTGCGGTATGCGACCAGTGCTGCGCGGACCGCCGCGAAGGTGGCGAGCACCGTCTCGCCATCGCGGCTCGGGGTGACAAGCCAGGTGAGGGGGCGATCCACGAGCCGCTCCGGGAAAGCGCCCAAGGACGGAGCCACGATCGGCAGTCCTGCGTCGATCGCCGCCGATAGCGTGTAGCTGTAGGTCTCCGGCCAGGTGGCCGGGAACCAGACCGCATGCAGGCCGGCCGATCCGATCAGGTGCGGCAGGTCGGCCTCGTCGTACTTGCCCGTCTCATGCACACGGTGGCGGAGATGCCGCGGCAGCCGCGGGTCGCAGAAGCCGATCACCACGAATTCGAACTGCCCGGGATCGGCCGCCTCCACCGCCGCCGTGAGTGCATCAAGCCCCTTGTGCTGGGCGATCACTCCGAGCACGCCGATCCGGAGCGGCTCGGTCGGCCCCGGGGGCGCGGCAGTGATGTGCCAGGTGCAGTCGGTCACTGCCGCGTGCGGCACCGCGATCGCGCGGGCATGCGGCGTGTAGCGGGCGATCCGATCGCGGGCATCACGGCTTGGGCAGATCACCCGCTCCGCCTCGTTCAGCAGCCAGGCATGCCGCGTGCGCCAGTCGGTGATGTCGGTCGCCCCGTATTGCGTTCGGCCCGCGATGCAGGCATTGCAGGTGGCGACATCCGGCTCGCCGCAGTAGCGCGACGTCGGCGTCGGCAGCAGGTTTACCTGTGGGCAGATCGAGAAGTAGTCGTGAATGGTGACGTCGAACGGCACGCCGAGCCGATCCAGCAGCGGCCGCAGGCCCGATTCGAAGCCCAGCCAGTGGTGCACGTGCACCCGATCGACGCCGCAGCTCTTTAGGACGGCGACGAGCCCATCGAGTTGATCGGTCGCGAAGGTCGCCTCCGCATGATGGGAAAGCCCCGGGACCGACAGGGCGAAGCCGCCGCGCCGCGGTTCGAGCCGGAGGAAATTCGCCCGAGGTTCGACGGCCTCCCTGAGGTCGTGGATGTGCCGATCGGTGCCGCCACCCAGTGCATGTGTCACGATGAGGATCGTGGGCTCGGTCGCGAGCCGAAACAGCGCCGCCGTGGCGGCGAAGCGACTGGCCCGTGCCGGGTCGGCTTCCACGTGCCGAGCAACGGCTGCTGCGTAGGTCGGATAGCGAGCGGTGAGCAGATCCCACGCCCGGGCCCGCTCGGGTGAATCCTTGCCGAAGCTCGTCTCGCCAGCGTGGAACACGAACGTATCGCACGCCAGCACGTGTCGCCAGCCGGCCGCGGTCGCCCTGAGGCAAAAGTCGTTCTCCTCGCCGTAGCCTCTGCCGAATGTCGCCTCGTCGAAGCAGCCCACGGCGTCGAGGCAGTCCCGTCGGATGTACATGCAGAAGCCGACGGCCGTGGGCAGATCGACCTGCCGGCCGCGGTTCGCCGCGCGGAACGCCGCATCCATGTCGGATGTGGTTGTGCCTGGCGGCAGCGGCCCCCCCTTGATCGACGGCCAGCTGCAGATCGTGGCGTTGTTCGAGAAGGGCGTGACGGTGCCGATCCGCGAGGTCGCGTAGGCGTGTCCGGCGAGCCGCGTGAGCCAGCCGGCCGGCACCTCCGTGTCGCTGTTGAGCAGGACGACGTCGCGGTCTCCCGCCGCCGCCATGCCCCTGTTCACTGAGGCGACGAAGCCGCGGTTCGATTCGTTCCGGAGGAGCGTGATCGAGCCGTCGGCGGCCAGGTCGCGAAGCCACTCGCTGAGCGCCGGCTCGGGAGAGCAGTCATCGACGACGATGATGTCACACGGGAGTCCGTGCGTATGATCGAGAACGCTGCGGAGGCAGCGGCGAGTCTCGTCGAGGCCCCGGTAGACGGGAATCACTACGGCCACAGCGAGCCGGTTCGGTGGCATCCACTCGGCTGCCTCGGATGGGAGATGCGCATGAATGGAGTCGCAATGGGGGGCTTCGGCTGGCCGGGTGGCGAGTCTCCGTCGGCGGAGCTGGGCCTGGAGCTGCCCGATGGCGGTCCCGATCAGGGGAATGCGTGCGGCGGCGTCACCGACCAATCGTCCCAGTTTCATGACCGTCCCCGTGTCCTGATTCGTCTCTTCCACCGGGATTGTGGGGGACGGGGCCGGTTTCGCGGAAGTTCACTTCCCGCGTTGATCGGCTGACGGCCACCGCGGGCTCAGGCTGCCGTCCGGCTACCGGTATCGTCCTGTTGCGCTGCAGCCACAGCCTGTCCCGAACGGTGCGGTCGGCCCGAGGTGAAGGACGTGGAGATCCACTGCCCGAGCCGTCTCACGAGGCCCGAGTTCCGAATTCTGGCCACGTCTTTGGCAAGTTGCTCGTTGCGCGAGCCGAGCCGGCGGCACTCCGTCTCCAGCAGCAGCCGCGCGGCGACGACGACGTCGAGTTCCCGCGCGAGTCGATCGCGTTCGGCGGTCGTGCTCACGAGGTGCTGGGACTTCTGGTCGCGGTCCGTTGTCACGGCAGCCAATGCGGTCGACAGATCCCGCTCCCGCGCCGAGATCGTCGCGACTTCGGCATGTAGTTTCCGCTCTCGCACGGCGGCCCGGCTCGCTCGAGCCCACTCCTCGACGGCGTAGCCAGCGAGAGTTGTGGCGTCGACGGGGGCCACATCCGTCGTGGCCGCGGGCTCGCCCGCGACGTGCCGAAGCTGCTGGTAGAGATCATGTGCCTCGGGCACGAGCGCCTGCACGATGGCGGAGCCATGCAGGTTGCACTCGCGGCCGAACAGGTCGTTGCGAAAACTGTCGGGGGGGCTGCCGATCGGGAGATGGAGCCGCGATCGCACCATCTCGAACACCCGGTCAGGATCGGCGATCAGTTGAGAGATCTCGAAGACCACGCATCGCGACGGATGGCGGTGAACAAAGTCGGCGATCCGGCGGTTGTATGCCACCCAGATCTCGATCGCGAGCCGGGGATCGACGACGAAGGCGGCATCACCGCGACGAAACAATGAATCGGCCACATCCCACGGATTGCGAAACACGAAGACATACCGGGCATCAGGCAGGAGCTGGTCCCAGAAGTCGAGGAACAGCGTGGTCCGCGGCTCCTTCCAGCCCCACAGACGGCCGCTCGCCGCGCGGTCGGCGATGATCTGTCGCGCCTCGGCCGTGAGCTCGTCCGCGAGCGGGGGCAGCGACCGCGTGACATATCCTTCGTAGTTGCACCCCAGCGAGTGCAGGGCCCGCATGTGGAACTCGAGGAAGCCGACATCCTCGAAATGCCCGAGTGAGTTGCCGACATTCGGACCGAAGAGCCGATCGCCGAGGTTCACGCCGGCGCCGCCGAACAGCGACGCCGTGAGCGACGTGCCGGAGCGGTGCATGCCGCAGATGACGAGTGGCCCCGGGCTCTGGTCGTGCGACGGTGCGGTGATGGTCATGCGACGTCCTCTCGGGGGATCCTAGGGAATGCGCGTCGTCGCCACAGCGCCACCTCCGCCCCGGCCCGGACTGCCGGCGCTACTGGATCTGCCAGCCCTGCCGAGCCTGCCTTGGTTGCCAGGCCTGCCGCTTCTGCCTGGCCGCTTTCCGCTCCCGGGATCCCGTGGTTCAATCGTCGGTGAGGTGCGAGACGGTGATGCCCTGCGTCTATGACTACGACGTGATCGTGATCGGGGCCGGCCATGCCGGTGTGGAAGCGGCCTGCGCCGCGGCCCGCCTCGGGGCCCGCACGGCGCTCCTCACGACCAACTGCGACACCGTGGGCCAGATGAGCTGCAATCCCGCCATCGGCGGCGTGGGTAAGGCGCAGCTCGTTCGCGAGGTCGACGCGCTCGGGGGTGTGATGGCCCGTGCGATCGATGCGACGGGCATCCAGTTTCGCGTGCTCAATCGCTCGAAGGGTCCGGCGATGCACGGGCCGCGTGCCCAGGCCGACAAGAAGCTCTATCAGATGGAGGTGAAGCGGCTGGTCGAGGAAACGCCGAACCTCGACCTCCGGCAGGAGACGGTGGAAGAGCTGCTCGTCGAGTCACCTGGCCCGCGGGTCGTCGGCGTGCGAGTGCGCGGCGATGCCGAGTATCACGCGGCGGCTGTCGTGCTCACGACTGGCACGTTCCTCCAGGCGGTGATGCACACCGGCGAGGCGCGCACCAGCGGTGGCCGGGCAGGGGAGGGCACGACGTCGGGCGTGAGCCGAGCGCTCGAGGCGCTCGGCATGCGGCTCGCCCGATTCAAGACAGGCACTCCCTGCCGGCTCGCCGCGCGGTCGATCGATTTCGCGCAGCTCGACGTGCAGCCGGGCGACGCCGAGCCGCAGCCCTTCTCGTTTCTCACGGAGCGGATCGAGCAGGAGCAGATGGTCTGCTGGATCACGCGGACGACGCCGGAGATTCACGACCTCATCCGGGCCAACCTCCATCGGGCGCCGATGTTCACCGGCCAGATCGGCTCCCGCGGGCCGCGCTACTGCCCGAGCATCGAGGACAAGGTCGTGCGGTTTGCGGAAAAGGAAAGCCACCAGCTGTTTCTGGAGCCCGAAGGTCGCCGCACCCACGAGATCTACGTCAACGGCATCTCCACGAGCCTGCCGCGGGACGTGCAGGATGCACTGGTCCGGATGGTGCCGGGACTCGAGCGGGCAGTGATCATGCGGTATGGCTATGCCGTCGAATACGACTACTGTCCTCCGGATCAGCTCGCCATCACGCTCGAGTGCAAGGCCGCGCGAGGCCTCTTTCTCGCCGGCCAGATCAACGGCACGACGGGCTACGAGGAAGCGGCCGCGCAGGGCATCGTGGCCGGCGCGAATGCTGCGCTCGCGGCAGCTGGCCAGGAGCCGCTCGTGCTCGGCCGCGAGGACTCCTACATCGGCGTGCTCATCGACGACCTCGTCACTCGCGGTGTGGACGAGCCCTATCGGATGTTCACGAGCCGTGCCGAGCACCGACTCGCGCTGCGGCACGACAACGCCGACCGCCGGCTCACGCCCCTCGCCGACCGGTTTGGCCTCGCTGAGCCGCACCGTGCCTCCCGGCTGGCCGCGAAACAGGCCGAGATCGACGCGACACTCGGCCTGCTCGCCGCACGCCGGGTCAATGGCACCTTACTCACCGATCTGCTCAAGCGGCCCGAGTTCGGCTGGAGCGACTGTCTGGCGGCGGTGCCCGAACTCGCGGCGGTATCGCGGGAGGCGGCCACGCAGATCGAGAACGACATCCGCTACGCGGGCTACCTCGCGCTCGAGCGGGAGCGGATCGAGCGGCAGCGCAGGCTCGGAGAACGGCTCATCCCCGAGGGCTTCGACTTCGCAGCGGTGCGGCACCTGCGGGCCGAGGCCCGCGAGCAGCTCGCCCGCATCCGCCCCCGCACGCTCGCCCAGGCCGGCCGCGTGAGCGGCATCACCCCCGCCGACCTCGCCCTCGTCCTCGTCCACCTCGAGGGCCGCAAGGCGTAGGCCCCCACACAATAAACAACCAGACAGCGAGGTTCGGGGTTGCCCACGCCCCGAGAGCCGGCGTGTGGCGGCAAGCGAAGGCAGGATGCCGAGAGCGCAGCCGCCACCGAGCGAGCGGAGGGCATGGATGCCCGCAGCGAGCGTCCGGCGACGGAGCGTGGGCAACCCCGAACCGGCCCCACCCCACAGGCGTCTGCACCACGCAAAGAACCCATGCGAATTGTTCACATCACGGCCGGGGCGGGGGGACGCATCTGCGGCTCGTGCCTCCATGACAACACGCTCGTGCGGACCCTCGTGGCCCGCGGCTGCGATGCGATCCTCGTGCCGGCCTACGTGCCCACCACGACCGACGAAGAGAACGTCGCTCAGGAGCGGGTCGTGATGGGAGGCGTGAACGTGTGGCTGCAGGAGCACCTGCCCCTGTTTCGCCACACGCCGCGATTCATCGATCGGCTCTTCGATGCGCCGCCGCTGCTCCGCTGGCTCTCCTCTCGCACCGGTTTCACGCGGCCGGCCGACCTTGGGCCACTCACGGTCTCGACACTGCGGGGTGAGGAGGGGCGGCAGCGGAAGGAGGTGGAGAAGCTTGCCGGGTGGCTGGCGGCCGATGTGCAACCCGACGTCGTGCATCTCTCAAATGCGCTGCTGATCGGGCTCGCGCGGCGAATTCGGGAAGCCACCGGCGCGCGGATCGTGTGCAGCCTCTCCGGCGAAGACATCTTCATCGACACGATTCCCGAGCCGCATCGCAGTGAGATCTGGGGGCTACTTCGTGATCGTGCTGCCGACGTCGACGCGTTCGTGGCCCTCAATCAGTTCTTTGCCGGCTTCATGGCGGAGCGGCTCGAGCTGCCGCTGAACCGGATCGACGTGATCCCGCACGGCGTCGATCTCGCGGGCTTTCCCACTGCGGCACCCGATCTCGCGGCCCGGCGTCGCTCGCGCGGTCGACGACTCGTCGTCGGCACGGTGGCCCGCGCCTGCCGGGAGAAGGGGCTCGATCAGATCATTCGGGCGTTGTCGCTCCTGGAGTCGCGGGATGTCGAGGTCGTGGCGGCCGGCGCGACGGTCGATGCCGAGCGAGACTACGTCGCCTCATGCCTGGCCCTCGCCCGCGACCTCGGCGTGGCGGATCGGTTTCACTGGCTCGGCCAGGTCGATCGGCCCGGCAAGCTCGCGGTCCTCGACTCGATCGACCTGTTTGCGATGCCGACAGTGCATCCCGAGGCGAAGGGGCTGCCGGTCATCGAGGCAATGGCGGCGGGGCTGCCGGTCGTGGGCCCGCGGCACGGCACGTTTCCCGAACTCCTCGACGGCGAGCGGGCGGGACTCATGCATGCGGCCGGTGATCCTGCGGATCTCGCCAGGGTGATCGGGGCCATTCTCGACGACGAAGACCTCGCCATTCGCCTGGGGCGTCACGGACGTACACTCGTCGAGCAGCGGCATACGGCCGACCGCATGGCGGCCGCCCACGACACGCTCTATCGGTCGCTCGCACGGCCACGGCCCTGAAGACCTGCCAGATGAAGACCAGCAAGACGAAGAAGACCCAGACGAAGGCCACTGCCACGACGGGCACGCTCCGGATCGGCGACCAGTGGAATGCGATCACGATCATCGCCCACTCGCAGACGCACCCGCTCAAGGCGATCTGTGAGCTGACCGAGAATGCGATCGACGCGGGCGCCGCGAGCGTGCGGATCATCCGCCGTCGTGCCCAGGGCAAGCTGTTTCTGGAGGTGGCCGACGACGGTCGCGGCGTGGCCACCGACGAATCGGGTCTGCCTGATTTCGAGCGAATCGCCACGCATCTCTGCGACTCGATGAAGCGGCATCTCGGCGCGGCCCAGCGACAGGGGGTGCATGGTGAGTTCGGCATCGGGCTGTTGAGCTTCTGGAGCCTGGGGGAAGAACTGCGGATGGCATCGGGCAGCGGTGCCGGTTCGCTCCGGGAACTGCACCTCGTCCGCGGCCAGCGGCAGTACGCGATCCGACCCGTCCGCGGGCGGCTGGCGGTGCGGGGCACCCGCGTGTCGGTAGGGCCACTCTTGGAGACGACGAAGAATCTCGTCACCGGAGAGAAGATTGCCCGGTACCTCTCGGCCGAGCTCCGCGATCGCATTCGCAACACGGGAGTGACGATCGACGTGGTCGATGCCGTGGCCCGGCGGGAGGTCCGCGTCGTCCCTCGAGAGTTCGACGGCGAGCGGCTGGAGATTCCGCGACGCTATCCGACGCCGCTCGGTGAGGTGGGCGTCGAGATCTACCTTCGAGGTGACGACGCCACTGGCCCGGGGGGCATCGCCGTCTGCAAAGACGGCACGCGGGTGCTCGCCGACGTCACCGAACTGCTCGCATTTCAGCAGCCTCCCTGGACCGATCGCCGGCTGGAGGGCCTCATCGACTTCGAGGCCCTCGCCCTCGCCCCCGGCACCCGCTCCGGCATCGTGCCCGATGCGGCACTCGACGCGCTGGTGGCCGCAGCGCCGGCGATCGCGGCCGACATCGCGGCTTGCGTGTCCGGCCGCGAGCAGGCGGAGGCCGAGCGGGCGAGCCGCCATTTGCTTAAGCAGGTGCACAAGGCCTTTGCGACGGCGCTGGCGGAGCTCCCTGCGGAGGACTACCTGTTTTTCGACATCCCCAAGACCGAGCCGGCGATACAAGACCGGGCGGGCACTGGCACGGGAGCCAGTGGCGAGTCGTCACGGCAGTTGAAGCCAGGACGAGCCGCAGCCGAAAACGGCCCCACGCTCTTCGCCGCCGATCCCGGGCCGCTCGCGACCGTGCGGATCAGCCCGCGGCGGCCGCGGCGGCCCCCCGGCGGCTCGTGTCTCTTTACGGCCACGCCCTGCGATGCCGACGGCACGCCCATTCCGAACGGCGTGGCGATTTCGTGGCAGATCGTGTCGGGCTCGGCGGCGATCGCGACCGACGGCAGTTCCTGCCGCGTGGCCTCGTCCGACTTCGGCATCGTGACCGTCGAGGCCGCGGCCCGGCAGGTGGGCATCGAGGTGAGCGACCGCGTCGACCTCAAGTTCATGATCGATGCTGATGCCGACGCGGCCGGGGGCCGGGGCCTGCCCGGCTACCGGCTTGAACCGGAGCATGGCCAGCCGTGGCGGAGCCGCTACGACGGCACCGCCAACGAGATCGTGATCAATTCGGCTCACCGGGATTTTCTGGCTAGCCGGGCATCGGCGGCGAAGCATCGCCGCTACGTCGGCAAGCTCTATGCGAAGGAAGTGGTGCTCACGAACTTCCCGCACGAATCGCCGGCTGAAGTCATGGAGCGGCTGATCGAGGTCACGCTCCGCACCGAAGACGCGCTGTAACGTCTCGTAGGCCCGTCACTCCGCGACGGGCAGCCCGTTGCGGAGTAACGGGCCTACAGTGAGC
>JBAVTF010000044.1:0-3406 GCA_049695995.1 Pirellulales bacterium | reverse complement strand
CCCATGCCCCGAGAGCCGGCGTATGCCGCCGAGCGCAGCCAGGATGGCGGAGCGAAGGCGGCATACGAGCGAGCGAAGAACAGGATGTTCGCAGCGAGCGTCCGGCGACGGGGCATGGGCAGCCCCGAACTCTCACCACAGGAGGTCGGAAGCCGCAGCCTACTTCGTGCCGATGAAGATCGAGTTCCAGCTTCCGCCGGTCGGATGCGTGCGGGCCTTCACCACTTCCACGTCGAAGCCCGCCTCCTCCATGCGGGCCGCGAACCGCGGATCGTTCCCCGCCGACCAGACGGCCAGCCGGCCGCGCGGCTTGAGCGCCGCCCGCGCCGCCCCCAGACCTGTCGCCACGTAGAGGCCGTCATTGGCTGCCGCCGTCAGGCCACTGGCCCCGTTGTCGACGTCGAGCATGACGCAGTCGAACCGGCCGCGGCTCTCGGCGAGCAGGTCGGCCACGTCGCCCTCGATGATCTCCACCCGCGGGTCGTCGATCACGTCGGCCGCCAGCCCGTAGGCGGGGTTTCGGTTCCAGGTGACCACCGCGGGCACGAGCTCGGCGACGACGACCCTCGCGTCGGCCGCGACGTGCCGCAGTGCCTCGCGGAGCGTGAACCCGAGGCCGAGCCCGCCGATGAGCACCGCCGCACGTCTGCGGTCGCTCAGGCCAGCGCAGGCCAGCTCCGCGAGCCGCTCCTCCGAGTGGTGCTGCCGCGCCGACATCAGTTCCACTCCGCCCACGCGGATCGACAGCGCGCCGTCGTGCTCGTGCAGCGTGATCGGGATGCCGTCGGGCGTCGCGGATCGATCGAGGAGCCGGGTGGGCTTCATGGCGACCGGGCTGCCTCCTGCACGGCCGCGAGCGCCTTGCGAACGTGCTCATCGGAGGCGAAGAGTGCGCTGAATACCAGCCGAATCACGCCCTGCCGATCGATCACGTAGGTGACGCGGCCCGGGATCAAGCCCAACGGATTCGGCACGCCGAAGAGCTTCCGCAGCGCCCGGTCGTGGTCGCTGATAATGGGAAACGGCAGCCGGTGCCTCGTCGCGAACGCCTGATGGCTGGCGGCCGAGTCGCTGCTCACGCCAATCACCTCGGCCCCCGCCGCCGCGAACGCCTCGTAGGAGTCGCGGAATGCGCAGGCCTCCTTCGTGCACACCGGCGTGTTGTCCTTGGGATAGAAGAAGAGCACGACGGCCTGCTTCCCGATCACGCTGGCGGAGTCGAAATGGCTGCCGTCCTGGAGCACGGCGGTGAACGACGGCGCACGGTCGCCGACGGCAAGGGCAGGCATGGCGGAGTCCTCTGGAGAATGCACGCGGGGCGGAAGGCCGACTGACTCAGTATGCGATCTCGGCCCGCACGATGCAGGAATTTTCGGGCTGTGATAGTTTCTGGCCCCGTCCCCGAACACCTCCACGGATGGCAGGCCCATGACGAAGGTTGGACAGCGAACCGTCGGCACGCTGATGGCGCGGCTCACCGGCCGCCGCAGGGCTTCAGCGAGGGGCCGCCCGCAGCCGGCGGAACCTGCCGGGCAAGGCCTCGAACCGCTCACCGAGCGGCTCTCGCGGCACAAGGTCACCCGGATCGCGCTCAACTTCCTCGACACGAACGCCGGCCTTCACCTCAAAGACCTGCTCATCGACGCGACGAGCGACGACCGCCGGATCGAGGTCGATGGACAGACAGTCTGGAACTTCGGCTCCGACAGCTTTCTTGGCCTCGATCGCCACCCGCGGGTCTACGAGGCGATCCGCGCGGCGTTGCCTGAATGGGGTGCGCACAACGGCGCCTCGCGGGCCTTCTCCAGCCCCGTGCTCGTCGACGAGGCGGAGCGGAAACTCGCCGCCTGGCTGGGGGTGGCCGACACCTTCATCTTTCCGAGCGTGACACTCGCCAACATCGGCCTCATCCCGGCCATCGCCGGTCCCGGCGACCTGCTCGTGGTCGATCGCGAGTCACACGATAGCGTGCATCAGGGAGCCAGGCTCGCGGCCGCCGGGGGGGCGCGGCTCGAGGTGATCCCGACGCCTGATCCCAACGTCGTCGCCGAGCGGTTGGCGCGGGCCGGCGGCGGCATGCTCGCCATCGACGGCGTCTACAGCATGTCGGGCCGCACGCCCCCGCTCGCCGAGCTCGACACCGCGGTCCGCAGTCATGGCGGCGTGATGTACATCGACGATGCACATGGCACGGGCGTCGTGGGAGACCGTGGCCGGGGCGCGGCCCATGCCGCCCTGGGCACGCTCGACAACGTGCTCATGGTGGGGTCGCTCTCGAAGGCATTCTCCTGCCTCGGTGCATTCGTCACCTGCACGCCCGAGCTGAAGACGGTGCTCAAGATCAAGTCGAGCACGTTCATCTTCGGCGGCCCCGTGCCGCCCCCCTACCTCGCCGCCATCTGCGCCGTCTGTGACATCTTCATGTCTCCGGAGTACGACGCCCTTCTCGCAGCGCTGCGGGACCGCACCCGACAGCTCACGGCCGGGCTCGACCGGCTCGGCATCGCCTACCACGACGGCCAGGCCGCGATCGTCTCCGTGCTGGTCGGCGACATCGAGAAGACATTCGCCGCTGGCCGTGCCCTCTTCGACCGCGGCTACTACGCTCAGTCGGCCACGTATCCGGCCGTACCGATCAACGCCGGACTGCTGCGGATCCAGGTCAACGCCAACCATTCCGCAGCCGCGGTCGACGGCCTGCTCGATGCCCTCGGCGACCTCGTCCGCTCCGGCCATGTCCCGAAGCGTCGCTCAGCGTCGTGACGCCTCGCGCATCGGCGGCTGCGCCGCGAGCGCGCGATCCCGCAGCCATGGTGGCAGGAGTCGGGCCGCCCGTGCGGCCAGCGCCGTGTGCCAAGGAAACCAGGCCTCGGCGCGGCCCCGCTCGATCGCCGTGAGAATCCGCGCGGCCGCCGCGTCGGCCGGCATGAGGCCGCCGTGGGCCCGCTCCTCATCGGTCACCAGTGGCGTGTCGACGAAGCCGGGGCAGGCCGTCGTCACCCGCACGCCATGCGGCCGGCAGTCGATCCGCAGGCTCTCGAGAAACGCGACGATCGCCGCCTTGCTGCCGCAATATGCCGCGTTGCCCGGCAGGCCCACCGCCGCCGCGACACTCGCGACGCCGCAGAGATGGCCGCGCCGCCGCGCGAGCATGCCCGGGAGCACGGCCGAGAGGAAGCCCACCGTGCTCCCCACGTTGACGTCGAACACCTCACGCGCCGTCACTGCATCGAGCGGCCAACTCGTGCGGTGAATCCCCGCGCAGGCGATCGCCACGTCGCAGGCACCGAGCCGCGTTTCGAGCACGGCCACGCTCCGGGCGCTGGCCGCTGCGTCGGCCGCATCGCAGGCGACCGCCTCGACCGTGCCGCCGGCTGCGCGAATCACGGCCGCCACGCCGTCAAGC
>JBAVTF010000043.1:0-9261 GCA_049695995.1 Pirellulales bacterium | reverse complement strand
CTGTCGCCCGTCGGCGAACAGCTCGGCCGCCTGGGCCATGAGCTGCTTCTTCCACGCCGTTACCTGGCTCGTGTGGATGCCGAACTGGCTCGCCAGCTGGGCTGTCGTCCGGTCGCCCTTGGCGGCCACCAGAGCCACCTTCGCCTTGAATGCCGCCCCAAATACTCGACGCTTCCCAACCATCATCCTGCTCCTGATAGGGTGCCTCCCACCCACGGAGCTCCACCTTATCAAGGCGCCCGAAAACCGGGGTCCACCTCAGTTCTTGCCGCTCGCATACTGCATACGCATGAAGTCGCGTCCACCTTTTTGCAGGTCGACATCCCAGACAAAGTTCTGTCGGCGGAAGTCGTAAGGTGTGCTTTCTGGCCCTGAGACAACTCCAATGTGCCGGAGGATCCCCAGTTCAAGGCCCTGCACACACCCACACTTCTGGCCGTGATGAGTCGCTAGGGCTGAAAGCCACGCTTGTACAAGACCAAGCCGTTATCGATTAATTTTCCCTGGGGATCAAAGATTTCCATAGCCATGACATGCTCGCCAGCGGAAAAAAGCCAGAGCGAGAAGCCGTTGTCGAGTTTTGCGACCGCGTACTCTTTACCTTGCGAGAAGTCGATTTTTCCCGTGGCATTTGTTTTCAACGGAGCATTTTCAGAAAACTCGAGCAGCGTTTGCCCTTGAATCTTGAAGAAGTGTGGGTGGTTGGCTTTTGCCCACTCACCTTGCAGCCTATCCTTCAAGGCACGAGCAGTAACACTATTGGCCGCTAGTGCATCGGCCTGCAGCGTCTTTGACTGCTTGATTACAGCCCCCGCTTCATCAGCTTTTCCTTGATCCATTAATTGTTTTGCCAGGTCCTGAAGCTCCGTGCGGGCTGCTGCCAAGGGTATCTCATTCGCTTTGTCGAAGCTGTCACGGTTTTTCTTCACCTGAAGGGTGGCCTTATCAAGAATCCGCTTTACGGCGGGTAGCGGCTTGTCGTCTGCCAACGCATGCGACGCGAAGCTAGCAACTGCTGCTAATCCGATGGATAGCACACGATTCATCTGATGGCTCCAAAGGGTGGCGTGATAAGAACCGGAGGATAGCATCTGCGTCGCTGACTCCCCCCGACTTCTGTACCAGTACCCATGATAGTGGGATAGTCCGACAACGAAGGCCGCCAGGGTATTGCCCCAAGTACCTCGCTGCGATGGCCGGGAAGGAGGCGGCCTACTAGTGAAAGTCCTCTACGTCCACGGCTGGAACTCCGTTGTCGGCGGCGTGAAGCCCACATATCTCAAGTCTTACGGGCACGAGGTCGTCGAGCCCGCCCTTGATCACGAGGACTTCCAGGCCGCCCTCCGGGCGGCTCAGGCGGCCTTCTATCAGCACCAGCCCGACGTCGTCGTCGGATCGAGCCGTCGCGGCGCGGTCGCCGTGAATCTGAACTCTGGCGATGCCCGCTTCGTCTTGATCTGCCCTGCCTGGAAGAAGTGGGGCGCGGCCAAGACTGTGAAGCCCGGAACGCTTATCCTGCACTCACGGGCCGACGACGTTGTGCCGTTCCAGGACTCGGTTGAACTGCTGGCGAACTCAGGCCTGCCGGAGTCGAGTCTGATCGAGGTCGGCACGGATCAGAGGATAGGTCGGCCAATGGCACTTTGGCAAGCGACGGCCGAGCCTGCCGCCGCGACCCTGACGGTCGCAGCGCCGTGGCAAGCTGGAGAAACCCTCGCCAGAAGAAGCCGCGGAGTCGCGATCTGCGGAATGCGGTGTCCGTCCGTGCGACACCCGGCCGGCTCGCACCGGGTCGGCTTGGATGCCTACGGGACGGCGACCCAACCGAGGAACATCAAAGCCCGGAGCGCGAGCGACGGGTCGCGGCCCCCACACCGCAAGCCGTTCCGCACGGAACACCGATCGACGAGGCATGCCTCTAGCTGAGAACGCCGCGAATCACGTGACCGTGCACGTCGGTCAGACGCCGCTCCAGGCCATTGTGGTAGACGGACAGCCGCTCGTGATCGAGGCCGAGCAGGTGCAGGATCGTGGCATGCAGATCGTAGATCGTCGTCACGTCCTGCACCGCCTTGTAGCCGAAGTCGTCCGTGGCCCCATACGAAAATCCCCGCTTCACGCCGGCACCCGCGAGCCACACCGTGAAGCCGTCGGTGTTGTGGTCGCGCCCCGAGGCTCCCTTTTGGAACGTCGGCATCCGGCCGAACTCCGTCACCCAGACGACGAGCGTGTCGGCGAGCAATCCGCGCTGCTTCATGTCCTGCAGGAGCGCTGCGGCCGGCCCGTCGAACGTCCGGGCATGCATCGTGTATTGGTCGAAGAGTGCCTTGTGGCCATCCCAGTTCACAGCTCCATTCGCCCCCATCTGCTGAGCCCCGTGATACAGCTGGACGACCCGCACACCGCGTTCGAGAAGCCGGCGGGCGAGCAGGCAGTTGCGGGCGAATCCGGCCCGCACGGCGTCCTGGTCATCGACGCCGTAAGCGGCTCGGATGGCGGCCGACTCCTGGGAAAGGTCGCTCACAGCCGGCACGGAGAGCTGCATCCGGGCGGCCAGTTCATAGCTCGCGATCCGCGCCGCCAGCTCGGTGTCGCCTGGATACGCCGCGAGGTGCATCGCATTCAGACGGTCGAGGGCAGCGCGAATCGCCAGCTCGGTTCGCGGAGTCGAGGCCGCTGGTGACGCGAGGTTGTAGAGCGGTCGATTGGCGTTGAAGGCCGTTCCCTGGAACGCCGCCGGCAGGAAGCCGTTGCCCCAGTCGTTCGGCCCGCCCATCGGCACGCCGCGATTGTCGGGGATCGCGACGAACGCCGGCAGATCGTCGGCATCGGCGCCCAGCGCATAGCTCACCCAGCTGCCGACGCTCGGAAAACCATCGAAGATTGAGCCCGTGTTGATCTGGCAGTCGGCCGGTCCGTGCGTGTTGCTCTTGGCCGTCATCGAGTGGATGAAACACAGCTCGTCGGTCAGTTCGGCGATCCCGGGCAAGAGATCCGAGACCATCTTTCCCGTCTCGCCCCGGGGCCGAAACGTCCACAGCGGCTGCGCGACGTTGCCGTTCTCACCTTGAAAGGTCACGAAGTTGCCCGCCGCCCCGGGCAGCGGCTTGTCGTGGAGCCGGACCAGTTCCGGCTTCCAGTCGAAGGAATCGAGGTGACTGACGCCGCCGCAGCAGGTGATCACGAGCAGGCGTTTGGCCCGAGCTTCGAAGTGCGGTGGCCGGGAGGCGTAGGGCCGGGACAGGTCGATCGTCGGCCGGAGCGGCGCCTCGCGGGCCGGGGACGAGCGGGCCATGAGCCCCGTGATCGCGATGCCCGCGGCCATGTCGTGGAGAAAGTCACGGCGGCCGATCAGCCTGTGGCCAAGCGAGGAAGGTGCTCGAGCGTGGTCCCGGCGCGCCATGGACGCCCTCCTGTCGGGGGTCAGTGGATGAAAAGCAACTCGTTCGTGTTCAAGAGCATCCGGCAGACGGCCGGCATGCCGTGCTCCGCCGCGAGCGCGACGCATGCGAGCGACTCGTCTTCCGTGGGCGGCCGCTGAAAGGCCAGCCGAAACAGCCGCCGCACCTGATCGGCTGGCGACCCCGAGGATTCGCGGGCGATGCGCTCGGCGAGAAAGGTCGCCTGTTCGACCACGAACGGGCTGTTGAGCAGGCTCAAAGACTGCAGCGCCGTCGTCGAGCGGAGCCGCCGCGGCTGATCCTGCACGAAGTCCGGGCAGTCGAAGACACCGAACACCGCGTCTTTGGCGACCCGGATCCTGGTCATGTAAATCATGCGTCGCCAATCCGGGCGGCCCCAGCTTTGCTTGGGCTCGTAGACCGCGACACCGCCGCCTTCGGGCTTGAAGCCGCTGTAGCCCGGCCCGCCCATCGTGAGATCGAGCGTGCCGGCGAGCCACAGCATCTGGTCGTGGATCGCTTCGGCGTCGAGCCGCCGCGGGGCATACCGCCAGAGGAGGTGGTTGTCGCTATCGATCGTCAGAGCCCGAGAGAGCGGTCGGCTGTCCCTGCGGAAGGCCTTCGACAGCAGCAGCATGCGGATCGTGTGCTTCGTGCTCCCGCCGTGGGCCAGGAAATCGGCGGCCAGCCAGTCGAGCAGCTCCGGATGGCTCGGCCGAGAGCCCTGACGCCCGAAATCGCTCGGCGTGCCGACGATGCCCTCGCCGAAGACCCACTGCCAGAGGCGGTTCACCACCACCCGCGCCGTGAGCGGATGTTGCGGATCGGCCAGCCACCGGGCCAGCGCCACCCGCCGATCGCGCTCGGGCGTGGCATCGGCAAGCGACAGCGACGGCCCGAGGTCGCGAATGCCCCCTGGGGGAACGGGCTCTCGGGGCTGCAGTACGTCGCCCCGACCGAGCTTCCGAATCGGCTCAGCCGTTGCGAACGAGCCGGAGTAGACGAGCGCGGGCTTGTCGTCGGCGTCGCCATCGTGGATGGGCCGCTCCGCGTTTTTCACTCCCGCGAACACGGCCTGGATCGCGTAGTAGTCGGTCTGCGAGATCGGGTCGAACTTGTGGTCGTGGCAGCGGGCACATCCCAACGTCATGCCGAGGAAGGCTCCCGCCGTCGTCGTCGCCATGTCGTTGAGCTCGTCCTGCCGCGCCCTATCGATCGATTCCTTGTCTTTGCCGATCTGCGCCGGCAGGAGCATGGGCTTGGCGAGCAGGAAGGCGGTCGCCCGGTTCTCGCCCACCGTGTCGCCTGCGAGCTGCTCGAGGATGAACCTGTCGTACGGCTTGTCGGCGTTGAAGGCCTCGATCACGTAGTCGCGGTAGGGCCATGCCGTCTTGCGGACGGTGTTGATCTCGAACCCGTGCGTCTCCCCCCAGCCGATCGTGTCGAGCCAGTGCTGGGCCATGCGCTCGCCGTAGCGGGGGGAAGCGAGAACGTCGTCCACGAGCCGCTCGTAGGCGGCAGGATCCGGATCAGCCAGAAAGTCATCGACCTGCTCGGGCGTCGGCGGCAGGCCGTGGAGCACGAGAAACAGCCGCCGGACGAGGGTGCGGCGGTCGGCTTCCGGAGCGGGAGTCAATGCTTCCTTCGCGAGACCGGCATCCACAAACGAATCGATCGAATGATCCCCAGGGGCCACGGCCAGTGGCTTGAAGCTCCAGTGGTCCCGCTTGTCCACGAGCTTGGCCGTGTCGATGCCATCGGGCCACGCGGCCCCGGCGTCGATCCACTTTCGCAGCGTGGCGATCTCGGCTGCGGACAGTCCATCGCCCTCGGGAGGCATTCGTTCGCTCCGGTCAGTGCTCGTCACGAGCTGGATGAGCGGGCTGTCGGCTGCCTTGCCGACGACGATGGCCGGGCCATACCCGTCTCCACCGCGGAACGCCGCCGCTTTGACGTCGAGTCGCAGGCCCGACTTCTCGGCGGCCTCGCCATGGCAGCGATGACAGTGTCTCTGGAGGATCGGCCGCACGTCCCGCACGAAATCGACGGACTCCGCCCGGGTGTTCCCGAAACCCGCCGCCATGCAGAAGACCGAGACCGTCAGCCTGCCGAGCCGGCTCATGGAAGGTCCTCCGCCGCGCCCTGATAGGGGTTGCCGGCGACGAAGAGAGCCTGCACCTCGGCGTCGCTGAGGCAGCGGCCCAGGATCACCAGCTCGTCGATCCGTCCGCTCAGCTTGCGGTCCTGCTTGTCCCAGTTGCCGATGCGGGCCGGACCCAGCCGCGCGGGATGGGCCACCTCCATGAGAGTGTCGGCGTCGAGGCGGCCGTCGAGATAGTGTTTCGCGCTGCCCTTGTCGGAGTCGTACACCATCGCCAGGTGCACCCACCTGCCCCGCTCGGAGAGGACCGGCGTCACCGAGTCAGTGGTCCAATGGTTGCGGCGGGAATCGTTGGCGGCATACACGCCCTGGCGATTGCCGATAAACGCGATCCGCTGGAGCGATGCCCCGGTGAGCATCCAATGCACGAACCCCGGCGGCTCCTTTTGGAAGCCGTCCGTGTAATAGAGGGAGTGATACGGCGCCCCGATCCGATCGAGCCGCACCCAGGCGGCGAGCGTCAGCTGCGGCCACCCCCTTCCGCCGCCGACGTCGACCTTCATGTGCTCGCCGACGTTCACGAATTCGGCGGCCCGGGAGCCGGGCCAACGCCCCTGCACCATGCGATAATCCCCCTCCGGCACGCCGTCCTGATCGAAGTCGAGCACTGCGATCAGCGCGGGATCGGTGCGCAGGCCGTCGAGAAACCTGGCGGACGCCGCCTGCCGTCCGGCCGAAATCGCGGCCGCAAGCGCAGGCACCTCGTCGCGTTTGATGAACGCGCTCGACCGCAGTTGGCGCGTCTCATTTCCACCAGCGGCAAAGACGGTGGCCTCGCCCGTTGCCAGGCTCTGGACCATGTTCGTGCGGTTCTTGGCGAGCACCTGACCTTCGAACACATGAATCTCCGGCCGTCCTTGCGCCGGCACGTCGACGCCGAACCGCGTGCCCAGGTCGATGGCATCGCCGGCAGGCGTGATGACCGTGAAGCCGTGGCCCGACTGCGGAACCTCTGCCGACAATCGGCCGCGTTCCAACCGCAACCGCTGGGCCGACTCGAATCGAAACCGCGCCGGCGCCTCGATGACGACGTCCACGCCGCTGGCCGTCCGCACCTCGAGCAGCCCCGCGGCAAGGGCGATCGGCTCGTGCCGGATCGCCGCCCCGACGGCGAGGCCGGCAGGCCCGACCGAACGCGTCACCGTCGCGGCCGGGCCGCTGTTCCCCACCCCGACCAAGACGCAGGCAGCAGCAACCGCCAAGCCACCGACGATGGCCCACGGCAGGATCCGGTGACGGTGTTGCGGAGCGGCGCGGCCCGCCGGCCGGACGAGATCGCGTGCCGCAGCCGAGTCGGATAACGCAAGATCGATGTTCAGGTATTCGAGAAACAGGTCACGAAATGCCTCGTCCGCGCCGACCGCCTGCTCGAGCGCCGCGACGGTTTCAGCCGAGGCCGTTCCGGCCACGTATTCGGCGATCCATTCGAGCCGTTCGTCGTTCCGGTTCATGTGCTTGTTCTCCCCAGCGATCGTCGCGTGCACTCCACCAGGATCAGCCGGATGCGGTGGAGCTTCTTGTAGAGGGACATCGGCGTCTGGCCGAGCTGGTGAGCGACGTCCTTCATCACGGCCCCCGCCCCGTAGGCGGAGTCGATGAGCCGCCGATGGTCCGGAGCAAGGCTCTCCAGGCATCGGGCCAGGGCGTCACGCTGTCTGGCGAGACGATCGGTCTCCGCCTCGGCACGCGCGGCGATCGCCGTGATGGTGGTGGCGTCGAAGACATGCCGATCGCGGCCCCTGTCCCGGTGCCAAGCCAGCACCTTGTAGCGGGCGACGCCGAAGGCCCACGGCCGAAACCCTTCGGAGGACGGGCATTCGTCGAACTTCGACCACAGGATGACGGCCACTTCCTGCATGATGTCGTCCGTGTCGGTGAGCGTCGGGACGAGCGAGCGGACGAACGCCCGCAGCGCCGGCTCGCTGGACGCGAACAGCCGCAGGAATCGCCGGTGCTGGTCGTCGGAATCTGGGATGCGATTCATGCCGGGCCCTTCTGCCACCGTAACATTCCGCGGCCCGCGGAAAGCTGCCGCGGGTGGTACGCAATCCTGGGACGAACGGGCTTGCGGCACGGCGCCGGCGACTCGCCACAACCTCCTTCAAGCCTGTGACTTACGGCGATTTCGCTCCGCCGCGTCCAATTCCGGCCGGCTGCCTGAATATTGAGTGTCGTCCCCACGCCCGGTGCCGCCGGCCGACGAGCGCGGCCTATGCCCAAGCCTGTCGCTGTCGCGACGACGTCATCGCGGCATTCAATCACGACAAGGTGATCGTCCGATCGCCCCCCTCCTTCGGCTGACCTGCCCCCAAGTACGGCACCAGATTTTAAGTTAGGTTTTCGCCTTCGATCAGACCAGCCCTGTGCGGTTGCCGAGGCGTAGCCGAGGCGACCGCACAGGGCTGCCGCGCCTCCGGAGCCGGGGGTCGATACCCCAGGGCGCTGTGCGGCCGAATGGTGTTGTATTCCTGCCGCCACCGCTCCACGAGCACCTTGGCCTCGAGGATCGTGTCGAATGACTCCCGCTCCAAGAGCTCATCCCGCAGCTTGCCGTTGAAGCTTTCCACGTAGCCGTTCTCCCACGGCGAACCCGGCTCGATGTACAGCGTCTTCACGCCCACTCGGCCAAGCCATTCACGAACGCACTTGGCTGTGAACTCGCTGCCGTTATCACTGCGGATGTGCTCCGGAACGCCCCTGCGGATAAACAGATCGCTCAGCCGTTCCAGCACGTCTTCGCTGGTGAGCCTCTTGGCGACGTCGATCGCCAAGCACTCCCGTGTGAACTCGTCCACAATCGTGAGCATCCGGATCGGACGGCCATCGGACGTGCGATCCGCCACGAAGTCGTAGCTCCAGACGTGGTTGCGATGCGTTGGCCGCAGCCGGATGCACGAACCGTCATTCAGCCACAGCCGCTTTCGCTTGGGCTGCTTTTGTGGCACTTTCAGCCCCTCCTCGCGCCAGATCCGCTCGACACGCTTGTGGTTCACCCGCCAGCCCTCCCAATGCAAAAGCACCGTAATCCTGCGGTATCCGTAGCGCCCGTACGCACAGGCCAGCCACACTATCCGCTTCACCAGACGTGGCTCATCATCCGGAACATGCCGCTTGCGGCGCTGGGTGTTCCGCGATTGACTGATCACCCGGCATGCCCGGCGTTCGCTGACACGGCGACGGCCGAAAACACGTCGAACGTGCTCGACCGCCTGCCGCCGCTTCGCCGGGCTCAGAATTTTCCCTCGGCGACTTCCCGCAGGATCGCCTTGTCCAACTCCGCGTCTGCCAGCAGCCGCTTGAGCCGGGAGTTCTCCTTCTCGAGCTCTTTCAACCGCTTCGCCTGGTCCATCCGAAGACCACCGAACTTCTTCTTCCAGCGGTAGTAGGTCTGCTCCGTCACGCCGATTTTCTTCACCGCTTCGGCGACGGTTTTACCCCGACCCAGTTCCAACTCGACCTCTCGGAGCTTGGGGATGATTTGCTCAGCCTGCTCCGGTTTTCCTCGTGGCATCTCTCCCCCTCCCTTGGTTGCGGCCACCCAGGATTCTCGCTCCCGAAGTGGCCTCGTTTAAGGGGGGCAGGTCAAGTGGCTGACCCCGGCGGCGTTCGTTGCCGGGCTGGACGATACGGCCTCCGGGGCGTTCCCGGCGGCGTCGCGTGGTGTGTCTCCGGTCGGGGCTACGCCCCTCCCTCCGACAC
>JBAVTF010000042.1:0-1637 GCA_049695995.1 Pirellulales bacterium | reverse complement strand
GTGATCGAGACGACCGGGCGCGGCGAGCGCGCCTATGACATTTTCTCGCTGCTGCTCAAAGAGCGCATCATCTTTCTCGGCACGCCCATCAACGACCAGGTAGCCAACCTGATCGTGGCGCAACTGCTCTTTCTGGACCGCGAGGACCCGGACAAGGACATCCAGTTCTATATCAACTCGCCGGGCGGGCAGATCACGGCGGGAATGGCCATCTATGACACGATGCAGCTCGTGCATTCGCCCATCTCGACCATTGCCGTCGGGATGGCTGCCAGCATGGGCACGATCCTGCTGGCCGCCGGCACAAGGGGCAAGCGCTACGCGCTGCCGAACGCGACGATTCATCTGCACCAGCCGCTGGGCGGCGTGCAGGGCCAGGCCGTGGACATTGAGATCGAGGCGCGCGAGATCTTGCGCGTGCGCGACCTGCTCAACGGCATCCTCAAGTACCACACCGGCCTCAGCGACGAAGACATTTTGAAATACACCGATCGCAATTTCTACATGACGCCCGTCACGGCCAAAGAACTGGGCGTGATTGACGACGTGCTGGGACCGGCCGCCGGCGATCAGGAGAAAAAGGCGCCATGAGACGCACCCTGGACGAGCAGCAGCACTGCTCGTTCTGCCAACGCTCACACGACCAAGTCGGCCGCCTGTTTGACGGTCCGCCCGGCGTGTTTATCTGCGACAAGTGCGTCGAGGTCTGCCAGCACATTCTCGAAACCGAGGGCGTCTCTCACCACACCGGCAGCCCGTACTATCTCGACCAGGCGCTCTCGCCCCGGTCCATCTACGAGCGGCTCAACGAATACGTCGTGGGCCAGGATCACGCCAAGCGCGTGCTTTCGGTGGCCGTCTACAACCACTACAAGCGGATCAGCGCCGACCTTGGGCCGGGGGACGTGGAGCTCGACAAGAGCAACATTCTGATCATGGGCCCGACCGGCTGCGGCAAGACCTTGCTGGCGCAGACGCTGGCGCGCATCCTGCAGGTGCCTTTTGCCATCGCGGATGCCACCTCGCTGACCGAAGCGGGCTATGTCGGCGAGGACGTTGAAAACATCCTGCTGGGCCTCTTGCGCGCCGCCGACGGCGACGTGGCGGCCGCCGAAAAAGGGATCATCTATCTCGACGAGATTGACAAGTGCGCCCGCAAGTCGGGCGACAACCCCTCGATCACGCGCGACGTATCCGGCGAAGGCGTCCAACAGGCGCTGCTCAAGATCATCGAGGGGACGATCGCGCACGTGCCGCCGCAGGGCGGGCGCAAGCACCCGCAGCAAGAATTCATCCCGATGAACACGCACAACGTGCTGTTCATCTGCGGCGGGACCTTTCAGGGCCTGTCCGGCATCGTGGCCGAGCGGCTGGGGCTGAAAGGCGCTCTGGGGTTTGCAGTCGCGCGCGGCGGCCCGCGCGGGTGGAACGAAACCGACCTATTGCGTCACGTCACGCCGGACGACTTGATGCGCTACGGGATGATCCCCGAGCTGGTCGGGCGGTTGCCGGTGATGGCCAGCGCCAAGCCGCTGGATAAATCAGAGCTGATCGCGGTGCTGACCCAGCCGCGCAATGCGCTGGTGCGCCAGTATCAGCGCCTGCTGACGTTGGATCACGTGGAGCTTGTCTTTACC
>JBAVTF010000041.1:0-15534 GCA_049695995.1 Pirellulales bacterium | reverse complement strand
GCGAAGCCGTCGTTCACCGACGTGCTCCCGCCGGCGAAGCGGGTGGCCGTGCCCAGCCTCCGCGGCGGCCTCGATGAAGACTTGGAAGCCGACTATGAGGCGGCCCTCGGCGGTCTCGAAGTGGATGCGCTCCTCGCAACCGCCACGCCGGCGCGGGTCGACGCCCCGCTCGATCCAGGCACGCGGGTGACTGGCACCGTGCTCTCCGTCGGTGCCGACACGGCCTTCATCGATCTCGGCGGCAATCGCCAGGGCGCGCTCAAGCTTGCGCCGCTGCATGACCGCGGCCAGGATCTGCCCGAGGTGGGTGCGACCATCGAGGTGTCGATCGGCAGCCGCAACGAGGAAGACAATCTTTACGAAGTGGCCCCGGCGAATCACGCCGTGGCCATCGAAGACTGGTCGCAGATCCAGGCGGGCATGATCGTCGAGGCCCGCGTGGTTGCGGCCAACAAGGGAGGCCTCGAATGCGAGGTCGCCGGCCTCCGCGGCTTCATGCCTGCGAGCCTCGTGAGCACCTGGCGGGTCGAGAACCTCGAGGAGATGGTGGGCCAGACGCTCGAATCGCTGGTCACGGACATCGTGCCGGCCGCCCGCCGGCTCGTGCTGTCGCGGCGGGCCGTGATCGAGAAGCAGGCCGCCGACGCCCGGGCCATCATGCTCGAAACCCTCGAGCCGGGCACCGAACTCGAGGGCACCGTGCGGAGCGTTCGCGACTTCGGCGCGTTCGTCGACATCGGCAGCGGCGTGGAGGGGCTCGTGCACGTGAGCGAGCTGTCGTGGGAGCGGGTGGCCAATCCCGCAGACGTGCTCCAGCCGGGCCAGAAGGTTCGGGTGATCGTGAAGAAGATCGATCCCCAGACAGGCAAGATTGGCCTCTCGGCCCGAGACCTCATCGAGAGCCCGTGGAAGCGGGCGGCGGTGAAGTATCACGTCGGCGCCACCGTGAAGGGTGTCGTGAGCAAGCTTGCCCAGTTCGGCGCCTTCGTGAAGCTGGAGCCCGGCGTCGAGGGGCTCGTGCACATCTCCGAACTCGCCACGCGGCATATCCGCAGCGTGGCCGACGTCGTCCGCGAAGGCCAAGAAGTCGAGTGCCGCGTGCTGGCGATCGATCCTGACGAGCAGCGGCTCTCGCTCTCGGTCAAGGCACTCGCCCCGAAACCGGCGGCCCAGTCAGGCACAGCTGACCATGCGGAGCCCGAGGCCGAAGAGCCGGCTCCGCCGGCGGTGGTGAAGAAGCGGACGTCGCCGCTCAAGGGTGGCCTCAGCAGCGACTCGCAGGGCGCGAAGTTCGGCCTGAAGTGGTAGCGTAGGGCGCGGTAGCCCGGTCACGCCGTGACCGGAATGCAAGTCACGGCGTGACGTGCCCACCGTGACGGGCCTACTGTGCCTTGAGCGTTTCCAGCCACGCCACGACATCGACGAGTTCCTGCACGGAGAGCGTCGCGGCGAGGTCGGCAGGCATCAGCGAGACGGGCTGCTTGACCAGTTCGTCGATCCCGCCGGCGGGCGTCGTCGTATCGATGCCGTCGGCGCCCCGGATCACGACCTCGGTCGGTGATTGCGACACGAGCAGCCCGGTCAGGCTGCGGCCGTCGTCGAGCAGAGCCGTGTACGTTTCGTAGTTGTGGCTGATCGCCGCCGACGGGGCGAGGATCGCCTCGTAGAGCGCCACCCGCGACAGCTTCGCGCCAATGCCGGACAGATTCGGCCCCACGGCCTTTCCTTCGCTGCCCACGATGTGGCACTTCGCACATGTGCCCGCGCCCGCGAAGACCGCCATGCCGCGGGCAGCATCACCACCACTCCGTTTGGAGAGTTCGTCGATGCTGGGCAGCTTGCCGCCCCCCTTCGGCTGCGGCAGCGGCAACACGCCCTTTGCCGCCTCCTTCACGTGCGGCCAGGAGCCCATCGCGATCGCCGCGGCCGCCGCCTGCGGCAGCGTGCCGGTGAGGGAGCCCGCCTTCGCCAATTCCACGAGCCGCTCGGCGCCTCGCTGCGAACGGCCGAGCGCAAGTACCGCGGCCGATTTGACTTCGGGCCGCACGTCCGCTTCGGGCAGGAGCCCCTCGAGTAGTTCGAGTGCCCGTGGCGTGCCGACAATGCCGACCGCGGTGAGCAGCCGGGCGGCTGTCGGTTGATCGGCGTCGAGCATTGCCGCCCGCACCGCACCGCCATCCCCGATGCCGAGCGCCGTCCGCACCGCCGCGACCGTGAGCTGCTCCGACGTGGCCTGATCACGGGCGAGCGCGATCAGCTCACCGACCCGCGACTGCAGCCGGAAGCGGCCCACGAGATCCACGAAGGCCGGCGTGCCGGCGACATAGCCCGCGGCCTCGTCGACACGCTTCGCCGCAGCTGGATCGGCAGCCGCTGTCGCATCAAGTCGAGCCACGAGTTCCGGCAGGATCACCCGCAGCTTCTCGTCGGCCGCGGCGAACCGGGGCACGGTCTCACGCAGTGTCTCGCCAAGGGCATGCTGGTGTTGGAAGTCGAGACTCCGCACCATCGCCAGCGACTCGCTCGTCGAGACCGACGCATCATTGATCAGTTCGCAGAGGAGCCGTGGCGTCACGGCGGCCCGACTCCGCCACACGATCTCCCGGCCCGCAGGTGTTTTCCAGCCATCGCCCACCTTAGCCAGCCAGGCGGCGAGCCTGCCGTCCCATGTGCCCGGTGTACCGAAGCCCGTGGCCGAATCAGCCCCGATGCCCAGCGACTCGAGCTCCCAGCGGTCGCCCGCGGTGTGCCCAGCGGCGAGCACGGCCCAGGCACGATCCGCCCGGTCACCCGTCAGACCCCGCAAGGCGATCGCCACCTCTCGGCGCACCTGCGGCGAGGCGTCACTCGTGAGCTTTTCGACGAGCCCGAGCACGTCGCCTCGCGTGAGCCGACACAGCCGCACTGCCGCACAGCGAAGCCGCTCGTCGCCGTCGGTGGCAAGGCGGCCAATCCACTCCTCCGCCTTCCCGGGCAGCATGCCCGCGGCCCACGCGAGTCGCACCCGCAGGCGTGCATCGGTCGTCTCGCCAAACGCTTTCGCCAGCGCAGCCGCCGCGGCCTCGGGCTCCTTGGCCAATCGCTCGAGCGCCGTGGCCCGCGTACAGCCGTTCGGGCTGGAGAGTGCCGCCACGGCGCCAGGCACCGTCGTGAGATCGGCCGCTGGCACCGACCACTTCGATCCGGTCGGCGCGATCCGGTAGAGGCGGCCCTTCTCCGTGTCCCCCATGCCGTGCCCCCCCACGCCGGGATCATGCCAGTCGGCCACGATCACCGAGCCGTCGGGTGCCACGCACACGTCGCTCGGCCGGAACCAGCGGTCCGCGGATCCGTCGATCAGCGATTCCGCCTCGGCCGCGTAGCCGGCACCGGACGCCGTGACATGGTAGGCCCGCACGACGTTGGGTCCGGCGTCGCAGTGGATCAGGCTGCCACGGAACCGCTCAGGCAAGAGCGCTCCTTCGTAGACGCAGATACCCGTCGGCGAGCCGCCGCCGGTGAGCAGGAGGTTGGGCACGACGCCCGGGTCGTTCTGATGCCAGTGCCGCTGCGGCACCTCGGCCTCCAGGTTCGTCCGCGGCGCCTGCCAGCCCGCGCCGGTCCGTTCGTCCACATAGCCATAGTTGCCGTAGTCGAGCACCGCGTTGATCCGCACGCCACGGTTGCCGTCGTCGTCGTTGTCGCTCTGCCACAGGCCGCCGAACGAGTCGACCGCCACCTCGTAGTTGTTGCGAAAGTTGTGGCCGAGCACCTCGAAGTCGCTGCCATCGGGCCGGCAGCGAAACACCATTCCCTGCCGATAGGGTTTGCCCGAGTCGTTGACGACATTGCCGAACCGGTCCTGCACCGGGTTGCCATCCTTGTCATGCACGGCCTTGCCGGTGTTGCCGAAGTTGAAGTACCAGCGGCCATCGGGGCCGACGACGAAGGCATGCACGGAATGGTCGTGCTGCGGCACACCCGTCTTCGTGAACAGTGACTCCCGACGGTCGGCCTTGAGGTCGCCGTCGTCGTCGTGAAACACGAACACGTCGGGGGCGCACGACACGATCACCTTCCGCCCCGGCCCCTCGCCGATCACGCAGATGCCGAGGGCGGAATCGACGTCGCGGCCCTGATGGAAGACGGTCTGGCGGTCGGCGGTGCCGTCGCCGTCGGTGTCTTCGAGCACGAGGATGCGATCCCCTTCGGCCCGGGTTTCCTTCTTGCCGCGGTAGTTGAGCACCTCGCATACCCAGATCCGACCGCGGGCGTCGACGTCGATGTCGGACGGGCTCGAGAGCAGCGGTTCCTTCGCGACGAGCGTCGCCGTCAGGCCATCGGGCAGTTTCAACTGCGAATCAGCCGCGGCGCGGCCGCAGGCGAGGCACAGGCTCAGGCCGATCATCATCCGAGAAACGCGCATGGCACGATGGCTCCAAGGATTACGGCATGATAGCCAGGTTAACGTCGGAAACGTGGATCACCGGCTCGGGGGCGGTACAAGTCTCGTCGCGGTGGACCTCGAAGACTCGGTCCAAATGCTCCTCGAGCTTGCACCGACCCCCTCGCCTACCCGTTTTTCGGGGTGGGGGGCGAGATGACTTTCTTTCCCATCCAGGGGGCGAGGGCGTCGGGCACTTTCACGCTGCCGTCGGCCTGCTGGTGATTCTCCAGCACCGCGATGATCGCGCGGCTGATCGCGATCGCCGTGCCGTTGAGCGTGTGCACGAAGTGAGTGCCCTTCTCCCCCGGCTTGCGATAACGGATCGCGAGCCGGCGAGACTGGTAGTCGGTGCAGTTCGACGTGCTCGTCACCTCGCCCCACTCGCCTCGTTCACCGCGGCCCGGCATCCAGGCCTCGAGGTCGAACTTGCGGTAGGCCGGGCCGCCGAGGTCGCCTGATGCGGTGTCGATCACGCGATACGGGATGCCGAGGCCGTCGAACAGCCGGCATTCGAGGTCGAGCAGCAGGGCGTGCATCGCCTCGCTCTCCTCGGGCGTGGTGAAGGCGAACATCTCCACCTTCGTGAATTGATGCACGCGATAGAGCCCGCGAGTGGCGCGGCCATGGGCGCCGGCCTCGGTGCGGAAGCAGTGACTGATGCCGCAGAGCTTCAGCGGCAGCTCATCGGCCTCGAAGATCCGCTCGTGAAAGGCGCCGCCGAGCGTGATCTCGGCCGTGGCCACGAGCGAGAGATCGCTGTCGGTGATCGAGTAGATCTGCGTCTCGGGCCCACGGGGCATGAAGCCGGTGCCTTCGAGGATCACGTCTCTCGCGAGATCGGGCGTGGTCATCACTGTGAAGCCCTCGCGGAGCAGGAGCTCGATCGCATACCGCTGTAGCGCGAGTTCGAGCAGCACGGCGTCGTTGACGAGAAAGTAGAAGCCGTGGCCGGCCACCTTCGCCCCCGCCTCGAAGTCGAAGAGCTTCAGCTGCTCGCCGATCTCGACGTGATCGCGGGGCTTGAAGTCGAACGTGGGAAGCGGTGTGGCCCCGCGGCGGACCTCGGTGGCGTCGGCCTCGCCGCCGACGGGCGCGGCCGGGTGCGTCAGGTTGGGAATGGCCCGCAGGATCTCGTCGGCCTCGCGGACGATCTCGCCCGCCTTCGCCTCGAGCGCGGAAATCTCCTCGCGGAGCCGACGCCCCTCGGCCTTCATCGCCTCCCGCTCGGCCGCGTCCGCAGCCTTGCCGATCGACTTGCTCACCTGGCCCGCCTGCTGGTTGAGCCGGTCGATGTCTGCCTGGAACTGCCGCCGCAGCCGGTCGAGGTCGGCAAAACGAACCACGTCGGCCGAGGACCCCCGGCTTTTGCAATTGGCAGCGACCAGGGCGATGTTGTCGGCGACGAAGCGGCGGTCGAGCACGGGGACACTCCGGAGGAATGGGTCGGGGACAACGGGATGGCGACTGTCGGCCGCGGAAACGGCGGTTCGACCGCCTATACTGTGGGGTCGCGTGGGGCAATCATGCCCCCGAAACCCGGAGTCTGCCAGACCGATGCCCGCCTCCGCCAGTGCCGTCGCCGAGCCCGACACCGCAATCCCGGTGCCGGCTGCCGCCACGCCTGAGCGGGCGGCGAAGCCGAAGCGGCAGCCGCGGTATCACGTGGTGCTCTGGAATGACGACGACCACACCTACGACTACGTCGTGGCGATGCTCCGCAAGCTGTTCGGCCACCCCGCCGAGCAGGGCGTGGCGCTCGCGAGACAGGTGGACAAGCAGGGGCGGGCAATCGTGCTCACCACGACGAAGGAGCACGCGGAACTGAAGCGGGACCAGATTCGCGCCTTCGGCGCCGACCGGCTGCTCGCCCGTTCGAAGGGCTCGATGTCGGCCACGATCGAGCCGGAGCCTGCGTGAGGGACGTGCGGTAGCCCGGTCACGGTAGCCCGGTCACGGTAGCCCGGTCACGCCGTGACCGGAAAAAGTCACGGCGTGACTTGCCCACACCGGAACAAGTCACGGAGTGACGGGCCTACAGGGCGCCAAGTGACGCACGATGCACCGCGGGTGTCCGTTTGCGGCGCGACGCGGTTTTTCCTCGTGAATGCGGCACGTGCGGCGCGCTGCTTGCCTGCGCCGCTCGTCACGCGAAAAGGTTGGTCGTGCCGGGACGACGCCCGTGAGCCAACCGCTTGTGGGCAGCGTCACGGCGATCGACTCGGACGACGAGTTGCTGGGCCCTTCGGCTCTTTCCGAAGCCCCGGTGCAGCGTAGGCCGACGTGGACGAGTAGCGCAAGCCGCTCGCTACGAATGCCTGTTTTCCTGCGCCGAACTGCACGTCGGCGCAATCACAGCGCACGCATGCCGCAAAGCCCACTGTTCGAGGAGAACGTCATGCGTCATGTCTTGCGTGCGACCTGGCCGAGTCGGCTCTGGTGGTGCCTGGTCGCCGCCACTGCGATTGTGCCGTGGTCAGTGGCGGAACGCGCGGCCTGTGCTGAGGATATCGAGTTATACAACTTCAACACGTCACCCAGTGGATGGACCACTGGGCCAGGCCAATGGGAATGGACGGACCAGGGGAGCAACGAAAAAAGTTGGAAGCTCCTGCTCTCGGGCACGAACCCGTCTGCGAATTATCTGTATTCGCCCTGCCTGACCGTGACGGATACGACGGTGCGGTTCGACTTCCAGGAGCACCGGTTCAAGTTCGGCACCAGCGGCACGGTGGCACCGATCACGTATGTGCCTCCCGCCGGGCAGGTCCAATACACGCTCGACGGCATCACCTGGCAGGGAATTCCGCTGGGACTGTGGTCGAACACCGGACCAGACGTGCCGCCGACACTCAATCCGGCCGACCTCCTCCCGACGACGACCGCGCTGCTCACAAGCGGGTATGCGTTTCAGGGAATGTCGGTGGGATATGACCAGCCCAATCCGGCGTTCATCAAGAGCGGCTTCGACCTCACGCTGGCACTCGGCAGTTCGCTGCAATTCCGGCTCCTGGGTGACCTGGGCGGCCAGACGTTCCCAGCAGATCCCGAGAACCCGCCTTGGGACGTCGACAACATACAAATCAAGGGCGTCGTCCCTGGGCCGTGCGTTCCCGAGCCGGGCACGCTCGCGCTCCTCGGGATCGGCGGTGGACTCGTCGTGCTCGCGCGGCTGCGGCGGACGCCGCGGGGGCGGGCCCTCGGTCGCTCGACGGTCATGGGCATCGTCCTAGCCGTGGCAGTCGTGGCGGCGGCCCTCGCGCTGCCGCCACCTGCGAAGGCCGACGTGCTGTTCGACTTCCAGATCAACAGCAACGGCAACGTGTCGGGCGTAACGTGGACGGAGTCGCAGCAGGGAAGCGTGCCGCTGAGCAACCGCTGGACGTACTACAACACCGGTGACAAACGCTGGGGCGTTTTGACCGCGGGCGCCGACAGTATCACGTCGGCGAAGGCTGCCCACCTGACGAGCAGTACGTTCAGCGGCATCGTCGGTGGCCTCCCGGCACAGAACGCTCGCATCAGCCTGGCCCACAACTTTTTCCTCCCCCCATCGGGCACGGGCGGGCCGCGGCCGATCGCCCTCGGCCAGTTGCAGTATCAGATCAACAACAGCGGCACCTGGGTCGGCCTTCCCCTCACGGCCTTCACGAGTGGGAGTTCGATCAACGACGACGATTCGGTCTTCGGCCCGTCGCCGTTCAAGAACCCGCTGTATCCCACAGGCACCACACCGCTTTTCGTCGATCAGACGGCGTTCGTCGCACCGACCTACGTGACATCGACGACGGCGCCGTTCATCCCCTACGTGGCTCCCGGCGGCGCATCGTTCGTCGGCCAGACCACCGGCTGGTCGTCGCTCTATGTGCCGAGCCAGGCGTTCCTCAACATCAACACCGGGCTGGCTCCAGAGGGCATCTCGTCGCTGCAGTTGCGGCTCACGAACGCCAGCCTCGGCGGCAACTGCATCAATAACGAAGGCTGGAACGTGCGGATGCTGTCCGTCGAGTTCGACAGCGTGCAGCCGCCCGTGCCCGAGCCGACGACGCTCGTCCTCGCCCTGGCGGGGGGCGGAGCGGCGTGCGCGGCCCGGGCACTGCAGCGGCGACGATCACCAGCGGCCCTCGAGGCCGAGTGAGAGCCCCTGCACGACGACGCTGCCGGCGGTGTCGGTCGCGCCCATGATCGGGTCATCCGGGCAGAGTGCCTGACGGTCGAACTGGTTCGGCGCCAGGGCCAGGCCGCCCAGCCAGAAGATCGCATATCCGGCCCGGAGCGAGATCCGCTCGGTGATGTCGTAGACACCCGTCACGCCCAGCTCGCCCACGAAGGCGGCACGACCGGTGTTCGTGCCGACGCCGAGCACGTTCGGGTCGATGTTCGGGTCGGTCGTGGAGAACTGCGACGTCTGCCGGGCGTCGTTGTAAAACACCCCCGCCTTGCCAATGCCCTCGATGCGAAACGAGCGGCCGAGGCCGTAGAGGATCGAGTCGGCCCCGACCTGCAGGCCATAGAGATCATTGGCGGTCTGAGTCCGATAGCTGCGAGTGTAGGGATCACCGAGCTCGGGCGTCGTCAGTGATTGCAGGCCGATGCCGTCGTTCCACTCCACCCAGCGGAAACCCATCAGCCAGCCGAGGCGGCCGTCCGTAGGAAACCGACGGTTGACCTCGAAGCTCTGCAGCGAGCTCGACATCGCCCCGCCGGCCGTGTCGCGAAGGGTCTCGGTGTCGCAGCAGTAGAGACCGTGCGGCTGCGTGTCTATGTAGCCGTCCTCGATCGTGGGCAGCGTCTGCGACGCCGTGAACGACTGCACCCGCAGGTAGTTGAACTCGATCGCCCCCATGTCGCCGGTGTGACGGAAGAGTGTGAACCGCGGGCCGGCGGCCATCCCGCTCTGGAAGTCGGACGCCGACAGGGCGACGCCGGTCGGCTCGAACGTGTCGGGATTGACGAAGTCGTAGAACGGCACCGAGCTCGGCGCATCCCGCCACAGCAGCAACGCCTCGGTGCGGCCCGTCCAGACCGGGTCCTGACCCAGCGGGTCGAGCAGCCGGCAGGGCACGTCACAGCAGGTGTTGGCGAAGCAGGGCTCGACCACGACGATCTCGGGAGGCGGCGTGGCCCCATCCACCGCATGTGTCCTCTGCCCTCCGGCCAGGCCGCCCAAGGCCACGGCCCAGACCGCGATCCACCCCCTCGTCACACGCATGACCCACCCCATTCCGTGCTGAATTTCTCGAACGACCGCAGGTGACCCCCACCCAGGCGGGGTATCTATCGGAATACTACCTAAGGGGGGTTTTGCCCGATCGAGGCTGGCCCGGTCACGACGACTGGGTTGACTCTGCGGCCAGCCGCCAAAAGCATGCGTTCGTGGGGGCACGAAGCCCTCTCCGGACGATCCGCACGCACGCGGACGCACTTCAGCAGGAATGCTCTCGGCCATGGACCAGGCACGCCGCCGGCAGGCACACGCCGGCTTTGAATCGCTGGAATCGCGGATCGCGCTCACCGTCGACCCGAGCCTCTCGGCCCAGTGGGCCTTGAACAACGTCGGCCAGGCGGGTGGCATTTCCGACGCCGACATCGACGCCTTCGAGGCCTGGCAGGTCACGACCGGCTCGCGGAACGTCGTGGTCGCCATCGTCGATTCGGGGATCGACTTCACGCATCCCGACCTCGCGGCCAACATCTGGACGAATCCCCGCGAGGTGGCCGGTAACGGAGTCGACGACGACGGCAACGGCTACATCGATGACGTGCACGGCTGGGATTTCGTCGATAACGACAACACGCCGCAGGACGGCTTCTGGCACGGCACGCACGTGGCCGGGATCATCGGGGCCGTGGGCAACAACGGCATCGGTGTGAGTGGCGTGAGCCAGCAGGTGTCGATTCTGCCCCTCCGGTTTCAGAACAACTCCGGCTTGGGCTACACGGGTGCCGCAGTCTCGGCACTCAACTACGTCACGCGGCTCAAGTTGGCCGGTGTGCCGATCGTGGCGACGAATATCAGCTGGGGAGGTGGAACGAGCACGTCGCTCTCGCTCCAGACGGCTCTCCAGGCACAGGCGAACGCCGGCATCACGGTCGTCGTGGCGGCCGGGAACAACGGTGGCGATAACGACGCGGTGCCGCGGTATCCGAGCAGCTACGCCTTCGACAACATCATCTCCGTGGCCGGCTCTGACACTGCCGACAACCTGCTCGGCTTCTCCAACTACGGTGCCACGAGTGTCGATCTCGCGGCGCCAGGGGCAGGCATCCTCTCCACGCTGCCGGGCGGCGGATACGGCGCCATCTCGGGTACGTCGATGGCCGCGCCGCACGTGACCGGCACGGCGGCACTGCTGGCTTCCGTGCGGCCGAATGCGACGGCCGCCCAGATTCGCTCGGCGATTCTCAACTCCGTCGATCATGTGGCAGCACTTGCCGGGAAAGTTGCCACGGGTGGCAGGCTCAATGCCTTCGCTGCTCTTGGTCGGATCATGGCCGCCGTGCCGGCACCGGGCACGCCCCCTCAGCCGCCGACGCCTCCCGCTCCTCCTCCCCCTCCGTCCCCTCCTCCCCCGCCGCCTGCACCACCGCCCGTCGTCTCCACGCTGCTGGCATCCGACACGTTCAACCGGGCGAATGCCACGACGCTGGCCGCCCCCTGGCAGACGCTTTCGGGCCGGTTCGCCATCGACGCCAGCCACATCGTGGCCAAGTCGACCGGCACGTCGCTGTCGGTCGTGACCGGCGTGTCGGCAGCGGATGTGACCGTAAGTTCCACCGTCTCCCTCCGCATGAGCAGCTCGGCGGGCCTCGTGGTCCGCGCAACGGGCGGCGCGAGCGGCAGCATGTATTGGGCCACGCTCACCCGCACGAGCACGGGCGTCTACGCCCGCATCTGGAAGATTCAGGGTGGCGTTGCCACGCGGCTGGCCTCGGTGAAGGCGCCGAGTTCGAGCGGCCAGCTCGAGTTCTCAGCAGTCGGCACCCGACTGACGCTGGCACTCAACGGACGCACGCTCGCGACGGCTAATGACGGAAGCATCAGCACGGCAGGCAGCGTCGGCTACCGCTATAAGGGCGCAGGTGGAACTGCCGATACGTTCACGGCACGACGCGCCTGAGCCGCCGTCGGAGGCCAGTCGCGCCGCGTGGGGTTGTCACGCCGTGACAGCCTGCCTTGTGCCGGTCACGGCGTGACCGGGCTACCACACGGCGTGACCGGGCTACGTCACTTGCGGCGCTGCGACGGTGTCGCAGGCGGGAGGGCGGCGAGCCAGTTCGTGCCGTAGACCGCGAAGGCGGCGTGCCGCACTGCGACGGCGGACGCGTCACGGAAGCCGGCCATGCGGACCGACCCGCCGCCGCGGCTCGGAATGGCCCCAAACCCGAAGGACACCTGATACACGCCGGTCGACCCAACGCGGCCGGAGCCGGCCCGGGACGGGTTATAGGCGGAGTTGCCATAGCCCGAGACACCGACGAAGTAGGTCCCGGTTGCCTGAGCCGTGAAGGCAAGGTAGCTGTCGAGCGAGCCGGATGCATCGTCGTTGGCCATCACCTGTCGGCCGCGGGAATCGAACACTCGCAGGTAGCTGTCGAGCGTCGAAGAGCCGGAAAGCGCCCGGGCGTCGATGTCGATCACCAGCCGCTGGCCGGCCGCAAGCCTGACGCGGTAGAGGTCGACATCGCGGGTGGCCTGGGCACCATCGCCGACACGGCCCGCGAGCCGCAGGTCGCCGGTCGTGACGGAGATCACCGCGGCTGTCGTTAGCGTGTCGCCGGCATCGACCAGGTTCGCGGCGGTCGTCGTCCAACTGTCTGTCGCATTGCCGCCGAGCACGCCGCCATCGCCGGCAACGATGCCACTGCCCGCCGCGTTGACCGTGAGCACGTAGGCTCCAGCTGATCCGGTGGCCGCCGTGAGCCCCCCCACCGTCCAGGTCATGCCGTCCGCGGTACTCACCGACACGCCGTCGAGCGAGACGGGATCACCGTCGCGTGTGAGCGCGAGATCAGCCGCATCAAAACCCGACACCGCCCGACTGAATCGGATCAGCACCGCTTCGACGGACGTGGTGCGGGGGTCCGGCGACACGTCCACGATGTCGACCGACACAGCCGGCGGCGGAGCGGGATCGACCGGTGGGTCGACGGGCGGATCGACCGGTGGCTGCACGCCGGCGATGGCCTGCACCGCCGCTGCGGCATTGAGCAGGCCACCGGTGGCCACCTTCCCCGCGAGGCTCGCCACGGGCACCGCCGTAGACAGAACGGCCGACCGAATCTGGGCGGCCGTGGCCTGCGGATGTGCCGCAGCCATCAGGGCCACGGTGCCCGTCACGTGCGGCGTGGCCATCGAGGTGCCGCTGTAGGTGGCGTAGGTATTGCCGGGCACCGTGGAATAGATCGACACGCCCGGGGCGGCCAGATCGACGCCGGTGGCACCGTAGTTCGAGAAACTGGCCAGGTTGTTGGAGCGATCTGTCGCCGCGACGGAAATGATCTCATCGCTCGTGTAGGCCGCGGGGTAGGCGGGCGTGGCGTCGATGTTGGTCGCCTCGTTGCCCGCCGCGACCACGAACAGGATGCCGGCCCTTCCGCCCGCGGCGATCGCATCGCGGAGCGAAGTCGAGAATCCGCCGCCCCCCCAACTGTTGTTGGTGGCGACGATGTTGATCCCGAAATCCCGCCGCATGCGCGTGGCGTAGTTGATCGCAGCCACCGCGCCACTCGTCGAGCCGCTGCCATTGGCCCCGAGAAACTTGAGGCCCATGATCGATACGTTCCAACTCACGCCGACGACACCGGTGCCATTGTTGCCGACGGCACCGATCGTGCCGGCCACGTGGGTGCCGTGTCCGTAGTCATCCATGGGATCGGCATCGTTGTTGGCGAAGTCCCAGCCGTAGACGTCGTCGACGAAACCATTGCCGTCGTTGTCGAGGCCGTCGCCAGCCACCTCACCCGGGTTTCGCCAGGCATTGGCCGCGAGGTCGCGATGGCGATAGTCGATGCCTGTGTCGATGACGGCCACCACCACGCTCCGCGAGCCGGTCGTGATGTCCCAGGCCTCGGGGGCGTCGATGTCGGCATCCCGCAGCCCGCCCGACTGGCCCGTGTTCGAGAGCCCCCACAGCTGCCCGAACGAAGGATCGTTGGAAACGGCGGTACTGGTGATCACGTAGTCGGGCTCGATCGTCGCCACACCCGCCGTGGCAGCAGCCCAGGCGGCCACGTCGGCGGGAGCCGCACCGGGCGTCGTCAGAGAGAAGAAGCCCTCGCCCAGCGAGGCTGCCCGCCAGTCGGCGGCCAGGGCGAGGCTCGTGGCCGACGGTTCGGCGGCCCGCACGATCCAGGCGTCGGCAACGGCCTCCACGAGCCGCCCATCCCACTGGAACTGCCGGGTGCCGATCGCCCCCGGATCAGCGGCCAAATCCGCAGCCAGCAGAGCCCGGGATTCGAGCCGCTCCGGACCGGTCGCAATCCGCTGCTGCATGGTCCGGCGTTTCATGGCGTCGCTCCTGGGTCGCCCCGTGACCACAGAACTATATCGAGCGGTCAAATCCGACTCCAATGGACCTTCGCTCGCACGCTCCGACTCGGCTTATCATCGGCCGGCAGCGGCCGCCGGCTTCTCGATTCGATACAGGGCCGCTTCCGTCCGCACATAGATCGCCCGGTCCACCGCCGCCGGCGTGGCCATGACGCTCCCGTCGAGGGGGTTCGTCGCTTCCAGCACGAACTGGCGACCCGGCCGGAAGACGAGGGTCTCCCCCGTGCGATTGCCGACGTAGATCCGCCCGTCGGCGAACAGCGGTGACGACGAGAAGTTACCCCCCAGCCGCTCCGTCCAGTGGATCGCACCCGTGCGGGCGTCCAGGCAACTGGCGATCCCCTTCTCGCTCACCATGTAGACCTCGTCGCCGACGACCAGCGGTGACGGCATCGACGGCGCCCCCTTCTTCTCCCGCCACACGATCTCGGGCGGCGTCGTACCGTCGCCCAGCCGCAGGGCCAATAGCTCCGGCTGCATGAAGCTCGTGCTCATGAACAGGAGACCATGGGCCATCACGGGGCGGGGCACGATCGAGAAGCCGAGCACGCCGTAGGACTGCTTCCAGAGTTCGCGGCCCGTCGCCGGCTCGTAGCCGTAGATCCAGTCAGCGGCCGGCGAGAGGAGCACGTCACGGCCACCGAGCGGAAGCACGAGCGGCGTGCCGTATGCCTTCTTGAAGTCCGGATTCTCGTGGAGCGTGCCGGATCGCGACGTCTTCCAGACCTGCTTCCCCGTTCGCGCGTCGAGCGCCACGATCGCCTGCGTATCGCTCCCGTCACAGTGGAAGATGAGCAGGTCGCGCCACACGATCGGGCTGCTGCCCGGGCCGTTCTCGTGGTCGAGCCGATGGTCGCGGTTCGTCCACATGACGGCAGACGTGGTGGCATCGACGCAGGCCGTGCCATAGTCGCCGAAGTGGCAGAAGACGCGGCCGTCGGCCAGCACGGGCGACGGCGAGGCGTGCGAGTTAAGGCTGTGAATCGGCTGCGGGTCGTGGACCGTGAACACCGTCACGTCGTGCAGCAGCTTTCCCGTCGCACGGTCGACACACAACGCGTGGAAGCTCACCGGCCCCGACACGTTCATTGGAAGCTTCGTCGCGAGTGCCGCCGCCCGCCGCGCCCGCTCCTCCGGCGAAAGTTCCGTGGCGACGGCCGCGGTCAGCCAGATCCGCGTCTCGTCCATCACCGGCGACGACCAGCCGCGGCCCGGCAGCGGCGTCTTCCAGGCGATGTTCTCGGTCTCGCTCCACCGCACTGGAAGGTCATGCGCCGTTGGCGCGTGCCCTTGGCCTTCGGGCCCACGCCACTGCGGCCACGTCGCCGCGGCCGCGAGGTGACCCGAGACGGTGATCGCTAGGGCTGAAATGAGTCGTGGGGTGAGACCGTGAATCATGTTTGCACTTCCGCGGGTCAGCCTGCTGTGGTGTGGGTTCGGGGCTGCCCACGCCCCGTCGCCGGACGCTCGCTACGGCATCCATGCCTTCGCTCGCTCGATGCTGACTGCGCTTCGGCATCCTGCCTGCGCTGGTCAGCATACGCCGGCTCCTGGGGCA
>JBAVTF010000040.1:0-2440 GCA_049695995.1 Pirellulales bacterium | reverse complement strand
CTCCCGCTGCGACTGGGCGCAGGCGGCCAGGCCCATCATCAGGAGGGACGCGGTGGCCGCCACAGCCACCGTGCGCTTCGCAGTCATGTGTTGCCTTTCGTCGGTCGCTGTGGACACGGCGCCCCGGCGCGTGTCACCGGTCGGCGCCCAGTTCGCGCCCACCGGCTTCGATCCCCGTTCGTCGCGGGCGGGCAGGCTGATGGCAGCCCGTCATCGCCGGCGCGGGACCCCGTGTTCGTTCTCGAGCCCCACGCCGCTCAGTTAACACCGGGCGGGCAGGGAACCGCTAGGTGGCTGGTGTTGAACGGGATGTCTGCGGGCCCACTGTGATCGATTCGGGCGACTGTGGGCCAGTTCAACGGGTGGCCGTCGATTCTCGATCCGGCCGGCGGTAGCGGGGTTTCGAGGCTGCTGGAGGCCGTGGCGGTGACGGTCCGTGGGTCCGCCGTGGTCGGCCTATGGTGGCCAGCACGGGGTCAGCTGGCGGTTACTGCCCATCCTTGTCCCGGCAGCGAGGTCAGTCCGAGCACGCCGAGTCGGGCCAGGTTCGTCGCGGCGGCCAGGAGAGAGAAGTCGGCGGCGAGCTTGACCCGTCCGCGGACCCGGGCTCGCCGCCCGCCGTGTCGGCGGCGCATCAGGTGCCCGATCTTGCGTTCGACTTTGGGTCGGGTGGCCCGGTAGTCGGCCCGCCAGGCCGGATCCTGCTGGGTGGCGCGGGCCCGGACGAGCTCGTCCTCGTGGGCGCCGATCTTGATCGTGCGCCCGGCCCGCGAGGTCGTGCATGCAGCGGCCAACGGGCACCCGCCGCAGGCCGCGCCGAACGCCGCGGCGCCCCCGCCGGCCTTGGCCGCCCGGATGCTCACAGTGAGCCCGGCGGGGCAGGTCACGGTGCCCGCGGCGGGGTCGATGACGAAGCGGTCCTTGGCGAACCGCCCACCCGGCGCGACCGGCGGTTGCACTTTGGTCATGATCGTTGCTCCGGCGTCCTCCAGGTCGGCTAACAACGCCCCGGCGCCGTAGGCGGCGTCGCCGTAGACCGCCAACGGCTCCGCACCAGCCGTCGCCGGCTGCTCACCGGGCCCACCCGGCTCCGATTCCCCGACCGGCTCCGCAACCGGTGGCGCGCTATGGGCCGTGCCAGTGGCGGCGGGCAGGTCCTGGGCCAACAGTCGCCTGGCCGCGGCCGCGTCGCCGGTGTTGCCCGGGGTGACCGTGGTCGCGGTGATGATCTCGGCGTCGGGCTCGATCGCGAGGTGGCCCTTGTACCCATCGAACCCGCGGGCGGAGGTCTTGCGCCCGTGCCGGGCCTGGGTGTCCACGGTGGAGATGACCCGGTCCGGGGCGACCCGGCGGGCGATCGTGAACACCCCGCCGACGCCTTCGTCCAGGTCCTGACCCACCACCGTGGCCAGCAGAGCGGCGGCCTGGCTCACCCGCTCGTCCAACTCCCGACCCTGCAGCAGGCCCAAGGCGGCCAACGCGTCCTTGGCCAGCGCATCGACCAGCGCCGTCCGCGCGGCCCCATCGTCATAGTCACAGACCGGCTTACCCGCCCGCGTGTAGTCATCCTGACGGCGAAGACACCCGCGCAGCTCGGCGCCCACGTCGGCGTCGGCGGCCTTGAGCAGGCCACGGATCCCCGAGCGGATCAACGTGACAGTGTCCATCGTGGCGACCGCGTCATACAACGGCGTCGAGTCCAACACCCGCTTACGGCCGACCAACCCCGCCTTCCTGGCCGCCTCCAAGGTGACCTGGAAGATCCGGTCCGGGGCGTCCGAGCTGGCCAACCGGGCCCGCATGTCCACCAGCACCGTGTGCACGAACCCCGGATAGTCGAAGTCCAGCCCGCCCGCGGCGTACTTCCACCGAGCATCGAAGGCGAACCGGTCCACCGCCTCCCGGTCGCTGCAACCCTCGATCCGCTGCAGCACCATCACCACCGCCACGACCATCGGCGGCACACTACGCCGGCCGACGTCGGTGAACAGGTCGGCGAACATCTCATCGGGAAACAGGCTGAAGCACTCCCGATGCAGCACCCCGTAGATCGAGTCAGGGCGCACCCGAGACCCGCAGTAGCTGGCCGTCGAGCGCAGCAGATCCCCTTGCGTGGGAGAGACACCCAACGACATCACGAACCCCCAACCCAGACAGCAACACCGCCGCAGTCATCCTCCCAAAGCGGTCACACCAGGGGTCGACGACACGCGAAAGACACCAGCCACCTAGCCCGGCGTCCAGGGCGGCGCGGGCGATCTCGGCGCTCTGCGCCGCGTCGACCCCCATCGGCTTCTCGATCCAGAAGGGCTTGCCGGCACGGGCGGCCGCGGTGGCCATCTCGTGGTGCAGGTGGTTCGGGGCGCAGATGGAGACCGCCTCGACCCGGGGGTCCCCGAGGACCTCGCGGTAGTCCGGGGTCGCGTCCTGGAACCCCAGC
>JBAVTF010000039.1:0-6660 GCA_049695995.1 Pirellulales bacterium | reverse complement strand
GCGCAGTCAGCATCGAGCGAGCGAAGGCATGGATGCCGTAGCGAGCGTCCGGCGACAGGGCACTGGGCAGCCCCGACCCTCAAGTGGGACATAAATCCGCAAGGTACCGCGGCGTCGTTACACGCGGTCTTGATGCCGCGACTTGGCCTTGCTCGTGCGGCAGTCGAGGCAGATGCCGGTCACGATCAGCTTGTGGCCGGTGGCGCGAAACTGATGGCTCGTCGCGACGGCGTCGCGGATCTTCACGAGCGCGTCGCTCGAAAACTCGATCAGCCGCTGGCAGGCCGAGCAGTAGAGGTGGTCGTGCTGAGGATAGCCGTAGTCGTGCTCGTAGACGGCACGGCCGTCGAGCACCATCTTGTGGAGCAACCCCGCGTCGACCATTTCGGCGAGCGTGCGATAGACGGTGGGCCGACTGGCCCCCGCGCCTTCAGGCGTCTTCCGCAGGTCGTCGAGCAACTGATCAGCGTCGAAGTGCTCGTGCCGGCTCGACACGTGATCGACGATGACCTGCCGCTGTCGCGTGACCCGCTTGCCACGGGCCTGCAGAAACTCGGCGAACCGCTGGGCGGGCGTGAGCGCCACCTCGACGGAACCGAGCGAGAAATCGTGGGCGACGGTCATGGAATAATTCCGAGGATCATCGGAATCCTACCACACCGATGCCCTCCGCCGAACGACGGCTGCCGGACTCGCGAGGAGCCCGGCAGCCGTGCAATCACAGCGTCTCGAGCAGCCGATCGAGGGCCGCGTCGAGCTTGTCCGGCGTCTCGTAGGTGCCGTCGGCGATCGCCGCGCGGATCGCGTTGACACGATCGAAGCGGATGTCCGACGTGGCGTCGGCCGCCCGCACCGCATCGACCGACAGCGTGACGGCGTCGTGCACTTCGCCCACGCCCTGCTGGCGGGCAGCGGCCTGAGCCGAATCCGCGGCCTCCACGCCCTTCACGGCACCGAGACCCTGCGAGCCATGCGTCGAAAAGACACCGAGAATATTCATGATCGCACTCCTTGCAGACAGTGTTTCGAACGTGGGTTTCGAGTTCCGTCTCCCCCCACACGCCCACATCTACGCGGGACACTTGGGAAGGGTTCGATGCGGAATCTTTCGCCGAGAACCTGCCTGTTTCACTCCTATTGTTGCCGCGCTTCCGCGTTCCGGCGACACCAATCGTCGGACAGCGGCCGGTCGGTTTCAGCGACCGGTCGCCGCGGCCAACTTGTCATCATCGACCCGGGACCATTCGAACCTTGAACTGAAATTCTTGAACGAAATTTTTTGTTGCCGGATATTCCCGTCGTTCCGCAGCCGGTCTTGCCCAGCCCGCCCAGAACCACAAGAAACGCCAGCACACCGACCTACATCGCGAATTCGGGCTTGCGCCTGCCAAGCTGGTTTTGCAGCCGCTCGACGATGGCGCTGTGCATCTGGCTGACACGGCTCTCGGAAAGGTCGAGGGTGGCCCCAATTTCCTTCATCGTCAGTTCCTCGTAGTAGTAGAGGATGATGATCAGCCGCTCGTTGCGGTTGAGCCCCTTCGTGACGAGCCGCATCAGGTCGGCCTTCTGAATCCGCCGCGTGGGGTCGTCCCCCTTCTTGTCCTCGAGGATGTCGATCTCGTGGACCTCCTTCGAGCTGTCGGTCTCGCACCACTTCTTGTTGAGGCTCACGAGGCTCACCGCGTTGGCATCGACGAGCAGCTTCTCGAACTCCTCGCGTGACAGGCCCATGTGCTCGGCCACCTCCGCGTCGGCGGGCGCGCGGCCCAGCCTGGCCTCCAGCGTCTTGATCGCCTCGTTGAGCTTGCTCGCTTTGCTGCGCACGAGCCGGGGTACCCAGTCCATGGTCCGAAGCTCGTCGAGCATGGCGCCGCGGATTCGCGGCACGCAGTAGGTCTCGAACTTCACACCCCGGGACATGTCGAAGGCGTCGATCGCATCCATGAGGCCGAACGTGCCGGCCGACACGAGGTCGTCGAGCTCCACGCCGTCCGGGAGCCGCGACCAGATCCGTTCGCCGTTGTACTTCACCAGCGGCAAATAGATCTCGATGAGGCGGTTCCGCAGGTCCTCGTTGCTCTGGTCGGCCTTGAACCGCTTCCAGATGTCGAGGACTTCCTCGGGCGAGGTCGGGGTCGCGTGCTGTGCCACATCATCCTCCTTGAAGTTGACCGGCCCGCACCGTCCTGGCACGAACCCGATAGAGACCACCGGGCATCCGAGTCATCGGCGCCGCGGCTGCGTATGCTTGAACCCTTTTTCTTGAATCTCGTTTTCTTGAATGTGGTTCTCGGCGCCCGAACCGCTTACGCCGCCTTGCTGAGCTCCTCGCCCGCCACCGTCGCGAACACCTCCAGGCCGCGTTCGCCCGCCACTTCCTCGTCGGCGAGCACCAGCACCGTCGGCAGTTGTCGCGCGACAGCCAGCCGCACGGCTCGCCGAGTCGCGGCCGGCACGACGACCGTCGCCGCCCCGCCCCGTTCCACGGCCACGCGCACGGCACGGCGGATGTCGCCGACCAGCTTCTGCGGCAGCGATCCCGACGGCGCGGCCGCGAGGCAGGCGTCGAGGGCCGCACCGGTCAGCCGCACCGCGGTGAGCCTGCCCTGTGGATCGCGCGCCCTGCGGCAGATCTGGCCTGCCAACCGACGACGGACGATCTCGGCGAGCTGCCACGGTTCGGCTGCCTCGGCGGAATGATCGGACATGGTTTCGAGGAGTTCCGACAGCGGCCGCGCCGGGACTCCCTCGGCGAGCAGGCACTGGAGCGTACGGTGGATACGGGCGATCGAGAGCACGCCGGGCACGATCTGCTCGACGAGCGCAGGCTGGCTCGACCGCAGCGACTCGATCAGCCGGCTGGTGTCCTCCCGCGACAGGAGCCGGTCGCCGTGGCGGCGGACCGCCCCCTCGATGGCTGCAGCGATGAATCCGGCGTCGTCGAGCACCGTCGCCCCTGCCCGTCGGGCGTGGTCAGCCTGGGCATGACTCACCCAGGTGGCCCGCCGGCCAGCGACGGGCTCCACCGCGGCCGGTCCATCGAACTCGAGCGACTCGCCCGGCTTGGGCACCGCCAGGAGCCGGCCCGCGGGCAGCTCCTCTTCGGCCACCACGTCCCCCGCAATACTGATTCGGATGCCGCGCGACGGCAGCCCGAGGTCGTCACGAAACGCCACCTGCGGCACAAGGAATCCAAGGTCGCCAGCGATCCGGCCACGGGCCGCCGCGACTACCGGAAGAACCGGCGCCGTTCCGGCCACGAGCCCCACGAGCCCACCGCCCAGTTCGACCACGATCCGTTCGTCGGCGAAAAGCTCGCTGGCCGCCGACACGGTCTCCGGTGCCGCGGCCGCGCGGGCGGCATGCCCATCGTCGCGGCTGCCGGCCGTGTGGCCGCGCCGGCCGACACGCCAGGCGCCGAAGAACGAGGCCGCAGCCATGCCCGCCAGTGGTAGGAACGGCAGATCAGTGAGCGAGAGGAGGGCCAGGAAGACGCCGGTGATCGCCAGCACGTGCGGCTGCGCCGTGAGCTGACGGCCGAGTTCCCGAGAGAGGTCGACGGCGTGGCTCGACCGGGAGATCAAGAGCCCCGTGGCCACCGACACGAACAGCGATGGGATCGCGCTCGACAGGCCGTCTCCAATCGTCAGCCGCGCGTAGACATCGAGGGCCCGATCGACGGCCATCCCGTGCTCGACGACACCGATCGCGAGTCCGCCGACGATATTGATGAGCGTGATGATCACGCTCGCCACGGCCTCGCCGCGGACGAACCGGCTGGCACCATCCATGCTGGCGAAGAAATCAGTCTGCCGCTGCAGGTCGAGCCGGGCCTGGCGGGCCTGCTCGCGGGTGAGCGTGCCGGCCTGCACCTCCGTGTCGATCGCCATCTGCCGCCCCGGCAGACCGTCGAGGGCAAAGCGGGCCGCCACTTCGCTCGTCCGCGTCGATCCGGCGGTGATCACCACGAACTGCACGATCGCGATGATCGCGAACACGACGGCGCCAACGACGAGATTATTGGCCGCGACGAACTCGCCGAAAGCCTGCACGACCTGGCCGGCGGCAGCCTCGCCGTCGATCGCGGCCCGAGAGAGAATGAGCCGTGTCGTTGCGATGTTGAGCACGAGCCGCACGAGCGTGGCCCCGAGCAGGAACGTGGGAAACACGCTCATCTCGAGCGGCGTGCGGGCGGCAAGCGCTCCCAGGAGCGCGAGCACCGACACCGTGAGATTGGCCGCCAGCAGGAGATCGACGATCGGCGCCGGCACGGGCGCAAGCACGACGAGCACCGCCAGCAGGATGGCCGCGGGCAACGCATAGTCGAGGAGGCCGGCGGACCGGGGGCGGCCCGCGGCGGCGACCGTGCCAAGCGACTGTGCCATGCGGTGCGAATCCGAAGGAAAACGACTGGTGGTGAAAGACGGTCGGGCCGGCGATCAGCCGCAGGCCGACCGTCGGGAAGGGCGGGACGATAGCCGCCGGCGGCGACACGGTCCAGACCGCTCCCGCGACGACGAAACGACTACAATTCGGCGTCTATCCCCGGAGATCCCGCCGTGCACTTCGATCGATTCGGCCTCGCCTTCGACTATCCCGACAACTGGTCGGTCGACATGGGGGACTCCGCCGGCCGCCACGCCGCGGTGACGGTGCAGTCGCCCGAAGGCGGCTTCTGGTCGCTGAGCGGCCACGCTCCCGGCGGCGACGCGGGCGAACTCTCGCGTGCCGTGCTCGGTCAGATGCAAGAGGAGTATCGCGATCTCGACAGCGAGGCCGCCGAAGACGTGGTCGCCGGCCACCGGCTCCCCGGCTTCGACATGAACTTCTACTGCCTTGACCTCACCAACACCGCCCACGTGCGCACCCTGGAAACGCCCACCGCCATTTACTTGCTGTTCTGTCAGGCGGAAGACCGCGAGTGGGACCGCATCGCTCCTGTCTTCGCCGCCATGACCGCCAGCTTCGTTTCGAAGCTCGGCTAGAGGCAAGCCGGGAGGCGAAGGGGTCGGTGCGAGGATCGCGAGCGTGGCGTGCGGCCGCCAGCGAGCGAACTCGTACCGCCCCGAAGCCGGCATACCTCTCGAAGCCGAATCCGGCTTCGGGGCGGTACAAGTCTCGTCGCGGGACCTCGAAGACTCGGTCCACATGCTCCTCGAGCTTGCACCGACCCCGTCGCCTTCCTGACCGTGATGCAAGCCCAGCCAAGGATTCTTCCGCAGATCCCACGTGTCGCGGGTGTCTGCTACGATTCCGGCGACCCCGGGGCGACCGCCGCCCCGACATCCCTCCTTCGCGGACCTTCCCTGAGATGCTGCTCGCCGACGCCGTTGCAACCGCCGGGACGATCGAGAATTGGCACTGGCTGGCCTTCGGGGCCATGGTGACGGTGCTGCTCGTGCTCGATCTCACCGTCTTCCACAAGCACTCCCACGAGCCGTCGCTTCGCGAGAGTGCCTTCTGGACCTGCTTCTGGTCAGCCCTGGCGTTCTCGTTCAATGGCCTCGTCTGGTGGTGGCTGGGGGGCAAGGCGGCGCTCGAGTTCCTCACGGGGTATCTCGTCGAGTGGTCACTGTCGATGGACAACGTCTTCGTGTTCGCCGTCGTGTTCGCCTATTTCGGCGTGCCGCTGAAGTACCAATACCGCGTCCTCTTCTGGGGCATCCTGGGGGCCGTGCTGATGCGGCTCACATTCGTGCTCCTCGGGGCCGAGCTCGTCGAACGCTACAAGTGGATCATGTGGTTCTTCGGCGCCTTCCTCGTCTATACGGGAATCAAGCTCGCCTTCGGCGACGAGGACCACGAGCCGGGCGACAACGCGCTGATCCGGCTGTTCAAGAAGCTCATCCCGATGTCGAGCCACTCGGAAGGCGACAAGTTCTTCGTCCGGGAGAACGGGAAACTGCTCGCCACGCCGCTGTTCCTCGTGCTCCTCGTCGTGGAGAGCACCGACGTGCTGTTCGCGGTCGACAGCGTCCCGGCGATCCTCGGCGTCGTCGAAAAGGGCACGCCCTACATGCGGTTCATCGCCTTCACTTCGAACGTGTTCGCGATCCTCGGCCTCCGGGCGCTGTACTTCCTGCTGGCCGGCGTGATGGATCTGTTCCGGTTCTTGAACTACGGCCTGTCGGCGGTGCTCGTGTTCGTCGGCTGCAAGATGATCGCCGAGGCCGCGCGGCACACCGAGTGGCTCGCCGAACGGGGTGGCTGGGATGCCCACGCGAAGGGGCACCTCGTGCATCCGGCCCTGTCGCTCGCGGTGATCGTGGCCCTCATCGGCACGAGCGTCGCCGCATCGCTGATGTTCCCAGGAAAGAAGGACGACACCGAGATCGCCGACGGCCACGACAAGCCCGGCCCGCACGCCTGACGCGTCACGTGGCCCTCCGCTCGCGCCGTAGTCCGCACACTCCGTGTGCGGCCCACGGCCTGAACACCGCAGGCCCCGGCTATTCCTCCGCGGGGCGACCTCCAGTGGTGTGGGTTCGGGGCTGCCCATGCCCCGTCGCCGGACGCTCGCTACGGCATCCATGCCTTCGCTCGCTCGATGCTGACTGCGCTTCGGCATCCTGCCTGCGCTTGTCAGCAACGCCGGCTCCTGGGGCACGGGCAGCCCCTCACCGCAGTCTGGTGCTCACTGTAGGCCCGTTACTCCGCAAC
>JBAVTF010000038.1:0-41970 GCA_049695995.1 Pirellulales bacterium | reverse complement strand
CGCCGTGACTTGCATTCCGGTCACGGCGTGACCGGGCTACCGTGAACGGGCCTCTGCGTTGAGGGCGTCGAGCACGAACCGCATGATCTCCGGCGCGATGCGGTCGTAGTAGATGGTCGAATGCCCTTCGCCCGGGCCGACGAGAGGCTCGAGCAGCGCCACGTGCGGAATACCGAGAGCCACGAGCTTGCTGCGGAGCCGCACGGCGCCGTCGTGCCAGTGCAAGTCTGAGGGGTCGCTCGCAAACCATTGATGCCGCGGCCAGTTGAGCGGGTGCACGTGGAGGATCGCGGTGTCCTGCCGGGCCCGCTCCACGTCGCCGAAGAACTGCCAGAGCGTGTCGTAGTATTCGCCGTCGTCGCGATCGCCCGCCTCTCGCATCGCGAGATGGAAGTCGATCGCGGGGGCGGCGGCGGCCGCCACCGGAAACAGCTGCGGGTAGCGATACGCGAGCCGCAGGGCTCCCTGCCCCCCCATGCTCGTGCCGATGAGACCGATGCCCGGCGGCTGCACGCCGAAGCGCCGCTCCAGTTCGCCCCGCACGTGCTCCACCACGTACCGCTCGGGCGTGATCTCAGGATCGAACGCCGGTAGCGTTTTGTCGAGCCACCACGAGCGGCCGCTGCGCGGCGCGATCGCGGGCAGCCCTGCGGCCTCGATGAGGTCGCGGAGCGCGGGCAGTTCCTGCAGCCACCGCTCGCGGACGCCGTGGAGGTAGATCACCGCGCGGCCGGGACGAGGCTGCGGCGGCTCGTAGAGTTCGCACGCGTGGCCGGCCACCGTGATGAGTGACCAGTGCGGACGGGGTGGCGGGGGCATGGCGGTGGCGAGTCTGGCGTGTCGTGAAACCGCTCCGATTGTAGGCAGACGACCGCCCGAAGCTGATAGACTCCCGCCCCATGCAGGTGCTTCTCTCCGCCGCCGAACTCGCCTCGGGAATCGACCGGCTCGCCGACACGATCCGCCGCGAGTACGGCCGCCGACCGCTCGTCGTGGTGGGGGTGCTGACCGGCAGCATCGTGCTCGTGGCTGACCTGATCCGGCGGCTCGAGTGTCCAATCGAATTGAGCATGGTGTCGGCCAGCAGCTACCGAGGCACGGCCACGACGCCCGGCCGGCTGGAATTGCGGCTCGACTCGCTTCCCGATCTGGCCGGCCGCGACGTGCTGCTCGTGGACGACATTTTCGACACCGGCCGTACGCTGGAGGCCATCGTCGCTGAGCTGAACCGCCGCGGGGCGGCGAGCGTGCGATCACTTGTGCTCGTGCGGAAGGCCGGCCGGGCGCAGGTGGCCCTGGAGCCCGACTTCGTGGGCTTCGACATTCCCGACGTGTTCGTCGTGGGGTATGGTCTCGACTTCGACGGCGCGTGGCGGCACCTGCCGCATCTCGCGGCCCTCGATTCCGCCGACATCGCCGCCGCCCGCACCGGCACTGCTCCGAAACCCGATGCCCACCGACCCACATCCCTCGATCATGCTGGTGACGCCCGGACGTGATCCGGTCGGCACGGGCCGTGAGACCGAACTGCTCGCCGAGGGCATGCGTGCGGCCGGCCTCGCCGTCCACGTGGCGGTACTGTCGCGGGGGGGGGCGGTGCCCGACCGGCTCGCAACGCACGGCATCCCGGTGCATCGGCTTGGCCGGAGGCCGGAGGTCGATGCCGCGGCTGCGGCCCGGCTCACGATGCTCGTGCGGCGGCTGCGGCCGGCTGCCGTGATCGTGACCGGGCGGTCATTGCTCGCGGCCGCCGCGGCGGCGAAGCTCGCCCGACCCCAGACGCACGTCGTGGCACGGCTCGCTGCCCCGGTTCTCCAGTCACTTCAGGCGCGGGCGTTGCGGCAGCTCGATCTTGTGCTTGCCACGTCGCCCGGGGTGGCGGCCTCGTGTCGCGCCGACTGGAGCGGGCCGCGGGTGGAGGTCGTCGCACCGGGCATCACTGCCGATCCGGGCCGCGGTCTCGACCGTGCGGCGGTCGCGGCGCGGCTCGGTCTTGATGCGACGAAGATCTGGACGCTCTGCGTGGCGCCGCTCGTGGCCGCCTCGAAGCTGGAGCGGCTGATCTGGGCGATCGACCAGCTTGGCGTCGTACACAAGGGGCTCGAGCATGTGCTCGTGGGGTCGGGGCCGCTGTTGCCGCGGGTGCGGCGCCGGGCACGAGTGCAGGAACTCGCCGAACGGCTGGTCGTGCTGCCCCACTGCGACATTCTGCCCGACCTGCTCGGCCAGATGCGGCTCGTGTGGCAATCGGGGCACGTGGCGTTCGGCGGTGCGCTCCTCGATGCCATGGCGCGGAGCCTGCCGACGTTGGCCGTGGAGAGCGACGCCGCGAGGCAGCTGATCGTCGATGGCGAGACGGGGCGAATCGTGCCGGCGATCCCGGAGAGCGAGTTTCCGCGGCGGGCGTTCGGGATCATCGAAGACGATGCGCTGGCGGCCCGGTATGGTGCGGCCGGACGGGCCCGCGTTGAGACGGCCTTTGCGGCTGAACGCATGGTGGCCGCTGTGCTCGCCGCCATCGATTCATAAAAGCCCCCAGGCGCGAGCCGGGGGATGGCGATCGATTCGGTAACGTGGCGTCGGTGTGCGGCGTGACGATCCCCCTGCTTGCGCATGGGGGCTTCTATGGCGGCAGTCACGGAGTGACGGGCCGACTGGCGAGTGTGTGGCCGGAGGGCGTGTCACGCAGGTGGCCGTCTTCGGCGACGAGCACGCCCGCCTTGAACACCCTTGCGGGCATCGAGAACATCCGCGCGAGATCCCGATCGGGGCGGTAGAGCGTGATGTCGGCGTCGGCACCCGCGCCGAGGTGGCCCTTGTGCGGCAGGCCGGCGATCCGGGCCGGGGCTGCGCGGGTGACGATGCACAACTCCTGGAGGGTGTATTCGCGGGAGAGATCCTTGAGCGGGCTGCGCCTGCGGACGGCGGGGTGGATCCGGTCGAAGGCCGCGCGGCGGAAGGCGGCATCGCCGAGCAGCTGCATGAGGTGTGGGTAGGCCGTGAAATGCGCGCCGTTCGGATGGTCGGTGGAGAGGGCCACCCGCCACGGGTCGGTCGCGGTAAGAAACCACTCCAGGCCGATCGCCCACTGCCAGGCGTGCACCATGCTCTTCTCGCGGTAGGCGATCGGCAGCACGCCGCAGCCCCCTTCGAGATGCAGGTCGTGGGCCATCCAGGGCATGCCGGTGGCGTGGGCGAGATGCTCGGCCGCGGCGGCATCGCCGGTCATCGCCACCGTGTCGCCGAACAGGATCTGGCCGACGTCGAGCGTGAGCAAGTCGTGGGCGTTGAAAAACTCCACGAGCGGGGCCACGCCCGAGCCAAACGAGCCTTCGTCGAGATCGCCGCCCGTGTAGCTGTGGAACTGCACGTGGGCGAGATGAGCCCGGCGGCCCGCGAACGTCTTCATCGTCTCCAGCAGCGACCGCCAGTTGCCCGGCAGGCCGAGGTTGGCCGTGTGCACATGGAGCGGATGCGGCAGGCCGAGTGATTCGACGGCTGTTGCAAGCCGGTCGAGAAGCAGTCGTGGCGTGAGGCTCGGGTGGTCGGGGAGCGGCGTGTCGAGATCGTGGTGGTCGCCGCGACGGCCATGCTTCCAGAATGCCGCGCCGCCGGGGTTAGCCACCTTCACGGCCCAGCCTCTGCCGGCGGCCACTGCATCGCCGACGAGCCGCGTCGTCTCGCGGGCGTCGTTACGGGCGATCGCCGCGATCACCGGTGACTCGTCGGCGGCGAGTAGGTAGATGCCCTTGTCGAGAATGGGCAGGTCGGCAAGCTCGGTATGGGCGATGGTGGCCGCAGCGGTGGCGATCGCCGCGTCGAACACGGTGGTGTAGCCCAAAGCGGCGTAGGCCGCGCCGGTGGCGTGGATCGTGGGCACGGCGGCCGGCCGCTGCCGCGCCAGTTGGGGTGCGATCCTGCGACCCGCGTTCACCTTGGGGCCGGCCACGTGGCTGTGGAGATCGACGCCGCCGGGCATCACGACCAGGCCGGAGGCGTCGATCCGCGTGAATCCAGACGGGTCGGCCGGCGGAGCAACGATCCGTCCGTCCTCGATCCAAAGGTCGGCGACGACACCGTCGCGGTCGTTGGCCGGATCGTGGATCGTGCCTCCGGCGAGACGGAGTCGAGAGACAGCGGTCATGACGCACCTCGCGTCGCGAGGGCCGCGAGCAATGACCGCAGGTCGGCGGCGATCGTGGCGCCGGGGCCGGTGAGTCGAATCACGTCGAGCTGCTGGCCGCGGGCGGTGATCGCCTTCTCGACGGATGGAGCCAGTTCCCCGACGACGAGCACTGCATCGACCTCGCCCCGCGCAATCAATTGCTCAGCGGATGCTTCGCCGGGTAGGAAAGCGCTGGCGCTGCGGTCGGCGCGGGCGATCGCCCCGGCCGCACCATACCGCCAGGTACAGACGGCATCGAAGGCCGCGGCCCGAGGCCGGAGCGGAATCTCGAATGAGGGCTTCCGGTGGGCGAGTGTGCGGACGACATGCACGAGGCTCCAGGCTTCGAGGCCCACCGGGTCAGCCGAGTCGTCGGTCACGAAGCCGACGCAGGCTGCCTCTTCGATGGCCGCGTGCAGGGTGCGACAGGCAGCCGCGACCATCGGCTCGGCATGAGCCGGTGCCTCGCCGTGGAGCAGCATGTGGTGGAGGACGCGGGCTGCCTCGACGGCAGCACTGCGGTCGCAGGCCGCGTGATCCATGTCCATCCCCGGAACCTGCACCGCTGCGGGGCCAATCGCGATCGCGCGGCGGTTGCCGCCCGCTGGCATCGCCGGCGTGAGAATATCGCTGCTGAACCCGGTGCACGAGGTGTCGGGATCACAGAACCAGGCGATGACGAGATCGGCCCGATCGCGGAGTTCCGCGCGGTCGGCCGTTATTTCGCCCACCCGGGCGATCGTGGGCGCCGCCGGCCGCGATGTCTCGGGGTCGCCCGCATCGACTGCAGTCCCGAGTGCTTCGGCGAGATCGCAGGCCGCGACGACCGCGTCGGTCGTGAGCCCGCGAAATCCAGTCACCAGCACGCGGCGGGCGGCGGCGAGCCGCGCGGCAGCTCGCGCGACGTCGGCGGCCTTCGGTGATGGTTCCCTCTGACCGCTGCTCACGACTTCGGCTGCACCCAGATGTTGCGGTAGCGAACCGGGTTGCCGTGGTTCTGCAGATGGAGGGGACCGGTGGGCTGCTCGGTTTTCATGGCGCCGCCGGGGGTGATCTTCGGGATGGCGGCGTTCTCGTGGATGAGCACGCCGTTGTGGCGGACGGTCATCATGGCGTCCTTCACTTTCTTCTCCCCTTCGAACCGCGGCGCCGTGAACTCGATGTCGTACGTCTGCCACTCCAGCGGCGGCAGGCACATGTTCACCGCCGGGGCGGCCACGCTGTAGATGCCGCCGCATTCGTTGTTCTTGCCCTCGAGTCCGAAGCTGTCGAGCATCTGCACCTCGTAGGCGCCGGCCACGTAGGCTCCGCTGTTGCCGCGGCCCTGGCCGCGGTCCTTGGGCTGGTAGGGGAGGCGAAACTCGATGTGCAACGTTGCGTCGCCGTGTGTCACCCGCGACGTGCTGCCCTCCGTCAAGAGGCCGTCGTCGGTGATTCGCGGATTGACGAGCGTCTTCGTCTCGTCGGCAGGCCCGGCGCCGTCGAAGATCACGATCGCGCCAGTGGGAGCCGGCTGGCCGAGCGTCGAACTCTTTCGCGACACTTTCGCGAACGTAGCGAGCGACGTGCCGGCATCGTCGAGCACGATGAGCGAGCCATCCTTGATTCGGCCTTGCCGTTTCGTGCCACCGATATCGAGGCCGGTGAGGTTCACGACGGCTCCGTCCCGCTTGCCGGTGCCGCGGAGCTTTGTGGGGGGCGTCCAGCCGTCACCCGGTAGGCCGCCCGGATAGCCGACGGCGTCGAACGTGCCGTCGCCGAGCGCGATCACCTGCACGCCGTACTTCTCCGACGTGCCGCCTTTGGTGAGCGTCCCGGCATACTCGCCTTGGAAAGGAAAATCCTCATCGGTCTGAGCGGGGTCGGCAGAGGCCGGGTTCTTGGTCGGAGCCGCGGCCGCGGCGAACGACGGCCAGGTTGCGACGGAGGCGGCGAACGCGAGGCCAGTGATGCAGCAACGGAATTCAACGGGCATGGTATTTCTCCGGGGGACGAACGCTCACAGAGTATGCCCGAAATCACGCCTCCTGCCACGGTGCGACCGGCCTCAGCCAGCATCACGCGAGGCCGGTGAGGGGGCCATCGCCGCAGTAGTCGGGATTGCCGAAGCGGGCGAGATCGGTGTGCCCCATCGCGTGGGCGAGCGCGAGGAGCAGGCGGTTGTGGGGCACGCCGGCGTACTGGGCCGCGCGGCCCATCGCGAAGCCGAGTCCGTTGCCCACGAGCACCCACGGGACGTCGGCGTGCGAATGAGAGTTGCCCTCGCCCAGCTCGTTGGTCCAGAGGATCGTGGTGTGGTCGAGCAAGGAGCCGTTGCCTCCTGGCTCCGGCGTCTCGGCCAGCCGCTTGGCCAGGTGGGCGATCTCGCCTGCATACCACGCGTTGATCTTCGTGAGTTTGTCCTGCGCGGCGTCATTGGTGTTGGGCTCGTGCGAGAGTTCATGCTGGCCCTCGTCGATGCCCAGCCACTTGAACCGCGGCTGGCCGACCGACTGCGTGTATTGCAGCGTGGCCACGCGGGTGAAGTCGGCCGCCAGCGACGAGACGACCAGTTCGATCTGCATCCGACTGAGCTTTGGCATCTGGTCGTTCTGCTCGACCACGCCCTCTTCGAGCGTGGGCACGGCGTGAGCCACCTCGACGCGGTGGCTCGACAGTTCCTGTTCGAACGACCGCACGAGGGCCGTATGCTCCTCGAGAATTCGCCTGTCCTCGACCGGCAGTGCCTGAGCCACCGTCGCGAGGTCCTCGCGAACCTCGTCGAGCACGCTCTGCATGCTCTCGCGGTCCTTCATCTGGCCGTAGAGCTTGTGGAACATCTGATAGGGATCGTCGATCGGTGCCACGGGGCGGTTGGGGCCGGTGTAGACCATCCGGCTCCAGGTGTCGGCCTTGTTGGGCACGAGCACACCGAACTCGAGCGAACCGAATCGCGTGGCCGTCTCCGGTCGCGACTGAAGATGGTTCTTGATCTCCTGGTCGATCGACAGCCCGCTCGCCCAGCCGGCGGGCGTATCACCACCGCCCTGAATGTTGCCGGGGAAGAGTTCGATGCCGGTGAGCAGGCAGCCCATGCCTCGCATGTGGAGATCGCCGTCACCCTTCACCTTGTTGTGCACGCCTTTGAGCGTGAGGAGGCGATCGCGGAACGGGTCGAGCGGTTGGAGAATCGGCGGCAGTTCGGCCGGCACGCGAATTGGGCCCGGCGTCAGGAACGGCCCCGGGATGGTCGGCCAGAAGTTCTTCTTCACGACGCCGTCAGGGCTGAACACGACGATCAGCCGCTTCTTGGGGGCCGCGGTCGCCGCAGACGCCAGGCTCGGCAGGTTGCCGAGAAACGGCAGCACGGCGGAGCCCACGCCGAGCCGGCGAAGCAGGTCACGGCGCGAGAGCAGGAAGGCGGGCGTCATGGCATGGTCTCCGGAACGGCGGACTGGGCCACCTCGAGCTTCGGCGGCAGTGCCGCCATGGTCATGATATCGACGAGCAGGCGGGGCACGCTGAAGCCGCCGGCCTCGAACGACTGTCGCAGTTGCTCCAGCGTGTCGGGACCCCAGGCCCGGGCCGGCTGCTTCACGAGCGAGTGAAACAGGCTCTGCACGAAGGCCTCCTGGGCATCGCGGCTCGTGGCCACGTAGGCGGCCAGTTCCCGGGCGCCACGGAAGCTGGCTTCCGGCCCCTCGCGGGGCAGGTAGGAGCCGGACGGGTCGATGGGCTTGGCGACGCCTCCGCGGACCTCGGTGGTGCGATAGCGGCCGATGGCGTCGAACTCCTCGAGCGCGAAGCCGAGCGGATTGATCATCGTGTGGCAGGTCTGGCAGGCGACTGCCTTCGTTTGCAGCGTCACCCGCTCGCGGGTCGTGAGGTCGGGATGGTGATCAGGGGGGAGCGGAGCGATCGCCTCCTGCGGCGGCTTGAGCGTGTTGCCGAGCACGCTCCGCGCCAGGAACACGCCACGGTGGATCGGCGACGTCGCGCCGGCGTAGGCCAGCACACTCATCATGTAGGGATGCGAGAGCAGGCCGCCCCGTCGGCCGTCGTCGAGCCGGATGCGGCGGAACGGCTCATCGGGCGGGAGCGAGGCGCCGTAGAGCGGCGCCAGCCGGCCGTTCACATAGACCTCATCGTCGGTGAAGAGTCGGCGGAAGTCGCCAGTGCGCCAGGCCATGTCGTCAAGAAGGAGTTCGAGGCTTGTGCGCAGATCGGCGGCGATCTCAGGCGAGAACGCGGAGAACTCCTTGGCGTCCTTCGTGATCTCCGGACCGAGGTCCACGCGGAGCCAGCCAAAGAGAAAATCGCGGACCTTCGCCCGCGTGCGGCGGTCTTGCACCATCCGCTCGGCCTGCTTCCGCACCTGCTCGGGCGTCGTGAGTTGGTTCTTTGCGGCGGCATCCCAGAGTGGCTGGTCGGGGATCGAATCCCAGAGGCCGAACGACAGCCGGGCCGCCGTGTCGAACGCGTCGCTCGTCCCAGCCGCCGCGTCGGCCTCGCGGTAGAGGAACCGCGGCGACCCGAGCGCGAGCAAGAGCGCTCGCTTGAGGGCGGCGTCGAGATCGGGGGCGTCGGCGAAGGACCGGTCGATCACCAGGGCCTTCAGCCCGGGAGGCAGCGGCCGGCGAAACGCCCGCTCTGCAAAGCGAGCGGCGAACCGACGCAGCTTGTCGGCTCGATCAGGGGCGTCGCGCCTCACGCCGGCGAGATGCTCGGCATGTTCGAGGCAATAGTCGGCCGTCTCCACCGCGGCGGCGGTGGTGGCCGCATACCACTCTTGCGAGATGGTCGTGCCCCGCTCGTACCCGATCGACTTGTCGTCGGGCGGAAACGGCGTTGCAAGCACGAACACAGGCGGCGCATCCTGCGGAATCAGGCACCGCTCCGGTACCGGCTCGAGGAGGCCGTGAGGCGGCTTCCAGAGCAGCTCGATCGCCGCGTTCGCGAGCGGCTCGTGCTTCGTGTTGTCGACACCCTGGTTCGCCTTCGAAAATTCCAGTCGCAGTGGATAGGCCCGGCCGCCGAGGAGGGAGATCGTCGCCCGGTATTCGGTCTCGTTGCCCGACTTCACATAGGCGTCGATCAGCGGCGGCTCGTACCAGGCGGTGTTGAGGAAGAGCTTTGCGGAATGCTCGGTGCGCACGATGAGCTCGTAGGCGCCTGTTTCGGGCGGCACGATCGATCCGGTCCAGCGGATGGCGAACCGATTGGGCTGAAACTGCTCCGGATCCGGCCCCTCGACGCCGAAGTGAAAATCAATCTGTGGATCGATCCGTTCGAACACGAGCGCCTTGCCGCGGTCGAAGTCGCGGCCGTGGAAGTATTCCCCCTTGAGGCCGCGGCGGTCGTCGATGCCCGGACCGCGGCCCCGAAAGCTCGCGATCAGGTCGGCGACCGTGTTCTGATACTGCCGGACGGTGAGCCGCGAGAGCTCGACCCGGGCAGGCCGGTTGCGATCGCGGGCCACGGGTGAGTAGAAGGCGCCGTGGATGTATTCGGCCACCTGCCGGGCGGCCTCGCCCGTGACCTGCGAGGGATCATCCTCCGGCATCGTCTCGTCGATGTAGGCGGCGAGTTGGCTGACCGACAGATCGCCGACAAGCGGGTCGGGGAGGTCCTTCGTGCCGCCGCCGGTCTCACCGTGGCACCGGCCGCAGTGCTCGTTATAGATCGCTACGCCCGGGTGATCGGCGGCGCCGGCGACCGCAGCCACGAGCGCGAGGCAAACCGCGCGGATATGATCCGTGAACGTGGTCATGGCAGTGCTGGTGGGGAGCAAGCCGGCTGGGCGGCTCACGCTGAAGCCGTGATCGACATGTTATTCTCCAAACGGCACGCTTGCGAACTGACGTCGGATGGCGATCGCCGGTTTTGCATCACCGCTGATAATGCTGCGCGTGAACTCGTGCAGTATCGATTTCACTCGTCTGGAGGAGGCAGCGGATGATGCCCGTCACCTCTCGCCTGCTACGGCCGCCACGAATCGAGCCAGGGAAGACGTACCCCGTCGTCCTTTTTCTCCACGGCGCCGGCGAGCGGGGCACCGATAATGAACAGCAGTTGGCGTATCTGCCCACGTGGCTGGCCGAGCCGGCCATGCAGGAGCAGTATCCCTGCTATCTCGTGGCGCCGCAGTGCCGCCCCGATCGCCGCTGGGTGGAGGTGGCATGGGATGACGTGGCGAGCACACCGCAGGCACCGCAGATGACCGACGACCTCGCGGCCGCCGTCGCCGCGCTCGATGAGGTGGTGACGACGGAGGCGGCTGATTCTGGCCGCGTCTACCTGACGGGGCTCTCGATGGGCGGCTTCGGAGCGTGGGATCTCGCGGCTCGGATGCCGGAGCGATTTGCGGCGCTGCTGCCGATCTGTGGCGGCGGCGACGAGGCGACCGCCCCGCGGCTCGCGCGGCTCCCGATCTGGTGCTTTCACGGCGCGGATGACACGGTCGTGCTGCCGGGACGGTCGAGGAGTATGATCGCGGCAGTCAAAGCCGCTGGCGGATCGCCGCAGTATTCGGAACTGGAGGGAGTTGGCCACGATTCGTGGACGCCCGCCTATCGCGATCCGGCCGTGCTTGACTGGCTCTTTGCCCAACGGAAAGGAATGGCCCGATGACCACCTCGCTACACGCGACACCTGTGCTCTCCCGACGCACGTTCACCCGACTCACGGCCGCGGCCGTGCCAGGCTTCTTCGCCACGCACGGCTTCGGCGCTGCGGCCACCGAGGGACCGGCCGACAAACTGAACCTCGCCGTGATCGGCATCGGCGGCCGCGGGGCGGAGAACCTCGGCGGCGTGAAGGATCAGAACATCGTCGCCCTCTGCGACGTCGATGACCGCCGCGTGGGCAAGGCCTACGAGCAGTTTCCGCAGGCGCAGCGATTCGCCGATTTCCGCAAGATGTTCGACGCTCTGGAGAAGCAGATCGACGGCGTCGTAATCAGCACGCCTGACCACACGCACTTCCATCCGGCGTGGTGGGCCATTGAGCGAGGCAAACACGTCTATCTCGAGAAGCCGCTCGCCCATGAGGTCGATGAGGTGCGACGGCTGACGGAGGCCGCGAGGAAAAAGGGCATCGCCACGCAGCTCGGCTCGCAGCGGCATGCGCTGCCCGGCTTGCGAGCAGGCGTCGAGATCGTGAAGGCGGGGCTGATCGGTGAGGTGCGTGAGGCCTACTCGTGGGTCAACAGCGCGCGGGGCATGCCCGAACCGCAGCCCGAGGTGCTCCCTGTGCCCGCCGGCCTCGACTGGGATCTCTGGCTCGGCCCGGCGCCGACGCGGCCCTACACGAAGGGCTTCGCACCCTACGACTGGCGGTTCTGGTGGGAGTTTGGCACCGGCGAGGCGGGCAACTGGGGCTGCCACATCCTCGACATCCCGTTCTGGGCGCTCGAGCTCGGCCATCCCACGCATGTGACGGCACGTGGGCCCACACCCGACCCTGACCGCACGCCGAAGTCGTTTGCCAGCACGCTCCAGTTCCCCGCCCGCTCGGTTGCCGACGGCAAAACACTGCCGCCGGTGACGCTGCACTGGTCGCAGGGGCTGCCGTCGGTGCTCGTCGAACGCGGGATCGACGCCCAGGCAGTGAAGGGCCGCAACACGCTCTTCGTCGGCTCCGAGGGCATGCTGGCCTGCGGCTTCGATTCGTGGAAGCTGCTCCCGGACGAGAAGTTCACCGATGTGAAGCAGGCTCCGCAGTCGCTGCCGCCGACGCCCGGCTTCTACAAGGAATGGATCGACGCCTGTCGCGGAGGCACGCCCGCGACCTGCAACTTCGCCTACACGGGCCCGCTTTCCGAGGCGGTGCTGCTCGCCAATGTCGCCTACCGCGTGCAAGGCGGCTTCGATTGGGATGCCGCCGCCATGAAGAGCAGCCGCGACGACGTCAACGGCATGCTGCGGCGGGAGTACCGCAAAGGCTGGGAGGCGTAAGCGGGTATTCGACGGACGTGGAGCCCCGGCTCGGGGGCGGCACAAGTCGCCGCTGCGCGGTCCTTCGCCTCCATAAAAGCCCCAAGGCGCCGGCCTGGGGATCGCGATCCGGCCGACCCCATCCCCTCGCTCGCGCTCAGGGCTTGTATGGGACGACGTCGTCGCCCCAGTCAATCGGGAATGGGCAGGAGCGGGCGGCCGATCTCGGTGCCGTCGATGAGCAGCACGTCGGCCGGGGCGAGGAGCGGCTCGCAGACGAGTGGCCGGCGGACTGCGAGATCGGTCTCGAGCGGCAGTGTGCCTTTGATCCGCAGCCGGTCACTTGACGCCGCGGCGGTGACGCGCCGCGCGGTGAACTCGCGGCGGAAGTCTGCGAAGCTGGCATCACCGCAGCGCTCGCGGGCTTCGATGTCGAATGCCACGAGACTGCGGCCGTGGGGCTGGCCGTCGTGCAGCGTGGCGGTGAGTCGCTGGCCGCCGATGTGTGGGGCATCGGTACGGAGGCAGAAGCCGCGCGGCGCGGATCCGTCGGCTGCGGCGAGCAACGAACGAAAGCCGACCACAGCCTCTGCCTGGCGAATGAAGAACACCGCATCTCCCGGCAGCGTCGCTCCGTCGGTGAGTCGGTCGTTGGCCGACCAGACCTCGGCCTCGGCGGGCATGATCAGATGTGCCTTGAGGCAGGTGAGGTCGTCGGGGTCGGCCTTGAAGGCGGGCACGGCCGGATCGAACATCCAGGCCGCGACGACCCGGGGGCCACGCTGCGACGAGGCGAGGAACGTCCGGAGGTGATGGGCCTTTGACTGACCGCCGTGCGCCGTCGGCTCCTTGCGCCGGCCGTAGGGATCGTTGCGGCCGTCGATCACGAGCGTGACGTTCGCCGTGCCCGGTCCGCCCGGCAGGTGGATCGCCAGGGATTTGTCCTCCGGCCCGCGGCACTCGCCGGCCACGCCGATCGCGAGCGTCGCGCCGATGTGGTTCGTGCTGCGGGCCCATGGTTCGGCGTTGAACCGCTGCACCACGAACCGCGGTGCGCGGGTGGCGAGGCCGTCGTGAAGATCGGCCGGTGGAGTCCAGCGGCAGGCTGTGCGAAACACCGTGAGGTGGTCGTACGGCGGCTTCGTGAGCCAGCCGGCCGACTCCCTGAACGGCGGCCGCGTGAGCCAGCCGGCTTGGTGCAGGTGGTCGTCGAGGGAGCCGTGGCCGAAGAGGTAGTCGTAGTCGCGGCTGTGCGGCCCCGCGAGCCGCTCGGCCGGTGGGAACCAGTTGGCCGCGATGGCCGTCCATAGAAACGTGAGGGCCGATGCGGCCTCGCGGCGGATCGTCGCATCACCCGCATGGCGGGTGATGAGGCCGAGTGAGTCGAGATCGATGCCGTAGTAGGTGGGGCTCGAATACTCGGTGATCCCGTGGCAGGCCACATGGTCGAGCCACTGCTGCCAGGCTGCGCGGCCCGCACGGTCGGCCGCGGTGTCGCCGAGGCGGCCCAGGGCGAACAGGTTCCACGCTCGCATGAGGTGGATGTTGGTGTAGCCGGGCTTCACGACGTGTCGCTGGATCGCGACGAGGGCGTCGCGATGAAGCTCGTCGAGGAGGTCGCGGGCGGCGGGCGTGAGCGAGTCGGCGCAGGTGAGCCGCAGCAGGCTCGTGAGTTGGGTGGCGAACTCGACGGCATTGGGATCGGTGACGGCGTCGTCGCCGAGTCGCCACCGGTAGTTGCCAAAAGTGGGGCTCGCTGAATCCTGATCCTGCATCGACCGGGCGAGTTGCAAGGCCTCCTCGACCGCGGGCGGATTCCAGCCGGTGCCGGCCGCTTCGAGGGTGAACCGCAGCAGGCCCCGGATGCCGATGGCGGGGTCGCGCCGCTGCATAACCTCCAGCTGTGCAGTCAGGCCGCGGGCCGCATCCGGAGCGGCTGCTTGGCCGTCCATGGAAACGTGGCAACTGGCGAGCGCCAGAAGCACGCCCCGCACGACCGTGGCGACTCCGGCACGTGAGGGTGGAGTCGCGGTGATGGAGGGCGATGTCGGCATGGCTGTCGTGTCGCTGTTGCGACAATGTAGCGACTCTGGAGGCCCGTCACTCTGTGACGACCAGTCATTGATAACCAGACTGGGTGGAGCTCATCGGCGGGGCGACCGACCGGCGGCGGTGCGAAGCCGGGCCTGACGTACGGCAACACCGACGACTTCAGCTATAACGTCGCGGAGAACGGCGTGCACGTTCGCGACCTGCACGCCACGGTGCTCCACCTCCTGGGGACCGACCACGAGCGGCTCACGTACCGCTTCTCGGGGCTCGATTTCCGGCTGACGGGCGTGGAGCCGGCCCGCGTCGTCAAGGAGATCATTGCATGAACCGCCTGCTGCTCGTGATCGCCGTCTGTCTGCCCGCAGTGTTTCAGTCATCCCGTGTGATTGCGGCCGAGCCGCAAGAGATCATGCTCTGGCCCGAAGGTGTGCCAGAGCCACGGGTGCCGGTCGAGCCGGCGGAGACGCTCGAGAAGAAGGCCGACGGAATCGCGCGGCGGTCGAACGTGTCGAATCCGCGTCTCGTGGTCTACGACATTCCGCGGACCGAGCCGGCAAAGCTTCGCAGTGCCGTGCTCGTGGTGCCCGGGGGCGGGTTCGGCATCCTCGCCGACGAGCACGAGGGCTCTGATGCCTGTCGGTGGCTCAACGAGCATGGCATCGTGGCGTTTCTCGTGCTGCATCGCGTGCCGACGGGGAAGATGCCGGTGCCAAACGCCGCGCCGGTGCAGGACATCCAGAAGGCCGTGCAGGAGGTGCGGCGGCGGACAGCCGAGTTCCAGCTCGATCCGGCGAAGATCGCCGTGCTCGGTTTTTCGGCCGGTGGTCAGGCGACGCTCGTGGCGGCCACGAACCCGCCGCGGTTTCCGGTTGCCGAGCCGGCCGTATCGGCGCGGCCCGACGCAGTGCTCCTCCTCTACGCCTGGAAGATCGTGGGCGAAGGGAATCAGGGCGTGCGGTCCGACGTGACGATCGACGGCACCACGCCGCCGATGTTCATCGCCCAATGCGGCGACGATCCCGGCTCGGTGCCGCAGGGCTCGGCCAGCCTTTATCTGGAACTCGTGAAGGCGAAGGTGCCTGCGGAGATCCACATCTACGAGAAGGGGGGGCACGGCTTCGGGCTCAAGGCCGGCAACTCACTTCCCGGCCAGATCGACTGGAAAGCCCGCGCGATCGACTGGCTCCGCGCCCGCGGCTGGTGACTAGCGCTTCCGGGCGGCGATGTAGACCTCGCCAAGCCAGCCGGGCACGAGCCGGCCCCAGGCGAGGTTGAACTGCTGCCACCATCGCTGGTCTTCGAGGAACATGCCGCTGGCCCGAAGGAAGAAGGCCGACCGCGTCTCCTCGATGTCGCAGCCATTGGCCCGGGCGGCGTCGTTGAACCGCTTCGCGGAGAGGGCCGACACGTGGCCGTTGGCGTTGGTGTGCGCCCGCAGGTGCGGCTCGCGCAGAGGAATCGTCGCGTGCAGGTGAGCGGGAAAGCCCACGAGCAGGAGTGCACCAGACGGCAGCCGCGACACGAGCTGCTCGATCGCCTTCTCGGGCTCGTAGAGATGTTCGAGCACGTGGAGGAGCACGTAGACATCGGCGTCGGCCGGCAGCTTCGCCACGTCGGTCTCGAAGTTGGCCTCGATCAGCTCGTCGTAGGGCAGCTTCGAGAGATCCTCGTGCAGGAGCGTGATGTCCACGCCGGTCCAGTTGTCGATCAGATCGTCATACGCCACGCCCACCTGCTCGCAGCCCTGCATCACGTATCGCAGCATCAGCCCGTGAGCGATGCCGATCTCACATACCTTCAGCGGCCGCTGCCGCCGGGCGGCCTCGCGGCCCAGCCAGTGGAACGGGATGAAGTAGCGGAGCAGCCGCGTGGGATACCGGCGGGACCGCTGCCGCTTGGTGAGGCGGAACCCGCGGTCTCCATCGACGATCGCCGCATTGATGTCGTGGTGCCACGCGTCGGGGGCGAAGGCGTCGCGCGGGCGGGCGGTGGCGTGAGTGGCGATCATGGCGGGGCTCCCGGGGATTTGCGGCAGGAGGGTAGGCCGCCGCCCGGCCCGCGTCGAGAGCGATTCCTCGCTACCGGATTTTCCGGTCTGGGCGCCCGGCTTTGATGCCTTCGTCGAGGGGCATCGTATCGGCGGACGGAGGGCAGTTGCAGGAGAGGATTGCCGTGGCGCAGAAGAAGAGACGCACGCTTTCAGCCTCGGGAGGCGTGTTCAGGCCGGGCGAACACGAGCCGCCCGGCGGTCGTCTGCAGGGTGCTCGTGACGGCGACGTGCACCACGCGGCCAATCTGATCGCGGCCGTTCTCGACCACCACCATCGTGCCGTCGTCGAGGTATCCGACACCCTGATCGGGCTCTTCGCCGTGCTTCACGAGCCGCACGGTGAGCGCGTCGCCGGGCACGTAGGCCGGCTTGAGCGCCAGTGCCACTTCGTTGACGTTGATCGCGGGCACCGACCGCACGCCGGCGATCTTCACCACGTTGGCGTCGGTCGTCACCACGCGGCCGCCGAGTTGCTTCGCCATGGCGACGACCCGCGATTCGAGCGTGGCCTCGTCGTCGACCTCGTCGGCGGGCGTGAGCACGTCGATCTCGACCGTCTTGTTGGCCCGCAGCCGAGCCAGCACGTCAAGTCCGCGGCGGCCGCGGATTCGCCGCTGCTTGTCGGCCGAGTCGGCGGCCGCCTGCAGTTCGTCGAGCACGAACGACGGAATCACGAACCGTGACTCGAAGATGCCGGCCGCGGCCAGATCGGCGAGCCGGCCGTCCACGATGCTCGTGGCATCGAGCACATTCGGCCGCAGGCCGCGGACGTCGCGGGCGAACTCCACAAACGGGATCAGAAACCGGAAGTCATCCCGCGTTTGGAGCAGCAGGCTCGTGCAGAGATAGCAGAGCACGGAACCGAGCACGAGCGGCAACCACGTCCAGATCGCGTCGCGCGGGTTGAGCGGCAGCACGGGCGTGAGGGCGAGCATCGCGACATACGTGAGAAACACCCCCACGAGCAGCCCGAAATAGACCGCCGTGATCGTCGTGAGATCCTTGCGGCGAATCGCGGCATCGACGGCCATGACAGCCAGCGGCAGGACGACGGAGCCGGCGATGATCGCCAGCGGAGCCCAGGTCGGTGCCTGCCGCATCGGCTCCGAGTTGACGATGAGTACGGCGATGCCCACCGTCACCATCACGAAGAACGAACGGAGAACGATGAGGGCCATGGGCGGATGACCGATGAATGGTGGCGGGACGGCAACTGTACCACACGGCCGTGACTGAATTCGTCAGCCCAGCCGCCGGCCGTGGTCGAGCTCCAGAAACCGATCGGTCATTCCCGCGATGTAGTCGGCCACGCTGCGGCGGACACCGAACGACTCGGCCCGCTGCCGGAAACTCGGCGGCAGATCGGCCGGATGGCTGCAGTACCAGTCGAAGAGCCGCGTGAGCCGCTCCTGGGCGGGCACTCGCACGGCGAGCACGCGGGGGCAGCGGTAGACCCGCTCGAACAGGAATTTTTCGAGCTGCCGTTTCCCCGAGGCCACGGCGGGCGCGTGGGTGACGAGCCGCCGCCCGGGCCGGCCGTCAGGCCCGCGCCAGGCCTGCCTGACGGCCGCGACTGAATCGATCTGCAGGGTGTCGATCAACGCCCGGCTCATCCCAATGAGCTCGGCCACCTGCATGTCCACGAGCTCGTGGAGCACCGTGTGTCGGAGCTCGGTGCCCTCGAGTCGGCCGAAGCGGTCGGCCACGCGGACCGCTGCTTCCGCCACCAACGGCAGCTCCAACAACTCCTCCATTGTCACGAGCTTAAGCTCGACCGCATCGTCTGCATCGTGGGTGTCGTAGGCGATCGAGTCGGCCGCATCGACGACCTGGGTTTCGAGCAGCGGTGCCGGCGCGGAGCCATCCTTCTTACGGGTTGCCTGGGCGTCGAGCACTTCGCGAGAGAGGTTCAGCCCCGGAAACTCCGCGTACCGCCGCTCCAGGAACTCCATGATCCGCAGCGCCTGGGCGTTGTGGTTGAAGCCCCCTTCGTCACGGAGCAGTTCGGCGAGTGTGTCCTCTCCGGCGTGGCCGAGCGGTGGGTGGCCGATGTCGTGGGCCAGTGCGAGCGTCTCGACGAGGTCTTCGTTGAGGCCGAGTGCCCGGGCCAGCGTGCGGGCGATGCTCGTGACCTCGAGCGTGTGCGTGAGCCGGCTGCGGTGGTAGTCGCCGTGGTAGCCGGTGAAGACCTGCGTCTTGTGGGCGAGCCGGCGAAACGCGGCCGAGTGGACGATCCGATCGCGATCTCGCTGGTAGGGGCTGCGGACGGCGTGCGGGGGCTCGGGGTGCACGCGGCCGGCGGAGTCGATGGCATGCATGGCCCACGGCGCGAGCGTGAGCTGCTCGCGGGTCTGCCAGTCGAGCGGCGGAATAGGCGTGGTGGGCGGTGGCGTCATGCTGGAACTCGATCGCGGGCCTGGGTCAGCTGTTCCCAGAGGGCATCGAGCGCCTGAGGCAGCACCTTCACGCCCGCGATCGTGGGCATGAAGTTCACGTCGCCGTGCCACCGCGGCACGATGTGCCAGTGGAGGTGGCCGGGCAGTCCCGCGCCGGCGACGGCGCCGAGATTGAGGCCGATATTGAAGCCCTGGGCCTGCATCTCCCGCTCCATGAGGCCGCACCAGCGGACGAGACACTGCTGGAGGTCGAGCTGTTCGGCCGGCGTGAGCGATCCGAGCGTGGCCCGGTGGTCGAGCGGGGCCACGAGGAGGTGGCCGCTGGCGTAGGGGAAGCGGTTGATCACGACGCAGCTGTGTGCAGTGCGTTCCAGCACGCCCATCGCCCGATCGTGGATCGGGTCGGCTGCCGCCGCGCGGCACAGGAAACACGTGTGCTCAGCGCTCGGTCGCCAGTGTCGCGGCTCAATGGGCTCGGCCGGCGTGCCGCGATCCTCGCCCTTCACGTAGCCGAGCCGCCACGGAGCCCACAAGGTTTCGATGCTCATGGCCGAAAGCCTACTCCAAACCGCCGCTGCGTGGGGGCGAAGCCATCCGTATGATGGCACGACAACGATTGATGGCATCCATAGGGACCGCGGTGAGGCAGGCGACGTGGAATTCAAGGTCGAGACCGACGTATTTTCGGGGCCGATGGATCTCCTGCTCTACCTCGTGAAGAAGCACGAGGTGGACGTGACGGAGGTGCCGATCGCGAAGATTGCCTCCGAGTTCGTCGCCTATCTCGATGTGCTCGAGGACCTCGCCATCGACCAGGTGGGTGAATTCGTCGAACTCGCGAGCGTGTTGCTCGAGCTCAAGGCTCGGGCCCTCGTGCCACGGCCAGAGGAGACGGAGGAGCCGGTGGAGCTGGTCCGCGAGGACCTCGTGCAGAGGCTGCTCGAATACAAGCAGTTCCGCGATGCGGCCACACTTCTCGAAGACAGAGCCCGGCAGTGGGATCTGCGGTTCACGCGGATGGCCGCCGACGAGGCTGCGGCTCGCGGCGAGCCGGCCGAGGTGACGATCGGCGACGTCCACGTGTGGGATCTCGTCGGTGCCATGGCGCGTGTGCTCCGCAAGCGGGAGAAGCGGCGGCCGCGGCAGATCGTCCACGACGACACGCCGATCGAAACCCACATGCTGCGGATCGAGGCGCTCGTGGCGGAGCAGGGCAGGGTGGCGTTCACGACGCTCTTCGACGACGATATGCCCCGGTCGCGGGTGGTCGGTATCTTTCTGGCGGTGCTGGAGCTCGTGCGGCGAGGTCGCCTCGGCACCCGCCAGGAGCAGCTCTTCGAGGAGATCTGGCTCGAGACACCCGCCACCACCGCCACGCTCTCCGCACCGCCTGCTCCGCCGGACACCGCATGATCGACAACTCGCCGTTTCGCTCGTTCGTTCACAAGGGGCTCACCGTCGAGGGCTACTCGCGCGCCGCCGTGCAGAGCTGCTGGCGGATCCCCGAACTCAAGCTCGGCTTCGATCTCGGCTCGCAGCCCTGGGGCTTCATGGCCACGAGCACCTGGTTCGTGACGCACACGCACCTCGATCACATCGCGGCGCTGCCCGTCTACGTGGCCCGGCGGCGGATGATGAAGATGGAGCCGCCCACGATCTACCTCCCTGAGTCGGCGATCGAGCCGATCGAGAAGCTCCTGCGCGCCGTGTCGCGGCTCGATCGGGGCCGGCTGCCGTGCACGCTCCTCCCCGCCCGGCCCGGCGAGGAGATCGAGCTCTCCCGCGAGCACATCGTGACGGTCTCGCCCACCTGCCACACTCTGCCGAGCGTGGGCTTCGTCGTCTGGGATCGGCGGCGGAAGCTCAAGCACGAATATCAGGGGCTGCCTGGCGACAAGATTCGAGACCTGCGGCTCTCAGGCGTGGACGTGACCCACGAGATCCGTACGCCGCTCGTGGCCTATCTCGGCGACAGCTCGCCGGAGGGGCTCGATCGCTGTCCGGCGATGTTTGAAGCGATGATCCTGATCACCGAACTGACGTTCGTGGCCCATGCCCACCGCAAGGAGAAGATCCACAAGTTCGGCCACATGCACCTCGACGACCTGCTCACTCGCCGCGATCGATTTCGAAACGAGGTGGTGATCGCCACCCACTTCTCCACGCGATACACCGACGACCGCATCAAGCGAATCATCGCCAAGAAGCTCCCCGACATGCTCGACGGCCGTCTGCAACTCTGGCTGTGACGGGTGCGCGCACCCGCGCCGGCTTCGGGCTCCCCCGGCTTGCGCCTGGGGGCTTTCATGGATGCAAGAGAGCATGGACGCTCTTTTGCTCGTGGACGAAGTCGCGGCTCCGTATAGTGACATGTGAGATGGACGCCGTTCCCCGCCACGTCTACGTGCACGTGCCCTTTTGTCGCCACCGCTGCGGCTACTGCGATTTCACGCTCGTGGCTGGGCGCGACGATCTCATCGAGCGGTATTTTGTGGCCGTGGCTTACGAGTTGGATCGCGTGTGTCAGCAGCTCGAACTCGACACGCTCTACCTCGGCGGCGGCACGCCGTCGCATCTTGGGCCCGACGGTTTGCGGCGGATGTTCGGCATCCTGCACGAATGGCTCCGGCCCGCTGCCGATGCGGAGGTGACGGTCGAAGCGAATCCGCTCGATGTCACGCCGGAGTTCGTCGCGGCTGCCCGCGACTGCGGCGTCACGCGGGTGAGCCTCGGCGGCCAGTCGCTCGACGCGGCCACGCTTCGGACCCTCGATCGCGATCATGCGCCCGACGACGTGCGGGCAGCGACAATGCGGCTCCTCGACGCCGGCCTGGTCGTGAGCCTCGACCTGATGACGGCCGCGCCGGGGCAGTCGCTGACCGGTGTGGAAGCCGATCTCGCCGCAGCATTGGCCCTCGGCGTGCAGCATGTGTCGGTGTATTGCCTGACGTGGGAGAAGGGCACGGCCTTTGAATCGGCCCGGCTGCGGGGAATGCTGCATCCGGCGGAGGAATCGATCGAGCGGGCGATGTTCGAGACGGCGATCGACCGGCTCGAGGCCGCGGGCTACGAGCACTACGAGGTGTCGAACTTCGCCCGACCCGGCTTCCGCTGCTGGCACAACGAGGCCTATTGGGACTGCCGGCCGTGGGAGGCCTTCGGGCCCGGCGCGGCCCGGTTCGACGGCCGCGCACGGATCACGAATCACCGCAGCACGACCACCTGGATGACGAAGGTGCTTGCGGGGGAAGACTTCACCGGTGACGTCGATCGCATGACCAACGAACAGGCGGCCCGCGAGCGAATCGTCGTCGGCCTGCGGCGCCGCGACGGCCTCGACCGCACGGCATTCCGCGCGGCCAGCGGCTTTGACCTCGACTCACTCGCCGGTCTTGCGATCGCCCGCTGGGTCGCAGCGGGGCTCGCCACCGACGACGGCCGGCACGTGCGGCTCACTCGCGCCGGCCTGCTCGTCTCCGACGCCCTCTGGGCCGACGTCTTGCGATGATCAGCCCTGCTGCAGGGCCGCGGTGAGGTCGAGAATCGCCTTTTTGCCGTCCGCGAAATACATGAGCGTGTTGTCGGCAGCGAAGAGCGGATTGGGGATCCCCGCGAAGCCCGGCGAGAGCGACCGCTTCACCACGACCACCGTCTTGGCCTTGTCGACGTCGAGGATCGGCATGCCTGCGATCGGGCTCTTTGGGTCGGTGCGGGCGGCCGGGTTCACCACGTCGTTGGCCCCGATCACGATCGCCACGTCTGTCTCCGGGAACGTGGGATTGATGTCGTCCATCTCCCGCAGCTTTTCATACGGGATGTCGGCCTCGGCGAGCAGCACGTTCATGTGGCCCGGCATCCGGCCGGCCACCGGATGGATCGCGTATTCGACCGTCGTGCCCCGCTTCTCCAGGGCGTTGGCCAGTTCACGGACGGCATGCTGGGCCTGCGCTACGGCGAGGCCGTAGCCCGGCACGATCACCACGCGGTCGGCCCCCTCGAGCACCATCGCGATCTCCTCAGCGCTCGCGCTCTTCACCTTGCCGGCGTAGACGTCGTCGGCATTCGCCGCGGTCGTCGTGCCGAGGCCGCCGAAGAGCACGCCCACGAGTGAGCGGTTCATCGCCTGACACATGATCGCCGTCAGAATCAGGCCGGAGGCGCCAACGAGCGAGCCGGCGATCACGAGCACGGAGTTGTCGATCACGAAGCCCGCCGCGGCCGCAGCCAGACCGGAATAACTGTTGAGCAGGCAGATCACGACGGGCATATCGGCCCCGCCGATCGGGAGCGTGAGCGTGCAGCCCAAGGCACTGCCCGCGACCACGAGCAGCCAGAAGAGCAGGTTCGACGACGGATTCGCGCACACGCCCCAGATCAAGAGCAGCGTGGCGACGGCGAGGCCGATGTTGATCCAGTGGCGGTTGGGATTCGTCCAGGCCTTCTTGAATTGCGGCAGCTCTTCGAGCTTGCCGAAGGCCACGAGGCTGCCCCAGAACGTGACGGCGCCGATCAGGCCGGTGAGGGCCGTGGCGATGGCGAACTGCGTCCAGGGGGCGAGTGGATCGGCCGGCGGCTGGGCGGCGGCGGAGGCATTCCAGAGCTCCGCGCCAGCCACGAACGTGGAGGCGGCGCCGCCGAAGCCATTCAGCAGGGCCACCATCTGCGGCATACCCGTCATCGGATACTTCAGCGCCATCGCGGCGCCGATGCCGCCGCCGATCACGCCAGCGAGCGCGAGCATGATGAGCGGCCAGGAGCCGTTCGCCGTGAGGCTCTCGACGACCGGCTTCTCGAAGCAGGCGGCGATGATCGCGATCGCCATCCCGACGGCACCGAGATAGTTGCCCTTCACGGCCGTCCGCGGGCCGGTCATGAGCTTGAAGGCCACGATGAACAGCATCGAGGCCGTGAGGTAGGCGAGATTGATCCAGGCTTGGCTCGACATGTCGGTCTACTTCTTCCCGGGCTTACTTCTTTTTGGGTTGGAACATTTCGAGCATGCGGTGGGTGACGACGAAGCCCCCCGCGACGTTGATCATGGCCAGCACGACGGCGATGAAGCCCAGCAGCGAGCCCCCCTTCGTGGCCAGGGCGCCGGCGACGACGATCGCTCCGACCGCCGTGATGCCGGAGATCGCATTCGAGCCGCTCGTGAGCGGCGTGTGCAGCCGTTGCGGCACCTTCGTGATCACCTCGAAGCCGACCCACATTGCGAGCAGGAAGACGGTGAGAAGGCGGATGAACCGGGCCGCTGAATCCTCGGCGACGACGGCATCGGCGAGCAGCGGGAGGAAGAAGTTCATGGGGATGACATCCGGGGCCTCTGAGAAAGGATCAGCCAGCGAGGGAATCGAGCGGGGGTAGGCCGGCCCGTTCGCGGACTTTGGGGTGGACGAGCTGGCCTCCCTTGGCCACGAGCGTGTCGCGACAGATCTCGTCGTCGGCCGCCGTGTCGGGCAGACCGTGCTTCACGAGGTGGGCGAGGAACGTGGCGATGTTCTTGGCATAGAGCTGGCTCGTGTGCACGGGAACGTCGGCTGCGAGATTCGTAGGGCCGAGGATCGTGACGCCGTCGAGGATGACGGTCTCGTCGGGCTTCGAGCCCTCGCAGTTGCCGCCGCGTTCGGCCGCCATGTCCACGATCACGCTGCCGGGCCGCATCCGCGTTACCATCTCTCGGGTGACGAGCACGGGGGCCTTCTGGCCCGGGATCAGCGCCGTGCAGACCACGATGTCGCTGTCGGCCACCACCTTGCCGAGCAGTTCCCGCTGCTTCGCGTAAAACTCCTCGCCCATCGCCTTGGCGTAGCCGCCGGCCGTCTCGCTCGTGCCGGTTTCGAGCGGGAGCTCGACGAACTTCGCGCCGAGGCTCTGCACCTGTTCCTTCACGGCGGGCCGCACGTCGTAGGCGCTCACCTGAGCGCCGAGCCGCTTGGCGGTGGCGATCGCCTGGAGGCCGGCGACACCGGCGCCGAGCACCAGCGCCTTTGCGGGCGTGACCGTGCCGGCGGCCGTGGTCATCATCGGCAGGATGCGGGGCAGGGTGGTGGCGGCGAGGAGCACGGCTCGATAGCCGGCGATATTGGCCTGGCTGGAGAGCACGTCCATGCTCTGGGCGCGGGTGATCCGTGGCACGAGCTCGAGCGAAAAGAGCGTTGCCCCCCGGTCGGCCGCCTCGCGGCAGGCCTCGGGCGTAGAGAGCGGATCGCACAGCCCGATCATCACGAGCCCGGGCCGGATTCGATCGCGATCGGCACACCATGAGTCGCCGCAGGCGCCGGCGGTGCGAACAGCCAGCACGCAGTCGGCAGCGAACGCCTCGTCTCGCGAAACGACCGCAGCTCCGGCGGTACGATACTCGTCGTCGGAGATGCCCGCCGCCGCGCCGGCACCCGATTCGACCAGGATCTCGAGGCCTGCCTTCTTCAGGGCTGGGAGGGTGGCGGGGACGAGGGCGACGCGACGCTCGCCGGGAAAGGTTTCCTTGAGAACGGCGACCTTCATGGGCGGAGCTGCCTGAAACGGGGGGAACGGACCGGCGGATGGCTCAGAGTTTGATTGGCGCGGCCGAACCCCGCAACCGGCCGCCCCCCTGCGTGCGGTCGGGCTCGTGCAGAGAGCCGGTTTTGCGGCCGATTTTGCGGGCGTGCCTTGCTCGGCAGCAGGGGCATTGCTACTCTCCGGGGCTCCGCCGGGTTGATGACCTCCGGCACCCCATTCCCTCCTGGCACTCCATATCAGGGATTTGAGCGATCGATGAAGACTTTCATGGCGAAGCCCGGCGAGGTGGAGCAGCGGTGGTGGCTCGTGGACGCGAGCGGCAAGCGGGTAGGCAAGCTGGCCACCGAAATCGCCATGGTGCTGATGGGCAAGCACCGTCCCACGTACACGCCCCACGTCGACACCGGCGATCATGTCGTCGTGATCAACGCCGAGAAGATCGAATTCGGCGGCAAGAAGTGGCAGCAGAAGGTCTACCGCTGGTACACCGGCTACATGGGCCTGCGAACCGAAACGGCCGAGCATCGCCGCGACCGCAAGCCCGAACTGATCATCGAAGAGGCCGTTCGCCGGATGCTGCCCAAGTCGCGGCTCGGCCGTGTGATGCTCGATAAGCTCAAGGTCTACGCCGGTGGCGAGCATCCGCACCAGGCTCAGCAACCCGAGCCGATGAAGATCCTCAACGCCTGATACCGATAGCCCTGATACCGCCAACAAGCCAACACTGACAGTAAGGATGATGGAGATGTCTGACGAGCAACAGATCGTGAAGGAACGGCCGGCGAAGTCGGCCCGTCGCGGAGACATCATCATCGCCACGGGGCGGCGGAAAACCGCTGTGGCCCGCGTGCGACTCAAGAACGGCGGCGGCAAGATTCGCGTGAACGGTCGCGACCTCGACGCGTACTTTCCGGCGATCAAGGACCGCAATCTCGTCTTCGGTGCCCTCGAGCATGTGGGCAAGCAGTCGGCCGTCGATGTCGACATCACGGTGGACGGCGGCGGCCCGACGGGCCAGGCAGGTGCCTGCCGGCTGGGAATCGCCCGTGCTCTCAAGGCGTTCGACGGCGAACTGGCTGAGCCGCTGCGTCAGGGTGGCCTGCTCACGCGTGACGGCCGCATGAAAGAGCGGAAGAAGTACGGCCTCCGCGGTGCCCGTCGTGGCACGCAGTTCAGCAAGCGGTAGTCTGCAAGGCGTCGCTTCCTGCCTTCCGTAGTCCGCACACGAACTTCCGTAGTCCGCACACTCCGTGTGCGGTTGGAGGTGTGAAGGCCGACGGGTTGGGCTACTTGCGTGCGGAGGCTGGCTGACCCGCCGGAAAATAGCCCGGGCCCGTGGTGTTTCGACCGGGGGCCACATGCGGAGCATGTGGACTACGACTGGAAGCCGCCCCTACGACCGATACGACCGGCACCCGGGGCATTTTTTGGCTGCGCCGAACCCGAAGGCATACTCTTGGCAGGTCGTGCCTTCCTGCGGAGTCGTGGCGATGATGCGTGTCAGCCCCTGGTTTGTTTGCTGCGCTGTGTTGCTGAGTGGATCTGGTGTGGCATCTGCCGCCGAGCCGTCGTTGGCTGCCGGCAAGACGAATGCGCAGTCTGCTGCTGCCCAGGATCTGTTCGCTGCCGAGCGGGCCGGACTGATCACCGTCAAGTTCACGCCCGACGACTCGCGTTCGGCCCAGATTGCGTTCCTCAACAAGAGCGGCAAGCCGCTGACGATCCGCCTGCCCGCCGCATTCGCCGGCGTGCCCGTGCTGGCCCAGATGGGCGGCATGGGTATGGGCATGGGGGGCGGTGGCATGGGCGGTGGGCAGGCGATGGGCGGCGGCATGGGTGGCATGGGGATGGGAGGCGGTGGCATGGGCATGGGCGGCGGGGGCGGGGGCGGCTTCTGCTGGGTGGCCCGGGAGGTCTACGGCCAGCATGATCCGCGCTGGGTCGCCTTTCGGAGGTGGCTCGGCAATGACGCGCCTCAGTGGCTGCATGATGCCTATGCCGTTCACGGCGAGTCGTTCGCCGATTGGATTCACGACAAGCCGGTAGCGAAGTGGGGCGTGCGGCAGGTGATGGACGCCGCCATTGCGTCGCAGGCGGAGGAAGTTCCAGCCGGCGGCCAGTTCAGCGTGGCCGCGCCGCCGAAGCAGGGGCCCGAACTCGTGCTGCATCCGGGGAAGACCCGCGTCTTTCGATTCACGACCGTCTGCCTCGAGCACGGCAAGCCCGAGCCGTCGGCTCGGATGCCCTACCGCATGATCGCCTTGGATACATGGTCGGACGAGCCGCGACTCGCCTTCGTGATGGAGTGCCTCGCCAGCGGCGTCATCACGCAGAAGGTGGCCCAAGCGGCAGCCTGGCACATCGCCAACGGGCTGTCGTGGGAGCGGCTGGCCGCCGAGACGATCGATCACATCGGCGGCGTGCCCGACGAGCCGTTCTTCACGGGCGCCGAGCTGGCGGCGGCCCAACAGGTCGTGGAAGTTGCCGCGCAGACGACTGGGAAGCAGCAGAACGGTCCAGCGGCGTCGCTCGCTTCTCCCGCTGCAAACTGACCTCAGCGTCGCCTACTCGCCAATACTGGCGACTTCGCCGCCGGCCCGGGTGCCGAGTGCCCGCCATACGGTCGCGTCGATATCTGACGACACGGCATGGACAGATCCGTCCATGCAGGCCGAGTTCACCACCGCACCGTGATGACTCCGTGATGTGACCACCGCGTACGTCGCGCCTGGGGGAGAGATGCCCTCGCGAGTGCTCGAGATATCGATGTCGTATTCCTGGCCGTCGCGTGTGTAGGGCACCTTTGTCTGCGGGGCGAACGTCGTCGTGAACCCGATGTGAAGCGACCGGCCGCAGACCCACTCTGTGTGGCCGGCATCGGCTGACCATGTGCCGCTGAGCGCGAGCGATGCGACGGAGGCGGCGTCCGTCGGGGCTGCGGTGGGCATGCTGGATGGCGGGATGTCTTGGGCGCGAGGCGTGTAGGCTTTCACCTCAGCCATGGCGAGCGTCTTGCTGAGTCCGTCCGTGAAGACGTTCGCTCTCAGCTTGGAGAACGGTGCAAATGCGCCGCCCCCATCGTTGCGGGTGGCGGGGTCATAGACGAGATACCGGCCCACGTTGAGGCCGTAATTGAGCGGGAAATGCTTCGCCTGTTGGGTTGCGGCATCGATCACCGCTGTTGCCTTCGGCTCGCTCGGGCAGACGAGCACGTCCACCTTTTGGGCTGCGACGCCGAAGGGCGGGAAAAGGTCTTTGTTGACCGCGTCGGAGTACGGCTTCGTGAAATCGATCTTCTTGAACAGCGAGTCTCCCTCGAGGAACGGCAGCATGACCGACTGGCCAGACCATGGCGCGAGCCCGGTGCCGGTCACGGCGATCGCCGATGGCGGGAAGTGACGCCGAGTGTTCTCGAAGTTCAGGGAGGCGAGGCCAAGCTGCCGTAGGTTGTTCTGGCAGCTCGACCGTCGGGCCGCCTCGCGGGCACTCTGCACGGCCGGTAGCAGCAGACCGATGAGCGCGCCAATGATGGCGATGACGACCAGCAATTCAACGAGAGTGAAGGCCGTGCGGTTTTTTGCAGCAGAGAAAGCCATTTTGCTCATGCCTCAATGAGAAAACAGACCAGAGAAAATGAGACTCAGTCTCGTCTCGTGGCCAAATCATAGCCACTGGCCAGTGCGCGTCAACAGGGAGTGATCGCCTCGGTACAGTCCGACTGGACCGCGACCCCGCTTTCGTCGGCCGGCCCAGGCCCCCCGGCTTCACTCCCCGCCGCCATGGGATACAACCCAGGGAGTATGCGATGTGGTTCGACGAGCAGGCCGCTCGCGGTGTCCGTCAGGCAGGAGGAGTGAGGCGATGGTGAATGCCGGTGGAGCAACACCGCGGGGGGCAGCGGCGGCGGATGTGGTCGTCGAGACCCGCAACCTCTCCAAGACCTACCGAGACTTCTGGGGCCGGCGCAAAAAGGTGGCGCTCAAGCCGCTCGACCTCGAGATTCGCCGCGGCGAGATCTTCGGGCTGCTCGGCCCCAACGGCTCGGGCAAGACCACGACGATGAAACTGCTCTTGGGCCTGATCTTCCCCACGTCGGGCGAAGCGTTCGTATTTGGCCGGGAGGCGACCGACGTCACCAAGAACGAACGCATCGGCTATCTCCCGGAGGAGTCGTACCTCTACAAGTTCCTCGACGCCGAAGAGACGCTCGACTTCTATGGGCGGCTGTTCGACATGCCGCCCGAAGAGCGGCGGCGGCGGGCGGCGGCGCTCATCGACATGGTCGGGCTCACGCGGGATCGCAAGCGGCAGCTTCGCGAATATTCCAAAGGCATGACGCGGCGGATCGGCGTCGCCCAGGCGCTGATCAACGACCCCGAGCTCGTGCTGCTCGACGAGCCGACCAGCGGCCTCGATCCGATCGGCACCCGCGAGATGAAGGACCTGATCGTCGATCTCAAGGCGCGGGGCAAGACCGTGATCATGTGTTCGCACTTGCTCGCCGACGTGGAGGATGTCTGCGATCGGATCGCGGTGCTGCACCAGGGGGAGCTCAAAGAACTTGGCCGCGTCGATGACTTGCTCCGCGTGACGGGCGTCACGCAGATCCGGGCCAACGGCCTCTCCACCGCCGCGCAGGATGAGATCCGGGCCGTGCTAGCCCGGCACAATGCGGCAGACGTCGAGATCGGCAACCCGCGAACCACGCTCGAAGACCTGTTCCTCGAGGTCGTGCGAGACTCCCAGGCCCGACCCGGCCGCCGGGCCCGCGCCTCCGACCGCGAGACGGGGTGAGGCGAGGCCATGGTGCTCGAGGAAGACATCCCGCGGTTTGCAGCCTGGATCGGTCCGGCCCTCATCCGCTACCTGTTCACCAGTGGCCTCGTGGCCCTGTTCGCCGCCGCGATCGCCTGGTGCGTGCAGGCGGTGCTGCACGGACCGTTGGCGGCGGGTGATCGGGTCTATCGTGGCATCCTCGCTGGGAGTGCGGATCTCGCCGGCGTGTCGCCACGCCGTGTGTGGGCGCTGGCACGTCTGGCCGTGCAGGAATCGTTGCGGCGGAATGTGCTCGTCGTGCTCGGTGTGTTCGCGCTGCTGCTCCTGTTCGCCGGCTGGTTTCTCGACCCTGGCAGCGTGAATCCCGGCAAGCTCTATCTCGGCTTCATCCTCGGCGCCACGAACCTGCTCGTCTGCTGCGTCACGCTGCTCCTCGCCGTTTTCAGTCTGCCGGCCGACATCAAATCGCGGGCCATTCAGACCGTGACCACCAAGCCGGTCCGTACCAGCGAGATCGTGCTGGGCCGCATTCTCGGTTTCGCCGGTGTGGGTACGGCGCTTGTGGCCCTGATGGGTCTCGCAGGCTGGGCGTTCGTCGTGCGAAGCGTGGCCCATTCCCACGATGTCGCAGCCGACGACCTTGTCGAGGTGACCGATGAATCAGGCGCTGTCACGGGCTTCACGGGCCGCACGAGCCTCGACCGCGGCCATCGCCATCGCGTCACGCTCGATGCCGCCGGCCAGGGCGTGGCCGAGACCGGCCAGGGGCATCGCCACTCGATCGCCCGCGTAGGCGAGGGTGTCGTGGCGACCTATGAAGTGGGGCCCGCGGACGGGCTGCTCGAGGCCCGCCGGCCACTCCGCGGGAGCCTACGGTTTCTGGACCGTGACGGCCGGCCGAGCACGAAGGGCATCAGCGTGGGGGCCGAGTGGGCCTATCGCCAGTACATCGAGGGGGGGACGCCGGCGGCTGCCATCTGGACCTTTACGGGCGTGACACCGCAGGCGTTTCCCGAGGGCCTGCCGCTCGAGATGATCGTGCGGGTGTTTCGCACCCACAAGGGACGGATCGAGGAGGGCATCCACGGCACGGTGCAGCTACGGAACCCGGCCACGAACCTCCGCAGTGAGGCCTTTCCCATCGTGGCCAAGGAGTTCACCATTGATACGCTGCTCGTGCCCCGACGGCTGGGCACGGTGCTCGCCGATGGCGAGGTCAAGGAGATCGACCTGTTCACTGACCTGATCGCCAATGGCCAGGTCGAGGTCTGGCTCCAGTGCCTGGAGCCCGGGCAGTATTACGGCGTCGCCCAGGCCGACTTCTACCTGCGAGCCGGCGAGGGCTCTTTTGCCTTCAACTACGCCAAGAGTTGCCTCGGCATCTGGTTCGCGATGCTCGTCGTGACGGCGCTCGGCGTCATGTTCAGCACGTTCCTGGCCGGCCCGGTGGCACTGCTCGCAACGCTCTCTGTCGTTCTCATCGGCCAGTTTCGCGAGTTCATCGCCCGCCTGTTCGAGAGCCAGGTAACGGGTGATGCCACGATCGTGCCGGGGGGCGGCCCGATCGAATCGCTCTACCGCATCGCCACGCAGACGAGCATCACGCTCGAACTCGACCCCACGCCGGCCGTGCAGGCGATGAAGGCGTTCGACACCGTGCTGCTGGCCCCGATGCGGCTGGCCGCCGGGATCTTCCCGTCGCTCTCGGCGCTCGGCACCGGCACGTTCGTCGCCGAGGGCTTCGAGATTCCGTTCGACCTCCTGGCCGCGCATGCGGCCGAGACCGCCGGCTTCGTGCTCGCCTTCCTGATCGCCGGCGCCTTCTTCCTCAAGGCCCGTGAGGTGGCGTCATGAGCACCGGTTCCGCCCGCTCCCGGGGCTCGGCGACGCAGTGGCTCGGCCTGCGGCCGGCCACACTCGTCACGCTGGTCGCTCTGGCTCTGCTGCTCGTGCCGCTCTCGATCCTCGCGCAGCCGGCGGACTCGGCCGGCCCAGGGGGCGTACTCGCCCGGCTGCGGTCGGCGGCCGGCCTGTTGCAGGCGAATCTCGGCGAGGTCGATCCCACCGGCGAGACGATCCGGTTTGCCACGCTCGGCCTCAAGAACATCGCCGTGACACTGCTCTGGGATCGGGCCAATCACTACAAGAAGGTGGAGGACTGGACGAACCTATCGGCCACGCTCGAGCAGATGACGAAGCTCCAGCCGAACTTCTACTCCGTGTGGGACTTCCAGGCTCACAACCTCTCCTACAACATCTCGGTCGAGTTCGACGACTTCCGCGACCGCTATGCCTGGGTCATGAAGGGGATCGAGTTCCTGCGGCAGGGCATCGCGCTCAACCTGCGGGAGCCGCGGCTGCTTGGCCGGATGGGCTGGTTCATCGGGCAGAAGATCGGCAAGTCGGACGAAAAGAAGCAGTTTCGGCGGCTGTTCAAGGCCGATGACGACTTCCACGACCGCGACCGGCCTGGCCGCACGCTCCCGGAACGCGACAACTGGCTGGTGGCTCGAGAGAAGTATCTCGCCGCCCAGCGGCTCGCCGACGCCGGCGCCCCACTCAAGACGACGGCCCTCATCTTCCACAGCGAGCCGATGATGACCGCTATCAATCATGCCCGCGCGCTCGAAGATGATGGCACGTTCGGGACCACCGCCCGCGACGCCTGGAAGCTCGCCGGCGACGAGATGCGGCGGTTTGCGATGCGGGAAATCCCGACGAGTTGGGACGTTCCGATCCGGCTCGGGCTCCGCGAGGCGGAAGAGGAGCGGGCCAAGCGGATCGCAGCCGAACTCGAGGCGTTGCTGCCGGGACAGTTCGCTGCGCTCACCGAGCGCAAGCGGACGGACCTGCCGGCGGATCAAAAAGCGGCCCTCGACGTACCGCCGTTCGAGCGGAACGAGAAGCAGCAGCAACTGGCCGCGACCGCCGAGGGGGCCCTACGGGTAACCTGGCCGATGGTGGCCCGCGAGGCACCGCCGGAGACCCGCGAAAAGGCCAAGGAACTGGCCAGGCAGCACGTGGAGGCAACCGAAACGGCCACGATGATCGATCGGTATCGTGACATCGTGAATTTCGACTTCTGGCGGGCGACGTGCGAGGCCGAGGTGACCGAGCCGGCCCTCCGGGCCCGGGAGAAGACCTGGGAGGCGGAGCGGGAATTCGCCGACGCCAAGCTGCAGCCCGCAAGGCAGGCCTTCGAGGAGGCATTCAAAGCCTGGCGCGAGGTGTTTGACGCCTCGCCGGTGCTCAGGGACGACCAGCTCACGGCCGACGACATCGCCCAGATCGTCGACCGCTACCGCAAGCTCCTCGAACAACTCGACGCGCCGTTCCCGTCTCCCTTCATCCTCCAAGACATCCTCGACAAGGCCGGCCCGCTCGATCAGTGAGCGGATGACTCCGCGACGCGTCGGCGGCTCCGCACGTGCTCAGGTGCGTGTGATGAGGAGCTTGTCGATCCGCCTGCCGTCCATGTCGACCACCTCGATCTGGAGCCCCTGCCAGCGGACGATGTCGCCGGCGGTCGGGATTCGCTCCAACTCGGCGAGCACCAGTCCTGAAATCGTCGAATAGTCGCGGGGCAGGGCGTCGGTCTTGAGGCCGAACGTCTGGGCGAGGTCCTCGATGCTCGCGCTGCCATCCACCAGCCACGAGCCGTCCTCCCGCTGCACGAACGGCGAGGCCTCGTCGCGGCGATGCTCGTCGTGAATCTCGCCGACGAGCTCCTCGAGCACGTCTTCCATTGTCACGAGCCCCTCCGTGCCACCGTATTCGTCGAGCACAATGGCGAGCTGGTTTCGCTCCTTCTGAAACAGCTCGAGCAGCCGGTCGAGCGGCATCGTCTCGGGGACGAAGAGGGCGCGGTGCATCATCTTCCGCAGCTCGAGCGGCCAGCCCATCCAGTTGTGCCGGAGCACGTCCTTGAGTGATACGTAGCCGAGGATGTGGTCGAGTGATCCCTCGTAGACGGGCAGCCGGGAGTAGCCGGCCATGGCGATGGCGCCGAGGATCTCGCTCGCGGGCGTGTCGATGTCGAGGGCGTCGAGGTCGATGCGGGGCCGCATGATGTCGCGGACCGTCCGCTCGCCGAGCCGCAACGCCTCGGTGGCGACGGCGGTTTCGACGGCTTCCAGCACGCCTTCGGCCCGGCCGGCTTCGAGGAGATGCTCGATGTCGTCGACCGACACCGTTGGCCCCTCCTGCTTGTGGGCGCCGAGCAGGAAAAGCACAGCTGAGGTCGCCGTGCTCATCCCCCAGACGAGCGGCCGGGCCACGAGGGCGAAGAGCTGCATGACGGGCGCGGCGAACCGCGCGAATGATTCGGCCCGGCGGAGCGCGAGACGCTTGGGAACGAGCTCGCCGAGCAGGAGTGTCACGAACGAGAGCAGCATGACGAAGAGCGTCAGCGCGATCGGCTGGGAGGCGGCGGCGATCGGCGGTGGTGCGTGGGCCGCGAGCCAGGTGGCCACGTCGCCGACGAGTCGGTCGCCGCCATAGGCCGCGGCGAGCGTGCCGACGAGCGTGATACCGATCTGCACGGTGGGGAGGAAGCGGTCTGGATTCGACGCCAGTTCGAGGGCCGTGGCAGCCCGGGCGTCACCATGATCGGCCATTTGTCGAAGCCGGCCCCGGCGGCTGGCCACGATCGCCATCTCGGCTCCGGAGAAGAAGCCGTTCGCGAGGATCAGCGCGAGGACGATCAGGAGTTCCGGCAGCATGGGCTTCCGATGGAGGCGGTCGATGGGCTACCCGGCGTCGGCGATCGGGTCACGGGCGATCACCGCGAGGTTGTCACGGTGCACGACCTCCTCGTAGGGAATCGCCCCGAGCAGTTCAGCGATCCGTTCCGTGCGCATGCCGGCGATCCGCCGCAGCTCGGACGCCGAGTAGTTGACGAGTCCACGGGCGAACATGCGACCGTCGGCGGCCGTGAGCGCCACCACGTCGCCAGCGGCAAAGTCGCCCGCGATGTCGGTCACGCCCGCTGCGAGGAGGCTGCCGCCGCCATCGATCACGGCCTGACGGGCGCCCGCGTCGACCGTCACGGTGCCGCGGGCATCCGCCGACCAGCCGAGCCAGCGCTTCCACGAGGGCATGGACGCGGAGCGCCCCGTGAACAGCGTGCCCACGGCGTCACCCCGGCAGATCTCCTCGAGCACGTGGTCATTGCGGCCCGAGGCGATGATGCAGGCACCCCCGGCCTCGATCGAGATCCGGGCCGCGGCGATCTTGCTGGCCATGCCCCCCTTCGACAAGCCGCCGAGCCGGTCGCACGCGAGTCCTTCGATGCCCGCGTCGATCTGCGGCACGTGCCGCAGGATCGAGGCTCCCGGTTCCGCGGGATGACGGTCGAAGAGCCCGTCGACGTCGGAGAGCAGCACGAGCAGCGGAGCCCCGAGGACCGTCGCGACGAGGGCCGCCAGCCGGTCGTTGTCGCCGAACGACGTGCGGAGTTCGTCCACGCTCACAGTATCGTTCTCGTTGATCACCGGGATCGCCCCGTAGTCGAGCAGGGCCCGCAGCGTGTTGCGGATGTTGAGGTAGCGGGCCCGGTCTTGCAGGTCGTCGGCCACCAGGAGCACCTGGGCCGCATGCCGGCCGCGGCTGCGGAAGGCCCGTTCATAGGCCTCGATCAGGCTGCTCTGGCCGATGGCGGCCACGGCCTGGAGCTGGGCGAGTTCCTGCGGCCGTTTCGTCAGTCCCATCCGCCCCATGCCGGCTCCGACGGCACCGGAGCTGACGAGCACGATCTGCCGCCCCTGGGCGAGCACGGCGTCGAATTGCCGGCCGAACGACTCGATCCGCGCCGTGTCGAGCAGGCCGTCCGGGCCGGTGAGCACCCGCGTGCCCACCTTCACCACGATCAATGCCGCTGACGACGCGAGGGCCTGGCGGACGGGATCAGGTGTGCTCATCGGCGGCGACGTGGCGGACGCGGGGCTAGGGACTGAAAATCGGACTCGCATCGTACCCGCCCGCGGTCGCCGGGACCACGGAAACAGCCGCGTTGCGTGCCGCCCGTTGAGGCATCGCCCCACGGCTTCGTATAAACGCTTGTGACGCGACGGATCGAGCCCTTCCCGCCGAGGCCCAGGCGATGAGCGACCTCCAGCATGAGTGCGGCCTCGCCGCGATCTACCACCTGCCCGTTCCAGACTCGGAAACCAGCCCGCTCTGCCCAGCCCAGGGGCAGGAGGAGGCCTCGCGGCTGCTACCGCGGATGCTGCTCGACATCCAGAATCGCGGCCAGCTCTCAGCCGGCATCACCGCCTGGAACCCGAGCCGCAGCCAGCTCCTCGCCACCTACAAGGACGTGGGGACGGTGAGCGAGGTGTTCCGGATGAACCACCGGGGCAAGTATGAGAGTGTGATGGAGCAGCATGCGGGCCGGGCGGCGATCGGCCACGTCCGCTACGCCACCTGCGGCGCCGAGGATCGGGGCTATGCCCAGCCGCTCGAGCGGCCCCACCTCCAGAAGCGGAAGTGGTTCGCCTTCGGGTTCAACGGCCAGCTCGCGAACTATCCCGAATTACGTGCCGAGATCCTGGCAGGTGCCGACAGTCATTTGTCACGGGACAACGACACGGAAGTGATCATGCACGCGATCAGCGCCGAGTTGGCCGGTGACAATGATCCCGACCCGGTCGACATGCTCGCAGCCATCAATCGCCGGTTCGACGGGGCCTGGAACATCGCCATGCTCGACGCCTGCGGGCGGCTGATCGTGGCCCGCGATCCGCTCGGCATCCGGCCGATGGAGTATGCCCGCGTCGGTCCGCTCGTCGCGGCGGCGAGCGAGAGCGTGGCCCTGCTCAATCTCGGCTTTCCGACCGAGTCGATCCGGTCGCTGGAGCCCGGCACGGCGCTGATCGTGGACGGCAACGGCATGCGAATCGAGCGGTTCGCCGAGAGTCCGCGCCGGGCCCACTGTTTCTTCGAGTGGGTCTACTTTGCGAACGTCGCCAGCACGATGGACGAGCGGAGCGTCTACCTCACGCGGAAGCGGCTGGGCGAGGAACTCGCGCGGCTCGAGACCGTACCACTCGACGACGACACCGTGGTCGTGCCCGTGCCCGATACGAGCAAAGCGGCGGCCGACTCGATGGCCTACCAGCTCAAAATTCCATCGGTCGAAGGGCTGATCCGCAACCGCTACACCGGCCGCACGTTCATCGACGGGGCCGCGAGCCGCCGGCAGAAGGCGGAATCGAAATACACGCCGCTCCGCGAGGTGCTCGAAGGGAAGCGGGTGATCCTCGTCGAGGACTCGATCGTGCGATCGACCACGATGAAGGTGCTTCTCGGCCGGATGCGATCGCTCGGCCTCGCCAAGGAGATCCACGTGCGGATCGCGTGCCCGCCGATCGTGGCACCGTGCTTCTACGGCATCGACATGTCCACGATCGACGAACTCTTCGCACCGCAGTTCCTGCGTGATCCGGCGACCGGCCTGCTCGGCACCGGGGTGCTCACCGAGGAGGTGCAGGCCGAGATGGCGTCTCGGCTCGGGGCCGACTCGCTCCGCTACCTGCCGATCGAGGCGGTGGCTCGCTCGGTCGGGCTCGATGCGGCGCAGCTCTGCCAGGCCTGCCTCAACGGTGTCTATCCGACACCGGCCGGCGAGCGGCTCTACCAGATCGCCCTCGGCCAGACGGCCCGCGGCGGCTCCGGTCGCACCTACGAGGCCGCCGTCGGCTGACGGCGATCGATCCCCTCGCTTGCGCTCAGGGCTTGCATCGAGCACACCAAGGAAGCCCCCAGGCGCGAGCCGGGGGATCCCGACGCGGAAGCGTCGGCAAATCCGGTGCTCGGCAGCGGCTACGCCCGACGTCTGAGGACGGCCCGCCACACGGGGGCACCGGCCAGCCGCGTGCGGCGCTCGAAGTGGGTGCGGTAGTCGAGGTCGTGTTCGGGATCCTTTGCCGACTCCTCCTCCGGCGGCGTGAACAGGCCGGTCGCGGCAGCGGCGGCCATTGCCTCGAGAAAGTATTCCTCCACGTCGGTCCAGGCGTGCAGGCGTCCCTGCGGCACGAGCACGCGGCCGACCTCGCGGAGGAATGATTCCGAGAGCACCCGGCGCTTGCGGTGCCGCGCCTTCCACCATGGATCCGGGAAGTAGACGTGCACCGCGGCCAGGCAGCGGTCGGGGAACCGGTCACGGACGAGGGCCGTGGCGTCGCCGGACACGATCTTGGCATTGGGAGTCCGCGCCGCGGCCAGCCGCCCCGCGCACATTCTCGCGTAGCCGGCCGCGATCTCGATCCCGAGGAAGTTCGTGTCGGGCCGCGCGGCCGACGCCGAGGCAAGAAAGAGGCCCTTGCCGCTGCCGACTTCGAGTTCCACCGGAGCCGGGGAGGCGAAGAGACTCACCGGATCGCACGGCGTGGGCAGGCTGTCGGGCACCAACAGATGCCCGGAGAGGTCAAGGGACGGATCGGGCTTCTTGGGTGGACGGCGTGGCATCGCGTCGACGGCGGGCACTCAGCCCGGCGCCCCGCCTCCAGCGCGTGCGCCGCCCGCACCCGCAGGCACGAGGTAGTCGGGCGGCAGCGGCACGCCCTTGATCACGCCGTCGACCACGATGCTCTCGCGAACGAGGCCCTGGAACCGGCAGACGATCATCGCCTTCGGCCGCACCCGCACTCGCTCGACCGCGATCACGAGCCGGTCACCGGGCACCACGGGCTCACGAAACCGCACTTCTTCCATCCCGCCGAACCCGATCACCTGCGCATCGAGCAGGTTGTATCGCTGCGTGTAGTAGCTGGAGAGTTGGGCTGCCGCCTCGCACATCAGCACGCCTGGCATGAGCGGCGCCTGCGGGAAATGGCCGCGCACCCAAAACTCGTGGGACGTGACGTCCTTGTAGCCGACGCACAGCCCCCGCTCCTGATCCTCGTGGACGATCGCCGTGAGTTGCTCCATCTCGAACCGCTGCTGATTCCAGCGGCGGATCTCGTGGATGTCGGCGATGACCCGATTCAGGTCGTAGGCGCTGGGGTGGATGATGTAGTCGCGCGGGGCCACTGCGATCACTCCGCCTACGTCTTGATGTGCTTGCGCTTGGCCTTCCGCGCCTTGCTGTTGGCTGGGCGGGCGCCGTGGTTGGCCTTCTTGAGTGAGCGATGGGGCTTGGCCATGGAAAACTCCTGGGGCAGGGCTTCGGTCCAATTCGGACCGGCGTTGTACCACGCCCTGCCACGCCCCGCCACCCGGATGATACGGGCGAAGACCGGCCCGGATCACGGCTGTTCGACGCCCGCAGCCGACGTCTGCTCCGCCCGGATTGCCTCACGGACACTCGTGCGCACGATCTCCACGAAGCTGGCGCCAAGGAAGCCAATCAGGCCACCGATCACCGCCGACGACACCCCGCCGAGCATCGCCCCTGCGAGGGAGCTTGCGGCCAGCCAGTAGAGCATGACAGACCCCAGGAGGCCGCCGCATGCGCCGCCGATCATCGCCGACACCACGACGAGAGTGCCAAGGCTGGCGCGGCGTTCAAGGCTGGCCGGTGGATGCCGCAGAGGCAGCACCACGGCCTGCTGCCGCAGTCCTGTCTTGGACAGGTCGCGGTCGGTCGCTTCGCGAAGCTTCGTGCCGAGGGCGTTCCCGGCCACGTGGGCCGCGATGCTGGCAGCCACCGCGGCGACGGCCATCCAGCCCGCGATGCCCAGCCAGCCGATCGCGGCGCAGGCCACGCCGATCACGACCGCCAGCCAGGAGTAGGTGACCGTCCGCACAGGAAGCTCCTCTCGGGGTCATTCTAGATCGCAACCGAGATTGGTGTATCGCCGGGCCTACGTCTACAGCCCGCGATCGACGGCGTCGGGGCGATAGAGCGGCAGGAGGCGGTAGTAGACCTCCAGCGTGAGCACGGCCAGTGCCGTGTGGGCGAGGCGGCCGCCGGAGGCCGTCTCGCGGTCGTCGAAAAACCAGCTGCCGAGTTCGTGGCCGGCGCGGGCCTGCAGGGTCACGAGTTGGTCACGGTTGCGGGCGTTCCACCGCGGCCATGCCGCATGGTCGGCCTGCAGCAGCGCCTGCGCCAGATAGAAGTTCTGATAGACACCCGTCGGCGCGGGACCCGGTCTAGCGAGCGCCGTAAGCCCGCGGTCGAGCGTCTCCCGCTCCTCCCAGCCGGTGTGCAGGCGGCAGAAAAGGCCGATGGCAGACGTGCAGGACTTCGCCTGCGGGCCGAGGTAGCCGTAGCACTCGCCACCGCGGGCCTGCACACGGTCGAGGAACCGACAGACGCCGTCGATCGTCGGCGTCGGCACCTCGCATCCGGCGAGAGCCGCGCTCTTGAGGGCGGCGAGCTGCCAGGCGGTGACGGTCGTGTCGCCGGCCTGGCCGGGCAAGTAGCGCCAGCCACCGCCGTAATGATCCTGCGCCGCGACGATGAACTTCACGGCCTCGGTCACGGGCCGCACGAGCGCGTCGTCGCGGGTCATCGCCAGCGCCTCGGCAAGCGCGAGCGTGGCCACGCCCTGACCATACATTGTGCCCTCGGTGAGGTCGCCGCCGCGAGGCGTGGGCTGGAGCCGGCCCATGAGGAAATAGATCGCCCGCGATACCGTCTCGTGGTAGGGGCCGTCGAAGTGCGTGTGGCCCGCGCCGAGAAACGGCAGCAGGGCGATGCCGGTGGCTGCGGTCGTGCTGGTGACACTGCCCGCGTGGCTGCAGGCACCGGCGCACTGACAATTCGAGAGATCGAACCGCCAGGAGCCGTCGGCTCCCTGATGCAAGGCGAGCCAGGCGAGGCCGCGCTCGACGGCTGCCTCGCTCGCGGCGGAGCCGCCCCGCTCGCGGACCGCGCGGCTGCGGGCCTCGCCCTGCCGCATCGCGAAGGCCGATTCCGGGGAGGCCGGGCGTGACGCCGGAGCCGTCACGGAGAGTGACGCCGGTCGTGTCAGAGCTGTGGCGGCCTGTGGGAGCTCGGGAGCAGGGGCTGCTGCGGGGATCGCGACCAAGGCCGTGGAAAGCGGCTCGGGCACATCAACGTGCACGTCGAGGGCTGGCGCAGGTGGCGGATCGGGTGTTGCTGCTGCAGGAGCAATCGTGATCGGGGGCTCCTCCAGGGCAGGGTGCCCCGGTTCGTCCGCCAACGCCGCGGCTTCGTCGGCTAGCACAAGCACGAGCGGCTCGTCGCGGGCTCGCGGTGCTGCCGGCGTGAATACGAGTGCCAGGAGGATGAGAACGGCGACGTGGGCGATCGCGCTGCCATAGCCCGCCCGCACGGCCGGGCTGGCGAGCAGTCGCTCGATCCACGGCCGGGCTGACAGTTCGGCGGGCATGAGAGCGACCGTGCGGATGCCGGGGACCATGCGGAGCGGGGTGACTTTACCGATCGGGCAGCGGCACACGCTGTCGCGGCGTTCGCCACTCTGGAGTCATCGGCTACGGCGTGGAGCCGGCTGGAGGCAGCATGGCGACCATTCGCCCATCCAAGCCCTGAGCGCGAGCGAGGGGATCGTGCGGCGCGTCCGACGCTTCCGCATCGGGATCCCCCGGCTTGCGCCCGGGGGCTTTTACTGCGGGATGCCCCGGCGGCCGCTATTCCTTGAACTCTTCGTCGACGCTCTGGTTCTTGTAGATCGGGAGGTGGCGGTAGTAGACCTCCAGGATCATCGTCGACAGGGCGGTGCAGTAGAGGCGACCGGCGGAATGGGCGCCGTGGCCGCCACTGACGCCGTCATAAAAGCTGCCCGCCTCGTGTCCTTCCCGCGACTGGCTCTTGAGCAGCAAGCCCTTCATCTTGTTGTTCCAGGCGATCCACATGTCACCTTCGAAGTGGTGCATGATCTGGGTCGCGTAGTAATTGAAGTAAAGGTCCGTCGACGGCCCGAGCTTCGCGAGATGAGCCACGCCCCGCTGGAGCGCCGGGTGATCCTTCTTCCAGCCGAGATACATCCGGCAGAGGAGGCCGACGGCGGTGGTCGCCGGACCCTTGCCGGGATCGGTGTAGCCGTAGAAGGCGCCGTCGTCAGCCTGCACGTGGTCGAGGAACTCGACGGCCTTTTTGATCACGAGCGGATTGACCTGCAGGTAGGCCATGTTGCCGCTCTTGAGGGCCATGAGCTGCCAGCCCACGGCCGATGTGTCACCGGGCTGCTT
>JBAVTF010000037.1:0-16872 GCA_049695995.1 Pirellulales bacterium | reverse complement strand
CTGCTGCGGTGCCGAGCGGCTGCGCATCCGCTGTGACGGCGCGGGTGAGACGCCGGGCTCGTGGGTTGTGGCCGCGTCGCGCGGCACCTGCCGGCTCGATCTCGTGGTCGAGCCGGCACTTTCCACGATCAGCGGCCGGGCTACGGAACGGTGGATCGTGACGTCACTCGTCCGGTCGCCAGCCCGCGGCGGCGAGTGAGTCGCCCCCCGCGGCGAGCATGACGAGGCGGTCGAAGCCGAGCGCGGCGCCCACGCCGGCGGGCATTCCGCTGCCGTGCGCCGCCAGCAGCCGCTCGGGCGTCGGCAGCACGGCTCGGCCCGAGGCAGCTCGAGCCCGATTGGCGGCAGCGATCCGGCCGGCGAGCACGTCGCGACTCGTCTCCTCTTCCCAGCCGTTGGCCAGCTCGACGCCCTGCACGAACAGCTCGAATCGGAGCGCCGTGTGCGGTGCCGCCGGGTCGAGCCGGGCAAACGCGGCCTGCGAGGCCGGCCAGGCTTCGAGGAGCGTCGGCCGCTCGCGGCCGAGCCGCGGCTGCACCACCTCGGCGAGGAGCTGCTCGAAGCCGCGGTCCCAGCGGTTGACCTCGGACTCGGCGGCATTCGATGCCGGTACGAAACTCCCCGCGCGTTCGATCGCCGCTGCGAGGTCATCGGCCGTCGCTCCATCGAGGTCGATGCCAGCGTGGTCGCCAAAGGCGTCGTGACAGGTCACGCGGTCGATGCCGGCGGTGCCGAGCGTCGCCGCGCACAGCCGCTCGAGCAGCGTCGCCGCGTCGGCGACCGTCGTGCCCGGGGCATACCATTCGAGGAGCACGAACTCGACGTCGTGCAGCCGGCCGCGTTCTTCGGCACGAAACGCCCTCGCAAACTGATAGATCGGCCCGGATCCCGCGGCCAGCATCCGCTTCATGAGCGCCTCTGGGCTGGCCTGCAGGTAATGGGTCGCGCCGGCGGCGACGGGCACCGTCACCGGATCGATATGGGCCTCGGGCAGTACCTCTGGCGACAACACTGGCGTATCAACCTCGAGAAACCCGAGGCCGTCGAAGAGCTGCTGGAGCGATCGCCGCACCCGGGCCCGCGTCTCGAGGAGCGGCCGGAGCGTCATGCACCGACCGGCTGGCCGCGGTGGGCGAGCCGTTCGGCAGCCTCGCGATAGACGAGCACGGGGCAGGGGGCCCGCCGCACGATCGACTCGGCCACGCTCCCCATGAGAAGCCGCGTCATGCCGGTTCGCCCGTGGGTGCCGAGCACGATCATCTCCGCCCCTTCGTCGCCGGCGATCCGCACGATCTCGCCGGCCGGGTCGCCCATCGTGAGTCGATGGACGAACGGCACGGCCGGATCCTTGGGCCGTACGTCCTCGAGCATTGCCAGGATCCGCTCGGAGCTCGGCTCGGGGAGACCGTAATACAACTCGCCGCCGCCATATGCCAGCGGCGGCTCTTCGACGTGCACGATCAGGAGCCGCGCGTTCGACGACTTCGCCAGCGTCTCGGCATGCGGCAACGCCGCATCGCTGGCCGTCGAAAAATCGGTGGGAAACACAATCGTCTTAGTGGCCATGATTCATTCTCCCGGTTTGTCCACCATTCTACGCGTGGCTCAGTGCAGCCGCATGCCGGGAAGGGCGCCTGAGTCGGGGGAGAGCAGATAGACACCTGGGGCGCCGGCGCCGCTGGCCGCCACCACCATGCCCTCGCTGAGGCCAAACTTCATCTGCCGTGGCGCGAGGTTGGCGACGACGACGACCAGCCGGCCCACGAGAGCAGCGGGCTCGTGGAAGCCCTTGATACCGGCGAAGACGGTGCGAGTGGTATCGCCGCCGAGGCTCACCGTGAGCTTGAGTAACTTCTTCGCCTCGGGCACCTCCTCGGCCGCGAGGATCCGGGCCACGCGGAGGTCGATCTTCGCGAAGTCATCGATCGTGCAGGTCGGGGCGAGCGGCTCGGCGGCGAGCGCTTCGCCCGAGTCCTGTGCTGCCGAAGTGGCTGGCGTGGTGGCGGGTGTCGTGGCTGATGTCGGTTCCATCGCGGTGGCTCCCTTGTGGCGTGCGTCCTTCTCGGCGTCGGCCCGCGCCGTCGCGAGCAGGGCGTCGAGTTGTGTCTTTTCGACTCGTTTCATGAGCGGCTCGAAGGCCGCGACGGGCAGGCCAGCCAGCGGCGTCTGCGACTCGTCCCACGCGCGGATCGGGCCGCCGACGAGTCGGCCCGCCTGCTCAGCGAGCACAGGCAGCACCGGCGCGAGATAGACGGCCAACTGACGGAAGAGATTGAGCGCCACGGTGGCTACATCCTGCAGCTTCGCCGCGGCATCGGGCCCGGCTTTGGCCAGCTTCCACGGCTGCTCGGCATCGACGTAGGCATTCGCGCGATCGGCCGCGAGCATGATCGCCCGCATGGCGCGGGCGAAGTCACAGTCCTCGTATGCGGCGGCGATCTCGGTGCCATCGGCCGCCGCCTGGGCGAAGAGGCCGCCGTCGTCGGGGTAATGGCCCGATAGGCCAGAGGTCTCCAGCCAGCGCGCCGTGCGGCTGGCGAGATTCACCACCTTGCCCACAAGGTCGGCGTTCACCTTTGCGGCGAACTCGTCGAGGTTGAGATCGATGTCGTCGATGCCGCCGGAGAGCTTTGCCGCGTAGAAATAGCGCAGCATGCCCGGGTCGAGATGGTCGAGGTAGGTCCGCGCGAGCAGGAACGTGCCGCGGCTCTTCGACATCTTCGCGCCGTTGACGGTGAGGAAGCCGTGGATGCGGACCTTCGTGGGCAGAGTGAGTTCCGCCGCCTCGAGCATCGCCGGCCAAAAGAGCGTGTGGAAGTACGTGATGTCCTTGCCGATGAAGTGGTGAATCTCCGCAGGTGGCTCGTTCGCGCTACCGCGGCCCCACCAGGCGGTGACCGTGTCGCCGTGCGCCGCGCACCATTCGTCGGTCGCCGCGAGGTATCCGACCGGCGCGTCGAACCAGACATACCAGTAGTGCCCCGGGGCGTCGGGGATCTCGAAGCCGAAGTAGGGGGCGGGCCGGGAGACGTCCCAGTCGCGGAGCGGATCACAGAGAAAGTGGCCGGCCAGGTAGTTGGCGATCCGTGGATCGACCGCGCCGCTCGAACGGGTCCACGTCGCCAGGAAGTCGTGCAGCGGTTCGAGCGTCACGAAAAGATGCTCGGCCGATCGCACCTCGGGCCGGACGCCTGAGAGCGTGCTCACGGGATCGACGAGATCTGCCGGCGTGTAGGCAGCGCCGCACTGTTCGCAGGAGTCGCCATATTGATCGGCGGCCTTGCACTTCGGGCAGGTGCCCTTCACGAACCGGTCGGCGAGGAACACGCCGGCTTGTGGGTCGTAGAGTTGCTGCACGTCGCGCGAGACGACGAGTCCCCGGGCTCGCAGCCGGCTCCAGATTTCGCCGCAGAGGCGGCGGTTCGCATCGCTGTCGGTGGAGCCGTAGTGATCGAAGGCTATCTGGAAGCCGGCAAAGTCGGCGAGGTGGGCCTCGCGCATCGTCGCGATCAGGTTGCGCTCCGTCGTGCCCTCGGCCCGCGCCCGGATCATGATCGCGGTGCCGTGTGTGTCGTCGGCACAGAGATAGACGCAGCGGTGGCCGCGAAGTTTCTGAAAGCGGACGAAGATGTCGGTCTGGACGTACTCGACCAGGTGCCCGAGATGGATGTGGCCGTTGGCGTACGGCAGGGCCGAGGTGACGAGGATGCGGCGGGTGCTGGGGGCGTGCATGCGGTCTCGCGGACGGGTGTGCCCCGCGGATTGTAGGAACAGGCGTGGATCGGGGAAACGGCGTTCATTTCGGGCGACTGGGCAAGGCTGCGGAGTTCAAAGTGGCCTTGTGGCTCCCCCGGGCCGCCGCCAGTATCCCGCCGCCCGTGGGAGAAGCCGCCCGCGCCGCCTTGGCCGAACGGAGTTTCAGGACGATGCGCCTCGCTGCCATGCTCGTGTCGATCGCGATGCTGATGACTGCTGCCGCCGCTGCGCCGGTGCCAGCCCAGCCTGCGGCGCAGGCCGCCGCGGGTGAGGTCGTGCTCCTCGATTTTGCGGCTTCGTGGTGCGGCCCCTGCCGGCAGATGGCCGGCCTGATCGGCGAGATCTCGGCGGCCGGCTGGCTCGTGCGGCATGTGGACGTCGATCGTGAGACCGAGCTCGTGAAGCGGTTCGGCGTGACGGGCGTGCCCTGCTACGTGCTGCTCGTGAAGGGGCACGAGGTGGGGCGGATCAACGGCGCCACCACCCGCGCCGAACTCGAAAAAATGCTTGCCAAGTCGGCCGCGCCGCTGGGCGGTACCACGCCGCCGGCCGCCGCTGTCGCCGAGCAGCCCCGCGGCCCCGGCATCCCGCTGCCCGTCGCGGCCGCTTCCGAGCCGCTCGCCACCGAATCACCGCGTCCACCGAGGGCTGACGTTCCGGACGTGCTACCGCCCGCCGCCATGCCACAGTCGCCGCTGGCTGTCGCCCCCGCTCAGCTACAGTCGCCGCTGGCTGTCGCCTCCGCTCCTGCCGCGGTGCCGTCGGCCCAGAATCTGGCGGCGCAGACGGGTTCGCTGCCCGACGCCGACCGTGCCGATCTCGAACGCCGCCTCATGCAGGCGACGGCTCGGCTCCGCGTCGAGGATACCGCGGGCGTGTCGTGGGGTACGGGTACCGTCATCGACTGTCGGCAGGGTGAAGCCCTCATCCTCACGTGCGGCCACATCTTCCGTGACTCGCAGGGGAAGGGCCGCGTCGAGGTTGACGTGTTCGGTCAGCATGGGCCACGGGGCATCGCCGGTCAGGTGGTGGCCTGGGATCTGAAGCGTGATCTCGCCCTCGTGAGCGTGTTTACCGATACAGCGATCGAGCCCGTCCGCGTGGGCGGCCCCGATCGGCGGACCACGCCGGGCGATCCGGTCGTCACCGTGGGCTGCAATGGCGGCGCCGATCCGACGATCCATCACAGTCGCGTGACCGCCGTCGACAAGTATCTCGGTCCGCCCAACGTGCAGGTCGCCGGTCAGCCGGTGCAGGGTCGCAGCGGTGGCGGCCTGTTCGCGATCGACGGCACGCTCATCGGCGTCTGCAACGCCGCCGATCCCGAAGACAACGAGGGCCTGTTCGCCGCGCTGCCGTCGATTCACGAGCAGCTGGAGGAAGTGGGGCTCGGGTTCGTTTACCGCAATGTCTATCCCAGCGCCGGCCTCGACGACCTGGCGGCAGCGGGAGCTGCAGCCGCGCCGCACGTGCCTGCGATGCCGGCGACGATGCCGGCGGTCTCGTTCGATCGTCGCGACCGCGCTGACGCATTGCCCACGGCATCGACAACCGGTCTCAACTCGCCTCGGCCGGCTGCGGCCACCGCTCCTCAGCCGCTCGCTCAGCCGCTTCCGGCTGATTTGACATCGCCACGACGCGAGTCATCGGCCACTGATGCATCGCGCGACGCCGCCCCCGCCGCGGTGCTCACGGCCGGCGAGGCTGCGCTCATCGACCACGTGCGGCAGCACGGCGGCAAGGCCGAGGTGATCTGCATTGTGCGGCCTCACGGCGCCCCGGAGGATTCGAGCGAGGTGTTCGTACTCAAGGGCTCTCACCGGGGATTCGTCGACCATCTCGCCCGGGCCCATGGCGGCGAACGGGTCGATGCGCCGCCGGCCGCGGCCGACGTTACCGCCCGCCGCTGACCTCGATCGTCACCGGGGCGGCATTCACGCCATCCGCCGGCGAACTGCCGCCGCGGCCATTGGCCCGGATCGTGACCGGCCCCAGGCCGAGCACCTCGGCCGGCACCTCGATCGATTCCTGCGCCGCGCTCGTGCGTCCGAGCACGCGGCCCATGGCAAACACGACCGCCCCCTCGACACCGGTGCCATTGACGGCGATCCGCACCGTGCCCGAGCGGCTGACCCGTTTCGGCTCGACGACGAGCTCGAGCGCCCGTCCGTCGTCGTGATTGGCGACCATGATGTCGACGACTTGCCGCCCCTGCGTCTCCACCGGCGTGGCGGCGATGGCGACCACCCGCAACTCGTGATGGCCGTCGGCCATCACGGTCGTGTCGAGGGCGAGGCGTTCGCCGAGGCCAGCCTGCGCCACGCGGACGCCATCGACGTAGAGCTCGAAGCGATCGGCGGTGCCGCCGCCGGGCACGGTGGCCCGTGGTTCGAGTTCAAGCTTTCCGGAGACGCGTGCTCCGGATTCGAGCACTGCGGAGTCGGCGGCCGTCACGATCTCCACCTCGGGAATCGACGCCCAGGGCTGGCAGAGTGGGTCGCCCACCACGAGCAGCTGATAGGGGGCATGCACCGACTGGTAGAAGGCTTCGGCCAGGCTCGCACCGCGCGCGTAGTGCACCTGGATCGCCGCGTGCGGAAACTTCGCCTGCAGCGAAAACGGCTCCGTCACGGTGCCGCTCGATCCGGCGGCCCCCGCCCGCAGAAAATCCGACAGCGGTGTCTGGCCGGCCGACGGGGTGAAGATGCCACCGAAGCTCGTGAGGTTCTCGCAGATCGCGCCGGGCACGATCGTGCTGCCGCTCGCATTCCAGTCGAACGTGGGCGTGCCGGTCATGAGTCCGGCCACGTCGCGCTTTCGCACGGGCAGCGTGCCGTTGACGATCTCGGCCTGCACGCCGAGCGTCGCGAGTGCCTTCACCGTTGCGGGGAAGACCGTACTCCGCGTGGTCGTCCGCACGTCGGCGTTCGTGACAAAGTAGATCGTGCCCTTCGGCTTCGAGCCGTCGGCCGCGGCGGCTGACCGCAGGTAGGAGGTGATTTCGGCCACACTGTTGCCGCGGCCCGCCGTCACCCCGAGCATCGTCGCGAGGAGGTAGCGGCTGCCCCCAGCCTCCAGCAGCTCGCCCTGCTGGCCCCAGCCATACCAGCCCCGAAACCCGGCCGTGGCCGCCGGCACACCGCTCGCGTCGAGCGGCCGGTAGTAGTCATTGCTCTCCGGATCGAGCCAGGCCGGCGCGCCGCTCTGCACGGCGGCGTAGAGCATCGTCATGCCGGTGAGCGAACCGGACGGAAACTTGTCACTGTCGCGGAGCCCCGCGGGTAGCTCGTCGGCGTAGTCGATCCGCCAGGGGAAGCCGCTCGAATAGACGACGGAGTCGATCTGTGTCGCCAGCCGCCGGGAGTCGATCGCCCGCAGGATCGGCGTCAGAATCTCGCTGCGAAAGCGGCTGATCGTTGTGCTCTCGTCGCCGCCCGTCCACGGGAGCATGAACACATTGATCGGCGGCACGCCCCGCAGCCGAGCGAACGCATTGGCGACCGCGAGGCTTTCGGCACTCGTCGGATTGACCACGAGGAACACGCCCTCCGGCCCGCCGCCAGCTCGGGCCGATCCGGCGATCAGGGTAGAGGTGGCGGCACAGGCGAAGGCGAGGAGCAGACACAGCCGCTGGCGACCGAGTTTCATGGTCATGAGTGTACACTGCTGCATCGCGGGCTGGTGTGACCCGCATGAGGAGGCAGAGGCATGGCAGGGTGGCCGTGGAATGTGACGCGGGGGATCGCGGCCGGCCTGCTCGTGGTCGCGCTGGTCGTGGCCTGGCCGTGTCGCGGCGAGGAGCCACCCGCCTTCTCCGGGCCGCAGGCAATGCGGCACCTCGAGGCCATCTGCGAACTGGGGCCGCGGCCGAGTGGATCGGCGGCGATGACCCGGCAACGCGAGCTGCTCGCGAAGCATTTTCGCGGGGCCGGCGGCACCGTCTCGGGGCAGGCTTTTCAGATCCGCGACCGGCGGACGGGCGCCGCGGTGCACATGGAGAACCTGATCGTCACCTGGCATCCTGACCGCCACGACCGCGTGCTCATCGGCGCCCACTACGACACACGGCCGTATCCCGACCGCGACGCCGTCGATCCGCGAGGCCGTTTCGTGGGAGCCAACGACGGGGCGAGTGGCGTGGCCGTGCTCATGGAACTGGCTCGGTTCATGCCCACGCTCCCGGGGCCCGTCGGCGTGGACTTCGTGCTCTTCGACGCGGAGGAATATGTCGTGGCGCCCCGCGACCCGTATTGCCTCGGCTCGACGTTTTTCGCCCGACAGTATGCCGCCGAGCAGGATGGTGGCCGTGCCACGCACCGCTACCGCGCCGGCGTGATCCTCGACATGGTGGCCGATCGCGACCTCGAGATCTGGCAGGAGCGGCACAGCATCGAGTGGCCCGACACGCGGCCGGTCGTGGAGTCCATCTGGACAGTCGCCACGCGGCTCGGCGTGCGGCAGTTCGTGCCGCGACCAAAGCACACCGTGGAAGATGATCACGTGCCGCTCCGGATGATCGGCCGCATTCCCACCTGCGACGTGATCGACTTCGACTATCCGCACTGGCACACGACGGCTGACACGCCGGCCAATTGCGCTCCTGATTCGCTCGAGGCCGTCGGCAAGGTGATGCTCGAATGGCTTCGCCAGCAGCGATGAGCATTGAGCCTCCCCCGCCGAGTTATCTGATCGCGCCCGACCTCGGCATGGGGCTCGTGCCCGTGGCCGTGTCGGTGTGGCTGGTCGCCGAGGGGCAGCCGGTGGTGGCAGGTGATCGCGTGGTGGAGCTCGTCTGTGGCGGTGCGACGGTCGACCTCGAGGCGCCGGTCACCGGGCGGCTCGTGCGGCACTGCGTCGAGGAAGATGATCCGGTGACGGCCGGGATGCGACTGGCCGAGTTCGAGGCCGAGGCATGAGCACCGCAGGCACGATTCGCTGGGCGAACCTCGTCCGCGCACCGGATATCGCGTTCCGCCTGCTCGCCTTCGGCGGTGCCGTCACGATGTTCCTGGCGCAGCCGCCGGCCGATCTGTGGTTTCTGGCGTGGCTCGCACCACTGCCCTGGCTGGCCATCGTGCGGGACGAGCACGGGCTGGCAGGTTGCCGGCCATGGCTCCTGCTCTGGGCCGCCGGCGTCGCCTATTGGCTGGCCGCGATCCACTGGCTCAGGCTGCCGCATCCCGCCACGAGCATCGGCTGGGTCGCGCTCGCGGCGTATCTCGGCATCTATCTGCCGCTCTTCATCTGGCTCGCGCGCCGGCTCGTGCACGCCTGGCGGTGGCCGCTCGTCGCGGCGGCTCCGATCGCGTGGATGGCCTGCGAACAGCTCCGCGGCTGGATCCTCGGTGGCTTCACGTTCGCCGGCCTCGGCCACACGCAGTGGCGGTGGACGATGCTCATCCAATGGGCCGACGCCGTCGGGGCCGTGGGCGTGAGCGGCGTCGTCATGGCCGGCGCCGCGGGGCTCGCGAGCCTGCGCCGGTCGCCGGCGCAGGCGATCGCTGCCGCTCTCCTGATCGCCGCGGTGCTTGGCTACGGCAGCTGGCGGCTGGCGACGGTGCCGCAGCCGGAGGGCCGGCCGCTCGACATCTTGCTCGTACAGGGTTCGATCGACACCGAGCTCAAACATGATCCCGATGCCGCTGGCGACGTCGCCCGGCACTACGACGACCTCACAATGGCGGGGCTCGCCGCCGAGTCCACGAAGCCCGATCTCGTCGTCTGGCCCGAGACGATGTGGCGGTGGGGACTCGTCGAGATCGATCCGGCCGAGCAGCTCGACGAGGCGGTGGTCGAGCGAATGATCGGTCTGGCGCCGCCGGATGCCGATGCCGCCGAGCGAGCGGAGCGGCAGACCAAGGCCCGTGCCGCCCTCGCCCGCGAGCGGCTCGATGCCTTGGCCGTCTACGCGCGGCGGTATGGCACGCACTGGCTCGTCGGACTCGACAAGCAGGTGATCACGCCGCGGGTGCCGGGGGGTGTGGAGTATTTCAACTGCGGGCTCTTTCTCGATGCGACCGGAGCTTCGCTGGCCTGCTACGACAAGATGTATCCGGTGATGTTCGGCGAATACGTGCCGCTGGCCAATCGGTTTCCGTGGCTCTACCGGCTCACGCCACTGCCGGCCGGACTGACGGCGGGCCGCGGGCCGGTCGCTGTGACGATCGCGGGCCGGGAGGTCGCCCCCACGATCTGTTACGAGACGGCGCTGCCCATGGCCGTGCGGAGCATCGTGCGCGATCTCGCTGCGGTGGGCCGCAGGCCCGACGTGATCGTCAATCTCACCAATGACGGCTGGTTCTGGGGCTCGAGCGAACTCGACATGCACCTCACCGCGTCCATCTTCCGGGCCGTCGAGGTTCGCACGCCGATCGTGATCGCCGCTAATACCGGCTTCTCGGCCGCGATCGACGGCTCGGGCCGGCTGCTCGAGCGGGGGCCGCGGAGGGCCACGGCCACGCTCCGGGCCCGCGTGCAGCCCGACGGCCGGCCCAGTCCATGGCTGGCCATGGGCAGCCTGGCCGGCTGGGCGGCGGTGGCGGTCGTGACGGCTGCGGCGTTTGTGGGGGGGATGTGGCCCGCGGGGTCACGTGCGGCGGTGCCGGCGCGAGGGGCTGTGCCGGTGGCGGGGCCCGCGCTTGTCCCGGCCCCGCAATCCGGTCGAGAATAGAGTTGAGTATGGTCGCCCGCGGCCGGGGATGGCCCCCGGTGCAGGCCCGTGCGAGCAGGTGCCACGATGAACGCCATCGGCAAGATCTTCGTGTTCGCGGTGTTCATCATGAGCCTCGTGCTCATGACCTTCGCCGGCGCGATCTTTGTCTCCCATACGGACTGGCAGAAGGAGATCGACCGCCGCCCCGAAGAGTGCTTTGCCGGTCAGCGGCCGGGCTACAAGTTCCAGCTCGAGGAAGCGGAAAAGGATCGCGACAAGCTCCAGCAGGAGATCACGCAGCTCACACAGCGGGTGGCCGCCTCGGAGCTGGCCCGCGACCAGGTCGTTGCCAAGCTGCAGACGGCGCTGGCCGAGAAGAGCGACGAACTCGAGCAGCTCCGCAAGGAGAAGGCTGACCGCGAAGAGGCGCAGCGGAAGGCGCTGGCCGAACTCGAATCGGCGCAGGCCGCGCTCAAGACAGCCGCGGCCCAGGTTGAAGAGCTTCGGGGGCAGGTCCGCGAGCAGCAGGGCACGGTGGACACGCAGGTGGGCAACGCCGCCAAGCTGGCCGCCCAGCTCGAGGAGACGAAGGCGTTTCTGGCGATCGCCACGGAGCGCAAGGAGCAGTTGGAGCAGCAGGTGGCCAATGCCCGGGACCTCCTGAGGCAGAGCGGTCTCACGCTCGACTCGCTGCCGAAGGACCGCGTGCCGCCGCTCGATGGCGACGTGATCGCCGTCGCCAACAATTCGATCCAGGTGTCGCTCGGCAGCGACGACGGTCTCCAGGTGGGCCATACTCTGGAGGTCTATCGGTCCGGGCAGTACGTCGGCCGGGCCGTCGTCCGCTCCGTGAAGTCCGACCGGGCGATCGCCGAGCTCGTGCGGGAATATAGCCGCGGCATCGTGCAGCGGGGCGACAAGGTCACGACGAAGCTGAAGGCCTGAGGCCCCCGAGCCAGCCCCGAGCATTCCGGAGCGAGCCATGGTGAACGACCCGCATTCCTCTGACGCCCGGCCGCCGATGAACGTCTACACGGCGATGCTGTTGCTGTCGTTCGTTGCCGTGTCGATCGGCTGCCTGCTCCTGGCGATCGAGCTGTTCTCCCGCCGCCTGCCGCTCACGCCCCCGCTGTGACGCATGCTCTTCCGGTGGCTGCGGGCACGACGCAGGCAGTCGATCCTGGAGCGGCCGTTTCCCGCAGCGTGGACGACGAGCCTCCGCCGGCTCGTGAAGCACGTCGAGTGGCTCTCCGAGGAGGAGCAGGCGCGGCTTCGTGACTGGATCGCGATCTTCGTGGCAGAGAAGCGGTTCGAGGGCTGCCGCGGTCAGGAGATCACCGACGAGGTCAAGGTGGCGATCGCCGGGCAGGCCGGCCTTGTCGCCCTCGGCTTCCCCGACGAGTTCTTCGCCAGGCTGCACTCGGTGCTCGTTTATCCGGGCGACTACGTCGTGCCGCGGTCGACGCCGCTGGCCGGCGGCGGCGAGCTCGAATGGCAAGAGGCGCGGCTCGGCGAAACCTGGAACGGCGGCAGCATGGTGCTCGCGTGGCCGCGGGTCATCGATGGCGGCCGGCTCCGCGATGGACCGCGGAACGTGGTGATCCACGAGTGCGCCCACCTCATTGACATGCAGGACGGTGAGATCGACGGCATCCCGCCGTTGCCGCCTGGTGTCGATCGCCGCGCATGGATCGCGACGTTTGCGACCTGCCAGGAGCGGTTTGAGCAGGCGCTCGATGAGGGCCGCACGACGGCTTTCGACGACTATGCTGCGGAAGGGGACGGCGAGTTCTTCGCGGTGGCGAGCGAATGCTTCTTCCAGGATCCGCACCGCCTCTTGCGGCACGACCGCGATCTCTACGGCCTGCTCACAACGGCGTGGCGTCAGGATCCCCGTCTCCGCGTCCCGGCGCGGGCAGGTCGGTGACGTGAGGTCGTTCGCCGGCTCAACTCCATACAAGCCCCCAGGCGGAAGCCGGGGGATCGCGTCGCATTCGGTGCCATCCCTTCGTTCGTCTGTGGCCACCGGCTCGGGGGCGGTACAAGTCTCGTCGCGGTGGACCTCGAAGACTCGGTCCACATGCTCCTCGAGCTTGAACCGACCCCCTCGCCTCCACGTTCTGTTTCGCCACTCCAGCGCTACCGCTCGGCAGGTGTGGGTTGCGCAACCGGGGCGAAGGAGAGCACGACGCCGCCGGGGGCGGCCAGCACGACGGCGTCGCTCGCCGTGTTGATCACCGGCAGCGAGAGGCCGGCCAGGCAGAGGCGGGCGCGGCGGATGCCCGAGGCGAGGTCGAGGCCGGAGAGGCGGCCGGTCTCGTCCACCAGCCACACGCGGTCGCCGCCGGCGGCGACGAGCCGGCCGACGAGTTCCGTCTGCCAGAGGAGGTCCCCTGTCGCTGCGGAAAACGCAGCGATACCGCTCGGACCCAGCGAGACAATGATTGTGTCGCCGGCGACGATCGGGCTACCTTCTGGGTGGTCAGTCAGGGCGACACGCCAGGCGATGGCGAGGCCGGGCCGCGGCTTGTCTTTGGCCAGGGGATCGGCGAGTTCGATCCGGGTGAGCGTGGCGGGCCATGCCGCGCCAACCGGACCGGTCGTCGCGAAGAGCGTGCGACCGCGGGCCACGGGCTGAGCGGCGAGCGGATCGCCCAGCGGTAGTTCATGCCGCATCCAGCCCTGCTTTGTCCGCTCGAGCGCGACGAACATGCCGTCGGTCGTGCTCCAGGCGATCCCATCGGCCAGAGGTACCGGCGCGAACGCGGTCTCACCGCCAGCATTGATCGTCTTCGGGTCGAGGCTTTCGGTGAACGAGGCAGCCGCGACAGGCTGCTTGCCGCGGCTGCTCGCTTGCTTCGTCGCACCAGCGGGAGTCGGCGACGCAGCCGACCGCCGGGGATTCACCGGCAGCCGCAGCACGCCCTCGTTGGGCACCGTGGCATACACCCAGTCGCCCGATGGCACGGCCGTCGCGCCGGGCAACTGGCCGAGCTGTTTGTCCCAGGGCACCGTGCCGGTGCGGCGATCGATCGCCGAGATCGCGAGATCGTGTGCCACGGTGACGACCTGCGGGCCGATACCCGCCGCGCCCGTTGGTCCACCGCCGGCGCCGAGCTGCTGCGACCAGAGGAGCGTGCCCGGGGGCAGCCCGCCTTCTTCGCGGGCTGCCTGAATCGCATGCACGCCACCGTCGCCCGTCTGTGCGACGACGAGTCCGTCGCCGACCGTCACCTGTTCGAGCCGCCAACTGCCCACGCCCGACGGAATCTGGAGGATCCACTGCCGCTCGAGCCCCGCGGCCCGCGCGGTGAACTCGTCGGCGACCGATCCGCAGAGAACGGGTTCGCTGTGAGCGGCGGATGACAGGCCGGCGCTCGCCAGGAGGAGGGAGGCGAGCAGCGGCCGCGGGTAGATCGGAGGAAGCATCGAGAGAAACTCTTGCGGAGAGGAATACGCGGACAGCCGCCGACGAACCTCTTGAGAGTAGTTGGCCGCGTATGAGAAGCAAAAAGCCCGTTCGCGGCTTCCGCCGCGGGATCCCCTCGCTCGCGCTCAGGGCTGGTATGAGCCGGTTCCCATACAAGCCCCCAGGCGCAAGCCGGGGCATCCCGACGCGGAAGCGTCGGCAGCGCCGATCCGCGGGTACCCGTCGGAGGAACGTGATACGCTAACGACTCACCGAGCCCCCCCGATGAACCGACCACGCCCTGGAACCCGAGCCTGATGCCGGCACCGCAGCCATCCGGTGCCCGCGATCCTGCCGCGGTCGTGCTGGGCTATTTCAGCTTCTCGTCGGGCGGCTTCGATCCCGCTGTCTGGCGGGCTATGAACGCGCTCTTCGCAGCGGCTGAGCCGGCCGATGTCCACGGGCCGACCGAACTGCCCGACACGGCGGCTCGGGTGGAATCGCTCCTCGCCTGCCGTCTCGCCGATCTCGCCGCCAGCGAAGCCGCGTTTCGCGATCCGACGCAGGCGCGGCTGGTCATCGAACTCGTATTCGAGCGGCTGCTCCCCGGCTATCGCGCCTTCCATGCCGACCTGCTCGAGCATCAGCCCCCTGGTGGCATCGAGCGGCCGTTCTTCGTGATGGCGGCGGCACAGGCCGTGCTCGCGGCAGCGGCCACGGGCGACGACACCGACCCGCAGGCGATCGTGACCGCGGCAATCGAGCGACTCAACGACTACGCCGGCTGGCGGCCCGTCGCCGTGCTGGAGAACGGCCGGCTTTCGGAGCCGTATGCCCACGAGCGGGTGCGGCCCATTCCGCTGTTCATCGCCGGCGCGGGGCCGGCGCAGGGGCGGTATGCCGAGATGGTGGCCACGGCGATCGAGATCCTGCGGCAGGCGCCGCCGCCGCTCCTCCGCCAGGCCGACTTCGATCTCGATCTGCTCGAAGAGATCGCGGTTGATCCGCGGGCGTTCGACTTCCTGCACCCTGCTGCCAGCCGGCCGAACTATCTCTTCGGTATGTGGGATCCAACGCGGATCGACGAGAACGGCTGCTACAGTCGCATGGTGCTCCAGCAGGTGACGCTCGACGGCATCCTCTCATGGCCGGCGCAGGGACAGGCCGGCGGCGAGCCCTCGCCCGAGCTCGAATCGCAGCTGCGATGGGAGTCGGGGGCCGTGCTCGCCGGCGTGGTGCTGATGGCGGCGGGCCTGTCTGGGCACGGCCCTGGCGCGCGGCAGGCGGGGCTACCCCTCGCCGAACTTCTGCCGCGGATCGCCGGCTATCGTGACGAGTTCTACCGCTGGCTGCTCACGACGCTGCCCCCAGATCATGGCCGTAGGCTGGAACAGGAAGCGCGGCGGATGCACCAGCCGTTCGGCGGTGTCCGCCGCCATATCAACGCCGTGCTCGCCGGCCGCCGCGCGCGGCAGGTGGAGAATGTCGCGCTGGCGGCGGTGTTCGCGCGGCTCGGTCGAGCCACTGCCGCCGAGCGACTGGCCGGCGAGGTACCGGCGGCGTCAGCCCGAATGTTCGCGCGGATCACGGGCCGTGTGGTGGCTGCGAATCGCGGGCTCGTGCTCGCGCCCACGGCTGTCGAGCGATCGCTCGACGAACTGGATGCCGCCACGTTGCTCTTGTTTCAAGCGGTCGAGTGCGGTGCTGCCGTCGATCCCTGGAACATTCTCGGCATGTCGGGGCAGTTTCCATTGCACGAGCCGGGAGGCGAGAGCCTCACCGATCCGCGGGTCGACGATCTCGTGAACGTCACGGAATCGATCCTCGATGGCTATGCCGCGGCCTGGCGACAGGCCGAACTGGCCGGCAGCGGTGCGGTCGCTGCGCGGGCGGCCTCGGCGCTCGACCGGCTCGCGGCCTGGTGGGATCGCTTCGCCACGACAACGGTCTCGGGCGTGCCTCATGTGTCGGGCCGTGAGATCGCTGGCTCGACGCGGGAGGTGATCGCGGCGCTCGAGCGGCGGCGGGCCACCGGTCCTACCGCGCCGCCAGGATTCTGGCGGCAGGAGGTGGCTGGCTTCACGTCGCCCCGCACCCATGCCCAGGCGGCGGATGCCTTGCTCGGTGAGGGCGATCTCGACGGTGCCCAGGGCCTACTCGTGCACTGGGCCTCCCTACTCGAAGGGGAGGCCGTCGAGCGCACGGGCGGGCTCTGGCTCACGGCCGCCAGCCGCTGGGTCGATCTCGCGGCCGCCGACACATCCCCGGAAGGACGGCTGCGGCTGCGGCGGTTCTTGGAGTTCATGGAGGCCAATACGGCCGGCCTCGTCGATCTCGTCGAAACAGCCGCTAGCGGCCGCGAGCCCGGCGACCGCCGCGGTGACGCGCCGGACGACGAGGAAGGCGATCCGGACGACGACCAGTCGGCAGGCGAAGAGAGCGTGGCCTCGGCCTACGAGTCGATGGTGTGGCGCGACTCCGCCGACGATGGCGTGGATGGCGGCATGATCGACGTCGATGCGCCTGGCGCGGTCGCGGGAGGCCCGGCGGCCCTCGAAGACGCGGCCGAATTGCTCGCTGGCACGATCCGCCTCATCGGCCGCGCGGTCACGGCCTGGTGTGCGGCCGATGCCGCCGCGGGCACGCAGCCGCCCCGTGCGGAGATCGACTCGGTGATCGGCTGGCGGCATTCGCTGCGGCGGCTGCGGCGCGGACTGGTGGCCGCGGCGAATGTGGTGGCAGGCCGCGACCAGGCGCCGCCTCCGGGCATGTCGCCCACCGAGTTCGATCGGCTGCGGTGGCAGCGAGACGCAGCCGCAGAGCGGCTTGTGGATGCGGCAGTGCGGGCGAGTGAGACGCTCTGGATGCTGTCCGCGCGGCTGCATGTTGGCCGCCCGGGATCGCAGCCTGTGCCGGCCGGGATTGGCCGGCTCTTCGCCGCGCTCTTCACCGGCGATGCCGCGACGGCGCGGTCGGAGCTGGAGCGGCTCAGCAATCGCCTTGCCGGCAAGCCCGTGCTCTACGTGCCGCTCTCCCGCGGCGGCCGCCCCGACCG
>JBAVTF010000036.1:0-16591 GCA_049695995.1 Pirellulales bacterium | reverse complement strand
GAGCGGGCCGGCCTGGTGGCACGGGCCGCCCTGCTGGTCGCCCCGGTGGCCGACCGGCGAAGCCCGGCCAGCCGATGCGGCCGACACGGCGGAAGCGGCCCGGCAAGGCCTCGGCATGGCGAGCGCCAAAGGGGAGCCGGCCGGGGCAGGGGGGTGAGGCATGACAGCCGCCGCCCCAGCCGCGGTCTGCCACGCCGATCATGCCAGCCATCTGCGGGCCCGGATCGTGGCCCATGCCCAGGTCGCGGAACGCACCTGGCGGATTCGCCTCGACTGCCCGGAGATCGCTGAGCGGGCCGTGCCGGGCCAGTTTGCGATGCTGCGGATTCCCGACCGCAACGATCCGCTCCTCGCCCGGCCACTCGCCGTCTACGACACGTTCACGGTCGATGGCCGTCGCCGCCACGCCGATTTCATCTATCTCGTGCACGGCAAGTTCACGACAGCCCTGCCCAGCCTTCGCGTCGGCGACGAACTCATGGTATGGGGACCGCTCGGCAACGGCTTCGATCTCCCTGCAGCCGATCACCTCGTGCTCGTGGCGGGAGGCATCGGCCAGACGGCGCTCCTCGCCCTCGGCCGAGAGCGGCTCGGTCAGGCCGCGTATGGCTCGCCCTCGCGCTCGGCGCCGCGGGCCCGCCGCGTAACGTTCTGCTGGGGCGCCCGGCATGCGGGCATGTTCGGCGACGTGGATGACTTCCGTGCGGCCGGCTTCGACGTGCATCTGGCCACGCTCGACGGCTCGGCTGGGATCCGCGGCACCGTGGTCGATCTGCTCGACACGGTCGTGTCGCAAGGGGCCACCGGCGGCGAATCGATGCACGTGGCCTGCTGCGGCCCCGGCCCGATGATGGCGGCCGTGGCGACGTGGGCGGCTGGCCGCAAGACCGGGTGCCACGTTTCGCTCGAGGAGCCGATGGCCTGTGGCGTGGGCATCTGCTTCACGTGCGTGGCCCGCATCCGGCAATCTGATGGCAGTTGGGACTACCGCCGCACTTGCATCGAGGGCCCGGTATTCGATGCCCGTGATGTCGTGTGGGGGGGGTGAGGCCGTAGGCCCGTCACTCTGTGACGGGCAGCCCGTTGCGGAGCAACGGGCCTACAGCTTTCGCAACTGGCCTACGCCTTGGCGGCCTTCTTCTGGCCCTTCGCCGGGGCGGCCTTTGCCGGGGCTCCGGTCGAGGCGGCCTTCACGCGGGCCGAGAGCCGCGACTTGATACGGGCGGCACGGTTGCGGTGGATGGTCTTCTTCGCCGCGGCCTGATCTGCCTTCTTGGCGACCGTCTTCAGATGCTCCTTGGCGCCGCCGACGTCGCCCGTCGAGATGGCCTCGAGCACCTTCCGCACTTCCGACTTGATGGCCGACTTCACGGCGCGGTTGCGGTCGCGGTTGCGGAGGTTCTGGCGGTTGCGCTTCTTGGCGCTGGCGGAGTGGGGCATGCGGGCGTTTCCTTGGCGGCGTGCGAGGAGGAGGAAAGGATTATTCGGGTGAGGGCTTGTTATCGTGTCCGGACCCCAGCTTGTCCAGACGTTGGGCCACATCCCGGTAGCCGAAGTCGAGGCCGGCCAGGGTCGCCAGATGCTTGCGGGCGGTGTCGGCGTCGCCGAGGCCGGCGGCCAGCACCCCGGCCCGATAGAGGGCCCGCTTCCGCAGTTCCAGCTCCCGGTCGGTCAGCAGCTCGACGGCCGTCTGGTAGTTCTGGGCGGCGAGCTGGTACTGCTTGATCTTCTGGAAGCACTCGCCCAGTTCCAGCGATACCTGCCCCTTGCGGCGGGGGTCTTGCAACACCTCCTGGAAGTGGCGGATCGCCTCAGCGTGGTTGCCCCCCGCCTTGAGCCGCATCGCGAGTTCGAACTTCCAGATCACGTTTTCGGGGTAGCGGATGCACCGCGCCGAGTAGACGTCGATCTCCCGCTTGAGCTGTTCCGCCTTCAGCTTTTCGAGCGTGGCCTGCGTCTCGGGCGAATCATCCGTCGCGACCCGCTTCTCAGCGACCATCACCTTGTGTCGGGCCCAGCGGAGCTGTCGGTCTTCGACATGCTCCCGCACCTTGAGGTCGTTGCCCGAGGCGGCCAGCGCCCTGGCGAGCACCTGCTCCGCCTGGTCGACGCTGCCATCCCGCTCGAGCAGGTCGGCCAGTTCGAGGTAGGCCTCGATGGCGGCGGGGTTCTGCTGGATCTCCGCCTTGAGCTCGGCAACGCGGTCGCCTTTGGCAGCCGCTGCGTCACCACCGCCTGCCGCGGCGGGTCGCGTCGTGCCTGGGCGGCCCGACATGCCCTGCCCGGCGACGATCGTCTTTTCGACCTGCAGCCGCGCGATCTCCCGCTGGGCCTCCTCGCCCATGCCCTTCATGTTCGAGATCCGCACCCAGCAGGCGATGGCCTGGTCGAACTGCCCCTGGTTGGCGGCGTAGCGGGCGCACTGCTTGTTGACTTCGATGTCGGCCGGCGCCGCGTCGAGGGCGGCCTTGAGATAGACGCCCTGTGCCTCGAAGAACATCAGGTTGCCGCAGGCCTCGGCCATCGCCAGCAGGCAGGCATGGTCGGCCGGATTGGCCTTGATGATCTCGACGCCGGCCTTGATGACGTCTCGCCATTGGGCGTTGGCCGCGTGCTTCTTGAGCTGCGTACGGGAGCCCGTCGCCCAGAGTGCCGAAAGGCCGCCCCCCTTGCGCGGTCCATGCTTGCGGCGGAGGACGCCCAGCAGGGCCTGGAGGTAGACGGCATTGCCGGGATCGCCGATCACGCAGATCGTGTACATCTCGATCGCGTAGTCGAGATTCGTCGGCGCGTTCTGCGTACCGCGATTGAAGCACTGCTGCAGCCTGGCCCGCTCCACCGGCGAAAGCTGGGCGGCGGACGCGGAGGCGTGGGGATCGACCGGAGCGGGAGCCGCCCCTGTAGACTCGTTCGGCATGGTTGTTGACGATACTGGTCGACCGGATCCTGCGGAAGCAGCACGAGCACGTGGCCGCGCGATCCAGAGTGTAGTGGCCTCCGCGGGTGCCAGAAACACCGACCCCGAAACTCCGGTTCCCGACCATCGGCCCTGATTGACTCTGTCTATGCCAGCCTCCGCCACGACCAGCCGCCCCGCGCAGCCCGCCGGACGGGTCGTGTTCGTCGGGGCCGGCCCCGGTGCCCCCGACCTGCTCACGCTCCGGGCCCTGGAGTGTCTGCGGACGGCCGACGTGGTCGTGCACGATCAGCTCGTGCCGCCGGCCATCCTCGACCTGGCATCGCCGGCGGCCGAGCGGCTGCTCGTGCCGCGTGGCAGCGAGGCCTGCGGCGAAGCTGACCCCGGCGAGGTGGCAGGCCAGCTGCTCGCGCGGCTGGCCCGCGAGGGGAGGAGCGTCGTGCGGCTCAAGGGGGGCGACCCGAGCGTCTTCGCGCGGCTCGTCGAGGAGCTCGAGCCGCTGCGGGAGGCGGGCGTGCCCGTCGAGTTCGTTCCCGGTGTCACGGCGGCGCTCGCCGCGGCCGCGGCGGCGGGCGTGCCGCTCACCAGCCGGTCGGCGGCATCGAGCCTCACGATCGTGACCGGCCATGAGGCCGACGACAAAGCCGCGGGCATCGATTTCCACTCGGTGGCGTCCGTGCCGGGCACGCTCGTCGTGTACATGGGCGTCGAACAGATCGCCCGCTGGTCGGCCGAGTTGCTCGACGCGGGCACGCCGGGCAACACGCCGGTCACCGTCGTCAGTCGCTGCGCCTGGCCCGATCAGCAGATCGCCGTCACGACGCTTGCCCGCTGTGCCGCCGACGCGGCCCGCCACGGTTGGCAGCCGCCGGCGGTCGTGATCGTGGGCGAGGCCGCACAGCCGCTCGTCGCCACCGGGCCGCTCGCTGGCCGCCGTGTGCTCATCACCCGGCCGGCGGGGCAGGGGGATGAGCTCGCGGCGCTCGTCCGCGCCGCCGGCGGCGGCTGCCTGCACGAGCCCCTCGTCCGCATCGAATCGCCGGAGTCGTGGGCGGACCTCGACGCGGCGATCGCCCGGGCCGACACCTACGACTGGATCGTGTGTGCCAGTGCGAATGGCGTGCGGTCGTTCGTGGAGCGGCTGCGACGGACGGGCCGCGACGCACGGGCGCTCGGCAGTGCGCGGCTCGCGGCCATCGGTCCGGCGACATGCCGCGAGCTGGATCGCGCCGGCCTGCACGTCGATCTCGCTCCCGATACATTCAGCTCCGAAGGGCTCGTGGCGGCCTTCGATGACGTACCGCGCGGCGGCCGGTTCCTGCTGGTGCGGGCAGACAAGGGCCGCGACGTGCTCCAGAAGGAACTTGTCGCCCGAGGCCATGTGGTGGACCAGGTGGCGGCGTACCGCAGCGTGCCCGTCGAACCGCTCGATCCGCAGCGGCTCGCGGCGGTCGATCGGGCTGGCATCGACTGGATCACGATCACCAGTTCGGCGATCGCCGAGGCGGCCGTGCGGGTGTTCGGTGACCGGCTGCATCGCTGGCGCGTGGCGAGCCTCAGTCCCATCACGTCGGCGACGCTCCGCCGGGCGGGCATCAGCGTGGCGGCGGAAGCGGTGGAGGCGACGGCCGCCGGGCTCGTGGCGGCGATCGTGGGGAGTGAGGCTCGAGCGGTCCCCCCGCCGGCAAAGTCGCCCCAGATAGCCCGCTGATGCCGCGGCCCGACCGGTTCTGCCACCGGCGCGCTGCCGGCTTGAGTGACGCGGGCGGCAGGTCGATACGTGAGGTGCCGAAGGGGAACGCCTGAAGGGAGTCACGGCGGTCGCTGTCGGATCGGGGGAACGCGATGTCGAAATCGGTCGCACCGGCCACGGTGCTCATCTGTGCGGCGTTGCCGCAGGCGGACCGCAGCGGCACCACCGCAGGTCGGCTTCGTGCCGCGTCTGCGACCGTGCCCGTCACATCAGCGATCCCGGTGACCCAGGCTATCCCGGTCACATGGATCGGCAGCCTCGAAGCGATCGTCAACGGCGGCTTCGCTCCTGATCGCTCGGATCTCGCGCTCGATCTCGAGCCCGAATGGCTCGCATCGCGGCAGAAGCTTCGGGGCGCGATCGCCCGGGCGCGGGCCGCGGTGCCCGGCATCGAAGCCGCCGTGCTGCGGCGGGCGATGCTCGAGCATCGTGAGCTACTCGCCGAGGCTGGTATCCGCGTGGTGCTCGTCGATGCCTTCGCCGACACCGACCGCGGTAGCCGGCGGCCGGCGCCGCCGGGCTGGCCCTGTCGCAACGTGGCCTGGGGGCTGTGGGAGGTGGAGTCGGCCCGCCGCAAGCCGATGGGCCTGCGGGCCTGGCTGCCGCGGTTCACGTCGTTGCCGGTGGCCCGCCCCGGCGGACTGCACGTGCTCGTGGATCGTACGCTCGTGCCGGGCGGACGGGCCGCGGTGAGCCCGAGGATCGAGCGCTGGATCGAGTGGGTGCAGCCGCGGCAGGCGCGGGGGGCCGTGGTGGCCGCCACGCTCGCCGACCTGCCGGCGATCGTGGAGCGACGGCAGCGGCAACCGTTCGGCGGATCGGTGCTCCGGGCTGCCTGATGGCGGTCGGCCGCTCGATCGTGCCGCTCAACCGGCCCGCGGCCGCTCGACGATCGACCAGCTCAGATAGGACACGATCAGGCTGGCGACGATGAAGCCGATGTCGACCGCCAGGCTGGCACGCTCGAATGGGAAGCCGACGGCGAGGTCGGCCACGAACAGGATCGCGATCAGGCCTGCGATCACCAAGCCGCCGAAGCCGAGGAGTTTCGACACGTGTGTGGGCCCTCAGTCCGGAGTCCGCGGTTCGTCAAGGTCGCTGGTTTCGTCAACGCCGCCGTCGGCGTACCATACCCGTCCTGACGTGAAAGGGCCACCGTGACGCCGCCGAACACCTGCCGCACCGCCGTCTATACCGGGTCGTTCGACCCGATCACGCTGGGTCACCTCGACGTGATCGAGCGGGCGAGCCGGATCTTCGACCGGATCGTGGTGGGCGTGGGCATCAACCCCGACAAGCACCCGCTGTTTTCGCTCGAGGAGCGGGTGCGACTCGTGCAGGCGAGCGTGGCCCGGCTGCCGAACGTGCAGGTGGAACTCTTCAGTGGCCTCTCGGTGGCCTTCGTCCGCGAGCAGGGGGCGAGCGTGCTGCTCCGTGGCGTGCGGTCGCTCACGGACATCGAGGCCGAGTTCACGATGACGCTCGCCAACCGCAAGCTCGACCCGTCGGTCGAGACGGTGTTTCTGATGTCCGACGCCGCCTACTCGCACATCTCGTCGTCGCTCCTGAAGCAGATCACGCCGCTGGCCGACGACGAGGCGCTCCTCAGGTTCGTGCCCGCCCCGGTCGTCGCTGAATTGCGGCGGAAGCTCGCGCCGTAGGTCGAGTCGGCGCTTGCAAACCAAAACGCCGTGAGGGGCTGCTCGTGCCCCGGGAGCCGGCGTTGCTGACCAGCGCAGCCAGGATGGCGCAGCGCAGTCAGCATCGCGCGAGCGAAGAACCGGATGTTCGTAGCGAGCGTCCGGCGACGGGGCATGAGCAGCCCCTCACTCTCACCGCAGGAGGTCGACCTGCTGAGGAATAGCTCGGGCCTGCGGTGTTCGTACCATGGGCCGCACACGGAGTGTGCGGACTACGGAGCGGACTTCAGTTCGCGCTTGCCTTGGGGCCGCTGCCTTCGAAGTGCTGACGGAGGTAGCGGGCCCGCTCGATGTTGCGATCCTTCGTGTCGAGTTCGAGGCCGCGGAGCTTCTGGAGGTGGGCCGGCTGCGTGCGAACGAGCAGCACGTTGATGGCGGAGATGTCGACGTCACCGATGAGTCCGAGGAGCACACCCATCCGCACCCGCGAGAGGAGCTGCATGGTCTCCTCGGCCGTGATCGTCTGGGCCGTCCGCAAGATGCCGTAGGCGCGGCTCACCTGGTCGTGGACGTTCTGCTGGGTCTCCCGCACGAGGAACTCGCGGGCCCGCCGCTCGTAGTCGATGAGCACGGGCACCACGTCGCCCACCTGCTCGAGCAGTTCCTCTTCGGTCTTGCCGAGCGTAGTCTGGTTGGAGATCTGGTAGAAGTCGCCCATCGCCTGCGAGCCCTCGCCGTAGAGGCCGCGGACCGCCAGCGAGATCTTGTGCAGGCTGCGAAACACCTTGTCGATCTGCCGCGTGATCACGAGGGCCGGCAGGTGGAGCATGACGCTCACGCGGATGCCGGTGCCCACGTTCGTCGGGCAGGCGGTGAGGTAGCCCCAGCGGGGATGGAACGCATAGGGCACGGCCCGCTCGATCTGGTCGTCGACGACGCGGATCTGGTCCCACACGCCATTGAGATCGAGCCCGCTGTGCATGCACTGGATCCGGAGGTGGTCCTCCTCGTTGATCATCAGGCTGACCTGCTCGCGGCCGTCGATCGCCACGCTCCGGGCACCCTGGGCGTCGGCCAGTTCGCGGCTGATCAGTTGTCGTTCGACGAGGAACTGCCGGTCGACCTCCTCGAGGTGGCCGACGTCGATGTACTGCAGCTCCTTGCCGGCCGGCACCATCGCGATCCGCTCCCGCAGGAACTTCTCGATCTCGGCGCGATCCTGCTCCGAGGCGCGGCTGACGAACGGATACTGGGCGACGTTGCGGGCCAGTCGCACGCGGCTGCTCATGACGATGTCGGATTCGGGACCCGTGCCGCGGAGCCATTCGCCGACGTTGTTGGAGAGTATTTCGAGATTCATCTGAGCGGATGGGTCCATCATGCGGGTGTGCCCGCCGCGTACGGCGGGGCGGAGATCATTCGGTCGGGCGATCCAGCCACCGCTGCTCGGTGTCGCGGATGCGGTCGCGCAACTCCTTGGCCCGCTCGTAGTCTTCGCATTCGATCGCCTCCTTTATGCCGGTCCGCATCCCGATCACGGCCGTGAGCGGCTCGGTGTCCTCCGGCAGCGGCTCGCCTGCCACCGTGGGCCGCGAGGGCCGACGGCCGGTGTGCTGCGTGGCGCCATGGATGTTGGCGATCAGCGGCTCGAGTTCCTTCTCGAAATGGACGTAGTCGTGCGGGCAGCCGAGGCGGCCTTGGTTGCGGAACTCGAAGAAGGTGATGCCGCACATGTCGCAGGCCTTCTGGTCGAGGGCGGCCAGTTCGTCCGCCGTCTGTCCAACGCCCAGCGGTGCGGTCAGGCCGCCCCCCTTCGGCTTTTGCTCCGGGGAACCGCCGGCCGCCTCCGACTGGTTGAGGTAGACCCGGGCGTGGTCCTCACAGAGGTGGAGTTCGCGGACCTCGCCCGCCTCCAACTCCGTGATGTGGAACACCGCCGGCTTGTCGCACTGCTGGCACTTCATGACACCCTCGCACGAATTCGCAGTCAATGATAGCGGGTCGGGGGCATCACGGGGGGAGCCGTGGGCGGGCGGCAGGGCCGCGTGTTGTTGGCCTCTCGTTTCACCGGTAGTCTCTGCGGCATGTCGCATCTTCCGGAGAGGCCGCGGTTCGCCGAACTGGCCCGGACAAGCCGCCTGGTTCCCGTCTACCGTCGGTTGTTCGCCGACAGCCTCACCCCGCTCTCGGCCTTCGCCCGGCTCGACGCCGGCGAGGCCGCCTGCCTGTTCGAGAGCGTCGTCGGCGGCGAGAACGTCGGCCGCTACAGCTTCCTCGCGGCGGATCCTTTCCTGAGGCTCGAGGCCCGGGGGGCGGACGTCGAGGTGATCGGCCGCGAAGGCACGGAGCGGCTCTCGTGTCCGGACCCCATGGCGGAGCTCGAACGGCGGATGACTGCCTTCCGGCCCGCCCATCTCCCCGAGCTGCCCCCGTTCACGAGTGGCGTCGTGGGCTGCGCGGCCTACGACAGCGTGCGGTACGTCGAGCGGCTGCCCAACCCGCCCGCCGACGACCTCGGCCTGCCCGACCTGTCGTTCGCGTTCTATGACCGGATGGTCGTGTTCGACAACGTCACGAAGGCGATCGACGTTGTCGTGCTGGCCCGGATCGACGACGAGTCGCCCACAGGCATCGCCCGCGCCTATGACGACGCCTGCCGGCGGATTGATGCGACGATCGCCCGACTCTCGGCTCCGTCGGACTGGCCGCCGCCGGCCGACATCGGGCCGCGGCCCGATCCCTACGCGGATCCGGCACCGCTGCCGATCACCTCGCGGTTCAGCCGGGAGGCGTTTCTCGCCGCGGTGGACAAGTCGATCGAATACATCCGCGCCGGCGACATATTTCAGGTGGTGCTCAGTCGCCGCATGGAGGTTCCGTTCACCGGACCGGCGCTCGAGATCTACCGCACACTTCGGGTGGTGAATCCCAGCCCTTTCATGTTCTACCTCCGCACCCCGGCCTACACGCTCGTGGGCAGTTCACCGGAGATCATGGTGCGGGCGGTGGATGGACGCGTGACCGTGCGGCCGCTGGCCGGCACCCGAAAGCGCGGGGCAACGCCTGAGGAGGATCGGGCCCTCGCCGAGGATCTGCTCGCCGATCCCAAGGAGCGGGCCGAGCACGTGATGCTCATCGACCTCGGCCGCAACGACGTGGGCCGCGTGGCGTCGATCGGCTCGGTGCAGCTCTCCGACGTGATGACGATCGAGCGGTACAGCCACGTGATGCACCTGACGAGCAACGTCACGGGCCGGCTGCGGGCCGGGCTCACGGCGTTCGACGCCCTGCGGGCCTGCCTGCCCGCCGGCACCGTCTCGGGCGCGCCTAAGATCCGAGCGATGGAGATCATCGACGAACTGGAGCCCGTCCGTCGCGGACCGTATGCCGGGGCCGTCGGCTACATCGACTTCAGCGGCGCGATGGACACCTGCATCGCCCTGCGAACGATCGTGGTGGCGGGGGGCAAGGCCTACGTGCAGTCCGGTGCCGGGATCGTGGCCGACAGCGTGCCCGAGAAGGAGTTCGAGGAGACGCTCAACAAGGCCAAGGGCATGCTCGTGTCGATCGCGATGACGGCCGCGCGGCTCGCCGGCCGTTGACCTCGGAGCGGTGCCCTCATGATCCGGTTCGACCGTGCGACCGTCGAACGGGCCGGGCATGTGGTCGTCGAGGAACTGTCACTCAAAGTGCTGCCCGGGCAGTCTCTGGCCGTGATCGGCCGTAGCGGGGCCGGCAAGTCGGCGCTGCTCGCCGCGGCCGCGTGCATCCTGCCGCTGCACGCGGGCGACGTCATTGTGGACGGCCGGTCTGTGCGGCGGGAACCAGAGACCGTGCTGCGGACGATCGGCTATGTGCCAGCTCGGCTGCCCGTGTGGCCCGGCATTCGCGCGGACGAATTCGTGGAGCTCTGGGCCGCCGAGGTGGGGCTGCGGGGCGGGCCGCTCGGCGCGGCGATCGACCGAGCCCTGGCGCTCGCCGGCCTCGAACGCCGCGGGCAGGAGCCGCTCGAGGCCCTCGACGACGGCCACGCGAAACGACTCCTGCTCGCCCGGGCGTTGGTGCACGATCCGCACGTGCTCCTGTTCGACGACCCGTTCGGCGGGCTCGATCCGGTCGAGCGGCGGGACCTGGAGCAATTCGTGGCCGACGCTCACCTGATGGGGCGGACGGTGCTCGCGGCCGTCGACGATGGCGACGTGCCGGACTGCTTCACGCATCTGGCTGTGCTCCGTGAGGGGCGGCTCGTGGCTGAGGGCCCCGCCGATCCGGCGGCCTTCGGCAGCGACCGACGGTTCCGCTACCGGATCACCTCCCGCGGCCGCGCCGAAGATGCCATGCGATCACTCGGGGGCCTGCCCGTCGAGGCGGTAGCCGTCGATCTCGATCACGTGGATGCCATGTTCGAGCCCGCCACTCTTTCTGCGTCACGCCTCATCGCGGCCGTCGTCGCAGCCGACATCCCGATCGATGCGGCTGGCTTCCATCCCGCGTGGACTGCGCAACTCGTCGAGTGACCGCCGCAGTCCCATGCAAGCCCTGAGCGGAAGCGAGGGGATCCCGCGGCACGAGCCGCGGACGGGTCGCCCTGGCATGAACGCTGCTCACGCAGCGTCGCCCCAGGCGCGGCGGACTTCGCCGAGGCCTTCGACACACAGGTCGTAGTCGTGGCTGAGCCGCTCGAAGAGCAGTCGCTCCTCGGCGGCATCGTCGGGCTCGAGCGTGCTCGCCAGCCAGTAGGCCCGCCTGCCCGCCTCGCGGAAGTCGAGGAGGTGTTCGGGCCGGCCGGGCTGTCGCCGGGCCACCGCCTCCGGGTAGAGGCCGCTCCAGAAGAGCGTGGCGTCGCCGATGTGCCGATATTCCGCGAGCGCCTCCTGGGCCTCGTGTTGGGCCTCGTGCGTGCGTGCGGCGACGAGCCGACGGGCCACGTCGGGCGGGCCGGCGTCGCCGGATGGCGGAGGCGTCAGGGCATCGTGTCGGAGAAACCGCACGAGCAGCAGCGCCACGTAGTCGACCAGTGGCGGATCGACCACGCCCAGCCGGGAATGGAATGCGTATTCCGTGAGCCCACGGAAGAAACGTTCGATGTCGGACGGTTCATGCGCGGCAAACATCACAGCCTCGCACAATGATGGTGCGGCAGCTATCGTTGCTACGCATCGTTATAGGCGGCGGTTCCCGTTCGGGACCACAGGAATTGACGGGTGATGGCGGCCGAATCCTGAATGCCGTTGCTGCGTGAGGCCTGGGGCTGGAGTGCAGCTATGCTGGCCGTCGCGATGGTGGGGAAGTGGGGGGAGCTGCGGGGCAGTCCCTACGAGTCGCTCCTCGTGCATCGAGGTTTTCTCGGAAAAAACGCCAGGAGTTGACACATTCAGGACAGGAGTGTCTTATTTGTGCAGGTGTCGACCGCCCCCTGCCGATATGAGGCACTGCGATGTTGTCCCAGACCGTCGAGTATGCGTTGCGGGCCGTCACGTTCATGGCCACGTCGCCCAAGGCCCCGCATACGGTCGATCGGATCGCCGAGGCGACGCACGTGCCGGTGGCCTACCTGGCGAAGGTGATGCAGCAGTTGGTGCGGGGCAAGATCGTGGCCAGTCGCCGCGGCGTCGGCGGCGGCTTCATGCTCGCCAAGCAGCCCGACAAGCTCCGGATTCTCGAGGTGGTGCAGGCGGTCGATCCGATCCAGCGGATCACGAGCTGCCCGCTGGGGATCGCATCGCACGGCAAGAAGCTCTGCCCACTCCACCGCAGGCTCGACAACGCACTCGCCGAGATGGAACGGGCCTTTTCCGCATCGACCCTGGCCGAGGTTCTCGCGGAGCCGTCGCAGAGCATCCCGCTGTGCAGTTTTCCGGGTATGCCGGCGTGTAGCCCGAACTGAATCGGGGTGCCTTACGGCCCCACGTATCTCGAATGGGAGGTGATCATGCCGACCGTTTTCGTGTGCTGGATGATGCCCCTGCTCGTGATGCTGCTCGTCACGGCACCGCGGGCCCGGGCCGAGGATGATTTCGAGCGGCCGCCGATCAGCTACAGCGCGACGCAGGCAGACAACGCGATCGAGCGGCTCCAGCGGCGGCTCGACGCCGGTGAGGTGCAGCTCGACTTCGACGATCGCTGCGGCTACCTCCGGAGCGTGCTCGATGCCCTCCACGTGCCGCTCTCCAGTCAGACGCTCGTGTTCTCGAAGACGAGCCTCCAGCAGCACCGCATCCGGCCGAGCAATCCGCGGGCCCTCTACTTCAACGATGACGTCTACATCGGCTATGTGCGGTCAGGCGACGTGGTGGAGGTGTCGGTGGCCGATCCGAAGCTCGGCACCGTCTTCTACGCCCTCGACCAGGCGGCCGTGGAGAAGCCGCGATTCGTGCGGCAGACCGACGACTGCTTGATCTGCCACGGCGGCTCGCAGACCCGCGGGGCGCCAGGCCACGTCGTCCGCTCGGTCTATCCCGATCCCACGGGCCAGCCGCTCTTCTCGGCCGGTTCGTATCGCGTGGACCACACGACGCCGCATGGGCAGCGCTGGGGGGGCTGGTATGTGACGGGCCGGCACGGGGACGCCACGCACCTCGGCAACATCACCTACCGCTCGCGTCCCGATGGCGACATGGGAGAGGATCGGTCGGGGCTCAACGTCGCGGACGTGAGCGAGCGGTTCAACGAGGCTGGCTATCTCACGCCGCACAGCGATCTCGTGGCGCTGACCGTGCTGGCCCATCAGGCCCATGGCCACAACGTGCTCACGAAGGCCTCGTTCGACGCCCGCACTGCTCTCCACCGCGAGGATGCGCTCAATCGTGAGCTCAACGAGCCCGCAGGCCACCGCTGGCCGAGCACCAACACCGTGCTCGACGCGGCGGCGACGGCGCTCGTGGAGTGTTTCCTGATGTGCGACGAGGCGCCGCTCGAGGCCCCGATCGCCGGCACGACGGACTTCGCCAAGGAGTTTGCGGCCACGGGCCCGCGAGATTCGCAGGGGCGGTCGCTGCGGCAGCTCGATCTCCAGACGCGGCTCTTCCGGCACCCGTGCAGCTTCCTCATCTACACGGAGAGCTTCGACGCCCTGCCGGACGAGCTCCGGGCGCGGTTTTGGAAACGGATGGACGCGGTGCTGGGAGGCAGCGATACGAGCGACACGTTCGCCCACCTCTCGGCCGACGACCGCGCGGCGATCCGCGGTATCCTGGCGGCCACGAAGCCGGGCGCTCCGGAGACGTGGCGAACAGCCCTGTGATGTCGTAGGCCCGTCACGGAGCTACGGACCTACGTGGCTGCGGCGAGATCCGTGACGAATCGCTCGACCTTCGCGAGCATCTCGCTCTTCTCGTTCGCCGTCGACTCGGCGACGAGCCGCACGAGTGCCGAGCCCACGATCACGCCGTCGGCGACGGCGGCCACCGCCCGCACCTGCTCGGGCGACGAGATCCCGAAGCCGACGACGATCGGCACGTCGGTCTTCGTGCGGAGCCAAGCGATCCGCTCGAGCAGCCCGGGGGGAAGATCGGTGCGGGCACCCGTCACGCCCGCCACCGACACGCAGTAGAGGAACCCGGTGGACTTCCGCGCGATCGCCTCGGCCCGCTCCGGCGGCGTGGTCGGCGTGACGAGCCGCACGAGAGCGAGCCCCGCCGTGCGGCAGGCCGCGTCGAGGTCGTCACTCTCCTCGAGGGGCAGGTCGGGCACGACGAAGCCGGCCAGACCGGCGACTTGCGCATCGGCCACGAACCGGTCGATGCCGCGGCGGAAGATGATCGAATAGCTCACCATCGCCAGGATCGGCATCGTTACCCTCGCCGACGCCTGCTTCGAGATCGAGAGCACGCCGTCCAGCGTGATGCCCGCCCCGAGCGCGCGGGTGTATGACGCCTGGATCACGGGGCCATCGGCAATCGGGTCGCTGTAGGGCACGCCGAGCTCGCAGAGCGTCGCACCGGCACGGTCCACCGCCTCGAGCACGGCTACGGTGGTAGCCAGATCGGGGTCACCCGCCGTAACGAACGGGGCGAGGGCCTTGCGTCCGGCGGCCCGGGCGGACGCGAAGGCTGTTTCGAGCTTTACGATCGGCGTCGCTTTCTGATTCTGTGCTGTCATCGTGCCACCCCGCTCCCGTCGGCGGCCAGTCCGCGGAGCCGGGCGATCTCGGCGGCATCCTTGTCGCCCCGGCCAGAGAGGCAGACGACGAGGATCTCGCTCGGCGGCCGCTTGGCCGCCTCATTCGCCGCCCAGGCAAGGGCATGTGAGGTCTCGAGCGCCGGCAGCACGCCCTCCCGCTGCGCGACCAGGTCGAAGGCATCGAGCGCCTCGCCGTCGGTAACGCTCGTGTATTCGACGCGGCCGGTGTCGTGCCAGTACGCATGCTCGGGGCCTACGCCGGGATAGTCGAGGCCCGCCGACACGGAGTGCACGTCGGCCGTCTGGCCGTCGTGATCCTGGAGCACGTAGCTCAAGGAACCATGCAGGATGCCCGGGCTGCCGTAGCTCAGGCTCGCCGCGTGGTCACCCGGCTTGCCGGAGCGGCCCCCCGCCTCGACGCCCACGAGCCGCACCTCAGGATGATCGACGAACGGATAGAACATGCCGGCCGCATTGCTGCCGCCGCCGACGCAGGCCACGACCATGTCGGGCAGCCGGCCCAGCTGCCGCCGGCACTGCTCGACTGTCTCGCGGCCGATCACGCTCTGGAAGTCGCGGACGATCCGCGGGAACGGATGCGGGCCCACGACCGACCCGATGATGTAGTGCGTGGTGTCCACGGAGCCCATCCAGTCGCGCATCGCCTCGTTGATCGCGTCGCGGAGTGTGCGGGAGCCACTCTCGACCGGCCGCACCTCGGCCCCCATGAACCGCATGTTGCGGACGTTGGGAGCCTGCCGGCGAACGTCTTCGGCTCCCATGTAGACCACGCATTCGAGACCGAACCGGGCACAGGCCGTGGCCGTTGCTACGCCATGCTGGCCGGCGCCGGTCTCGGCGATGATCCGCCGCTTGCCCATCCGGATCGCGAGCAGCCCCTGGCCGAGCGTGTTGTTGATCTTGTGGGCCCCGGTATGACTCAGATCCTCCCGCTTGAAGTAGATCTGGGCGCCGCCGGCATATTCCGTGAGCCGCTTGGCGAAGAGCAGGGGGGTGGGGCGACCCACGAAGGCGGAGAGCAGGCCGTCGAGTTCGGCATGAAACGCCGGGTCGGCCTGGGCCTTGGCATACTCCCTCTCCAACTGATCGAGCGCGGCGGAAAGTGTTTCGGGCACATAGCGGCCGCCAAACCTGCCAAACCGCCCGAGGGCATCGGGAACGCTCGAGACCGCTGCTGCGGCTGGCATAAGACGAAATCCTGAGGGGCGGGGAAGACGTACTCAACGAGACGATCCGATTGTAGCCTGAGCCGTTCGAGCCACCATCCGGACGACGTGCGATGCCCGAACTCCCCGAAGTCGAGACGATGTGCCGCGGGTTGGACTGCGTCGTCGGCGGACGGATCGTCGCGGTGGAGTGCCCGCGCAGCCGCGTGCGACCGCTCGCGATCAGGCCGGCACCCGCAACCCTCAGCCGGCGGATCGCAGGCCGCACGCTCGCGGCCGTGCGCCGGCGGGGCAAGCGGGTGGTGCTCGAGTTGGCGGGCGATGACTGCTCGGCCGACCCGCTCTGGCTGGCGATCGAGCCGCGGATGACCGGCCTGATGCTCGTCGCCGAGCCGCCGTCGCCCGACCACGTGCGGCTCGTGCTCGAACTCGATCACGGCCGACGCACCCGGGACCGGCCGCAGCGGGTGATGTTTTGGGATCGGCGCGGACTCGGCACGATCACGCTCTACGACCGCGCCGGGCTCGAAGCCGCCTGCGGCGCGGCGAAGCTCGGCCCCGACGGCCTCCAGGTCACGGGCGTCGAATTGGCGGCGCGGCTCGGCCGGTCGCGGCGGGCGGTCAAGCCGGCCCTCATCGACCAACGGGCGGTCGCCGGCATCGGCAACATCTATGCGGCCGAGATCTTGTTTCGCGTGGGCATCGACCCGCGGTCGCTCTGCCGTCGGCTACCTGCCGAGGCCTGGGAGCGGATCGCCTCGGCTGCGCGGAGCGTGCTCGCGGAGGCGGTGCGGTTCGAGGGCTCATCGATCAGCGACGAGACCTACCGCACGGCCGACAATCGCGTCGGCCGGTTTCAGCACCGTCATCGCGTCTACGGCCGCGCCGAGATGCCGTGCCTCACGTGCGGTCAGTCCATCGTGCGAATCGTGCAAGCCCAGCGGGCAACGTTCTTCTGCCCACGATGCCAGAC
>JBAVTF010000035.1:0-4265 GCA_049695995.1 Pirellulales bacterium | reverse complement strand
GTGGCCAGCCGCTGGGTATCGCGACCGGCCAGCCGACGCCGAGTGCCGTGCCGCGGAGCGTGCGGGTCGCACCAGGAGAGACGCTGGCAACGCTCGCCACGCGTTTCTACGGCGATGCGGCGCAAGCCAACCGAATCTGGGAGGCAAATCGTGATCGGCTGCGCAGCCCAGAACTGGTCGTCGCGGGCATGGAATTGCGGCTGCCGTGAGCCGGTTCTACTCGTCTTCCGTTGGCGGAGCGACGGCGCTGATGAACCCCTGGATCAGTGCGGCGGGATCGCCGCCGGCCCGCCGGGGATCGGGCGACCGCATGGACGCGAGTTGATCGCCGCTGAGATCGCTGTCGCGCTGAAGGAGGTAGAGCGTCGGGCTGCCCTCCAGCTTCGCCGCTTTGGTCGGGGCCGCCTGCCCGGCCCGCTGCTCGAACCACTCGTTGGGCCGCTGCCGCTTGAGCTGGTCGAAGAGCTTGACGGCGTCGCGGTCGTCGCGACCGGCAAGCACCATCACGGGCAGTTCACGCCGAATCAGGTCGGCGGCGAGCACCGGCGACACGGTGAGGCTCCTGCTCGACCACGTCGGGCTGATGAACACGAGGCCCCGCACCTGGCGGCCCTGCGGGCCGGCGACGAGATCGGGCCAGGCGGCATCGTTGATCGCCCACATTGCAGCCAGCGTGCAGCCCAAGCCCGAACCCACCACGAACAGCCGATCGATGTCGAGCTTGCCTTCGTCTGCCCGGACCTTGATCCAGTTCCGCACGCACTCGATGTCGCCACGAATGGCCGATTGGTCCCGCACCCGGCCCCCTTGGGTGAGCGTCATGGCCTCGAAGTCGGGCTTCTTGAGCGATCGGGCCTCGATGGTCTCCTCGCCGGCCGCCGTCTGCCGGGCCGTGCTCGCGCCATGGCCGCGGAGATCGGGGGCCACGACTGCGGTCCCACGCCGCGCGAGCTCCTTGGCGAGCGGCTCGACGGTTGCATGCGACCCGTCCAGGTCGTGGAGCAGGATCACGACCGGCGGGCGTTCGGCCTCCCCGGCCGCTCGATAGTGCCAGGCGGCGAGGGCGATGCCGTCGGACGTCTCGAGGGACAGCTTCTCCACCGGATCCCGCGGCTTCTTCGCGGGGGCCGCAGACTGGGCAGGGGAGGCTGCCGCCGGCGGAGCCTGCTGAGCCGCAGGGGCGGCTGCAGGGGCTGGATTCTGGGCCGAGGCCACCCCGGCCGTGACGGCACCCGTGACAACCCACCCGGCCGCCATGATTCGCAGCGAAAAACCCATGATCTTCGAATTTCCTCGGAGACTGGCGGCGGATTGGACCGCCACGATCCGATACAATTACGTACAATTACGGAGTAGAGTCTGGTTCGTTCGGGACTTCAATCCGGTTCCCAATCCCCATTCCCACGCCGAGGGCAGTCATGGGTGCGATCCAAAACGTCCGCCGCTGGTGGCAGCAACAGACGGGCGAGGAGGAGACCCCGCTTGACGGTGATGCGCCAGCCTGGCTTGTCAGCCTCGGAGTGCACGTATGCCTGCTCCTGGGCATGGCCTCGGCGATCACGCCCGCGCCCGAGCCGGTGGTGCCGGCGCTGACGATCCTCCAGCCGCCGGAGACGGAGGAGCCCGAGTTCGTCGAGCCTGAAACGGTCGCGATCTCGGAGGAAGCGACGGAGTCGGCTGGCGCCGAGAGCCAGGACAGCGCCGAGGCGGCCCAGGCCGTGGCGGCGCTGGTGGCCGAGGAGTCGGTCGTGACGGTCGATGCGGCCGAAGTGCTCGACAGCGACATTACGGTCGAGCAGATCGAGGACGTGGTGCCGACCGGTCTCGAGGCCAACGAGAATTTCCAGGTGCAGGGGGACGTGGCAGTGGGCACGTCGGGGGCGAGTGGTGCCGTCGATCGGCTCACGGCCGAGATCGCCGCCTCGCTCGAGCAGCGACCGACGATCGTCTGCTGGGTGTTCGACCAGTCGGTGAGCCTGTCCGGCCAGCGCCGCGACATCGCCGCCCGGCTCGACCGGGTGTTCGACGAACTTGGTGTGATGGACGCCGGAGCCAGCGGCCCGCAGCTCTTCCACCTTGTGTATGGCTACGGCGACACGGTGGCCGAAGTTGTCGGCAAGCCGACCCGCGACGTGGATGCAGTGGTCAAGGCTATCCAGTCGATTCCGATCGACGAGTCGGGCATCGAGAAGACGTTCGAGGCGATCCAGACCGCGGCCGCCCGCGCGGACAAGGCCCGCAGCAGCCGGCAGTCGCGGAACGTGATGGTGATCGCCTTTACCGACGAGGTGGGCAACGACGAGCAGCGGGCCGACGATGTGGCCGCATACTGCCGCAACAAGGGAGTGCGGGTCTACGTCGTGGGCGTGCCGGCACCGTTCGGCATGCGGCAGGTGCAGATGAAGTTCGTCGAATTCGATCCGAAGTACGACGCGGGCGACGAGCAGTGGGCCGTTGTCGATCAGGGGCCCGAGACGCTGCGGCCCGAGGTGGTGCGGGTGCGGTCTGGGCGTCAGGCCGACGAGCCGATCGACTCCGGCTTCGGCCCCTTCAGTCTTTCGAAGCTCTGCGCCCAGACCGGTGGCATCTATTTCGCCGTCCATGCGAACCGGGGCGCTTCGGGCCGCGTGAGCGACAAGGACACGGCGCCGATGGCCTCCAGGCTGCGGCGGTTCTTCGATCCCGAGGTCATGCGGCAGTACAAGCCTGATTACCTGTCGGCGGCGAAGATCGAGGAGATGCTGAGCAAGAACAAGGCGAAGAAATCGCTCGTCGAGGCGGCACAGAAGGCCCAGATCAGCCCACTCGACTCGCCCCAGATGACGTTTCCACGGGAGGACGACGGCAAGCTGGCGCTGCTTTTCGGTGAGGCCCAGAAGGCGGTCGCCGTGCTGCAGCCGAAGATCGATGCCGTGCATGGCATCCTCGCGGCCGGCCAGGCGGATCGGGAGAAGGTCACGGAGAAGCGGTGGCAGGCAGGCTACGATCTGGCGATGGGCCGTGTGCTTGCCGTGAAGGTGCGAGCCGACGCCTACAACACGATGCTCGCGCAGGCGAAGTCGGGGCTGAAGTTCAAGAACCCCGCCAGCGATACCTGGGTGCTCGAACCACATGTCGACGTGAAGAACGTCGGCTCACAGACCGAGAAGCTGGCCGCGCAGGCCCGCATGTATCTCGAGCGAGTGGTCAGCGAGCATCCCGGCACGCCCTGGGCGATGATCGCCGCTGAAGAACTCAGCATCCCGCTCGGCTACGCCTGGAAGGAGACGCACACGGGCGTCGGCAAGGAGCAGATGGGCGCCGGCGGCGGCAACGACAACGTGGCCGAAGATGCCAAGAAGAAGATGCTCGCTCCGCCCAAGCCCAAGCGGCCGCTCAAGAACCTCTGAGCGTGGCTAGAAAGTAAGCGACTCTTCCGCGAACGTCTCGCGGCTCTCGTAGGCATGGAAGAGCCGGGAGATTCGCTGCGAGAGCATCTGGAGAAACATCCCGCGGAACTCCGTTTCTGATCGGTCGGTTGCGGGTATCGCGCTGTTCGCCGGAAACGCGAAGTCGTCGATCCGCTTCTCAAAGGCCACCTCTCCCTTGTCGATGTCGTAGACACGAACGGTGGCGGTGGCGCGGCCGCGATAGAGCGTCGAACCCTCGTGCAGGCGGAATCGCTCGAGGTCGATGCCCACCACGTAATCTGCATCGAGCGACTTGCCGACCGTCTGGTAGTCGACCCACGAATGCTCGTCGAGCCAGCGGGCCACCTCCTGCTGGCCGATGATCTTCGCCTTGCGAACGTTCTTCTCGAGCTGGGCGTCGATCAGTCTGGCCAGTTCACGGGCCGATCCGGCGTCGCTGAACTCGAGCTCAACGATCGGCCGACACACAACGGCCACGTGCTTCCCCTTGAGTCCGGCGAACTCGGCCGGCATATCGGCCGGCTGGACGAGATAGGCGACGGTGAGCAGGGTCGAACAGCCGCCGAAGAGCGGCAGGGCTGCGAGCACGGTGAGGCAGAGGCGGCGGTGAGTGCGCAGAGTCATGGCACGGTCCTTGGGGGGACGGGGGCCGAACGGGGCCCGGAGGGTAGCGGCCGCCTGAGGCCCGCTCAATGCCGCTTGGGAGGGCCTGTTTTCGCGGGCGCGACGGCTCTGCCAGACTGAGGACAAGGACGGGTTTGTGCCGCGCCGGCTCGGGGGCGGTACAAGTCTCGTCGCGGGGACCTCGCAGACTCGGTCCAATGCTCCTCGAGCTTGCACCGACCCCCTCGCCTC
>JBAVTF010000034.1:0-7150 GCA_049695995.1 Pirellulales bacterium | reverse complement strand
GCGTGCCCTGCACGGTCCACTGGCCGGTGTCGCCGAGCGGCGCGAGGAGCAGCAGCGGCACGACGACCGCGATCACGAAGTAGGCGGCCCCGACGCAGACGAGCGGCCGCAGACGACTGCCCCCCATGGCGGCCTGGCCGCGGTGGAGCACCGGGCCGTAGCTGCCCCACGACACGAGCGCCAGCACGACCGAGAGCAGCACCTCAACGAATCGTTCGGCGCTGCGGGGGGCCTGCGGGGCCGGCGCGTCGGCAGCCGCAACGGCCGCGGCGGCCACCGGAGCGGTCGGCTGCGGCTTGAAGACGAGCACCGTGACGGCGCCGAGGATCACGAGGATGAGGCCGGCCAGGAACGGTGCCCGCAACTGGTTGAACGACCTGCCCAGAGCCGCGGAAAGGAGCGTGTTCACGACCGGCGCGCCGCCGAACACGAGCGGCATCACGTAGATCGGCTTGCCACCGAATCCCAGCGCGAGGATCACGCCGAGCGCCCCGAGCGCCCCCGCCGTTCCGGCGAGCAGGCTCCAGAGCACGCCTTTCGACGTCCACGCGCCGCGCTCGCCCCCTCTGGCGAGCAGGAGCAGTGGCACGAGCACGGCGATCACGAAGTAGGCGGCGCCCACGCAGACGAACGGCCGCAGGCTCGAGTGCATCGCCTCCCGGCCAAAATGGAGGACCGGGCCATACGCCCCCCAGCAGAGGGCGGTCAGGCCGATCGCGGCCAGCATTCCAACGAACTGCACCATCAACCACGCCTCCTCAGAACCGGGGCCTCTCCCTTGCGAGGCGGCGGATGATACCACGGTGGAGGGAATGCGGGGCGGTTGTCGGTCCTGCAGCGCACGGGTACCGTTTCGGCTCAAGCTGTGGAGTTCGCCCCGGCTTCGCCGCAGGAATGCGATGGCCAGCCCCTCACCCGCCCGCCGCCGGATCCTGGTCCGTACCCCGAACTGGATCGGGGACCAGGTGATGGCCTATCCATTCTTTCATCGGCTGCGCGAGGTGTTTCCCGACGCCCACGTCGCAGCGTTCTGCGTGCCGTGGGTCGAGCACATCCAGTTTCGCAACCTCGTCGACGAGGTGATCGCGCTGCCGGTGCCGTTGCACCGCAGCCTGTGGGAGAAGTGGACGTCGCTCGAGGCGGCCGGCCACGTGGCCAGGATGCGTGGGCCGTGGGACATCGCGATCTCGCTGCCCAACTCGCTCACGGCAGCCTGGCAGATCTTCCGGTCGGGCGCCGGTGAGCGGTGGGGGTATGCGGGCGACGGCCGCCGGTGGCTGCTCACGCGGCAGGTGGCCAATGACGGCCAGACGCGGCACCGGTCCGACACGTTCATGCAGATCCTGCCAGAGCACCTGCGGCCTGGCACGCCGGCCGCCGACTTTTGGCAGCCCGTCGCCGGGGAGGGCCGCCGCTTTCCGGTCGACGAGGCATGGGGTGGCTTCCCCGTGCTGCCCACACCCGAGGGGCCGTTCTGGATCCTGGCGCCTGGCTCGGTCGCCGACTCGCGCCGCTGGCCGGTGGAGCGGTTCGTCGAGCTCGCGCGACGGATCGTCGGGGAAACGGGATTGCGGGGCGTCATCGTCGGCGGCGACAGCGACGCAACGCTCGCCCAGACGCTCTGCGCCGATCCGCAACTCGGCCTCGTCGACTGCACGGCCCGCGGCCCGATTCCGGTCTTGCGCCGGCTCTTCGCGCGCGCGGTGTTCACGGTCGCCAACGACTCCGGCCTGGCGCACGTGGCTTCCCTGTGCGGTTCCCCCGTGCAGGTGATCTGGGGCGCTGGCAACCCGCGGCACACGCAGCCGCTGGGGCCCGGCCGCGTGCAGGTGATCTCGACGTCGATCTCCTGCTGGCCCTGCGAGCGGAACACCTGCGAGCGGACCGACGGGCCCGCCTACGAGTGCCTCGACGCGATCACGCCGGATGCCGTGTGGCGGCAGATCCGCGGCGGCCTTCTGCCGAGCTGAGTTGCGTCGAGCGGCATCTCTGGGTCACTCGGCCTGCGGCCGCGCGGGGATCGCCTGCCATGACGACGTGACGAGTCCGGCCAGGCCGGCGCTGGCCAGCGTGAGGCCCCCGGCCATCGTCATCCATCCGAGCGGCACCCGTCCCAGGCCGGACAGCAGCAACGGCGTGATCGCCAGACATCCCGCGAGGCTGCCCGCCACCAGCCCCAGTCCCACCGTCACGAGCGTCTCGCCCACGATCAGCCGACGCACGGTCGCGGGGGCGAAGCCGACGGCCTCGAGCACGGCCAACGCGTTGCGGCGTTCGAGCAGACCTTGAGCCTGCACGGCCGCGACGCCCACCGTGCCGAGCAGCAGGCCCAGGGCCGCCAGTGCCTGGAAGCCCGCGAGGAACGTGTTCTGCACCGCCTGCAATCGACGCAGCCGCTCGCCGGCCGGCACCAGCGTCGCGCAGGCGTCCGCCCAGGCTGTGGCGAGCGCGGGCTCGATCTCTGCTCGGAGCGGCGGCTCGACGCCGCCCTCATCGATGACCGCGAGCCCGTAGCCTGACCGCGTGGGGAACATGCGGCCGAAGCTGCGCTCGGAGACGATCACGAATCCCTGGAGGATTCCGCCGTCGATCAGGCCCACGACCTCGCAGGGAATCGCAGCCCCGTCATCGCCGGTCACGGTGAACTGGCTGCCCACACCACCGACCTTGAGCGCCCATTGGGCCGTGGCCTGGTCGAGCACCGCGGGAACGGCACCCGACGGCAGCGGCCGTTCGAGCAGCAGCCACGGGTTCCGCGTCGTGGCGTCAGCGTCGGCTCGCGCGTGTGACAGAAACCGGAAGCCACCCCGGTCGATGAACCCGGAGCCCACGCCGACGACCGTCGGCCTGGTGGCCGCGTAGAGATTCGTGCAGCTCGCGTCGTCGCCGCCGCTGCTCCGCACGAGCTGGATCTCACAGCCGGCCACGGCTGCAGCCGCGGCGGGCGACAGCCCGAGCCGGTCCCGCATCTCAGGAGCGGACGGATTCACGGCGGTCGGTGTGCCGAACGTGGCGATCGTCGTCCAGCCGCCGGTGGGTGAGCGGCGGTCGGCCGGGTCGGCTGGAGGCCGCAGCCCGAAGGCCGACACCGCCACGATCAGGAACTGTGCGACGCCCACGATCGTCGCCACGGCGATGGCCCGCGCCGGGCGATGGGCGAGTCCGCGTCGCGCGAGCTGCATCAGCGTTCGCACCGGCGGACGGTGGCGCGGGCCGGCGAGCCAGAGCCGCACGGCCGCCAGCATGCCCGTGAGCGAGGCCACGCCCGCAGCGAAGAATGTGGCCGTGGCGACGGTCGCCTCCGCGCGGAGTCCGGCCGCGGCGATGGCGAGGCTCGCGATGCTGGAGCCGATCACGAGCCATCGCGACATGGCTCGGCGGCTGGCCGTCGACGGTGATGTCGACGCAGCGGCATCGCCGCCACTCAGCACCACGAGCGGCGGGAGCCGCGCCGTCCGCCAGGCGGCCACGGCTAGGGCTGCCAGCGACACGACGAGTGCCGCCGCCGCGCCAGCCACGAGTGGCTGCAGGGATACCGACCGCGAGGTGAAGACGGCGCTAACGCCCGACGCCACGTCGGCCGTCCAGGCCTGGGAGAGCGCTGCGCGGAGGGCGGCCGCCCAGGCTGGTCCCACGATGAGCCCGAGGCCGGTGCCGAGCACGGCCGCGACGGCGCCGACGCCCACGAGGAGCAGCGTGAGCCGGCCGGGCGGCCAGCCCACCGCCGCGAGCAGTCCAAGGTCGTGTCGCCGGGCGGCGATGAGCAGCCGAAACAGCAGCCACACGAGCACGAGCCCGGCGGCGATGACGAAGCTCGACAGCGCGAGAAAGAGCCCACCGAAAGGCGTCGAGCCGCCGGCCGCGGCCAAAGCCTCGGCACGGAGCGGGACCACGCGGATGCCGAGCGGCTCGGGCCGCAGTTGCGCCTCCAGGCGTTCTCTCAAGGCGTCCGTGGTGGTGTCTGCCCCGTTCGGCACATGCCAGGCGGTCGAGCGGCCGAAGCGGCTGCCGGCCAGTTGCTCGGCATCGACCAGCGACACGAAGGCCTTCGGCGTCGCGCGATAATCCTTCCAATACCGGTCATCCTCGTCGTGCGGCGGCGTCGTGCGGACACGGGTGGAATCGAACGGAAACGGCGGATCCCAGTCGGCGATCGAGTCCTCGTCGGTGACGCCCGCCACCTCGGGCACGAGTTCCCGCGCCACGGCGGCCCCGCGCATCGCCGCGATGCCGGAAATACGAAACGTCGCCGTCGTCTCCTCGACGCGGCCATGCAGTGTTTCGGGGAGGAAGCAGCGGATGTCGATCGCGTCACCGACGGTGATCGGCCGTCCCTGGGCGGCGAGATCGTCGGCGAGCCACTGGTTGACGATGATCTCGCCGCGCAGTGGAGCGGACAGGGGAGCGCCGGCCGCATCCACGAGCGCACCCACAGGCAGCGACGTGTCGTCGATGCCGAGCACGGTCGAATAGGAGACGGATGCCGCTGGTGGCTCGTCGGCCGCAGCGCGGGCCGCGAGCGAAACGGCCAGGAACGCGAGCGACCGTCGGCCACCGACGGGGCCGAGGACGCGCGCCGCCGCCCGATCGATCTCGGGCGAGAGGATGAGTCGCCGGCTGGTGAGCCGCGCACTCGGGCCTCCCGGCGGCTCCGCGGCGAGCGCGAGGCCGTAGTCGGCGAGTGTCGGCCGCAGCCGTGACGCCAAGGCATTTCCATCGGTCGCCTCGGGCCCGCAGATGAACACCGCGTTGGCGACGGAGTCGGCCCGCAGGATGCCGCGGGCCGTGGCCAGCGAGCAGACCACGAGCGGCGCGGTCTCCTGCACCGGCCGCAGGGAGAACCGGCCGAGCCCGGCGTCGGGCAGAATCGCCGCCACGGCCAGTCGCCGGCCATCGGCGCCGGCATCGCGGCGGCCCAGCGGGCTGTCGGCAGGCACCTCGGAGCGGCGCGGAATACGGAGCACGATGGGTTCACCGGCTCGCACCGCGAGCGCATGTGCGAGTGGCTGATTGATCGACGCGGTCGCGGCAGCGGACGCGCTCTGCTGCTGGGCGGCAGACGCGTTGGCAAAACCGAGCGCCGCCACGTCATCGCACGCCAGGAGCGTTGCCCGCATCGGTGGGCTACCTCTGCCGGCTTCGACCGTCACCTCGAGCACGAGCGCCGGCACAGCGGTGGCACCGGCGCGGTCATGCAACGTGGTCGCGACCTGGGCGGCGATTCGGTCGGTGAACAGATCGTCCCCGAGCACGGCCGCCTGGATGCCGCCGAGTCGGTCGACCGCCAGGTCGGCCAGTCCGCGCTGCACGCCGTCGCCCACTCCGATCGCGCCGACGATCGTTGCCGTGACGATGCCGCACGCGGCTGCCAGGGCTGCGACCTGCTGCCACCACTGGTGGGCGAGCTTCCAGGCGAGGCCGACGGCAGTGCGCAGGCCGTGCGTCGCCACGGGAGGTGCGGCTGGTCTGTTCATGCGTCGAGCCGGCCGTCCACCAGCCGCCGCACGGTGCCCATCCGGCCGGCGACCTCGGCATCGTGTGTCACGACCACGAGCATGCCACCGGCCTCCGCCGTCAACTCGATCAACAGATCAGTGACCGCGGTGGCTGATCGGGAGTCGAGCTGGCCCGTCGGCTCGTCGGCGAGCACGAGCCGCGGACTCGATAACAGCGCGCGGGCCACCGCCACGCGTTGCCGCTCGCCCCCCGACAGTTCGGCCGGCAGGTGGCCGGCGCGGTCGGCGAGTCCGACGCGGGCGAGCAGCTCGGCTGCCCGCTCGACCACAGCCGGTGGTACCGTGCCCCGGGCGATCGCGGGCACGAGCACGTTGTCGAGCGCCGTGCAGCCTGCCAGCAGATGATGATCCTGGAACACGAAGCCGATCCGCTGGTTGCGGAAGGCGGCGCGGTGGCGGGCATCGGCCGCGAAGGGATCGATGCCATCGAGTCGCACCGTCCCGCTCGTCGGCGGCTCGAGGGCGCCGATGATCGCAAGGAGCGTGCTCTTGCCCGAGCCGCTCGGCCCCATGATGGCCAGCCGCCGTCCGGGCTGGAGCGAGAAGGTCACGCCGTCGAGCACGCGCAGCTCGGTGGGTGGCGTGCCGTAGGCCTTCGAGATGCGATCGACCTCGAGCACGTCATGCCTCCGGCATCACGCCCGACCCGCGGCGGTGTCGGGCAGGCGATACGGCGCAAGCCTCGCCACGATGTCGGCGGGCACGGCCACGGCCTCGGGCTTGCGGCCGCTATGCATCAGGCAGCGAACGGCAATGATTCGGCCCTGGGCCACCGGTCGGCCCTCGTGGAGAAACTCGAAGCCGTAGGTGACGCTCGAGTGGCCGATGGAGGTCACGCTGGCAGTGATGTCCAACTCGTCGCCGAACCGCACGGCCGACACGTAGTCGCAGGTGGCCGACACCCGCGGCCAACTCGCCTCCACGCCGGAGGCGTCGCGATCGACCACCGCCACGCCGGCGGCACGCAGCAGTTCGTGCTCGACCGACTCCATCCAGAAGAAGAAGGCCGAGAAGTGAGCGATCCCTGCCGCATCGGTGTCGCGAAACTCGACGCGGCGGCGGGTCGTGAACGGCATGGGCTTGATTCCCGGCCGAAGCGGCGGGAAGGACCGGCCTTACTCGCCGACGTACGGCAGGAGGGCCATGAACCGGGCACGCTTGATCGCGCTGGTCACGGCATGCTGACTGGCAGCCGTGCAGCCGCTCTTGCGGCGGCCGATGATCTTGGCCTGCCGGTTGACAAGTTTGCCGAGCAGTTCGAGGTCCTTGTAATCGACATACAGCGGACGCGGACGGGCGCCGTCGATGAAGATCGGATCCTTCCGCTTGACCTTCGCACGCGGCTTCGCCTTCTTGCGGGCCATCTTGGCCGCCTTCGCCCGGGGACCTGCAAAACTCATCTCGACTCTCTCGTGTTCCGTGAAAGGAAAAAGGGTTCTGTAAGAATAAAGCGCGGGAGCCGCCTACACAAAGGGTCGGCTCCCGCGCCCGTGGACTGTGAGGTCCGTCTGAGACTTCCAGAGGTTTAGTAGCGGTCGCCGCCGCCGCCGTAGCCGCCACGGCCACCGCCGTAGCCACCACCGCCGCCGCCACCGTAGCCGCCGCGGCCACCGCCGCCGCCGCCACCGTAGCCA
>JBAVTF010000033.1:0-23192 GCA_049695995.1 Pirellulales bacterium | reverse complement strand
AACGCCGGCTCCTGGGGCATGGGCAACCCCTCACGGCGTTTTGGTTGAGCAGCCGAGCAGCAGTTCACTCACCGGCTTCGCCCAAGCTCATGAGCAGTTCCGCCATTTCGCCGGCGGCGTGGGCGTTGCCTTGGCTGCGGGCGACCTCGATGCCCTCGCGGAGCGCCCGACGGGCATCCTCCGTGCGGCCGTGAGCGACGAGGTGCTGGGCGGCCATCTGAAACGCGGGCACATACGGCGGCTCGGCTCGGGCGAGCTCCTGCAGGATGTCGATGCCGGCCTCCCACTCGCCGGCGGCCTCGAGTTCGAGCGCGAGGCTGTAGCGGAGGAAGATGTCGTCGGGATCGTCCTTGAGCATCGACTCGATCTTCGCGCGGCGCGACTGGCTCATGGCTCCTCCTGAGCGGGTGCTGTGACAGTCTGAATCTGGACGACGGAGCGGTTCGGTGCCCCCTGCGTGACCACGGCGGACCGAGGGTCGGGACAAACAAGGGCTCTCGGCTCCTGCAGCTCGACCACGAGCTCGGGCCGGATCACCTGCCGGCCGTCCTGGGCAACTGCGTCGAGCCGCCACAGCCCAGCACGCTGATCCGCCACGGTCGCTGCGACCACGTACAGACTCGAGCCGCCCGCGGAGAAGGCGACGTCACGAATGCCACTCAGGCCCGTTTCGAGGTCGAGCAGGCAGCGGCCATCGGTGCCGTAGAAGGCTACCGATTCGGTCGACTGACCAGCCCTCTCGCCCGCCGTGATGAGCACGAACTCGTCGTCCGGCCCCACGGCAGCCGCCAGTGGCCGCCGCCCTGTCTCGAACCGAGGGCAGAGCCGCGCGGAAGGCGGTCCGATTCGCACGCCTCCAATTGCCGCTCGAACCACGGGCGGGTCGAGACCCACCACCGCCAGCCACCGGCTGCTGCGGCTGACGACCAGGTGCACGGCTCCCGCCGTGCGTTCGGCGGCACTTTCAAGCTCCAGCGACTGCAAGGGTGGCTCGGCATCCACGGGCTCCGCCGGCCGCAGCCGCCATGTGCGGAGCGACCACGCGTCGCCCGACCGGCAGACGGCCGCGAGCACGGTGTCATCGATGAAGGCCAGGGCCACGGGGCGGGCCCCGCCGGCCGGCGTGGCCGTAACCGCAATGCGGCTCGGCTGCCCGCTGCCAGGTTCGATCACGACGATCGCTCCAGTCCCCTCATCGACACAGGCCACGATCTGCCCGTCCGCTGCCAGCGCGAGGTCGCCGGCCCGCGGGAGATCGGTGAGCAGCGGCCGCACATCAGCGGCCTTGATGCCCGGTTCGACGAACAATACCGCGGCTGCGACTGCCAGCCAGATGGCTCGCATGGCCGTCAGCCCGCCACCGCTGGCAGGCCGTGGGCCGCCTCCCAGGCGGCGATGCGGTCCGCATGCCGCAGCGAGAGGCCGATGTCGTCGAGCCCTTCCAGCAGACACTGGCGACGGAAGGGATCGACGGTGAACGACCGCGAAAAGCCGGCATCGTCGGCCACTGTGCAGGCCTTCAGATCGACATGCAGCTGATACTGACCGCCGGACGCAGCCGCCGCGGCCGCGCGACGGAACAACTCTGTCACGTCGTCTTCCGACAGCCGGATCGGCAGCATGCCGTTCTGCAGGCAGTTGTTGAAGAAGATGTCAGCGAACGTCGGCGCGATCACCACGCGGAACCCATAGTCGGCGAGCGCCCACGGGGCATGCTCGCGGCTGGAGCCGCAGCCAAAGTTGCGGCGGGCGAGCAGGATCGTCGCCCCCTTCGCCTCGGGCCGGTTGAGTTCAAACTCGGGATTCGGACTCCCATCGGCAAGGAACCGCCAGTCGAAGAACAGGAACTGGCCGAAGCCGGTCCGTTCGATTCGCTTGAGGAACTGCTTGGGGATGATCTGGTCAGTGTCGACATTCGCCCGGTCGAGGCTGCCGACGATGCCGGTATGCGTGGTGAAAGGCTGCATCTCACTTGTACTCCCAGCCGCGAATGTCGACGAAGTGTCCCGCCACGGCGGCGGCCGCCGCCATGGCCGGCGAGACGAGATGCGTGCGGCCCCCCTTGCCCTGCCGCCCCTCGAAATTGCGATTGCTCGTGGAGGCACACCGCTGGCCGGGCGAGAGCGTGTCGGGATTCATACCGAGGCACATGCTGCAGCCCGCCTCGCGCCACTCAAAGCCCGCCTCGCGAAACACGCGGTCGAGCCCCTCCTCCTCGGCCTGCCGCTTTACGCGACCGCTGCCCGGCACGACCATCGCGTGCACGCGTGCCGCGACGCGATAGCCCTTCACCACGTCGGCCGCAGCCCGCAGGTCCTCGATCCGGCTGTTCGTGCACGAGCCGATGAACACGCGGTCGAGTGGAATGTCGACGATCTTCGTGCCCCGCGTGAGCCCCATGTAGTCGAGGGCCCGGGAGGCGCTCGAGCGGTCGTTGGGGTCGCTGAAGCCGTCGGGATCGGGCACGGCTGCATCGACGCCGGTGACCTGGGCGGGATTCGTGCCCCATGTCACCTGCGGCACGACATCGGCCCCTTGGAACACCTCGACGCGGTCATACACCGCGCCGGCGTCGCTGGGAAGCTGCTCCCACGCGGCCACGGCCTTGTCGAACGCCTTGGGCGCGAACTCGCGGCCCCGCATGTAGTCGAACGTGATCGCGTCAGGGGCGATCATGCCGGCCCGGGCCCCGGCCTCGATCGACATGTTGCAGACGGTCATCCGCTGCTCCATGCCGAGCCCGCGAATGCAGGGCCCGGTGTATTCGATCACGTAGCCGGTGCCCCCTTCGGTCGAGAGCTGGCCGATCAGGTAGAGGACGAGATCCTTGGCCGTCACGCCCGGCGAGAGCCGACCATCGACCCGCACCTCGAGCGACTTCGGTTTTCCCTGTCGCAGCGTCTGCGTGGCGAGCACGTGCTCCACTTCGCTGGTCCCGATGCCGAAGGCCAACGCCCCGAGAGCCCCGTGGGTCGCCGTGTGGCTGTCGCCGCACACGATCGTCATTCCCGGCTGCGTGATGCCGAGCTCGGGACCGATCACGTGCACGATCCCCTGATCGGCGTCGCCCAGATCGTAGAGCCGGATGCCGAACTCGCGGCAGTTGGCCCGCAGCGTGTCGATCTGCTGCTTCGACACTGGGTCGGCGATCGGGAGCCGCCGGTCGGTCGTGGGCACGTTGTGGTCTGGCGTGGCGAACGTCGCCTCGGGCCGCCGCACCTTCCGCCCGGCAAGCCGCAGCCCCTCGAATGCCTGCGGGCTGGTCACCTCGTGCACGAGATGCCGGTCGATATACAGCAGCGGCAATTCGCCAGGCGGCGTGTAGACGACGTGGTTGTCCCAGATCTTGTCGAGAAGCGTGCGGGGGGCTGACATAGGGGTGAGCAATGGCGGAAACGGGCTGAATTCACTGCACTGTAGCCCAGAAGCGTCCGCCCCGCCACCGGCCAGCGTCTCGTGGGAAACGGGTTGCCGGAGGGGAGGATGGCGGCGGAAAAATTGACGCCGCATTGGTTCGGCCGGCGGTGACGTGCTCGCCGCCGGCGGATTTTGACGATTCGCGCTCAACTGGTGTGGTCAGCCAACTCTGCCAGTCAAAATTCACCGGACGGCTGCGCGGCGTCCCCGACCGACCTCCTGTGGCCCGGTCACGCCGTGACCGGAATGCCTGTCACGGGGTGACAGGACCACGGGAGGACGGTCGGTGAGACCCGGAGGAGGAGCGCAGGGATATCCGTAGCTATGTGCGTGCCACCGGGTACACGGGTGGCGGGAGGAATCCCGAAGCGACGACGGAGCGTCTTACCGCCGGCCGAACCTATGCGGCCCCGATTCCTCGTGCCTTCGCTCGTGCGGCCGCGTGGATGCCTGGTCAGCCCGCGCGGCGGAGGGCGGGCTGGACCGTCTTGGCGGCCAGTTCGTCGACGCGGGCCTTCGTGATCGTCGTCCATACCGCGGCTGCCTGCGGCTGTACGAAGATCGTGGTCGTGGGCGTGACGAGCCGCTGCAGGAAGAACCAGCAGCGCTCGAGGTGCCGCTCGTCGGTGTCGGCCGATACGAGCACGAGGTCGAACGTGCCGAGATGGTTGCAGACGCGTGCGAGCGACGTGTCGACGTTGCCGGGCACCAGTTGCACCTTGGCGAGCTTGTGCAGCCGCTGATGCGCCTGCTTGAGTGACACGCCCGGCGGATCACCAGCCGCCCGCCCCTCGAAACGGTCGAGGCCGACGTAGTGCACCGGGGTGGTATTTGGCCGCGACGCGGCGGCGGCCAGCATCCGCTCGGTGCGGACAAGCATCCCAAGGCCGAGCTCGAGAATTCGGGCTGGCCCGGCGCGGAGCACGTGGCGGTGGATGACACGCTCGCCGGCCGGCTGCGAGAAATGCGTGAGCCAGAGCCTGCGCAGCCGTCCGTAGGTCGCCATCGTCCCCTCCGTCGAGACGGGCGCCATCAAGCCGGGCACACACTCCCGGCGGCTGCCCGCATCCATTCGAGCAGAGGATGGATCGGCCAGCCGAGCAGGCGGGCTGGAGGGACAGCAGCGTCGGGCGTCAGAGCTTGCGCGACTGGCGCGCGGAGCACGATCGGACGCGGATCGATCTCGGCGGGCCTACTCCCGCGGCCGGACTTTGGCCAGGGCCTCGGTGGCGGCCGCCCGCACCTGCCTCGACGAATCTTCCTCCGACACGAGTTCCAGAATGGGGATCGCGCTGGAGGCGGCGGGGCCGATGTCGCCGAGCGCGACGGCGGCCTCCAGCCGAGCCATTTCGTTCTGGCCACGCAGCGCCTTCCGCAGGAGCGGGATCGCTGCTTCGACGAGCGCACCGTCCTGGGGCTCGATCTTGAGCGCCGCCCAACTCGCCACAGTCGCCAGAATCTCGTCGGACGACTTCGACAGTTCGAGCAGCCGCGGCACGGCCGGCTTCGCGGCGGCACCGATGCGACCGAGGGCATAGGCAGTCGCATATCGAGCATCGGCGGGGGCATCGTCGCCGAGCAGTTTCTCGAGCGCCGGCACCGCCACAGCGGCCTCTGGACCGACGGACGCGAGTGCCACGGCCGCCTCACTCCGCACCAGCGGGTCGGCGTCGGTGAGCAACGTCGTGATCTCGGGCACGGCAGCCTTCGCGGCCGGACCGATCGCGGCGAGCACCTCGAGCGCCTTCAGTCTGGTGCCGGCATCGGCGAGGGTCGCTCGCACCGCATCAACGGCGACGTCCTTCAGCCGCACGAGCGCGGCCCCCGCGCTCGTGCCGACCCCGGCGTCGGTGTCGTGCAGCAGCCCCACGAACTCGCCCACGAGCTCTCCGCGGACAGTCTCGTCGGCAAGTCCCGCAAGATCGGAGAGTCCAGAGACCGCTGCTTTGCGAACGCCAGGATTGTCGCTGTCGAGCCCTTTCCGCATCCGTTGCACGGCATCGGCCACGAGCACGGCATCCTGCGGATGCAGCTGCGCCCTACCCCACGCGGCGATCGCCGACAGCAGCTCATTCGGATCGCCTGCGGCCTTCTCGAGTGGGGCGTCTGCAGCGGAGGACCCGATCTTGCCAAGGGCGAATGCCGCGGCGTTGCGAAGCAGTTCCTCGTTGCATTCCAGCGACTTCACGAGCGCGGGCACCGCCGCCGCGGCGGGCTGGCCGATCGCGGCCAGGGCGAGCGCCGCCTGCATCCGTTCGTCGAGTTCACCATCCGCTGCGAGCTGCGCGAGCGGCTCCACCGCCGCAGCTGCCTCGGGGCCGATTTCCGCGATGGCGACGGTGGCCCAATACCGAGACTTCGGCTCCTTGAGCGCCTCGAGCAGAAACGGCACTGCGGCGGCGTCCATGTCAGCGAGCGTGTGGAGGGCAGGCAGCACCACAGACGGCTCCGAATCCGCCAGCTGGTCGCAGAAGAGTGGCGCGAGTCGGGCCGGGTCGGGAACCAGCCGCTGGAGTGCATTCATCGCGGCCCGCCGCGCACGAGGATCGGCGTGCGTCGTGGTCTTCATCAACGGCTCGACAGCCGCCGCGTAGATCGCGGCATCCTGGGGCGGCGTGTTGGTGCGACCGTCATCCGCCTTCACCATGCCAATCGCGGCTGCGGCCTGCGTCACGACGATGGGATCGGCATCGGCCAACAACTTCACCAGGGCAGGAACCGCCGAGATCGAATCTTCGCCGATGAGGCCGAGCGCGCGAGCCGCCCGCCAGCGTGGCCGCGGGTCGGCATCGGCGAGGACGGCGAGCAGTTGCGGCATCGCCTCCTTGCCCTGCTGACCGAGGGCGGCGATCTGATCGATGAGCTCGACGCGGGACTCGGCAGTGGCTGCATCGGCAAGCCGCTTGGCCAGAGCGGCGACGTCGGCCGCAGGCTGCGGCTCGGCGGCCGGCGTCACGACAGCGGTTGGCTTCGCGTCCGCGACAGCAGGCGGGGTCGATCGAGACTCTGCGGCCGGTGCGGCGGCAGGCTTCGCCGGCGGCTGCGGCTTCGCGCACCCCAGGATCGCTGCCAGACCGCAGGCGGTGGCCGACCACGACAGAACGCTCACTGACAGGAAACGCCCCATGAAACAATGCTCCAGAGAGGCCGGTTATGCCGGGGAAAAGGCGGGTTCGTCCGGCGACCTCGACGGCAGGTTGCGTCGCCGGCGCCGGACTCTGGAAGTATACTTCCGCTGCCGTGTCACGCGGGGCCGTCCCGCGTCCGGCTGGTTTTTCGCTGCCCCGAGGTGACCATGTCCCGCCCGCGGCCCGTTTCCCGTTCCGCCCGCGAATCCGCCCGTGGCCAACTCCAGCGTCCGCTGGTGGCGGTGGCCCGATCGCTCACTCTCGCCGGAGTCGCCGCCGCGTTCCTCGGCGGTGTCGCCCACGCCCAGTGGGGTGGCGGCTGGGGCTTCAACCGTGGTGGCTACGCCTCGACGGCCCAGCAGGGGGCCGACTACGGCATGTCGGAGGTTCTGCGGGCCCAGGGTACGAAGAACGTCCTCGACTCCCAGGCCGCGAAGAATTGGCAGGAGGCCAAGACGCTCGACATTCAGAACAAGCTTCGCTGGACAGAGACCTACTTCGAGATGCGCAAGGTCAACACGGAAGCCCGCGCCGCGGCGGCTGGCCCGCCCGTGACCCAGGAGCAGGCGATCCGCATGGCGAAGATGGCGGCGCCCGCTCGGCTCGGCTCGACCAAGCTCGATCCGGTCACCGGTCACATCAGCTATCCGATGGTGCTCACGCAGGACGTGTACAAGCCGTATCGCGATCGGCTCGATCATCTCTTCGCCGAGCGGTCAGCCTCCGGAGGCAGCCTACGGTATGAGCAGTTCCAGGATATCCAGATGACGGTGTCGCAATTTATCGAGGCGCTCACCAAGCGGGTGAACGACTATTCCGCCGGTGACTTCGGTGCCGCCCGCACGTTCCTCGACAGCCTCGCCCACGAAGCCCGGATGCCCGCAGGCTGACTTTACGAGCGGAGCCGGACGAGGAGCGGGAGCGCGGCGAGTCGCAGGACGCTCGAGCCGATGAAGACTGCCGCGTACGCGGCGTGGCCGCTGCCGAGCCACCGCAGCAGCAGACCACCACAGCAGGCGCCCGCGACGGTCGCCACCGCCAGTCCCACGTTGTAGATCGTCACGGCCGCCGTCCGTTCCCGGTCGGTCATCGCCTCGAAGAAAAGCAGGGAGACAGCGAGTTCGTAGGCTGCCCAGCAGGTGCCCGCGATCACCTGCACGACGACCAGATAACCGAGATTCGCAGACGGCAGCCAGAGCAGCGAGAGCGGCGTGATGGCCACCGTCGCCCAGCCGATCAGCCGAGTCGCGCCGATCCTCGAGGCGAGCCGACCGAGCAGCGGCGACATCACGGCCTTCGCGAGGAAGCTCGCGGCCATCACGAGCATGAAGGCGTGATACGAGAAGCCGAGTTCGCGGAGCATGTAGGGCGTGAAGTAGGGGGCCGCGAATTGGGCGCCGAACACGAAGCTCCACAGGAGCGAGACGACCGCACCCGACGGTGAAGCGAGCATCCCGCGAGCCACGGCGGCGAGCCCGAGCGAGTGCTCCGCGTCACCGGCGCTCTGACCGCGGCGCCGCGGCGGCAACGGCTCGCTGCATGCCGCGAGCAGTGCCGTGGATACGAGACGGCTCACGCCGGCCAAGCCGAAGAGCACGGCGAACGCCGTCAGCACCTGCCCGCGGTGCTCGCCCCACTGGAGCACGAGGCCGCCGATCACGAAGCCGATACAGACGGCGAACTGCCCCAGGCGACCCCGCTGGGCGAAGAACGATGTCCGCACCGACACGGGAATGAGCGTACCGATCCAGGCATTCCAGGCCGGCGCGCCGGCCATTCCTGCGCCCCAATACACACTGGCGGCAGCGAGCAATTCCCAGAGCTCCGCATGGCCGCGGATCGCCCACCAGATCAGGGGCACGAAGCTCAGCGATTGAAGCGTCGTGCAGGCTACGACCCAGCCGCGGTTTGTGCCCAGCCGGGCCACGCCCTTCGGGGTCACGAGCTGGAGCACGGCTCCGCAGAGCAGCGGCACTGCCGCCGTGAGTCCTGCAGCCACCGGCCCCAGCCCCAGGGCCAGGGCGAACGCCGGGATGTACGTTTCGCCGAAGCCCACCATCAGGCTGTAGGCGGCACTGTCGGCGGTCGAGACGAGAACGTCGCGGCGGAGAGAGCTGAGGGAGGGCGGAATCCGAGCACCTGTCTATACTTCGCGGATTCGAAGTCTAAACGGCTTCCTTCTGTCATGCAGTTTTTTCCCGTCGTCACCCATTTTGGAGGCGAGGGGGTCGGCGACTGCTCGAGGAGCATTTGGACCGAGTCCGCGAGGTCCACCGCGACGAGACAGTTGCCGCCCCCGAGCCGGCCCCCCTGTTCGTGAGCCTACGATCCACCCTTGCACCTCGATCGAAATCCGAAACAGCATCACTCCTCATTTACAGGAACAGCAGACATGAAAGCATTGGTCACCGGCGCAACGGGCTTCGTAGGTCCTCGGCTGCTGCGGCTGCTCGATAAGCCCGTGGTCGTGTCGCGAAACCCCGACCGCGCCAAGCAATCCATCGGACACCTTGCCGGCCGCATTACCCGCTGGGATCCGTTGGAGGGGCCACCCCCGCCGGAAGCCTTCGAGGGCATCGATGTCGTCTACCATCTTGCCGGTGAGTCGGTCGCCGGCGCCCGCTGGACGGCAGCGCAGAAGGCACGCATTCGCGACAGCCGCGTGGTTGGCACGCGGCATCTCGTCCAGGGCATCGCGCAGGCCGCAGTGAAGCCGGCCACGCTGGTGTCGGCGTCGGCCGTGGGCTACTACGGCAGTCGCGGGGATGAGGAGCTGACCGAATCGGCCGCGCCGGCAGATGATTTTCTCGCGCGGGTGTGCGTCGAGTGGGAGCGTGAGGCGCTGGCTGCCGCCGACCTCGGCGTGCGGGTGGTCACGGCCCGCACCGGCATCGTGCTTGGCTCGGGCTCGGGGGGGGCGTTGGCCAAGATGCTCACGCCCTTCAAGCTGGGGGCGGGCGGTCCGCTTGGCAACGGCAGGCAGTGGATGCCCTGGGTGCACGTGGCTGACCTCGCCCGGCTCTATGCCCATGCCGCGGACCATGCCGAGATTCGCGGCCCCATGAACGCCGTCTCGCCGCAGCCTGTTCGCAACTCGGAGTTCACGAAGGCGCTGGCCAGGCAGCTGCATCGGCCGGCGTTCATGCCGGCCCCCTATCTCGGCCTGCGGCTGGTGTTCGGCGAGTTCGCGCAGGTGCTCTTCGCGTCGCAGCGGGTGATCCCGAAGGTGGCCCTCGACACGGGGTTCACCTTTCAATATCCGGACATCACATCCGCGCTGCGGGAGATCCTGGCGGCGGCCGCGTGACCGCCCGCACGAGTCGGTCGCGGACGGCCCGCCACTCCTCGCCGTCGGGCAGCGGATCGACGACGATCCGTGCGAGCCCCCGCTGGTCGAGGGCATGCAGCGTGGCGTAGAGCAGCCGGGCGTAGTCGGCGGGGGCATCGGGCATCGGCACGATCACGAGTTCCCGGGCACCAGCCAGTCGCCGGACGTGCATGCCGTCAGCGGCCCGCGTCATCCAGCCTACTCGCTTGCCGGAGTCGAGGAGCGCGGCGACGTGGCCAGTCGGGTCGGTAGGCATGTCGAGCGGCGTACGCGGCGCGTAGTGTTTCGCATGGAGGCCGGGAGCACGCAGCGGCGTCTCGCTCGCGTCGGCCACGATCCCTTCGGGCCATACGACCGGCCCGCCGACCACCTCCTCCAGGTGCATGCGCGACATCGGCCCCGGCCTGAGGATCCGCGGGGGATCGGCCGTGCAGTCGACGACCGTCGACTCGATGCCGTGGCCGCACGGGCCGCCATCGAGAATCAGATCGACGCGGCTGCCGAGGCTTGCCAGCACATGGGCGGCCGTCGTGGGCGAGACCGCCTCCGAGCGATTCGCGCTGGGAGCAGCCAGCGGCCGGCCTACCTTCTCGATGAGCCGGCGGGCGAGCCGATGATCCGGGCAGCGGACGGCGACGGTTGGCCCGCCCGCCGTGACGATGTCGGAGATCGAGGGGCCGCGGGGCACGACGACGGTCACCGGCCCCGGCCAGAGGCGTGCGGCAATCGCCTCCGCAGACTCCGGCCAACTCGCCGCGAGCCTGCGGGCCATCTGCACGTCGCTCACGTGCACGATGAGCGGGTTCGTGGCGGGCCGCCCCTTGGCACGGAAGATGCCCGCGACGGCATCCGGGTCGAGGGCATCGCCCGCCAGGCCGTAGACCGTTTCCGTGGGGATCGCGACGAGCCCGCCAGCCCGGAGGATGTCGGCAGCGCGATCGAGCGCGGCCTCTGTATCGGCCGGCGGGCGGGCGGCGGCCTGGGGCCACTGGATCTTCAGGGTGTCGGGAAGCGGGCGGGCCATGCGGTCAGGTTGCATCGGCGGATGGACCGGAGCAAGATGGCCGCAGGACGCGGCCGACCGCCGCGTTTTCGCCCGAGACACTCGTTCCCCCGTCACCAGGTGGTCCCCTCGTGCCAGCGTCAGCCTCGCCCCCGCCCCTCGTCGGCGTCGTGATGGGAAGTCGGTCCGACTGGGCCACGCTGCAGCGGACCGCAGCGGTGCTCGACCAGTTCGGCGTGCCGCATGCCTCGGAGGTGGTGTCGGCCCATCGCACGCCCGAGAAGCTCGCCGAATATGCCACATCGGCGGCAGACCGCGGCCTCAAGGTGATCATCGCGGGAGCCGGTGGCGCGGCCCATCTCCCCGGCATGCTCGCCGCCCAGACCCATCTGCCCGTGCTCGGTGTGCCCGTCGAGTCGGCGGTGCTGCGCGGCGTTGATTCACTCCTGTCGATCGTGCAGATGCCCGCCGGCATCCCCGTCGGCACGCTCGCGATCGGCCCTGCCGGCGCGACCAATGCGGCGCTCCTCGCCGTCGCGATTCTCGCGCTCGAGGATCCGGCGCTCCGTGGCCGGCTCCTCGCCTATCGGGCGGAGCAGACCGCCCGCGTGCTGCGGGAGGATCTCAACGGCGAATCGACCGGCTGGTCCGAACGGCCGTCGGAGCGGTAACGCGTGCCGCAGGCCTCCGCACCACCGATCCTCCCCGGTGCCACGCTCGGCATCCTTGGCGGCGGCCAGCTCGGCGCGATGTTCGCGCAGGCCGCCAGACGGATGGGCTACCGTGTCGAGGCGATCAGCGACGTGGCCGACTGCCCGGCCGCACGATTCTGCGACCGCGTGCACGTGGGCGACTACGCCGACGCCGACTGGCTGGCGACGGTGGCAAAGTCGCTGGCCGTGGTGACGTTCGAGTTCGAGAACGTGCCGGCCGCTGCGGCCCGGGCGCTCGCCGCCTCGGCGGTGCCGGTGCGACCGCACCCCGACGTTCTCTTCATCACGCAGGACCGGGCCCGCGAGAAGGCTTTCCTCTTGCGACACGGCTTCGCCTGCGCGCCGCACCGCGCCATCCGCAGCCGGGAGGAATTGCATGCGGCCGTCGCCGACCTTGGCCTGCCAGCCGTCGTCAAGACGGCGGCCTTCGGCTACGACGGCAAGGGGCAGCGGAAGCTGACCATCGCCGCCGACATCGACGCGGCCTGGGACGCGCTGGGCACCAGCCCCACCGGGCCGCATGAACTCGTGCTGGAGGCCTGGATCGATTTCGACTGCGAGATCTCGGTTGTCGCCGCCCGCGGCGTAGACGGCGCGACGGCAGCCTTCGCTCCGTCGCGCAACGCCCATGCCCATCACATTCTCGACGTGTCGAGCGTGCCTGCCGGGCTGCCCGAACAGGTGCTCGCAACAGCCGTCGATACGACCCGCCGGATTCTCGCCGCCCTCGACGTGGTCGGCGTCGCCTGCGTGGAATACTTCGTCACCCGTTCGGGCCAGGTGCTCGTCAACGAGATCGCGCCGCGGACGCACAACTCCGGCCACCTCACGATCGAGGCCTGCGAGACGAGCCAGTTCGCCCAGCAGGTGCGGGCCATCTGCGGCCTGCCGCTCGGCTCCACGCGACAGGTCGCTCCGGCAGCGATGGCCAACCTGCTTGGCGATTGCTGGGAGCACGGCGAGCCTGACTGGGCCGCGGCCCTCAGCGTGCCCGGCGTGAGCCTGCATCTCTACGGCAAGTCGGAGGCCCGCCCCGGCCGCAAGATGGGCCACCTCACCGCCTTCGCCGACACGGTCGAGGAGGCCGTCGCTCGTGTCACCCGCGGCCGCCGGCTCCTGCGCCGCGAGTAGCGCCAGCACACCGTAGGCCCATCACGGAGTGACGGGCCTACTGGGGCCGCAATGAGCGGCCGCGCCAGGATGTCTTGAGGCCGAGCGTGCGACGGGCGAGGGCCCACCACTGGATCACGAGAAAAATGGCGACTGAGAGCGGGTGGGCGATCGCGCTCGCCCAGCTCTGCCTGAACCGTGGCGCCTCGAGCAGTCGTGGCAGGAACGAGAGCGCGGTCGCCAGCACCGCACACGCGATCCCCCACCGGGGCCAGCCGCGCCAGCCGGTGGCGAGTCCGGCCGCGACCAGCGCGACGGGCAGGATCTGGCCGCCGGCTAACAGCAGCGTGAACGGGAGGATCGTAGCGGGGCTGCCGATGCCCTCGGTCGCGTTCTTGCCGAGCCCGCGCCAGACGTCGATGCTTCGCGTGTACATCCGGCAGGCCGCGATGTCACTCGCGTCGAAGACGTCGGTCGCCAGCCCCGCGCGGCGATAGGCCCGCGGCAGCTTGATGCCATCATGGAGCGACTCACGAATGGCGGCGTGGCCGCCGGCCTGCTCATACGCTGCCCGACGCGTGACGAAGAATTGCCCGCAGCCCGCGGCGAGACCGGGCGAGTTGTCGCGACGGGCACGGGACAGCGGCAGAAATCCGAGCAGGATGAACTGAATGAGTGGCAGGAGCAGCCACTCAAGCACCGAGCCCGTGAGCTGCCGCGGGAACCCGCCGGCGAGCGCAACGCCCGAGGCCTCGAGAAATGCGGAGGCCCGGGCGATCGCATCCGGTGTGGGCGACACATCGACGTCGAGAAACACCCAGGTGTCGTGCCGCGCGACCTGGGCCAGTTGCCAGCAGGCATGCTGCTTGCCGCACCAGCCGGCGGGCAGCAGCTGGCCGCGGACGAGTCGCACGCGGGGATCAGCGGTGGCGATTTCGTTCACGATCGCCGCGGTGGCATCGCGGCTGTCGTCGTCGAGGATCACAAGCTCGAGATCGACGCCGGTGCTCGCGAGCACGTCGCGACAGAGCCGCCCGATCGCAGCCTCTTCATTGCGGGCCGGCACAAGCACCGACACGGCCGGCAGCGGCCTGCCGCCGCGAACCGGCGGCGTGCGGGCGAACGCCCGGAGATTCGCGAGCGTGAGCAGCGCTGGCATTGCGGCCAGCGCCACGGCGACCGCAGCGAGGATGCCAATCGCGAGCGGACTCATGCATCGCCCCCGCCATGCGCCGCATCGAACCGCTCACCACGAAACCAGGCCCGCACACGCCGCACGCCGTCGTAGACGACGCCCACGCCCACGCGGCCCGAGAGCAGGGTCTTGAACGCAGCAGGGTCGCGAAGTCGCACGGCCGCCGCCAGCCGATCCTGCGTGACCTCCAGTTCTCGAGCGAGGATCGCGGTCCATTCGTCTGCCGAACGGCCGGGCGCGTCAGCGGGCCGCAGCGCCGGACCAAAGGCCACGACCGCCTCGGGAAACCGCTCACTCCAAAACGGATATTCCACCGCCATCGGCACGACCACGCCCCCGCTCGCCGCCGCCACGGCATGGCCGACACCCGGCCTGATCTCGACCGGCCGGTCCCGCGGGTCGGCAAACTCTCCCTGGGCGGTCGTCCAGAAGATGACGTCGCTGCGGCGTAGCGCAGCCCTCGCCATCCGCAGAAACCGAGCCGAACCCCGCCATGTGCCTGGCTCGATCCCGATGAATCCGATCCGTTCGAGAAACCGGTACTTGCCGAGCGCCCGCGCATCGATCGGCCCATAGCTCATGCGATCGGGATAGAGCACCTCGCCCACGAACAGAAAGATCAGCGGATCCCACCAGCCGGGATGATTCGTGTAGATGAGCACCGGCTCGCCGCGGAGATCGGGCGACGATCCGATCGCAGAGTCCTGCAGCAGCCGCACCGCATGAAAGTGCCGCCGCAGGTAGCGGCGCACGTAGAACATGAACCAGCCATTGAGCCACCGGGAGAACGGCGGCAGGTCCGCATCTCGTCCCGCATCGGCTGGATCACGATTCACAGTGGTCATTGAATGCTGCGCAGGAAACGGACTCGTTCACAGATCGTATCCGGAGTGCAGGCAGCCCGTCACGGAGTGACGGGCCTACAGTTGCGAACCAAACCGCCGTGACGGGCTGCCCACCACCCCGAGAGCCGGCGTATGCCGCCGAGCGCAGGCAGGATGCCGAAGCGTAGGCGGCATCCGAGCGAGCGAAGGGCATGGATGCCCGTAGCGAGCGTCCGGCGATGGGGCGTGGGCAGCCCCGAACCCACGCCACAGCACGTCGCCCCGCGGAGAAATAGACGAGCCTGCGGGGTTCACTCCGTGGGCCGCATGCGGAGCATGCAGACTACGGCGCGACCGTGCGGCCGAGACCGTCACACAGCCACGGGAGCAGCAGCGGCAGGACTCGCCCGGGCCACGAGTTTGTCCTGATCGACGCAGTCGGCCGCGATCCAGCCCGACATCATCACCATGGGCATGCCCGGCCCGGGATGCGCCGAGCCCCCCGCGAGGTAGAGCCCCTCGATGTCGGGCGAGCGATTCGCCGGCTTGAAGGCGCCGAGATACTTGCCGTGGCTGGCCAGACCGTAGATCGCGCCGTCAAGCACATGGTAGCGGTCGTTGATGTCCTGCGGCGTGAGTGCCTTCTCGACCACGATGTGCTTCTCGAGATCCTTCAGGCCGGCCGTCCGTTCGAGCTTGCGGATGATCGTGTTGCGATACTCCGGCAGCATCTTCTTCCAGTCGTGGTGCGGTCGCAGGTAGGGGGTGTGCACGAGCACGTACAGGGCCTCCCCGCCGGGGATCGCCACTTCCGGCTCGGTCACCGCCGGGGCGCAGACGTAGCAGGTCGGGTCGGGGGCAGGCTCGCCGCGGCGGTAGATCGACTCGAACTCCGCGTGCGGATCCTCTGAGAAGACGAAGTTGTGGTGGATCAGCTGCTCGTACCGCTTGTCGAGGCCGAGGTAGAGCACCACACCCGAGCAGGCCGGTTCGTACTTGCGGCGGCCCAGGAACTTCTTCCGCGGTTGTCCGTCGACGAGCTCGCGGTGGGTGCGGACGCTGTCGGAGTTGCTCACGACCGCGGCCGCGGCGATCGTCTCGCCCGCGGCTGTCTCCACGCCCCGCACGCGGCCCCCTTCCACCAGGATCCGCCGAATCGGCGTCTTGGTGCGGATGTCGACGCCGAGGTCGACCGCGAGGCTTGCCAGGGCCCGCGGCACGGCGCCGGTGCCGCCGCGGGGATACCACACGCCGTCATTCGACTGCATGTGGGCGATGCTGCAGAGCACTGCCGGCGACTGCTCGGGGCAGCTGCCGACGTACTGCGTGTAGTGGTCGAACATCTGGGCGGCTCGGGCGTCGGGCACGTATGACCGCACCGTGCCGGCCACACTGTGGCCAGGCCGCATGCCGATCAGTTCCGTGAGGAAGCCGACGGAGAGGCTCTTGCGGACATCGATCATGTCCCGCATGCCGCCGACACTCCGCCAGAAAAAGAACTCGTCCGAGAGCCGGTGGAGCCGCCGCGAGAGATCCATGAACCGGCCGTAGCCGTCGCCGGATCCAGAGCCGGGGGCGAAGGCGTCGAGGTTGGCCCGCATGGCTGGCACATCGGCGACAAGGTCAAGCGTGCTACCGTCGTTGAAGAAACTGCGCCACTGCGGGTCGAGTGGCACGAGGTCGAGGGCCGACTCGAGGTCGCGGCCCGCCTCGGCGTAGATCCGCTTGAGCACCCGTGGGATCGTGAGGATCGTGGGCCCCATGTCGAATCGGAAACCCTGCTCGGCGAGCACAGCCGCCTTGCCTCCGACCCACGGATTCTTGTCACAGAGCGTGACGCGATACCCGCGGGCCGCAAGCGTGCAGGCCGCCGCCAGGCCTCCAAGTCCCGCCCCGATCACCACCACCCGATCGTCGCCACCTGCCTTGATCATGTCGGTCCTGCGTTGCTTGCCTGTGTGCCTGTGTGTGCTGTGTGCCTGACCAGTGGCTGCCCTCTGGTCACACGGCGCCTGCCGCCGCCCGGCCTCGCCGTCCAGGCTCACGCCCCGGCGTCTGCCTCGAGGGCGGCCCGGCCGCACAGTCGAGGTCCTCGAGCAGAAGGTCCGTCGTAATCCGGGCCGAAGAATAGATCACCGGCAGTCCGCTCCCCGGATGCGTGCCGCCGCCGACGAGGTACATCCGATCGACGTCTTCGAACCGGTTGTGCGGCCGCATGTGGAGCATCTGGCCGAGGTCATGCGAGAGGTTGAACGTCGCGCCCCGGTAAATCTCGTATCCATCCTGCCAGTCGTCTGGCGTGAGCATCTTCTCGTAGCGGATCCGCTCCCGGATCCCGCGGATGCCGATGCGTTCCATCTGATCGAGCGCCACCTCGCGATACCGCGGCGCCTCCCGCCGCCAGTCGACGTTGGGATGGCGGTGCGTGACGGGGATGAGCAGATAGAGCGTGCTCATTCCGCGGGGCGCGAGCGTGGGGTCGGTGATACAGGCGTTCTGCACGTACATCGACGGGTCGTCGCTGAGCCGATGGCGATGTTCGATGTCGGCGAGGTTGTCCCGGTAGTTCTCCGACAGATAGATGTTGTGATGGGCGACGTCGTCGTACCGCCCGTCGATACCGAGATAGAGCATGAAGGTGGAGCAGGAGAATCGCCGCGAGGCGATCTTCCGGTCGCTCCAGCGGCGGCGGAGCCGATCGGGCACGAGCCGCGTCATACTGCGGGCGAAGTCGGCGTTCACGACCGTGGCGTCGGCCGCATAGCGCCCCTCGGGCGTTCGCACCGCGGTGATCCGCCGCCCCTCGAACTCGAGGGCCTCGACCGGCTCCTCGTAGTGGATCTCGACGCCCATCTCCTGGGCGATCCTCGCCATCGCCGTCGACACGGCGCCACAGCCGCCGACCGGATGGAAGACACCGTGCTCGTACTCGAGGAACGACAGGATCGAAAACAGGCTGGGGCAGCGGAACGGCGACATGCCGAGGTATTTCGACTGGAACGTGAAGGCCAGCCTGATTCGTTCGTCGCTGAAGAACGTGCCGAGTTCGGAGTCGAGGCTCTTCCACGGCTTGAGAAGCGGCATCAGCTTGAAGAGATCCGGCGTCGCCAGATCCATCCAACTCTCGAACGGCTGCTCGAGGAACGGTGCGAAGCGGGTGAACTTCTCCCGTGTCGCGGTCATGAACCGCGTGAACGAGCCGGCATCGGCGGGAGACAGCCGTGACACCTCCGCCTCCATCCGCGCGACGTCGGGCGTGGCGAGCAGTTCGCCCCCCGCACCGAAGATGAGGCGGTACTGCGGATCGAGCCGCACCATCTCCACCTCGCGGCGGAGGTCATAGCCGCAGGTGGAGAAGATCTCCTCGAGCACCCGCGGATAAAGGAAGAACGTGGGGCCGAGGTCGAATTTGAAGCCCTCGGGCGTCGCGATCGTGCTCGTGCGGCCACCGGGCACCGCCATGCGCTCGAGCACGCGAACCCGCAGGCCGGCCTTGGCGAGCAGCATGGCGGACGCGAGTCCGCCGGGACCGGCTCCAATGATCGTGACGGTCCGCGTCATCCACGTCCTTCCGCAGCCGCGGCGGCCCCGGAGATCCGTATTCGGGATGCCAGACCACGGTCAAACTGCCGTAGTGTAGGACGGCCGGGGGTGCGGTCAAGAAAACCGGGTGATTCGCGAGAGGCAGGCCAAGTGGTAAAAGCCGCCGGTCGGGGGCACGTGCTCGCCGCCGGCGGATCGTGCGAGTTCACTTCTCGATCGGGATAGGTGGCTTTCCGGTCCGCACGATGCACCGGCGGCTGCGCGCGAACCCCGACCGGCTCCCCTCGCTTTCTGCAAATACGGCCGTGAGGGGCTGCCCGTGCCCCGGGAGCCGGCGTATGCCGCCGAGCGCAGGCAGGATGCCGAAGCGAAGGCGACATCCGAGCGAGCGAAGAACAGGATGTTCGTAGCGAGCGTCCGGCGACGGGGCATGGGCAGCCCCGAACCCACGCCACAGGACGCTGCCCGACTCTCGGATCGCGCGAGCTCAGCGTCTCAGTACGGCAGCATGTACGCCGTGCGGACCGGGCGGTACGCGCCGAAGAGGCCGCGGCGATAGAGGGGCACGGCGACCGCGGCGGGCGCGTAGTAGGCCGTGACGGGCGCGGCGACCACGGGCGAGGCCACGACCGTTTCGGTGACCGCGGGAGCGTAGTAGCTCACCGTGGGCGCCGGTGCGTAATACGACGTCACGGCTACCGGGGCGGCGGCCACCACCGGCGAGAACGACGTCCGCACCGCGACCTCCGCCGGTGCCGCAACGACCGGGGGAGAGAACGCCGTGACGGCCGCGTAGTTGCCCGAGGGCACGTAGTTCGAGACATAGGCCGGCGCTGCGACCACGGGAGCGGCCACGACCGGCGCGACGACGACGGGACGCATCGCACCGTAATAGACGACCTGGGCCTGGGCAGTCGATGACGCGACGACGAGCCCGCCGCCGATCACGAGTGCAGCAGCAAGGCGACGAAGCGAGGCGTTCATGGCATCCTTTCGAGAGGGCCGCCGCACGATGGCGACGCGATGGTGGGAAGCATCCGACTGATCATTACGTACCCAGATGAGGATACGTTCGCCTCCGGGGGGCTGGCAAACTGCCCGCAAACTCTGACAATTCGCGGCTCACACTGGGCAACCTGCCATCGACCGGGAAACGCCTCGCCCGCGTTCGACCCTCTCTTCACCACGCACCGAAAGCGACACCTTGGACGCACTGCCCCGCCCTGCTGCCCCTCCGACCGCCGCAGCCGGTGGCCGAGGCTTTGTCGCCCTCCTCACGCTCCGGGTGCTCACGGTCCTCAACGACAACCTATTGCGCTGGCTGGCGATTGGGCTCGGCAAACGCGCGGCCGGCGCCGCGGGCACGGCGCTGGTGCTCACGATCGGCACGGCTGGATTCGTACTCCCGTTCGTGGTGCTGGCCTGGCTGGCGGGCTGGCTCGCCGATCGCTTCCCCAAGCGGTCGGTGATCGTGTGGGCGAAGCTCGCCGAGATCGGGATCGCGGCGGCAGCCGCAACTGTCATTGGGTGGGGCGTCGGCTCGGGCAGCGGCTGGGCAGGCCTCCCGCTCGGCCTGTGGCTGCTGCTCGGCACGGTCGTCGTGATCGGCGTGCAGGCGGCGCTGATGGCGCCCAGCATTCTCGGTGCGATTCCGGAGAGCGTGCCCGCTGCAAAGCTGTCCAACGCCAACGGCATCTTCGCCCTGCTCACGCTCGCCGCCACGCTGGCCGGCATGGCTGGGGGCAACTGGCTGGCCGACGTGACGCCACTTGCCACCGACGCATTGACCACGGCAGACGCGGTGCCCTTTCGGCTCGCCGCCCCCGCGACGGCCGTGCTGGTGGGTGTGGCCGTCGCGGGCTGGCTGGCCGCCCTGCGGCTGAGGCACGTGCCCGCGGCCGATCCGCTGGCACCGCCGCCGGTGAATGCGCTGGCGAGCACGGGCCGCGACCTCGGTGAACTCTTCAGCTCCCGTAAGCTTCTGGCCACGGCGGCCGGCATCGTGTTCTTCTGGGCTCTGGCTGCCATTGCCCAGCTCAACGTCGATCAGTTCGCGTTCGAGTCGGGCGCGACGAGCCAGACGCAGATCGTGCCGCTCTTGGTCTCGCTCGTCGGCGGCATCGGTCTCGGCAGCCTGCTCGCCGGCAAACTGTCGCGGCGGGGCATCGACGAGGGCTCAGCGGTCGACCTGGGCTTCGTGCCGCTGGGCGGGATCGTGATGACGATCGGCTGCTTCGCCCTGGCTCTCTGCGGCACCGTCATCTTCCCGGCCGATGGGGCCACCGGCGGCTTCCCCTGGCCACTCGTCGCACCCGTCGTCTGGCTGGCAGTGCTCGGCGTCGGTGCCGGCATGTTCGACGTGCCGCTCGAAGCCTATCTGCAGGAGCAGAGTCCGCCGGCCCGCCGCGGCTCGATCCTCGCCTCGGTCAACCTGCTCGTGTTCGCCGGCATGTTCGTGGCCTCGCTCATCTACGGCGGGCTGCGAACCCAGGTGGGCGCCGCTGCCACCGCCCCGCTGGTGTCAGCCCGCGGACTGTTTGCGATCTTTGGCCTGGCGTCGCTCGCGGCAACCGTGGCGGCCGTCGTCTGCGCTCCACGGTCGTCGCTGCGGATGTTCGTGCGGTCGATCGTGCAGGCCGGCTGGCGGTTTCGCGTGGTGGACGAGGCCAATATGCCGGCCAGTGGACCGGTCGTCGTCGTGGCCAACCATCTTTCATGGCTCGACGGATTTCTCCTGCCGCTCGCCTCTCCCCGGCCGATCCGGATGGTCGTCTATGGCCCGAACATCCAAGGGAAGTTCCTGCGGATGCTCGCCGACCAGTGGCGGTTCATCCTCTTCGACCCGCGGCCCAAGTCGATCGGCACGGCGTTGAAGACGATCCAGTCGGGCCTCGCATCAGGCGACGTGATCGGCATCTTCTGCGAAGGGGGCATCTCGCGAACCGGCCAGTTGCTCGGATTCAAGCGTGGCCTGGAATGGCTGCTCGAAAAGGTCGAGGCCCCGATCGTGCCGCTCTCGGTCGATGGACTCTGGGGCAGTCTCCTCACGTTTTCGGAAGGCAAATATTTCTCGAAACGCCCCCGGCTCTGGCGGCGGCCGATCACGCTCACCTTCGGCCCCGCCCTGCCCGTGGGCACGCACCCCGACCAGGCCCGTCTCGCCCTGCAGGAAGTGACCGCCTCCGCCGTCGCTCGCAGACTCGATCCTCACGCTGCCACGGCCGAGGCCTTCGACGGCTGTTGTCTCGTCCGCCGCGACGATCGGCTCCTGGCCTCGCTCGCGGCCGGCGACCCGCTCCACGATTCGCTGGGACTCCATGCGGCTCGACTGCTCGGCATCCGAGCCACCGTCGCCGATTCGGCATCCCCTGCGCCGCGACTCGCTGCCGCCCTCGTTCGCGACCGCTCCACGATCTGGCTGGCCCGCGTCGAGCAGGTGCTCGCGCTGGCCGCGGAGCCGGCGTCGGCCGCGGGCCTGGGCGACCACCTCGCCGTGGTCGTCATCCCGATTGGGCGGCATGCCGATCTGCCCCGAGCCCGCGAGGCGATCACTCGATTCCGCGACGCGTTCGGCATCGAGCCCGTCGTGGCCTACGCACCGGCCGAGATCGGCGGCCTCGTGGCCATGAACACGCCGCCGTCGCGCATCGCCTGGGACCACGAAGTGATCACCAAGCCCGACACGGTCGGCCGCGTCGTGAACGGCGTGGTGGTCTGGCCACGTGCCGGCCAGCGATCGGCCCTCGGGCTTCCGTTGCTGGCCGGTTCCGGCATCGAGGACGGGGCCGCAGGCACGCTCGTGATCGCAGCCACTGGCCCTCAAAACGGCCAGGGCCAGCCCCGAGCCGCCCTGCTGTCCGACGCCTTCGACGTCGACAAAGACGGCTTCCTCGCACCCCGCACCGACTGAAAACGCCCGTGAACGGCGGCTTGGGCAACGAATCTGGAAGCAACGGGCTGCGTCCGGTATCGTTTGAAGCGTCGAGCACCCCTAGCTCAATTGGATAGAGCATCGGTCTACGGAACCGAAGGTTGCTGGTTCGAGCCCAGCGGGGTGTATTGTGGTTGGCGACGGAAGAGAGGCGCCGCCGGTCGGGGGCACGTGCTCGCCGCCGGCGGATCGTGCGAGTTCAATGCTCGATCGGGATTGGCGGCTTTCTGGTCCGCACGATGCACCGGCGGCTGCGCGCGACCCCTAACCGGCTCCACTCTGCTGCTCCCAATACGGCCGTGAGGGGCTGCCCATGCCCCGGGAGTCGGCGTTTGCTGACAAGCGGAGCCAGGATGGCGAAGCGTAGTCAGCATCGAGTGAGCGAAGGCATGGATGCCGTAGCGAGCGTCCGGCGACGGGGCATGGGTAGCCCCGAGCCCACAGAGTTGGGCCCAGCACACCAGTTACTCCGGCTCCGTTTGCTCTTGGGTCGTTTGCCCATCGGCCTGTAGGCTGCGGCCCATGGAACGCCCGTCCACCATTGCGGCGACCACGCATCGCGTCGTCGGCTTCGACCCCGGCCTAAACATCACCGGCTACGGCGTCATCGAGTGCCATGGCGCGACGGTGCGGCTCGTCGAGGCCGGCACGGTACGGTCACGGGGCGAGTCGCTCGAGGAGCGGCTGCACACGATCCACTCCGGCGTCCGCGAGGTGATCGAGGCCTTCAAGCCGGGGGCGATGGCGATCGAGCAGGTGTTCGCCCACGCCAAGTTCCCCAAGGCGGCGCTGCTCTTGGCCCATGCGCGGGGCGTGATCTGCCTGGCGGGCGTGCAGGCGGGCCTCGCCGTGCATCACTACCTGCCCAATCGAGTGAAGGGCACGCTCGTCGGCAGCGGCCATGCCGGCAAGGAGCAGATGCAGGCGGCGGTGCAGCGGGAACTGGCGCTGGCCCAGCGGCCGCAGCCGGCCGACGCCGCCGATGCCCTCGCCGTGGCCC
>JBAVTF010000032.1:0-3315 GCA_049695995.1 Pirellulales bacterium | reverse complement strand
CCCTGCCCACAGACTTTAACAGAAGGCAACAGACACAACGGAGGAGGCGTCAGAAAGACATCAATCTGGATCGAATTGTGGTCGTTGGGCGCGGGCGTGAAAAGGACGGCGTTTTCGGGCGGAAGGACGGCCGCAGTGGTGGGTGTTTTGGGGCGTGCGCCAGCTTGGGCGCGTGAGGCCACGCCACTCGTCGCGTAGTTATGAACGCGGAGTCGTCGTCGGGGCGGCAGAGGTGGGCGTCACGCTTGAGATCGGACGCTGCGGACCACGGCGCTGTGGTCGGTCGGCAATGCGAGGCTTGGGCCGCCGCCGGCACGGCGGTCCCGCGACTGCGGTGCTCGCCGCGACTCGGGGCCAAGACGTGGATCGGTTGCCGCTACGGGAGCGGACTGTCCGCAGAACGTCTTGCAGTACGAGGGGCGAGGGATGAGCCGCGCGAACGAAGGGCCGGCAACTCCGGCTGCGCATTTGGGTGCGATGCCGGAGGGCGGAATTGGCTCCCCAAGCGGTTCGATTGCCAATCGACGTGCGCCACCGTTGCAGCGCCCACCAGGGCAAGCGTGGCTAGGTCGGTTTTTCTTCGGTGCCTTTGTCTTTCATGCGGTAGCTGTCTCCATGAATGAGGATTGCCTCCCCGTGATGCATCAGCCTGTCGATCATGGCGGTGGCCAAGGTGTTGTCCACGTCGAAGGTCGTGCCCCAGTCCCGGAAGGCTCGATTGGTCGAGACGACGATCGAGCCGGATTCGTATCGGGCGGCGACGACCTGGAACAACAGGTCCGCACCTCGTTTGTCGATAGGTAGATAGCCAAGTTCATCCAGCAGGAGGAGTGACGGGTTGGTGTACGGCCGGAGCGCACGCTCCAGCGTGCCGCCCAGTTGCGCCGTGGTCAGCGCGTTGATCATGTCCACCACGCGGGCGAAGCGCACGGTGATGCCTTTTTCGCAGGCGGCATAGCCCAACGCGCAGAGAAGATGCGACTTGCCGGTTCCGGTCGGGCCGATGAATACGGCGCAGCCGTGCTCGGCCACGAAGTCGCAATCGAACAGCCGCAGGATCGCCTGTTTGGGAATCTTCTTGGGAAACGTGAAATCGTAGTCTTCCAGCAGCTTTCTTTTGGGCAGCCGGGCGTTGTGAACGCGCCGCTCCAGTGCCCGTTGACGGCGGCAGTCGGCTTCTTCGCCGATGAGCAAGGCCAGCACGTCGAACAGCGAACTGCCTTTGCGGGCCGCTTCGTTGAGCACTTCTCGGTACGTTTCGGCGATGCGTTGGAGCTTCAACTCCGCCAGATCGCGCAAGAATGCCTCGTCGCGTGGGGATGTCATGATGATGGTTCCTCGTTGTTCGAAGAGCCGAAGAGCCGGTCATACCGGGCCGGGTCGGGCTCCTCCAGGTGAATGTCTTCGATCAGTTCGTTGCGTTGGGGCCGCAAGGGAATGGGCGACGGCAGCTCGCAGCGACGGCGTTGTTGCAGCACGAGCGTTTCGACATAGGCCGCATCGTAGGTTTGGTATTCGAGAGCTTGGCCAATGGCCGTTAAGACCTCCTTGCGGCCGTACAACCGCACCAAAGCCAAGAGCCGCCCCAGATGCCGCGATGTCTTGACCGGCATCGACAGCAGCTTCAAGTGGAACTGCCGCGCCGCGGGGCCGAGGGCGTCGAACTCCGACTCCCATTGTCCCGCCCGATGGCGCCGGCGCATCTTCAACGCCTCGAGTTGATGGTCGCGATGGGTGACCACCTGTCTTCGGTCATAGCAGCGCTGATGCACGGTCACTTCTTGCCCATTGTGGATGATCCGCAACTGCGTGGCATTGGCTCGAAGCGTGACATCCTTGCGCACCAGCGCCGCCGGCACGGAGTAGCGGTTGCCGTCGTAGCGAATGCGGGCGTGGGAGGTGACCGGCACGGAGAGAACCTCGTCCGTGTCGAACGGCATGGCCGGCAACGGGCGGAGATGCCGCCGTTCTTTCTCGAAACGGTCGATAGGCCGCTCGTGGGTGGTGGCGTGGATGCGGACGTTGGCCACGTCGTCGCGCCACGTGGGGCCAAGACGCCGATAGGCGTCCCACGTCACTAGCTCATCGCTCCGGCCGGCCAAGGCGCTGTATTTCACATAGCGGACGGTTCCTTCCACCATCCCCTTCGATTCCGGATCGCGACGCTCGCACGCGATCGGTTCCATGCAGAAATAGCCGCACAGCGCCGCGAACTCGGGATGCAGAGATGCATGGCGGCCCGAGCCGTTGAGTACTGCGGCCTTCAGGTTATCGAAGATCACTTTCTTGGGACTGCCGCCATAGAACGTCAAGGCGTTGACCAATGCGCGATAGAACTCCGCCTTGTGCTGCGAGAGCGTAAACTCGATGTAGCACAAGCGGCTGAAGCACAACACGGCCACGAAGACCGACACCCGTCGCGTGGTCTGGCCAACGGTCAGTGTGCCGCAATCGCCCCAATCCACTTGCATCGCTTCGCCCGGCTCGTAAAGCACCTCCTGATACACGCGTCCACGGTCGGGCCGAATCTTCTGCAGATACCGTCGCACCAGGTAGACGCTTCCGCCAAAACCCTCCGGTCCCCGCGTGATCTCTTCCAACACCCGCACCGCCGACAAGTTCGGATATTTGGCGATCAAGGCGTCGATCTGCGAATGGTAGGGCTTCAGTGCGCCGCCCGGCGGCGTCGGGGCGTTGGTCAACAACGGCGGCACTGCCGTCCGCAACGCCTTCCGCACGGTCTTATCGCCGCAATGCAGGCGTTTGACAATCGCCCGTTGCGATAGTTTTTCGATTTCGTGCAGACGGCGGATTTCGGCCCATAGAGAAACCTTCATGGCATACTCCTGAATGAGGTTGAGTTGGGGGATCGGCCAGTGAACGGAACAGGTCGCCGAGTTGGACCAGTTCGCCGCCGCGTCGTTGCACGTGTAGCCGCGGCAGCGAAAGCACCTGCGTCAAGGGCGTGCGGTAGGCCACCAGGTCTTCGCGGATCAACTCGTCCCGCGAACAGGCCACGGACTCTTCGCGGATGCGCAGACGACCAGCGATCGTGGCGTCGTGGTAGAACGACAGCCCGTCCTTGTCCGCCACGGCGGCCAGAAAAAAGTACAGCACGATCGCTTCGTGCGAGAGTCGCGGCGCGAAATCCCGCACAAATCGACGATCAATCCACGACCACCCGTCTGTCGGCGGGCGGCGCACGCGGCCGGGAACCAGTATTCGCTTCTGAATCATGCTCGGCGACTCCCTGAAAACGCGAAAAACATACAGGAAGTCGGCCGGCTTGGCCAGAATCGCCGACCGCAATTCTTG
>JBAVTF010000031.1:0-21649 GCA_049695995.1 Pirellulales bacterium | reverse complement strand
ATGACCGGCGCGGGCCCGCTGCTCGATTCGTTCGGCCGCGTGCACACCGACCTGCGGATCAGCGTCACCGACCGCTGCAATCTCCGCTGCACCTACTGCATGCCGCTGGAGGTCGCCTTCAAGCCACGAGAGGAACTGCTCTCGTTCGAGGAGATCGCCCGCGTGGCCCGCGTGGCCGCCCGGCTCGGCATCCGCACGATCCGGCTCACCGGCGGTGAGCCGCTCGTTCGCCGCGACGTGCCCGAGCTCGTGAAGCAACTCGTGGCGATCGAGGGAATCGACGAGGTGGCCCTCACGACCAACGGGCTGCTCTTGGCCGAGCAGGCGGCGGCCCTGCGGCAGGCGGGACTCGCCCGGCTCAACGTGAGCCTCGACGCCCTGCGCGAGGACGTGTTCGAAACGCTTGCCCGCCGGCGCGGGCTCCAAGAGGTGCTCGCGGGGCTAGCCGCGGCCAAGCGAGCCGGATTCGAGCCGGGGCAGGGAGCCGCGCCGATCCGCATCAACGCCGTCTCGATCCGCGGCCTCACCGAATCGGAGATCGTGCCGCTGGCCGAGTTCTGCCGTCGTGAACAGTTTCATCTGCGGTTCATCGAATTCATGCCGCTCGATGCCGAGGAGGGCTGGTCGAAGACGCAGGTGCTTTCCGGCCGGGAGGTGCGGCAGCTGCTCGAGCGCGAGGTGGGCCTGCTCGTTCCGCTGGCGGAGGGCGACCCAGGCCAGCCGGCGATCGATTACGAATGGGCCGCCGGCGGCGGCCGTGTGGGGTTCATCGACCCGGTCACGCAGCCGTTCTGCGGCCGCTGCGATCGGCTGCGGCTCACGGCCGACGGGCAGTTTCGCAATTGCCTGTTTTCGACGACCGAGTGGGACGTGCGGGCGGTCGTCCGCGGCGGGGGCAACGACGACGAGATCGCAAGGCTGCTGCGGGCCTGTGTGGCGGCCAAGAAGGCGGCCCACGGCATCGACACGCCGACGTTCGAGCGGCCCGCGCGGGCGATGTATCAGATCGGAGGCTGACGATGCCGGGCACCGTGCCGCCGCGCCGCTATCTCGACAACGCGGCCACCACCTGGCCGAAGCCACCGGAGGTGCTCGACGCCTGGCTGCATGCGGCTCGTGACGTCGGTGCGACTGCGGGCCGCGCGGCCTATCGCGAAGCGACGGAGGCCGATGCGATCCGCGGCCGGGCCCGTGCGGCCGTGGCCCGGCTGCTCGGTGGCGTCGATCCCGTGCGGGTGGCATTGCCCGGCGGCTGCACGCTCGCCCTCAACATGGCGATTCATTCGCTGCTCCGGCACGGGGGCCATGCGATCGCCACGGCTGCCGACCACAATGCCACGCTGCGGCCGCTGCACTGGCTCGCCCGCCGGGGCGTGATCGAACTCACGATCGTGCCCTGCGACGGTCAGGGGCGGGTGGTGCTGGAAGAGATCGCGGCCGCCTGGCGGCATGACACGCGGCTCGTCGCCATCTCGCAGGTGTCGAACGTGACCGGCGCCGCGCAGCCAGTGGCGGAGATCGCCGCAGTTGCACATGAGCGGGGTGGCCTCGTGGTCGTCGACGCGGCGCAGTCGGTGGGACAGGTGGAGTGCCGCGTTGCTGAACTCGGCGCCGACGTGATCGCCGCGGCCGGCCACAAGTGGCTGCTCGGCACCGGGGGCGTGGGGCTGCTCTGGGTGCGGCCGGGGCTCGACCTCGAGCCGCTGGTGCAGGGGGGCACGGGGAGTGCGAGCGACTCGCTCGACATGCCGGAGGCGTTCATCGATCGCCTGGAAGCGGGAACGCCGGACGTGCCCGCGCTCGCGGCTCTGGCAGCCGGCATCGGCTGGTTGGAGGAACAGGGCATCGCTGCGGTCGGCGCGAGGTGTCGCAGGCTCGCTGCCGCATGTGCCGCGAGACTCAGAGCGATCCGTGGTGTGCGGGTGATCGCGGCGCCGGAGGGCGGGCCGATTGTGAGCTTCACGGTCGAGGGCTATGATCCGGCCGAAGTCGCCGTCCTCGTCGAGCAGGTTGCGGGCGTGCAGGTCCGGTCGGGGCATCACTGTGCCGCGCGGATTCACGAGCAGCTGGGCACGGCGGCCGGTGGCACCGCGCGGGCGAGCTTCGGGCCGTTCAACACCGATGACGACGTGGACGCCCTCGTCGGGGCGATCGAGACGATCACAGGAGGCGCATGAGCCATGGCGGGCATTCCGAAGGACGTGTGGTATGCGGGCGGGCTGCGGTTCAAGTGCACACAGTGCGGTGACTGCTGCTCCGGGGCCGAGGGCTACGTGTGGGTGAACCAGGCCGAGATCGATGCGATGGCCGCGCGGAAGGGGATGACGTCCGCCGCCTTCGAGTCGGCCTACGTGAAGCAGGTGGGCGTGCGGCGCTCGCTCAAGGAACGCCGTGGTGGAGACTGCGTGTTGCTTGACGAGACGACGCGGAAGTGCACGGCCTACGAGGAACGGCCGCGGCAGTGCCGCACCTGGCCGTTCTGGGACTCGAATCTCCGCTCGCCTGAGGCCTGGGCCGAAGCCGCCGAAGCCTGTCCGGGCTGCAACAAGGGCAGCCTCGTGCCGCTCGAAACGATCGTTGAGCAGGCCGCGAAGATCCGGGTGTGACTGCACGCGAAGCCCGCGCCGTAGTCCGCACACTCCGTGTGCGGTTGGAGGTGCGGAGGCCGTTTGGCCGGCTATCCGTCGTGAGGTGTGCGCACCCGCAGGCGAATAGAAGGGTCTGCGGTGTTCAGGCCGTGGGCCACATGCGGAGCATGTGGACTACGGCGCCTACGTGACTCGCCTACAAAATCCCGCCGTGCGTCCGCCACGGGGTCATGTGCGACGGCTGGTCGAGGAACCAGATACGTTCCCACTCGTCAGTGATCGCCCGCAGGTCTTCCGACGTGTAAATGAGTTGCTGGGCACGGCGGATCGGATCGCCGGAGTACAACGGGATGAGGCAGCCCGTACTCGTCGCGAGCAGTGCGGCCGCACACAGCATCCAAACCGCTTTCCTCATCACACGGTCCTCCTGACCTGTCGCCGACTCACTCGGGAGCCGGGGGTGTACCGAAAACGCCCCGCCGGAGCGAGGCGGAGTCACTGTTCTTGAACAACGAGCCGGGCCGAACGGCGGCGTCACGTCGTCGCCCTGCCTGCCCAGCCTCGCCAGTCTGCCGGCTATGAACTGGAAGTGCCGGGGCGTGTCGTGCCGTGATCGCTGGGTGACGCATCGGATGGGCTGGTGGCAGATGGGGTTTCAGGGACGGCAGTTGACCGCCTGTCGAGCTCCCTGACCCTCGCCTCCATCTCCTTTCCGGGTTTGAAGATCACCACGCTCTTGGCCAGCACTGCAACCTGCTCCCCCGTGCGGGGGTTGCGGGCCATGCGGGCCTCCCGTCGCTTGATCTGGAACACGCCGAAGTTCCGCAGTTCCACCCGGCCCTCCCGCACCAGCGACTCGATGAGGGCATCGAACGTCCGCTGAACGAGTTCCCGCGTGCGAAGCTGGGGAAGATCGAGCTGCTCCGCGATCGATTTGACGATGTCTTTCTTGGTCACGCCCGCGTCACTCCGTGACGCAAGGCTAGGTCTGGCAAGCACTACTGTCAACGAATGGCCTCGCAGGCCACCGCGACAGGCATTTGCCGTCCCAGACAGTATCGTCCGCACGACCGGAAAACTTGACCCGACCTGAACCGGCCACTTTCGCGGCGTAATCGCGAGGGGCTACGGGGCTCCGCCAGCCCTCCGTACACTCGGAATTCACCCCGGGTCCGCCTCCGTGCCCCAGTTTGCGTCCATGTCTTCCCCTGACCTCTCCGTCTCGCTCGGCCGGCTGCGGCTCCCGAATCCGATCCTCGTCGCCTCGGGTACGTTCGGCTACGGCCGGGAGATGGTCGGCTTCGTCGATCTGCGGCGGCTCGGCGGGATTGTGCCCAAGACGATCACGCCGCTACCCCGGCAGGGCAATGTGCCCTGGCGGACGGTCGAGACGGCGGCGGGCCTGCTCAACTCGATCGGCCTCGACAACGACGGCATCGACGCATTCCTCGCAAAGCAGCTGCCGTGGTTGATCGGCTGCGGTGCGCCGGTGATCGTGAGCATCGCCGGGGCGAATGTCGATGAGTTTGTGGCGCTGGCTGCGCGGCTCGACGGTATGCCGGGCATCGCCGCACTCGAACTCAATGTGTCGTGCCCGAACGTGAGCCATGGCGTCGATCTCGGCACCGATGCCGAGGCCTGCCGCCGGGTCGTGGCCGGTGTTCGTGACGCGACGGCGCTCCCCGTGATCGCGAAGCTCACGCCCAACGTGGCGAGTATCGCGACGATCGCCCAGGCGGCCGCGGATGGCGGCGCCGATGCCGTCACGCTGATCAACACCTGCCAGGGGATGGCCGTCGACTGGCGAAGGCGGCGGCCGCTGCTCGGGAACGTGGTGGGCGGGCTGAGCGGCCCAGCCATCAAGCCGATCGCGTTGCGGTGCGTGCACCAGGTGCGGCAGGCGGTGGCGATTCCGATCATCGGCGTCGGCGGCATCATGACGATCGACGACTGCATGGAGTTCTTCGTCACCGGTGCCTCGGCCGTGCAGATCGGCACGGCAAGCTTCGCGGAGCCGGTCGTCTCCACGCGGCTGCTCGATGAATTGCCGGCCGCAGTCGCGGAGCTGGGCGCCATGCGGCTGGCCGACGTGATCGGCACGCTCACGTTGCCGAATCGCCCCGCCGGCTGTGCCTCCCCCGTCGACGCCGGCCGCACCCGCACCTGACACGAGCCACGAAGGGAAGCGTATGAAGACTGAGCAGCCACCGGCAGCGACCACAGGCCGACCCACGCGAGCCCTGTCGGGCATCCAGCCCACCGGTCGGTTTCACTGGGGCAACTATTTCGGGGCGATTCGGCAATACATCGACCTCCAGCCGGGGGGCGGCCATGCCGCCGCCGACGAGGCCTACTACTTCATCGCCGATCTGCACGCGCTGACGACGGTCCGCGACCCGGCTCGGCTCCGCGGCCTCGTACACGACGCAGCGGTCGATCTCGTGGCGCTCGGACTCGACCCGGAGAAGGCCGTGCTCTTCGTGCAGTCGGACGTGCCGGAGGTGACGGAGCTGACGTGGCTCCTGATGACCGTCTGTCCGATGGGGCTGCTCGAGCGGTGTCACGCCTACAAGGACAAGAAGACCCGCGGCCTGCCCGCCGACGCCGGACTGTTCACGTATCCCGTGCTGATGAGCGCCGACATCTTGGCCTATGACGCCACGGTGGTGCCCGTCGGCGAGGACCAGGTGCAGCACATCGAGGTCTGCCGTGATCTCGCCGGAACGTTCAATCATCTGTATGGCGACGTGTTCACGCTGCCGAAGCCGCGGCTCGTGGAAGGGGGCGCGAAGGTGCCGGGCACCGACGGCCAGAAGATGAGCAAGAGCTACGAGAACACGATCGAGGTGTTCGAGGATCCGGCCGCTCAGAAAAAGAAGATCATGCGGATCACGACCGACTCGCGGCCGATGGAAGAGCCGAAGGATCCGGACGGAGATCATCTCTTTGCCCTCTACTCGCTCATGGCCACGGCGGACGAACGCCAGGCCATGGCCGACCTCTACCGCCGCGGTGGGTTCGGCTACGGCGAGGTGAAGAAGGCGCTGGTCGAGGTCGCGGCCCGCTTCTTCGCGGAGGCGAGGGCTCGGCGGCAGGCGATCGAGGCCGATCCGGGGCGGATCGAGGCGATCCTGGCGGCCGGCGCCACGAAGGCGCGGGCGAAGGCACGCGACGTCCTCGATCGGGCCCGGGCCGCATGCGGTCTGGCCCGCACGATGCCGCGGGGAGGCGGGCGATGAACGTTCTCGGCGTCGGCACCGACATCACGGAATGCCTGCGGATCGCCCAGATGATCGAGCGGCACGGCGAACTCTTCGTGGGCCGCGTCTACACGCCGCTCGAGATCGACTACTGCCGCAGCCGGCGGATGGCGACGCAGCACTTCGCGGGCCGTTGGGCGGCCAAGGAGGCGGTGCTCAAGGCGCTCGGCACGGGCTGGCGGCGGGGCATCAGTTGGCGGGACATCGAGATTCGCAACAACGCCGGGGGCCGGCCACAGGCCTTTCTCAAGGGGGGCACGCAGGAGATCGCCGAGCGGCTCGGCATCCGCTGCATCCTCGTGAGCATCTCCCACTGCCGCTCGCACGCGACGGCCTATGCCGTGGCGCTCGACGAGACGCCGGCCACGTTCGGCGGCGACGTGTAGGCCCGTCGCGGAGCAACGGGCCTACGGGAAGCTTCAGCCCTCGAACTTCGCCAGCTCCGCGACGCCGCCTTCCATTGTGAGCGACGAGAGCGGAGTGCCGTCCTCGACAGGCGTCACGCCGTCACGGCGGGTGAGTTCGAGCTTCGTGTGTCCCTGCGAGTGGGCGTTGAGTTCCCGCTCCAGTTCCTTTTGCCGCGCCTCCGGCAGCTTTGTGAACGCCTCGCGGCCCCGGCACTTCGGGAACGCCCGGCAGCCGAGCCACGGACCCCGTTTGCCTCCGCGGAGGTTCATCATGTCGCCGCACTTCGGGCAGGCGATGTCTGTGACGAGCGGCGGCGGCGCCGGGAACTTCACGTTTCCCTTGCGGTCGAGATTGAGGATAAACGGCGGCGGCTCGGCCGGCTCGGTGGCGGCCTTCCGGCCCTTTGGTTTCACCGGCCGCGGCTTGTCCTCCACGAGGAAGTCGCCGAATCGGCCCGTCCGCTTCACCATCGGCACGCCGGCGGGGGAGAGCAGGTCGATCTGCTCCGGTAGCCGCGGCTTGCCGTCGCGGCCCACCGGCATGGCGAACGAGCAGGCGGGCACCTCCTTGGGCTTGGCAGGCTTCCGCTTCTTGCCCTTCGCCGTCGTCTTCGCCGGCGGCGGCTCCTCCAGGATCTTTTCGTTGAAGCCGCTGCAGGAGAGGAACCGGCCCGTTCGGCCGAGTCGATATTCGAGCTGGCGGCCGCACTGCGGGCAGGCGTAGGGCGAGGGTTCCCCCTTCGCCTTCTCATGCTGCTCCTGCATCGCCGTGTCGAGCTTCGGCTCGAGTTCGTCGTGGAACTCGTGCAGCATGTCGGTCCAGCGCTTCGTGCCCTGGGCCACCTGGTCGAGTTCCCGCTCGATCTCACGGGTGTAGCCGATCTCGATGAACTGATCGCGGAAACCTCGCTTGAGGAAGCCCGTCACGGCCTCGCCGAGCGCGGTGGCGTAGAACCGCCGATCCTGCTGCTCCACGTAGCCGCGGTTCTCGATCACGTTGATGATGCTCGCGTAGGTGGAAGGACGGCCGATCCCTTCCTCCTCGAGCTTCTTCACGAGCGTGGCCTCGGTGTACCGCGGCGGCGGCGCCTGGAACTTCTGCTTTGGCTCGATATCGAAAGGGGCGAGCTCGGCCCCCTTCTGGAAGTCGGGGAGCACTTGTTCGCCGTCGTCCTTGGGCGTGCCGCTGATGGCATAAAAGCCGTCGAACCGGAGCACGCGGCCGTTCGCCTTGAAGACGGCGCCGGTGTCGCGGTCGCTGCGGCGGAGCCGCACGGCCGTGGAATCCCACTCGGCGTCGGTCGCCTGGCAGGCCACGAATGACTGCCAGATGAGCCGGTAGAGCCGGTATTGCTCCTCGGAGAGCGCATCCTTGATCGAATCCGGATCGCGGAAGGCATCGGTGGGTCGGATCGCCTCGTGGGCCTCCTGGGCGCTCTCGTTGGAGCTGGCATACACCCGCGGCTTGTCCGGCACGTACTTCGCCCCGTGCCGCTGGTCGAGGTAGCGGCGTGCCATCTCGATCGCCTCCCGGGAGAGGTTGGTCGAGTCGGTTCGCATGTAGGTGATGAGGCCCACCCGTCCCTCGTCGGGAAGGTCGATGCCCTCGTAGAGCTGCTGGGCGATTCGCATCGTGCGGTCGGTGGACATGCCCAGCCGGCTGCTCGCCGCCTGCTGAAGCGTGCTCGTGATGAAGGGGGGGAACGGCCGCGACTTCGTTCGCGTGACGTCGATCGACTCGACGGTGAAGCGGGCCTTGGGATCGGGGCGACCGGAGATTCGCGACAGGCTCTTGGCCCGGCCGCGGCCGTCGGCATCGGCCTCCCGGGTGAGCGTCACGTCGATCAGACCGGCCGCCTCGGCCGCCTTTTGGGCGGCAGGGGCGAGGTCGGTGGTCGAGGTGTTCTCGGCCTCGAGCTTGAACGGCTTGCCGCCCACTTCGACGAGGTCGCAGGCCAGCCCCCGTCGCTCGGCGAGCCAGGCCATTCGATCGCGAACGAACGGCGGCCGGCCCCGCTCATCGCGGCGGGACATAAAGGCCGTCCATTCGGCGTGGAGCGGGACGGCCTTGGCGACGTCAAACGTCATCATGCCGCCGATGTCCCACGACTCGCTCGGCGTGAAGGCCCGGATCTCTTCCTCGCGATCCACCACGATCCGCGTGGCGACGCTCTGCACGCGGCCGGCACTCAGGCCGCCGGCTACCTTTTTCCAGAGCACCGGCGACACGCGATACCCGACGATGCGGTCCACGATCCGGCGGGCCTGCTGGGCCTCGACCCGGGGCATGTTGATGGCCCGCGGCTTCTGGAAGGCCCGCTGCACCTCCGACTTCGTGATCGCGTCGAACGTCACCCGCTTGGCATCGGCCGGATCGACACCGAGCACCTGCGTGAGGTGCCAGGCGATGGCTTCCCCTTCGCGATCCAAGTCGGTGGCGAACCAGATATCCTTCGCCCCTTTGGCGAGCCGCCGGAGCTCCGTGACGGTCTTCGTTTTTTCACCGGCGATTTCGTAGGTGGGGGCGAAGTCGTGCTCGATATCGACGCCGGGCACCGGCTGCTTCGAGCCCTTCGGAGCCTTGCTGGGCAGGTCGCGGATATGGCCGATCGAGGCCTTCACGACGAAGCCCTTGCCCAGGTATTTCTCGATCGTCTTGGCCTTCGCCGGGCTCTCCACTATGACGAGTTCATAGTCGCCGGACGGGGCCCGGCTGCCGCCGGAATCGCCGCGGGGCTTCGATGCGTTTGCTCGCTTGGAGGTCTTCTTGGCCATCGTCGCCTACAGGGGTAAGAGGATGCGGCGTGGAGCCCTGGGATTGGCGCCGGAAGCCCCGGCGCTCACAATCTGCGGCCTGTCGCAAGCCAGACAGCGTTACCCTCCCCTCTCTTTCCCTGTCAAGCCTCGGCGGTTTTGCCGTCTGGCTGACGGACTTCAGGCGGTGCCATGGCCGGCTCGTTCGAGATTTTTCGTAAGTACCAGCGTTCGCTGCTCGTGTTCGTGGCGATTCTCGCCATGCTGGCCTTCTTCGTGCTGCCGCCGTTCCTGCAGATGGGGGCGGGCGGGGCCGGTTCCGACCCGGTTGTGGCCAGTTGGTCCGGGGGCGAGATCCGCGAGAGTGACATGATGCGGGGCGTCGCGATGCGGACGGTTCTGAATCAATTTCTGCTGGATGCGGTCGCGGCCTCGGGGCGTGATCCTGGGCGGATGCGGCTCCTGCCCGACGACGAGGAAGACGTCGTGCGGACGATGCTTTTGGCCAAGGAGGCGGAGGCCAATGGCGTGGTCGTGAGCAACGCCGCGATCAACCAGTTCCTCGGGGAGTGGACCAATAATATGGTTCGGCCCGAGCAGTTTGATGCCATCATTGCGCGGCGGCGCGGGGGCCCGATGGCCGTGTCGCAGGGCGACGTCTTCGAGGCCCTGCGAACGGTGCTCGCCGCCGGGCGGATGGAGCGGCTCTTCCTCACGGGCTTTGCCGGCGATCCGCCAGCCCAGCGTTGGGATTATTTCCGGCGGCTCGAACAGGGGGCGACCGTCGAGGTGGTGCCGGTGGCGGTCGAGTCGCTCGTGGAGGCGGTGTCGCTTCCGTCGGAGGCGACGCTGCTGAATTTCTTCGATCAATACAAAGACGATCTGCCGGCCGCCCGCAGCGCCTCGCCCGGCTTCAAGGAGCCGCATCGGATCTCGGCTGAGTATCTCGTTGCCAAGCGGGAGGTGATCGAGGCGGAGGTCCGCAAGGAAGTGACCGACGAACAGGTCAAGAAATTTTATGAGGAGAACAGGGAGCGGCTCTATCGCGTGAAGGCAGCCGAGCCCGCCGCTCCCGCAGCTGAGGAGAAGCCTGCCGCAGCCGGCGAGAAGACTGGCGAGAAGACTGCCGAGCCTGCGCCGCCGGCCGAGCCGAAGGCTGTTGAGCCCGCGAAGGCTGCTGAGCCGAAGGCGGCGGTGCCGAGTCGGCTGCGGGTCCTGCCCGCGGCGTTTCGCCAGCCCGGCGGCAAGGCGAAGTCCGCACCAGCGACGGCCGAGGCGAAGCCCGCCGACGTGAAGCCCGCCGCCGAGCAGCCGAAGGCCGACGCGCAGGCCGACGCGGTGAAGGCCGCCGATGCGGAGAAGAAGGGCGACACCGCGAAGGACGCAGCAAAGAAGGACGAGGCTGCGTTCGAGCCGCTCGAGAAGGTTGCCGACGACGTCCGCAATCGCCTCGCCTCCGAGGCAGCGGCCAAGCGGATTGACGCGGTGTTCACGGCCGTGACCACAGACTTTGCCCGCTACGCCGAGGATCTCGCCCTCTGGCAGGCCCAGGTGGCGGGAGCCGGCGGCCGGCCGCAGCCCCCGAATGTCGAGGCGATCGCCAAGAAGCAGGGGCTCGAGTCGGGCCGGCTCGAGCGGGTCAGTGCCGGTGACGCGGTAGCGGCCGGCGGCCTGGGCACGAGTTTCGAGCTCAGCCTCGACCAAAACAGCCCGATGGGCTTCCGGCAGGTGAGTTGGGATGAAATGGTGTTCGCCCCGACCGCGTCACTCTGGCGGCCGGCGGGCACGCGGGACGTGGCGGGCAACCGTTACCTCTCCTGGAAGACGGAGGATCAGCCCGCCTTCTCGCCGACGTTCGACAAGGCCAAGGCCGACGTCGAGCGGGCCTGGAAGATCGTCGAGGGGCGGCCGCTCGCCCGGAAGCTGGCCGAGGAACTTGCGAAGCAGGCGGGTTACGGCAAGACGCTAGAGGCGGCCGTTGCCGCCCGCACCGAGGGCCCGAAGCTCGCAGCCGCGACCGTGGGGCCGTTCACGTGGATGTCGCGGGCCGGGACGTTTGGTGCGGCGCCGACGCTTTCGCAGCCTGATGGTCTCTCGATGCCGGGCGAGGAGTTCATGAAGGCGGTGTTCGCGCTCGAGCCGGGGCAGACGGCCGTGGCCTTCAACGATCCGCGGACGGTGTGCTACGCGATCCGGCTCGTGTCATACGAGCCCGATCAGGAGAAGCTCCGCGAGCAGTTCGTCGATCCGGGCTTCGACCAGCGGCGAATCGCCGTGCTCGCCCGCCAGCAGGAAGGCGACGCCATCGGCCGCTGGATCGAGGACGTGCAGCGCCGCTACGCCCTCCAGTGGAAGCGGCCCCCCCGCCGGTGATTCCGCACTACCGCCGCGGCTTGAGGACGACGGCGGCGAGTGGTGGCAGCGTGAGCGAGACGGAGTAGTCGCGGCCATGGTGGGGCACCGGTTCGGCCTCGAGGGCGCCCGCGTTGCCGAGGTTCGTGCCGCCGTACCACGCGGAGTCGCCGTTGAAGATCTCGGCGTACGTGCCGCCACACGGCACGCCGAGTCGGTAGCCCTCCCGCGGCACCGGCGTGAAGTTGCAGCAGACGACGAGGAAGTCGTCGGGGTTCTCGCCCCGGCGGACGAAGGCGAGCACGCTGTCCTGCCAATTGTGGCAGTCGATCCACTCGAAGCCCCGGCCGTCGAAGTCGAGTTGGTGGAGGGCCGACTCACGGCGAACCAGGGCGTTGAGATCGGCCACCGCCTTCGAGAGGCCGCGGTGGGTATCGTGCTGGAGCAGGTGCCAGTCGAGGCTGGCGTCGAAGTTCCACTCGCGCCACTGCCCGAACTCGCTCCCCATGAACAGGAGCTTCTTGCCGGGGTGGCACCACATGTAGGTGTAGAGCAGTCGCAGGTTGGCGAACTTCTGCCACAGGTCGCCCGGCATCTGGTCGATCAGAGAACCCTTTCCGTGCACCACCTCGTCGTGCGAGAAGGGAAGCACGAAGTTCTCGTGGAAGGCGTAGATGAGGCTGAACGTGAGTTCGTCGTGGTGATACTTGCGGTGCACCGGGTCGTGCCGCATGTAGCGGAGCGTGTCGTTCATCCAGCCCATGTTCCACTTCAAGCTGAAGCCGAGGCCGCCCAGGTAGGTGGGCCGCGAGACGCCGGGCCAGGCGGTCGATTCCTCGGCGATCGTGAGCGTGCCGGGGAAATGCCCGTGCACCTGCACGTTGAACGTCTTCAAGAACTCGATCGCCTCGAGGTTCTCCCGGCCGCCGAAGCAGTTGGGCTCCCACTCGCCGTCCTTGCGGCTGTAGTCGAGGTAGAGCATCGAGGCCACGGCGTCGACCCGCAGGCCATCGATGTGATACCGGTCGAGCCAGAAGAGAGCGTTCGAGACGAGGTAGTTGGCCACCTCGTGGCGGCCGTAGTTGAAGATCAGCGTGCCCCAGTCGGGGTGTTCGCCCTTCCGCGGATCCTCGTGCTCGTAGAGGGCGGTGCCATCGAATCGTCGCAGGCCATGCGCATCCTTCGGGAAATGCGCCGGCACCCAGTCGATGAGCACGCCGATGCCGGCCCGGTGCAGCGCGTCGATGAGCGACATGAAGGCCTGCGGTGAGCCGAACCGGCTGGTCGCGGCGAACAGGCCGATCGTCTGGTAGCCCCAGCTCGCGGAGAGCGGATGCTCCGTCGGCGGCAGAAACTCCACGTGGGTGAACCCCATCTCCACGACGTAGGGCACCAGTTCTCGCTCGAGGTCGGCGTAGGTGAGCCACCGCTGCGGATCGTCGCCCGGCCGCCGCCAGCTGCCGAGATGCACCTCGTAGATGCTGATCGGCGCGGCGAGGGCGTTGCGGGAGGCGCGGTCAGCCATCCAGTCGCCGTCCCGCCACTGATAGGCCGTGAGGTCGGTGACGATAGATGCCGTGCGTGGCGGCACCTCCGCCGCGAAACCGTAGGGGTCGGTCCGATCGGCGTGCGTGCCGTCGGAGTGGACGCGGAACTTGTAGAGCGTGCCGTGACCGAGGCCGGGCACGAACAGCTCCCAGATACCCGACGGGATCCGCTTGTGCATCCGGTGGCCGGCGCCGTCCCAGCCGTTGAAATCCCCCACCACGCTCACGAGGTCGGCATTGGGGGCCCAGACGGCGAACGTGACGCCCGCGACGCCGTCGATCGTTTCCAGCTGAGCCCCGAGCTTCTCGTAGCTCTTCCAGTGGCGGCCCTCGCCGAGCAGGTGCAGGTCAAAGTCGCTGAGCATGAACGCCTGTCGGAGAAGGACGGGAACGACCCTACAATCGTGCCACACGCTCGGCTCGCATGCGACCGGCACGGGCGGAACGGACCGGCCTCGGTCGGCGGCCTGGTGCAATTGGGCCGGTGGCAACGGTCGTGGAGGCCTGCGGCCCCGGTGCGGGATGTGGCGGCCAGGACATGGAGAACAGGCGGATGGCGTACGAGCGGTTCGAGCCGGTGGAACGGGTGATCGACGTCTGCGGCGTGGCCTACCGGTTCTGGCAGCCCCCCGACCTCGATGCCCTGATCGACGTGGCCGCCTTTGAGGCCGACGAACGGATCCCCTATTGGGCCAATGTCTGGGAGTCGGCCATCGTGCTGGCCGAGGAGCTGTCGCAACTCGACGGCCGCGGCCACTCGCTGCTCGAGCTGGGCTGCGGCCTGGCCCTGCCGGCGATCGTGGCCGCTCGCCGTGGCTTTGCGGCCACGGCCAGCGACTACGAAGAGGACGCCCTGGAAGGGGTGCGGTACAACGCCGACGCGAACGAGGCCGGACAACTCGCAGTGCGGCTGCTCGACTGGCGGAAGCTCCCCGACGACCTCGGCCGGTTCGACCGCGTGGTGGCGGCCGACGTGCTCTACGAGAAGCACCACGCGGTCGCCCTCTCGGCCGTGATCGCCTGGACACTCGCCCCAGGCGGCATCGCCATGGTGGCCGACCCGGGACGCGCCCGCGCGGTCGAGTTCGAGCCCGCCGCCCGCGCGGTCGGCCTCACGGTGTCAAAGCAGCCGGCCCGCCGGCCGCATGGTGCGACCGACGGGCCGGAGATCGACGTCTATCTCGTGACGCACGCCTCGTAAATGTTTATGCGACGAGCTTCATCGCGGGCTGCTCGCCCGTGATGCCGATGATGAACTCCTCGAAGATCTTCACGTCGAGGGCCGAGGCGGTTTCGGCTTCGGGGTGGAACTGCACGCCGATCGCGGTCCAATTCTCGACGCAGCTCTCGATCGCCTCGATCACGCCGTCAGGAGCGCGGGCCGTGACCTTGAAGCTCGAAGCGACGTCGTCGATCGCCATGTGGTGCATGCTGTTCACGCGGATCTCGCCGTCGCCGTAGACCCGCTCCATCGCCGAGCCGGGCTCGACGATCAGGGCGTGACGGTGGGCGAGGTCGGTCGGGTCCTTGTGGGGAATCGCCTTGGGGAGATCTTCGGGGATGTGCAGGAAAAGCGTGCCCCCTTCGGTGAGATTGATCAGCTGCATGCCACTGCCGATCGCGAGCACGGGCATGTGTCGGGCGCAGATGTGCTTGGCGAGCATGCGGTCGAAGTCTTCGCGGCGGGCGTCCATCGGGCGGACGGCCGGGTGGGGCATGTAGCCGTCGCGGCGGGGGTCGAGGTCGGCGCCTCCCACCATCACCACGCCGTCGAGCAGGTCGAGCAGACGGACGACGTCGTCTTCGTCGGCCAAGGGGGGCAGGATCACAGGGATGCCGCCGGAGGCGGTGATGCCGTCGTAGTAGCCGGCCGCGACGAACGAGAGAGCGGCGTGTTCCTTGCGGGTCGAACGGTAGTCGGTGTTGATGCCGATAAGGGGCTTCGCGGCCATGAGTCCTCCTGACGCTGCTACTACTTTCCTGCCGTCGCCCATCCATGGGCGGCGGTGTCGCGGACGTGCGACGGGGGCGAAAGTACCGGCTCGCAAGGGCAAGGCAAGAATTTTTTCGATTTTGTGGTGGGAGAGGGGGTTCCGCCACAACATCCGGTGCTAGCACGCGGAGTGCTAGCACGGGCGGGACGCCCTGGGGGCGATGCCGACCGAGGTGCACCGCCGGTCGGGGGCACGTGCTCGCCGCTGGCGGATCGTGCGAGTTCACTGCTCGATCGGGATAGGTGGCTTTTCTTTCCGCACGATTCACCAGCGGCTGCGCGCGACCCCCGACCAGCTCCCCGTCCCGTGCCGACAATACGGCCGTGAGGGGCTGCCCGAAGCGAGCGTCCGGCGACGGGGCATGGGCAGCCCCGAACTCATGCGAGTCGAGATAGAAGGCCGTATGACAGCTCTTCGCGTCACTCAGGCGGAGAGCCAGATGGCGTGGCGGAAGCTGCGGAGCCAAGTGAGCTGCCGCTTGGCGAGCTGGCGGGTGCGCCGCTGCGTGCGGCGGATCGCTTCGGCGTGATCGATGCGGCCCTCGATGAAGTCGATGGCCTCCGTGTAGCCGGCGGCCTGGCGGGCGGTGGGGCCGATGCCGCCCGGGCTCACGAGCGCGGCGGCGGTTTCTTCGACGAGGCCGGCGGCGAACATCTGCTCGACGCGCTGGTCGATGCGGTCGCGGAGAACCGCGCGGGGGATGTCGAGCACGAGGAATTGTGACTCGAAGACGGGGTGGGGCGCGGGGGCGAAGGTGGCGGAGAGGGGCCGGGAGGTTGTTTCGGCCACCTCGAGCGCGCGAATGATTCGCTTGGCGTCGTGGGGATGGATTCGGACCGCGGCGAGCGGATCGAAGGTGGCGAGCCGGGCGTGGAGCGCAGGGAGGCCGTGCTCGGTCGCCTCGGCCGTGAGCCGGCTGCGAAGCGCGTCGTCGGCGGGGGGCAGCGGCGCGAGGCCGTCGCGGAGGGCGCGGAGATAGAGCGGCGTGCCGCCGACGAACAGGATCCGTCGGCTTCGGGCCCGGCAGTCGTTCACGGCCCGGGCGGCGGCGGCGAGCCACAGGGCTACGCTGTAGGGCTCGGAGGGGGGAACGAGGTCGATGAGGTGATGGGGCACGGCGGCCTGTTGGGCGGTCGTGGGCTTCGCGGTGCCGATGTCGAGGCGGGTATACACCGCCATCGAATCGACGCTCAGGATCTCGGCCCGCAGTTCGCGGGCGAGCCGGATCGCCAGCGATGATTTACCCGATGCCGTCGGCCCGGACAGAAACCAGCAGTCGTCGCCCAGAAGCGGCCGTTCGTGGGTCGAGAGGTCCGGTTGTGCGGTCTGGCGCGGCGCGGTCGGGCCGGCCGGAGCCCATGCTAGAGTTTGGGGGACTGCGGGCGGCGGCCGGACTGGATCCGGCGGCCCTGCACTCGTTGCTCCAGGATGCGTGGATCGTGTCGGATCGTCAGCCATCAGTGCGTCGCTGTGGAGAAGTCCTAGAGGCGCTGGAACAGGTGATCGCCGCCCGCAAGGGTGAGTCGCCGGATCGATCCTACACCAGCCGGCTGCTGGCCGGTTGGGTGCCGAAGGTGGGCGAGAAGGTCACCGAGGAGGCGGGTGAGCTCGTGCAGGCTGCGGCCGCCGAAACCGACGCCCGCGTGGTGTCGGAGGCGGCCGACCTGATCTACCACACGCTCGTGTTGCTCGCCTGCCGCGGCCTGTCGCTCGCGCAGGTGGAGGACGAGTTGGCCCGGCGGTTCGGTGTGTCGGGGCTCGACGAGAAGGCAGCGCGGACCGCTCAGGGCGGGGCCGCTTCGGGAGACAAACGATGAGCGAGCAGAAGCAGGAGCGGCTGGTGCGGATCGGGGTGCCGAGCAAGGGACGGCTCTCGGAGTTGGCAGCGCAGCTGCTGGCCGACGCGGGGCTGTCGTTTCGTCGATCGGACCGGAGCCTGTTTGCCAAGTGCAAGGACATGCCGGTGGAGATCACGTTCCTGCGGACCGACGACATTCCCGTGCTCACCGCCGAAGGGGCCATCGACCTCGGCATCACCGGTGCCGACCTGGTAGCCGAAAGCGGCGCCGATGTGGTGCATCGGCTCGATCTCGGCGTGGGTTCCTGCCGGCTGGCGATGTGCGTCGCCGACGACTCTCCCGTCACCGACCCGCGGCAGCTCGCGGGCAAGCGGATCGCCACCAGTTTCCCCCGGATCACTCGCCGCTGGCTCGCCGAGCGCGGCGTCGACGCCCACTTCGTCGAGCTCTCCGGCAGCGTCGAGGTGATGATCGCCCTGGGCGTGGCCGACGCGATCGTCGATCTCGTGGAGACCGGCAGTACGCTCGCCGCCAATCGCCTGCGGATCTTTGCCGAGATCGGCCGCTACGAGACGGTGCTCGTGCAGAACCACCGCATCGCCGATCCGGCGCTCGCCGACAGGATCGTGCGGCGGCTCGAGGGAATCGTGATCGCCCGCAGTTGGTCACTGCTCGAGTACAACGTTCCACGGTCGCGGCTCGCCGAGGCCGAGACCATCACGCCCGGGTTCAACTCGCCCACGGTGATGGCGCTCGAAGATCCCGAGTGGTGTGCCGTGCGGGCAATGGTGAGAAGGGGCGAGGCCCACGCCATCATGGAGCGGCTGGACGCGATCGGCGCCTCGGCCGTGATCGAGACGCAGATCGCGAACTGCCGGCTGTAGGGGCACGCGCGCGCCGGCTTCAGGGCGGTGCAAGCCGCGTCGCGGGACCTCGAAGACTCGGTCCAAATGCTCCTCGAGCTTGCACCGACCCCTTCGCCTGCCCGATTGGCTGTGGGCGCTGGCTTGGCTCCATAGAAGCCCCCAGGCGCAAGCCGGAGGATCGTGAATCGTTATCCCCTCGCTCGCGCTCAGGGCTTGTATGGGGCGACCCGCTGGCCTTCCGATTGCGAGCGAGGTGAACTTGCGAGGGGCTGCCCAATGCCCTGAGAGCCGGCGTTTGCCGCCGAGCGCAGGCAGGATGCCGTAGCGAAGGCGGCATCGAGCGAGCGAAGAACAGGATGTTCGAAGTGAGCGTCCGGCGACGGGGCATGGGCAACCCCGAGCCTACGCTGGACGCTGCGTTCCTTGATCCGTTCATCGGCTGCCGGTAGCGATCCCAGGCAGGCCGCCAGCGATGACGCGGCCGCTGCACAGGGTGGCGACGAGGCGGGTGTCGGGGGCGAGGGCGGCGGCGAAGGGGTCTGCGTGGGGTGTGGCGGGGTGCAGGATCGCGAGATCGGCGGGGCGGCCGATCGTGAGGCTACCGCACTGCTGGTCGAGCATCAGGGCCCATGCGCCGTGGAGCGTGGCCAGCGTCAGGGCTGCGGCGGGGCTCGTGAGGCCGGCATCGACGAGCGTGCGGCATTCGGCGAGGACGGAGAGGTCGGGATTCGACGCGCGGCTGTCGGTGCCGATGGCGACTCGCAGTCCCGCCTCGCGAAAGAGGGCGAGCGGCGGCAGGGAGCCGGAGATCGCGCGGGTGGTCCGCGGACAGATCGCGACGGCGAGCCGGTCGCGGTGGCGGGCGAGGCGGGCGAGGGCGATGGGATCGCGGTCGAGGTGGGTGCCGTGTACCACGATGCCGCGCGGGCCGCGGGCCAGGTGTGAGATCCAGTCGGCGGCGGAAAGAAGCCGGGGAGGGGCGGCGGCTGGCCAGGCGCCGAGCGACTCGAGCAGGTCGCGGAACGGGCCGGTGCCAGCGGCGAGCAAGGCTTCTTCCTCTCGGCTCTCGGCCAGATGCATCGCCGCGGGCAGGCCGCGGGCACGGGCGGCGGCAAGCAGGCGACGGCCGAGCGCGGAGGCCACCGAGTACGGCGCGTGCGGCGAGACGCCGGCGCGAATGCTTCGAACCTGGAGGCGGTCGATGTCGCGGATCGCCGTGGCAAACGCCGCGGCGCCGGCGGACGGTGACAGTCCGAGCGCCTCGCGGAATACCCGTACCCGCGGGCCCGGAGCTGCGTAGGCGTCGAGCGATGTGGCCGTGGCGATCTCACCGATCGCGGTCACGCCCGCGGCCGCGCTCTCCGCGCGGCCGCGGACCACGGCGACGGCGGTCTCTGCGGCGGCGGAGTCTGGTGTCCGCTGGCGGCGGAGGGCGACGACACGGCTGATCCAGGCGGGAAGGCCGCCGTCGGCAGTGAGCGGGTGCGCGACCGTCGAGAACTCGAGGTGGGTGTGGGCGTTGACGAGCCCGGGCAGGATGATTGCGTCGCCGAGATCGACGGTCGGCCCGGGTGGCCTGCCTTTTCCCATCGCCACGATGTGGCCCCGTTCAATCCGCAGCCAGCCGCCGTCGATCGGCGGGGCCGCGATCGGCACAAGATGCCGCGCCTGCAACGTGAGCGGCGGTGGCCTCACGGCGTTGTCGACGCCACGGGCAGCTGCACGGCACGCGCCCGGCTTCGTTCCGGATCGACCGCCGGCGCGACGGGTTCATCCTCGAACAACTCGTAGAACACGTTCCGCCGCCGCGGGATCCAGCCGAGTTCGGAGATCGCCGATTTCATCTCGTCGAGCGTGAGGTGGTGCACGGTGCCGGCGGCGCTCACGACGTTTTCCTCGATCATGAGGCTGCCCATGTCGTTCGCACCGAAGAGCAGGGCAAGCTGGCCGATCTCACGGCCCTGCGTTACCCAGCTCGACTGGATGTTGGGGAAGTTGTCGAGATAGAGCCGGGCCACGGCCTGGGTCTTCAGGTATTCGAATGGGCCAGACGGCGGGATGTCATCCATCTCGGTGTTGTCGGGCTGGAACGACCAGCAGATGAACGCCGTGAAGCCCCCGGTTTCGTCCTGCACCTGCCGCAGGCGATCGAGATGCTCGATCCGCTCTGCCAGTGTCTCGATGTGGCCGAACATCATCGTGGCCGTGCTGCGGCCGCCGAGAAGGTGCCACTGGCGATGCACCTCCAGCCAGTCGTCGGTCATCACCTTGCCGCGGGTCATCGCCCCGCGGACGCGGTCGACCAGGATCTCGCCGCCGCCACCGGGCAGCGAGCCGAGCCCGGCCTGGGCGAGCCGCTCGAGCACCTCGCGGAGCGGCTGCTTCGAGACCTTCGTGAAGTGATGGATCTCCGGCGGCGAGAATCCATGGACGTTCACCGCCGGAAAGTGCGCCTTGATGTCGCGGAGCAGCTCCTCGTACCACTCGAGCGTGAGCGTGGGGTGGAGGCCCCCCTGCATTAGGATCTGGTCGCCGCCGAGGGCCACCGTCTCCTCGATCTTCCGCAGGATCACGTCGCGGTCGAGGACGTAACCCTCGGGATGCTTGGGGCCGCGATAGAAGGCGCAGAAGTCGCAGACGGCCGTGCAGATGTTCGTGTAGTTGATGTTGCGGTCGATGTTGTACGTGCGATAGGGCTCGGGATGGAGCCGGCGGGTCACCGCGTCGGCCGCACGTCCGATCGACGCGAGCTCCCGCGACTCGAGCAACCGCACGGCATTGTCGAATTCGAGCCGGCCGCCAGCGACCACGGAGTCGAGTATCTCGGAGACGGCGGCATCATGCGACGTTTCGACAGCGCTCATCAATGGCTGCTCCAATGCGGCGTGATAATGGACGGCCGGATGTCGAGCGGCTGTCCGCCAGGGGCGAGCCCAAGGCGGACGGCATGCTCCCGGAACCGCCGCAACGCCTCGTACTCGCGGACGCCCAGATGATAATGCAGATTGTCCCGGAGATACCCCAGACACTGCGGCACCGTGAGTCCGTGGCCCGCAGCTTCGGCCGCGGCGATGGCCGCGAGATTGGCCCGTCCCGAGTCGCGGGCCGCGGCCAGCAGCGGCTCGATCGCCGTCGTGTCGACGCCGGCCCGCGCGGCCCAGACGGCGAACACGAATGGCAGGCCCATCCATCGGCACCATTCGTCACCGAGATCCCACACCAGTTGGAACGAACCACTGATCGATCCCAGGGCCCGATCACCGATCACGAGCACCGCATCGGCCCGCGTGTCGCCCGGACCGGCGCCGATCGGCAGGATCTCCGTCGTCGGCCGCACGCCATGCCGTTCGGCCAACAAAATGCGGGCCAGCGTCGCGCTCGTCCGCGACCCTTCGTCGGTGGCTAGCGTCGACACCCGGTCGGGCGCGGTGCGAAACAGCAGTTTCACGCTCATCACCGGCCCGCGGCAGCCGATGCAGGCATCGGAAACAACTCGGTACCGGTCGCCCCGAAACAGCTCGATCGACGGAATCAGAGCCACGTCGAGATCAGCAGCCGCCAGCCGATCTGCCAGCCGGCTCGGCAGGTCGTAGTGCACGGCCACCCCCGCCGCCGCGAGCCCATGTACCAACGGCCGCGTGTTGAGGTACTGCACAGCCCCGATCCGCAGGGGGCGATCTGCCCGGACTTCGCGGGGAGAATCACACTCAGTCGATGGGGGGGAAGGCTGGTCAAACATCTGTTGGAGCGGCAGCACCCCGCGCGGGTGCTGCCGACTGAGAGGGTAACCGCAGCCACGCCAGCCGGGTAACCCCATGTACGCTCGAGCAGCCAGTTACCCAGACAGCCGAGACAAGGGGCGCCGGTCAGCCGGCGGTAAACCCTCCGTCGGTCGCTACGGGATTCCTCCGGCCCACATGGTACCCGGTGGCACCCACAGAGCTACGGATATCCCTGCGCTCCTCCTCCGGGTTCCCCGACCGTCTGACCTACCTGCTTCACGTGCAGATGTTGCGCGGAAAGTCATTCCGCCGAGTTAGGGAGGCGAGGGGGTCGGTGCAAGCTCGAGGAGCATTTGGACC
>JBAVTF010000030.1:0-3365 GCA_049695995.1 Pirellulales bacterium | reverse complement strand
CGTCTCATCGGCGAAGTCGATCGCGGCCTCGATGTCGGCGAGCAGGTCGAGCAGCAACGACCGTGCGGCAGCGAGCCGTGCCCCAGCGCCCCCTGCCATCCGGTCGAGCGCGGCCGCCAGTTCGTCGGGCGAGCGGGCATCGACGACGGCCAGCACCGCCTCGGCCTGCACGAGGTCGAGCCGACCTGCCAGGAATGCCCGAAGCGTGAACTCACCTCCACGGGCCAGCCGCGCTCCGTGCCGACAGGCCTCGGCCACGACCGCCTCGACGAGCGGTGCCGACGCCGGCAGTTGAACCTCGGCGAGGGGCCCACCGATTGGTCCGCCGGGCCCCGGCCAGTGCAGGATCTCTACAGGCACTTCGCCCCACTCCGCCCCGAGCCCGGAGCCTGCAAGCCGCGCCGGCACGACTCGGGGCGATTCACCCGGCCGGGCAAAGCCCGAACCCTGGGCCGTGACCAGCCGCGTGAGCAGCCCGTCCAGCCCATCGCCGGCCAGGCGCACGATCGCCCGCGCCCCCGGCCCAGGCACGGTCGCCGGCGCGACGATGAGTTCGGTGGATGACCACATGAGAACGACTGATCTTACGCGACCAAAAGCCTCGCGCGGGCCACCACTGCCAACCAAAACGCTGTGAGGGGCTGCCCATGCCCCGAGAGCCGGCGTATGCCGCCGACCGCAGGCAGGATACCGAAGCGAAGGCGGCATGCGAGCGAGCGAAGGACAGGATGTCCGCAGCGAGCGTCCGGCTCTCGGGGCGTGGGCAGCCCCGAACTCCCACCACAGGAGGTCGCCCCACGGAGGAATAGCCGGGCCTGCGGTGTCCAGACCGCTTGCCGCATGCGGAGCATGCGGAGCATGCGGACTACGGCGCGGAGTGAGCGGAAGAGTCGGGACTACTTAGCGTTGTTTCTTGCGGGCCTGACGCTTCTGCCGCGCGGCGTCCCCGGCAGCCGATCCATTCTTCGAGACCGCGGCAAACGGGGCGTCGACCACCTTGGCACCGGCACCGGCACCGGCGGCGGCTGGCAGCGTCGAGGGCAGCCAGAGCCGCTCCGCGATGCCCCACAGGCTCGAGGCGATGAAGTAGAGGCAGAGGCCGCAGGGCACCTTGAAGAACATCAGGGCCATGAACCACATCATGTAGTTCATCACCTGCTGCTGCATCTTCTGCTGCTCGTCCACCGCCGGCGGCATGAAAAGCTTCTGCTGCCAGAGGAAAAGGCCGATCGTAACCAGCGGGAAGAGGTTGAGGAACGGGCCGAGCCAGCCTTCCGGGGCGGTGAGGAACTGCGGCAGGTATTTCGACCAGTCCCAGAACATGTCGGGGGCCGCGAGGTTCGAGCACCAGCGGATCGCCGAACTGAAGAGCGGGGCCTGCCGCAGCTCGACGTCGGTGGCGAGCGAGCGGTAGAGCCCCATGAAGATTGGAATCTGGATGAAGACGAGCAGGCAGCCACCCATCGGGTTGTAGTCGTGCTTCCGCCACAGGTCTTGCGTGGCTTTCGTCCGCTTCTCGGGCTCGTTCTTGTACTTCTCGGCGATCGCCTTCATCTCCGGCTGAAGCACCTGCATCTTCTGCGACGAGAGCGCCTGCTTGCGGCTGACCGGGAACATCGCCCCGCGGACGATCACCGTGAGCAGGATGATCGCGATCCCGTAGTTGCGCACGACCGCGTGGAGCGCATGGAGCACGGCGATCATCGGCCGGGCCACCCAGCCGAACCATCCGTAGTAGACGAGGTCGTCCATGCCGGAGCCGGCCGCGCCGAACGACCGCAGCAGGTCGGGCTGCTTGGGGCCGGCGAAGATCTCGTAGCGATGCACGAGCGGCTGTTCGGCCGTGACGGTCACCTCGCGGGAGACAAGCCGGCTCGTCACGTCCACGAGCCGCTTACGGGCCGCCTCGGGAGCCTCGCCTACCGTGAGCGACCGCACCTCGGCGAGTTCCGGAACGCCCTGCCCCGTCGCTGCGGGGATCAGCGCAGACGCGAAGTAGAGCGAGTCGACGCCGGCGAACGACAGTGGCTTGCCCTCGCGAACGGCCGAGGCCGGATGGTCGAGCTTGCCGTCGGCGATCTTGAGGCCGCTGACGATCGTGCTCGGCTCACCGGCAAACCGCATCGCCACGTCGCGCACGGCGAGCGAACCCCAGTCGCGGGCGACCCGCTGGGCATACCACCAGCCCTCGGTCGGCAACCCGGTAGGGCCGTCGAGCGCGTAGGCGACGATCGTCTCGCCGTCAGCTGCCCGCACTTCCACGGTGAGGTCGAGGCGATAGCCATCGGGCCGGCTCGGATCGCCCGCTGCCGCCAGGCGATACTCCTTCACCGCCGTGAGGCCGCGGGGCAGTGACCGAGTGAACCGTACGCCCTGGCCGTCGGCCGTGGGCTCGACCTGCCAATCGACATCGGCCAACTCGTGCCCCGGCATCTCGCTGAGCGGTTCGCCTCGCTTCCGGCCATCACGGGATTCCAGCGACAGGCGGAACGAGAGCGGATCGTGGAGATCACTGTCAGGATCGACCGTCGGCTCGGCACGGTGCTCGGGCCGCACCACTTCCAGCGGCCGCCGCTCGAGCACCGCCTCGCAGGAGGCCGACTGCCCCGCGCGGAGATAGTCGATCGCGACCCGCTGCCGCGGCCGCGTGGCCGCGAGCACGGTGTGCAGCGACCGCGGGTCGGGCGTCGTCAGCTTGTTCACGCGCACGATCACGTCGTCGGCCCGCAGGCCAGCCTTCGCCGCGGGCGTGCCGGGCCCCACCACGCCGATGCGACAGCCCTGGGGCACCGTCGCGCAGGCGAGATGGCCGAGGTAGCCAGACCGATCGTCCTGATCGTGAAACCGCTCGTCGGCCAGCTCGATCCGCTCCACGGCAGCGCCGCGGCTCGTGAGCGTCACCAGCATCTTCGCCGGATCAGCTGGGTCGAGCGAGCCGAGCGTCCGCCGCGCCCGCGGAGCATCGACCGCCACCGTCTGGTCGCCATCGGCGGCGGGCGATGTTGCAGACGACTCAGCGGGCCGCTCAGCCTTCACGGCATCGACAGCCGCGGCATCCGCGTCGGCAATCTCGACTGGCGGCTTCTGAACAGGGGGGAAAAACCAGGCCTGCAGCGCCTGGCCGGCGAGGACGATCGCCAGCGAAATGGCGATGAACGAAAGATGTCGGCGTTCCACGAAAACTCCAGGAAAGGATGGCCCGCGGAGTATATCAGCCGAGCGTAACGGAGGCTGGAGAGCCACTCGCTTCAGTCAATGGACTCTGGAGGGGCTGCCCATGCCCTGTCGCCGGCGTTTGCTGACCAGCGTAGGCAGGATGCCGAAGCGCAGTCAGCATCGAGCGAGCGGAGGGCATGGATGCCCGT
>JBAVTF010000029.1:0-18662 GCA_049695995.1 Pirellulales bacterium | reverse complement strand
CCATCGAGCGAGCGAAGGACAGGATGTCCGTAGCGAGCGTCCGGCGACGGGGCACTGGGCAACCCCGACCTGCCACAACCGGCGGGTCGTAAATTTTTTTGCCCCTGGCGACCAGTTCTCTCGCTTTAAGAGGTAGAGGGTCGCGAGTGCGGCGGCCCACATTAGGATCCCTTCCTTTTTCGCCGAGCTGTCCATGAGTACCGTTGCTCACGCCAGACTGGCGTCCTCCCGATCACCTGCACCCACCGAGCCAATTGCAGCTCCCCACGAACTCCTTGGTCTGAGCCCAATGGAGCGCGACCCTGTGCGGATCGTGGAGGCTGCCCAGAATCGGCTGCGGCTGCTCCGGAAAGGGAGCGAACTGGAGGTTCGCCGGCATCTCACCGCGCTAATCAAGCAGGCCAGGGATCAGATGGTGCAGTCGGTCATCCAATCTTCCCGAGCCCGAGCGTCGGTCCCCAGCGGTCCGCAATGACGCGACGGAGCTGGGCGAGCTCCACCGCAGCGAGCAGTGGGTCGAGATCGAAGACGTCTAGGGCGTCCCGCCGCGCCTCAGCCACGATCGAGCCGTCGCGGAGCAGGTCGGCCAGGTAGAGCGGCGGGGCTCCACTCTGCCGCGTGCCTACCAGGTCGCCAGGTCCGCGGAGCAGAAGGTCTTGCTCCGCCAGTCTGAAGCCGTCGGTCGTTGCCACGAAGGCATCGATCCGTGGATGTGGCTCGGCGCCGGCCGCGGTGACTGCCGCACAGATGCCCTGCGTGGCACCGCGGGCGACGCGGCCGCGGAGTTGATGCAGCTGGGCCAGCCCAAACGTCTCCGCATCGAGAATCGTCATGATCGTTGCCTGGGGCACGTCGATGCCCACTTCGATCACGCTCGTCGCCACGAGGACATCGAGCTTTCCGTTTCGAAAATCGTCCATGATCGCGGCCTTGGCCTGAGGCTTGAGCCGCCCGTGCATCAGCCCGAGACGGAAGGCCTCGAGTGGGCCATTCGCCAAGGCCTCGAAGGCCGACGAAATACTCGCGAGCTCACGTTTCGACTCCTCCACGGCGGGCACCACCACGTAGCCCCGCCGCCCTTCGGCCAGCTTCTTGCGAAAGAACTCCCACCAGCGGTCGAGTTCGGCGGCGGCGACGCGATACGTCGCCACGGGCTGGCGGCCTGGCGGTGTCTCATCGAGGATCGAGACGTCGAGATCGCCGTAGACGGCGTGGGCGATCGTCCGTGGAATGGGTGTCGCCGTCATCACGAGCGTATGCGGATCGGCCTGCCCTTGCTGCAAGAGAGCCCGCTGCAGCACGCCGAACCGATGCTGCTCGTCGATCACCACGAGCCCCAGGTGCCGAAACCTCGCGGTCCCGCAGACGAGAGCCTGCGTGCCCACCACGATGTCAGCGGCACCCGAGGCGATCCGTTCGAGCGTCTTTTCCCGCTGCTTCGCCGCCTGGCCGCCGACGAGCAGTTGCACCTCCACGCCGCTGCCCGCGAGCAGCCGCTCCAGCGTCGCCGCATGCTGCCGCGCGAGCAGTTCAGTGGGCGCCATGAGTGCCGCCTGATACCGCTCGGGGCGACCGTCAGCTCGCAGGAGTTGCCCAGCCCCCTCCTTCCCCTTCACCGTCGTGCCCACGGCGGCGAGCATCGCATAAACGGCCAAGGCGGTCTTGCCGCTGCCCACGTCCCCCTGCAGCAGCCGGTTCATCGGCTCGGCCAGCCCGATGTCGGCAGCGATCTCACCGCAGACGCGGCGCTGGGCGGGGGTGAACTCGAATGGAAACCGCGCGCGGATCCGGCTATCGAGCCGCGCATCGACGGGGAGCGGCGGCGCGGCCCGCTGCTCCCGCTGCTGGCGGCGGTGCATCCGCAGCGCCAACTGCAGCATGAACAGCTCCTGGTAGACGAACCGGCGGCGGGCCGCGTCGATCATCTCCCGGCTCGACGGGCAGTGGATCTCGCGGATGGCCCGCGCGATCGGCAGCAGCGACTTGCCGGCCAGCATCGACTCAGGCAGCGCCTCGGGCCAGGCGTCGGCGGCGTGGTCGAGTGCGGCCCGCACGGCCGCCCGCACGTGCGACTGCAGCACGCCCTCGGCCAATGGATAGACGGCGAGCCATTCCGAAGCATGGGCTGCTTCGCCCTCCGTGAGCCAGCGGACCTCCGGATGGGCGAACTCCCAGATCGTGCCGCTGGACCGGGGCTGGCCGGCGATCACGACCCGCATGCCCACGGCGAACCGCTTCGCCATGAAGGGCATGTTGAACCACATGGCCCGCACCGGGCCGTCGGCACATGCGATCGAAACGGTGAGCACGGCCCGCCCCCCGAACGTCGTGCGGGTCGCGACGCCAGTCACGTCACCGGCGAGCGAGGCATGCTCCCCCTCGACGAGGCCGGCCACCGTATGGGTGCCGGAGAAGTCGCGGTAGTCACGCGGAAAGTGCAGCAGCGCGTCGCGGGCCGTGACGAGCCCCAGCTTCACGAGCTTTTCCGCACGCGTCGTACCCACGCCGGGCAGCCGCTCGAGCGGCATCATGAGCGGTGCGGGGGGCGCCGGAGGCGGGGGCGATTCCATTTCAGAAGTGTATCGAGGACGCTCGAGAAGGGCTGTCGTCTCGCTGGCTTCGGTTCCAGCCTCACTCCAGCCTCGCCGCCGGTCGGGGGCACGTTCTCGCCGCCGGCGGATTTTGCGAGTTCACTGCTCGTTCGGCAGTAGCTCGGCCAAGCGTCCGCAAAATTCACCGGCGTCTGCGCGCGACCCCCAACCAGCTCCGGAAACGCGCTATGCCCGGCCTTGGAGCTTCTTGTAGGCGGCGACGGCGAGTTGGTCGCACCGCTCGTTCTCCGGGTGACCGCTGTGGCCGGCCACGTGCGTGAAGCGGACGGTGTGGGCGGCGGCCAGGCTGTCGAGTTCGCGCCAGAGATCCTCGTTCTTCACCGGCACGAGCCGCCCCTTCTCCTTCCGCTTCCAGCCCTGCTGCTTCCACTTCGGCACCCACTCCGCCAAACCGGTGCCCACGTAGACGCTGTCGGTGACGAGCGCCACCACCGTCGGCCGCTTGAGCTGCTTGAGCCCCTCCACGACGGCCGTCAACTCCATCCTATTGTTGGTCGTCTGCGGCTCGGCGCCACTGGCGACTGCCTCCTTGCCGCTGACCGGATGGCGGAGGATGTAGGCCCAGCCCCCCGGGCCAGGATTGCCACTGCAGGCGCCGTCGGTGAACAGCTCGACCTCGATGTCCTTCGGTTCCTGCGGCATTGATGCCTCTCTCCTCCTCCTGTCAGGCGATCTCGCGGCCTGCGGTCACCGCCGCCTCGCCCGCGATTCCATCGGCCGAGAGCCGCAGCGGCAGCCGCACCGTGAACCGGCTGCCCCGCCCCAGCTGGCTCTCGACGGTCACGTCGCCTCCCAACAGCCGGCACAACTCGCGGACGATCGACAGGCCGAGGCCCGTGCCTGAGAACTCACGGGTCATCGCGTCGTCACCCTGCTGAAAAACACGCCCCTGCCGAAACTTCTCGAAGATCGCCTGCTGTTCCTCGGCAGCGATGCCGACGCCGGTATCGACGACGTCGAGCAGGAAATCCTCGGCTGCGGTGTCGGGGTCGATGCGGGCCACGACCTCCACACGCCCCCCTTCCGGCGTGAACTTCACCGCGTTCGAGAGCAGGTTGGCGAGGACCTGCTGCACCTTCGCCTGATCCTGCGCGACCGCCTCGAGACCGGCGCCGACATCGAAGCTCACATCGATCCGTTTACGCTCGGCAAGCGGCCGCACCATGTCGCACTGGGCCGACACCGCCGACGCCAGGTTGAAGACGACGGGCCGGATCTCCATCTTGCCCGCCTCGATCTTGGCCAGGTCGAGAATGTCGTTGATCATCTCCAGGAGCATCCGCCCCGAGGTGCGGATGTTTTCCACGTAGCGGCGCTGCTTGTCGTCGAGCGACTGGATTGCGCCGAGCACGTCGGAGAAGCCGATGATGCTGTTGAGCGGAGTCCGCAACTCGTGGCTCATCGTGGCGAGGAAGTCCCCCTTGAGCCGGTTCATCTCGTAGAGGTTGAGATTCGCCTGCGCCAGCTCGTCCACTTTCTCGTCGAGCGTGGCGTTCGTGTGCCGGAGCTCCTCCTGGGAATCGATCAGTCCTCGCAGCATGCGGTTGAAGGCCACGCCCAGCTCCTCGAACTCATCGGCCGTGTGGATGTCGGCCCGCGCCTCGACGTTCCCGCGCCGGACCTCCTCGCTCACCTCACGCAGGTGTGCCAGTGGCTTCACGATTACGTACCGCACGATGGCATAGGCCGCCAGCATCGCGAGGAACACGGTCATGATCGCCGTCGCCAGCAGGATCGCCCGGTTCCAATTGATGGCCTTGCGGGTGGCCGCATTGGGCATCACCACCTTTACGACCGCCATCAGGTCGCCTTCCGCATACGCCGCCCCCGGCGTCGCCGTGCCCACCGCCCCCGTGGCCACTCCCCGGCTCTCGTGGCAGATGAGGCAGCTCTTTCGCGCCCGGATCGGCTGGTAGTAGTGGTACTCCGCATTGTCCTCGGTGCGGAACTCGCGATACTCCGTCCCTCTCTCGGTAATGGCGGGGGGAGGCTGGCTGCCAAAGTAATCGAGTACGGCGGCATCGAGCCGGTTGTAGGCCGCCCGCTCGTCAGCGGGCGCCTCGGGGTCGAGCAGTTTCCAGTCGTACCGTTCGCTCTGCAGGATCTTGCCGAGGCTCTCGATCGTGCTCGCGTACTGCTGTTCCTTCTCCAGCGTCTTCCAGTGGTACTGGAGCATGATCGCATCGACGAGGTGCCGGCCGGTCGTCCGCGTCGTCGTGTAGACGAGCTGCTCCGTGCGGCTTCCATACCACCAGAAGCTGCCGGCGATGAGCACGAACAGACAGAGTCCGAACAGGAAGCGGCATTTCCGCTCCAGGCTCGTCGCGCCGAGGATGTCGGTAAGGGATCGGTAGGCCATGACTGGATTGAACCGTTGACCGGTATCGTACCGCGGCCCATCAGCGGCAACCAAAGTGCGACGTCCAGCGTGGTTCGGGGCTGCCCATGCCCCGTCGCCGGACGCTCGCTACGAACATCCTGTTCTTCGCTCGCTCGTATGCCGCCTTCGCTCCGCCATCCTGGCTGCGCTCGGCGGCATACGCCGGCTCTCAGGGCAGTGGGCAGCCCCTCACAGCCCAACAAGGGGCATCTGAGAAGCGACTCTCACAGCATCTCGACGGGATCGACGTCGATGATCCAGGCGATGGTGTCGGGGGTCTTGAGGCCGGCGGTGGCGCGGCGGACGAGGTCGCGGAGGGCGGGGCCATCGGGGCCGTGCACCTGCACGTGCCAGCGGAAGCGGTCGCGGAGCCGCTCGATGGGCGCCGGGGCCGGGCCGAGTATTCGGATCGCGGCATCACCCGCCGCTGCGGCCCGCAGGCGGTCGGCGATGTGGCCGGTCCAGTCGGCCGCCGCCCGGTCGTCGAGGCTGCGGACGACGAACCGCACGATGCTGCCGTAGGGCGGATAAAGAAGCGCTTCGCGGACGGGGAGTTCGTTGCGGACGAAGGCCTCGTAGTCGTGTGCCGCGGCAGCGCGGATCGCGGGATGATCGGGCGTGCTCGTCTGCACGACCACGCGGCCGCCGAGCGGCCCGCGGCCACTGCGGCCGGCCACCTGGGTGACGAGTTGGCAGGTCCGCTCGGCTGCCCGGAAGTCGGCGAGATGCAGCGCCGCATCGGCGTTCACGACGCCCACGAGCATCACGGCCGGGAAGTCGAGCCCTTTGGCGATCATCTGCGTGCCGACGAGGATGTCGATTCGGCGGTCACGAAAGGCGTCGAGCGTTCGCTCGTGGCTGCCCCGCGACCGCATCGTGTCGGTGTCCATTCTCGCTACGGCGGCATCGGGAAACGCGGCGCGAATCTGCTCCTCGAGCCGCTGCGTGCCCGTGCCCCGATGCACGAGGCCGGGGGCATGGCATTCCGGGCAGTCGGCCGGCAGCCGCGAGACGAGTCCGCAGCCGTGGCAGATGCCGCGGTTGCCGGGCTGGTGAAGCGTGAGGGCGAGATCGCACTGCGGGCAGCGGACGGTGTGGCCGCAGCCCTGGCATTGCACGTGAGTGGCGAAGCCGCGGCGGTTGAGCAGGAGCATCACCTGCCCGCCGCTCTCCAGCGCCCAGCGGATGCCCGCCGCGAGCCGCGGACTCACCGCCCCCTTGCTGCGGCTCGACCGGTCCCGCAGATCGACCGTGATCACGGCCGGCAGTTGCGAGCCGCCGACTCTTCCCGGCAATCGGCACATCCGCCAGTCACCAGTGAGACAGCGGGCGAACGTCTCGAGCGACGGCGTGGCCGAGCCGAGCACGAGCGGCACGTTCTCGGCCCGGGCGATCCACTCGGCCACGTCGCGGGCGTGATACCGCGGCGCGGTGCCCTGTTTGAACGAGCTCTCATGTTCCTCGTCGATCACGATCAGCCCTAGTCGTGGCGTCGGCGCGAAGACGGCGCTGCGGGCCCCGACCACCACGCCCACGTGGCCCGCCGCGATCTCCCGCCACTGGGCATGTCGCTCCGCAGGCGTGAGGTGGCTATGCAGCACGGCCACGGCGCCGAACCGCGCCCGAAACCGGTCGCAGGTCTGCGGCGTGAGGCTGATCTCCGGCACGAGCACGATCGCCTGCCGGCCGTAGGCGATCGTCTCCTCCACAGCCTGGAGATAGACCTCTGTCTTGCCGCTGCCCGTCACGCCGAAGAGCACGACCGTCTCGTGCCGCGACTCCCGCATCGGCCGCCGGATCTCCTCGAGCGCGCCGGCCTGGGCGGGAGAGAGTTCGTCCGGCCGGTCATGGCTCACCCGCGGCCGCTCCGCTGCCGCCGCCTGCCGTGGCCGCTCGACCTCACCGGCGGCAGCGAGCAGGCCGAGTTTCACGAGCCGATGCACGACGGCCCGGCTCGCGCCCGTCGCCTCGGCCAGCGCATCGGCGGTCTGCGGCTGCACGGCGGCGGCGAGCACCTTCGCCTGGGCGGGCGTGGGCTTCCGACCGGGCGTCGCTCCCGTGGCGATGAGCAGCGGCGCGACCCGCGGCTTCCGCGAGAGTCGCACACCGGCGGGGAGCACGGCCTCCAGCACCTCGCCCCACCGGGCCATCCATCGCTCCGCCATCCAGGCCGTCAGCTCGAGCATTCGCCTTGAGAGCAGCGGCTTTTCGTCCTCGACTCCGGCCACGCTCTTGAGCGGTGTCTGAGGCAACTCGCCATGCCGCACCGCCACGCAGTAGGCGAGCCGCAGCCGATTCGCACGACCGAGCGGCACCCGCACCCGGCGGCCCGGCTCGACGTCGCCCGTGAGCTGCTCCGGCACGAGGTAGTCGAGCGGCTTGTCGACGCCGTCGGGCAGCACGACGGTCGCCACCGTGCCGCGGCGAGCATCGTCCTCGACCCATTGCGGGCGACTCTCGAACAGCTCACGCTGGCCCGTATGCTGATGCGACATGGGTGCGATTAGAGCAATGCCCACCCCGGAGACCAAGCGATGCGAATTGGCGTGTTCGGCGGCAGCTTCGATCCAGTGCACATCGGGCATCTGGTCGTCGCGGAATGCTGCAGGGAGCAGGCCCGGCTTGACCGCGTGCTCTTCGTCCCGGCGGCGACACAGCCGCACAAGCAGGACCGCCAACTCGCGGCGCCGCACCATCGTCTCGAGATGCTCCGGCTGGCGACGTGCGGCCACGACGCCTTCGAGGCCTCGACCGCCGAGATCGACCGCGGCGGCGTGAGCTACACCATCGACACGCTCGCCACGCTGGCCGCCACCCACCCGGACGACACGCTCTGCCTGATCCTCGGCCCCGACGCGCTGGCCGGCCTTCCCACCTGGCGGGAGCCGGAACGGATCGTGGCGGCTGCCGAGATCATCGCCGTCGAGCGGGAGTCGGTCGACGACGTTGCCGCACTCGTCATGGAGCCGCAGCTCGCATCGCTCCTCGGCCCGACTCATGCGGCACGGATCGCCGCCACTCGAGTGCGTGCACCCGCGATCGGCATCCGGGCCAGCGACCTGCGGTCAGCCCTCGCCGCCGGCCACAGCATCCGCTACCGCACGCCCCGGGCCGTCGAGCGCTTCATCGAGTCGCACGGGCTCTACGCGTCGTGACGCTGGCGCCGGCGAGGGGTTGCCCACGCCCCGTCGCCGGACGCTCGCTGCGGACATCCCTGCACTTCGCTCGCTCGGATGCCGCCTTCGCTCCGGCATCCAGCCTGCGCTTGGTGGCGCTACGCGGGCGGTACGGGTCCGCATCCTGAGGAGCCTCACGGAGACGAACCGAATGCCCGCAGCCGGACCTCGAGCAGACGGCTCTTGGGCTCCGACTCGATGCGCGGATCGGCCGCGAGAGCTGCGAGCAGTTTGTCGAGCCGCTCGGCGACGCCGTGCTCGAGATTCAAGAGAAGGTGCTGCGTGCCCTGCACGGCACACAGGCCGCCGGGCAGGTCGCCGAGCACCTCCTCGCGAACGACGTAGCCGAGATCGAGAGCCAGCTGCCGAGCCTCCTCGTACAAGCCGAGCGTGTCTGACATGGGAGCGGCCTCGACACCTGCGACTCAACGGCCCGGCCCGGCCGGGAGCCCACGCTTTTCGCGGCGTTCTTCCATGGCCCGGCGATATTCAACGTAGCGGGCCCGCTGCTCCGGCGTCGTGCGATCGATCATCGACTTCCGCCACTTGTTGCGGTCTTCCTCAGTGCGGCTGCCGCGTGGGCCGCGACTGGCATCGCCGCCTCCGCCTCCGCCTCCCGCGCCCGAGCCCCCGCCGCCCGCGTTGCTACCGCCGCCGCCACCGCCACCGCCAAGCGCCGCCATCGCTCCACGGCCGGCCTCGAACGCCTTCCGCATCATTTCTTCCTGGTCGATCTGGCGATCGAGCACGGCCAGCCGTTGCTGAGGCGGGGCGGTCAAATACTCGTCCATCCGGGCACGGAATGCCTCGCGAAACATGCTGCCGCCGGATCGCTCGACCTGCTGCCTGAGATTCGGCGGCAAGGCCTCGATCTTGTCGCGGATCTGGCCCATCGAGGCCATGGCAGCCGTCGCCTCCGCGACGGTCTTCGGGCCGCCGGAGGCGATCATCTTCTGCCGGGCCTCCTCTTGCATCGCCCGGATCTCGAGCACCCGCGGATCAGTGGTGAACCGGATCCAGCCGAGCAGCCACGCAACGAGGAAGGCGAACAGCGCCAGACCGCCGAGGGCCGCCGCCCACTTCCCGAACGACGAGCCGTTCGCGGAACCGGGCCGGGAGAAGGAAGCCGTACTCATGGATCACCAAGACGCTTTCGCTCAGAGGTTCTCGACGTGGCCATCGAAATAGAGAAAGTTGCGGGCGCCTTCTGGGGGCGTCCAATTCGGGTCATCCGGGTCGTTGGGATCGAGTTCGGCACTGCCGAGCAAGGCGGCGAACCCGGTCGCATGGAACGGGCCAAATTCGTAAAGTACCCAGAGCTTCGATGACGCCAATTGATTGCCGCTCCGCCGCGACGTCAGCGCCTGCTCGCGGGTCTTGTTCGCCAGTCGCAACCCCGGGTATTCGTAGCTCGTACCCTCGTAGGGAAGCGCCCCATATTCCTTGGGCCGCTCCGCCTCGGGGATTCGCTCATAGGCCGCCTTGATCTCGTCGGCCTTAGGCCCGGTGCGGACGAAATAAACCGAGTCCGACGGGCAGCGAAACACCTCGCGGGCGTTCTCCGTGAATGGGCCGAGCACGGCGGCGATGCTCGGCCGCACCGGGCGATCGGCTCGCCAGAACTCGAGTTCGGCACTCGGCAGGCCGGGCGCATCGGGAAACCGCCCCTTCTGCCCGCCTCCCGTCTTCCGGTCAAGGTAAAGCTGGAACGCCAGGCCGACCTGCTTCAGGTTCGACTTGCAGGTCGTCCGTCGCCCCGCCTCGCGCACGGACTGCACCGCCGGCAGGAGCATGCCAATCAGCAGACCAATGATCGCGATCACGACCAAGAGTTCGACCAGCGTCATGGCAGGGCGGCAGGTGCCGAAGGTCGGTGGCAGGCCGGCCGGGCTGGCTGGCGCTCGTCGGTGGTTCACGGCGGGTACACCCATTGGGAAATCTGGTCGGGCGTGGCGGGCATCGCCTGCCGGAAAGTTGAACGGTCGAGACGCCGAAACGGCTCGCCGTCCCCGATTGTACAGCCGTTGCGATCCCGGCGACGATACCCACTGCGAGGCGCAAGTCTCGACAAGGCAAGCAGTTTGGCTGCGCGGACTGGGAAAAAGGCCCCGGTCACCGGAAATCTGACCTTCGGGCGATCCGTTCCGCCGGGGCGGTTCTCACCGGCACGGGCATCTTATGGACGGCCACCACCTCCAGCGACAACTCGACGCCGAGCGAGCGCGGCACACGGCGGAAGTAGCGGCCCTCCGTGGGCAGCTGCTCGAGGCCCGCAAGTTGGCCACGCTCGGCGAACTGCTCGGCACGACCACCCACGAGTTCAACAACGCCCTCACCACAATCCTCAATTACGCCCGACTGGGCCTGCGGCACGGCGACCAGCCCACCCGCGACAAGGCCCTGGAGCGGATCCTCTCGGCCGGCACGCGGGCGGCCAAGATCACGGCGAGCGTGCTTTCGATGAGCCGCAATCGCTCGGCCCGCTTTGAACCGGTCGACATCGGACAGCTCGTGGACGAGGTGCTCGTGCTCCTCGAGCGGGAGATGATCAAGTACCGCGTGCAGGTCGAGCGGGAGTTCACGGCCGTGCCCCGCGTGTCGGCCAATCCGAGCCAGTTGCAGCAGGTGCTGCTCAACCTGCTCGTCAACGCCCGGCAGGCGATGCCGACCGGTGGCCGGCTCATCCTCCGGATCGCCCACGACGAGGCGACAGGCCTCGTCGATCTCACCGTCCGCGACACGGGCTGCGGCATGACGCCCGAGGTGATGCGGCGGATGTTCGACCCTCACTTCACCACGAAGTCGGGCCCCGACGCGACCGGCAAGGGGGGCAGCGGCCTCGGCCTCGCCACCTGTCGCGAGATCGTGGAGGCCCATCGCGGCCGAATCCGCGTGGAGAGCGCCCCGGGCCGCGGCACGGCGATCACGATCCGCCTGCCGATGCTCCAGGCCGCCGAACGCCGCGGCGCGTAGCCGCCAACCAATACGCCTTGAGGGGCTGCCCGTACCCCGTCGCCGGCGTATGGGGGCAAGCGAAGGCATGGATGCCGTAGCGAGCGTCCGGTGACGGGGCACGGGCAGCCCCGAACTCACACCGCAGGCGGCCGGCCTTACGCGCTCTTCGGGCGGGCCTCGCGGAGCGGCACGACGGGCTCCACGCCCTCGACGTTACGCTCGTTGATCACGTAGGTGCTGCCCTGGTGGTCGGGCAGGTCGAACATGATGTCGAGCATCGTGTCCTCCATGATCGACCGCAGGCCGCGGGCGCCGGTGTCCTTCTTCATCGCCTTGCGGGCGATCGCCACGAGGGCCTCGTCGGTGAACTCGAGTTGGCAGTTCTCCAGCCCGAACATCTTCTGATACTGCTTGACCAGCGCGTTCTTCGGATCCTTCAGCACCTTGACGAGCGCCTGCTCGTCCAGCGGCTGAAGCGAGGAGATCACCGGCAGACGGCCGACCAGCTCGGGAATGAGCCCGAATTCCAGGATGTCATCGGAGTCGACCTGCGGAAGCAATTCGGCCAGCGTGGCGTCGCCACGGGCTCCGCTGGGCTGGCCGAAACCGATCGTCCGCTTGCCCAGCCGCTTGGAAATGATCTTGTCGATGCCCACGAACGTCCCGCCACAGATGAACAGGATGTTCGAGGTGTCGATCTGGATGTACTGCTGCTCCGGATGCTTTCGGCCCCCCTGCGGCGGCACGTTGGCGACTGTGCCCTCGAGCATCTTGAGGAGTGCCTGCTGCACCCCCTCACCCGACACGTCGCGGGTGATCGAGACGTTCTGGCTCGTCTTCCCAATCTTGTCGATCTCGTCGATGTAGAGCACGCCTCGCTGGGCCGCCTCGATGTCAAAGTCGGCGGCGTTGAGCAGCTTGAGGAGAAGGTTTTCCACGTCTTCGCCCACGTATCCAGCCTCGGTGAGCGTGGTCGCATCGCCGATCGCGAACGGCACGTCGAGGATCCGGGCGAGCGTGCGGGCCAGGAGCGTCTTGCCGGAGCCGGTGGGCCCGAGCAGCAGGATGTTCGACTTATCGACCTCGACGTCGCTCCCCTCACTGCCGAGATTGAGCCGCTTGTAATGCGTATGCACGGCGACGGCGAGCACTCGCTTGGCGTGGTGCTGGCCGATCACGTACTGGTCGAGATGCTTGACGATCTCGCGGGGAGACGGGATCGCGGTGAAGAGTTGCTTGCTCGTGCCGCGCCGCCGCTTCTCCTGCTCGAGGATCGACTGACACAGCTCGATGCACTCGCCACAGATGTAGACGTCGCCCGGCCCCTCCACGAGCGGCCCCACGTCACGGTAACTTTTGCGACAGAACGAACAGAAGGCGTTCTTCTTGGTCGTCCCGCCGGCACCGCGCCGTCCGAGGCCGCCGCCGACGTCTTTCCCTGTTGGCATGAATCACTTCCTCTCGTGGTCCGGCCCGACGGCATCGGTGGACGGCCGATGCCGGCCCCCAATGGCGGGCGCGCCGCCCCGCAATCGCGGTTCGACGAGCGTTCTTATTTTTCGGTATTCCTCTTCGCTGAGCACACCCTCGTCGCGGAGATTTTTGTAGTCCGCCAAGGTCTTTGCCCAATCGCCACGATCGTCACCCGACTTCAGCCACCACTTTCGAATCCCCACGACCGCACCGACCCCGACTGCCGCGAGCAGAATGAGGATCGCGATGCTGACGAGGAGCGACGGCACTGGCATCGCCGGCAAAAAGCCGGTTCCGCGGAGCGACAGGGGGGGCCATATCGATCGGAGCATCCTGTGCGAGCCCCATCCGGCACCAGGCCGTTTCAGCACCGGCTCCGGATTATGCCAGCCACCCGAGCAGCCAGTCCACATTCCCTCGAATGCCCAGCCTGCCCCCTCGCCGCGACCTGCCCGGCAGATAATCCGGATAGAGCGATCCGGGCCGTCGATTCCGGTTCTGCGGAAAATGAGTGACTTTTCGGGCGCGAACTGCCGATTCAACCAGCATGGGTGTTTTCGCGTTCCTCCACGACCTCGGCACGCAGCTCACACGCAGCCACGTCTGCTGGCCGGCAGCCGTTGCGGCTGCCGCGTGGACCGGACTGGCCATCGGGGCGGCTTCGGAGCCGGGTGGACTGCCGGATCTCGTCCGCACGAAGCACCGCACGTTCGCCATCCCCTTCCGGCTGCCAAAGTCCCAGGATCCAGACGCGACGGCCGCGGCGGAGCGGGTCGTGCTGCACGTGTCGAAGGACCTGGGCACCTCATGGGAGCCCGCGGGCGAGACGGCCCCGACCACAGGCTCGTTTACCTATACCGCCGACGTCGACGGCGAATATTGGTTCCGACTGCGGGCGATCGATCGCAAGGGCCGCACTCGTGGAGGCGAAGGGCCCGACATGCGGGTGCTTGTCGATGCCGCCGGCCCCCGGCTCGCGGCCCGCGTATGGAAGGGAGTCGATGGAGAAATCGTCTGCCGCTATGCCGCGGTCGACGACTCGATCAGCATCGAGTCACTCAAGGTCGAGTACCGCAGCCCCGGCATCCAGGGCTGGAAGACGGTCGCCGCGGAAGGCATCCTCGCCCGAGAGTCGCCAGCACATCTCGTCGGTGAGGAGATCTGGTGGGCGGGCGAGAAGGTCGATTCGCTCGCCGTGAAGATCAGCGTCACCGACTCGTCTGGCAACCAGACCGTCAAGCAGTTCACGCTGGAAACCGCCGATCCACGGGTTGATCAGGCCGCGCTTGCGACGGAACTCGGCGTGCCGCCGCTGCCCTCCCAGTCGGAGCCTGCCTCCGTGGCCGCGACGACGGAACCGTCACCATCCGCTCCAGTCGCGATGGCGACCGCACCGCGCACCAACGGCTGGACACAGGAGACCGCCTCGTGGTCTCCCGACGGCCGCCAGCCGCGGGCTGCCGGCGACGGCACCCCGCGCGGCCAAAGTGTGCTCGTCAATCACCCAGCCGAGGCCACGCTGACCGGCGTGGGGTATCGAGGAAGCCCCCAGGTGCAAGCCGGGGGATCGCCTGCGGCTGCCCAGCCCGACCTGGGCGGTGTCTCTGGTAAGCTCGGCGGCGGGCTCGAATACCGCGGCAAGCCGTTGCATCTGTCGCAATCGCGACGTTTCCAGTGGGACTACGAGGCGCCGTCGCCGGCGGCTCCGGGTGCGCCGCTCGTGGCCGAACTGTGGAGCACCCGCGACGGCGGCGTCACCTGGCAGCGAGCAGCGGTCGATGACGATGGCCGCAGCCCGATCCAAGTCGAACTGCCAGCGGCCGGCCTCTACGGTTTCCGGCTCGAACTGACCTCAGGCGGCACGGGCGGCCCACGGTCGGGCGATGCGCCCGATTCCTGGGTGGGCATTGACGAAGACCCCCCGCACGTTGAACTCATCGACGTCGCCAGCGACGGCGCGGGAGAACAGACGACGCTGGTCATTCGCTACGCCGCCCGCGATCCGCTCTTGGCGCCGAACGGCACCCGCATCCTGTATTCACCGAATGCGGACGGCCCCTGGGCGACGATCGCCTCCGGCCGCGACAACCAGGGCGAGCACCGCTGGCAGCCCGACCGCAGCGTACCCGCGCGGGTCTTCATTCGGGTGGAAGTCACCGACGCCGCCGGCAACCAGGGCACAGCAACGACGTCCGATGCGATCGCCGTCGCCCAATCGAAGTTCACCGGTCGGCTCGGCGGCCTGAGACCCGTCCCCGCTGCGGGCCAGTGACATGCCGGGGCTGATCATTCCGGGGGCGATGAAGGCGGGCACGACGTCGCTGTTCCGCTATCTCGAGGGGCACCCGCAGCTGGCGCCGGCGGCACGCAAGGAAGTGCATTACTTCGATCACCACTTCCACCGTGGGCCCGCCTGGTATCGCCGGCAATTCCGCACCATGCGGTGGACGGCATCGGGCACGCCCCGGATCGCCTGCGAGTCGAGTCCGTATTACATGTTCGAGCCGCGGGTGCCGGTGCGGGTGCGTGACCTCGTGCCCGACGCGAAGCTCGTGTTCCTGCTCCGTGATCCGGTCGAGCGGGCCTTCTCCCACTACCACAACAATCGACGGCTCGGCCGCGAGCCGCTCGACTTCGAGGCCGCCCTCGATGCCGAGGACGACCGCACGCTCGCCGAAGAGGAGCGGCTCCGCGACGATCCGATGCACGTCAGCGAGCCTCACCGTCTCTACTCCTACCGTCGCCGGGGTCTCTACGCCGAACAGCTGCTCAGGTGGCAGTCGTGCTTCGCAGCCGAGCAGATTCTCATGGTGGAATCGCGTCAGCTCTTCGCCGACCCGGCAGCCGTGGTGGCTCAGGTGCTCCGCTTCGCCGGCCTCACCCCGTGGCAACCCCGGAGCCTTGCGGCCCGCAACGAGGGGCGACACGGCGACGCGATGTCAGCCCGAGCCCGGCGGCGGCTCGAGGCCTTCTTCGCCCCGCATGAAGAGCGGCTCCGGCGTCTCATCGGCTGGTGCCCATCGCAGCCGAGCCGCACCGCCGGTCGCTACGCGGCCTGAGCCGGTACACTGCGGGCATTCGTGATTCGCCGATTGCCCCGCAGAATGTGCCGACGTGGCAGACGCTCTCAGCGCCCTCGACATCCTCGCCAGCTCGTCCGTGCCGCCGCTCGACACGGCCGCCGTTGTGGTGCTCCACGGCGACGAGCCGTTTCTCGTGCGCGAGATGCTCGCCCTGCTCCGCGATGCCCTCTGCCCCGACGAAGGGGATCGTTCGTGGGCCTGGCGAGAGTTCGCGGGCGAGGACGACCAGCTCGATCCGCGCGACGTGTTCGATGAAGCGGCCACCATGCCGATGTTCGCCACCGCCACGCGGGCGGCCGTCGTCCGCAGTGCCGATCCCTTCGTGACTGCGACCCGCGAGCGGCTCGAGGCGCTCGCATCAGGCCCGCGGGGCAGCCGCGGGATCGTGATCCTCGAAGTGAAGACATTCACCGCCACCACGCGACTGGCGAAGGCGGTCGCCAAGGACGGCCTCGTCATCGAGACCTCAATCCCGAAGGGCGCCAACCTCGCCGCTTGGGTACGGAAGTGGGCTCCGGCGCGGCATGGCATCCAGCTCGCGGTACCGACGGCGCAGCGGCTGCTCGAACGGCTCGGTGGCGACATCGGCCAGATCGATCAGGCCCTCGCCCGCCTTGCCGCGGCGACACCCCCGGCCGACCGCACGCAGCCGCTCGGCCCCGAGGCGGTCGAGGACTTCGTCGGCTCACCCCAGGAACGAACGGCGTGGGAGATGATCGATGCCGCCACGACCGGCGATGCCGCCGCGGCCATCAAGCAGCTCGCCGAACTGCTCGCCACCGGCGAGAACCCGATCGGGATCGCGGCCCAAATCGCCGCGGTCCTGCGGCGGCTCTCAACCGCAGCCCGGCTGCTGGCGTTGCCCGTCGGTCACGGGCGGCCGCCGGGCGTCGAGCAGGCGCTCCGGGAGGCGGGCGTCGCAGCCTGGCCGAAGGCGATGAACCAGGCCAAGGCGGGCCTGATGCAGCTCGGCCCGCGCCGCGCCCGACAGCTGCCCATCTGGCTCTTTGACCTCGATCTCGCGCTCAAGGGCGATGCCTCCCGCGGTCTGCGGGCGCGTCTGGCACTGGAGCGGCTGTTCTGCAAGATGGGTCGCACCACGGAGCTCGGCGCGAGGCCGACGCCGCGGACCGCATCAGGAGCGCGACAATGAATGCAGACCGCCAGCCCGATCCCCGCGACCTCTGGGAAAACCCGCTCGCCGCCCGTTACGCCTCCGCCGAGATGACGCGGCTCTGGAGCGACAACCACCGCTACCGGCTGTGGCGAACGACCTGGCTGGCGCTCGCGGAGGCCGAGGCCGAGCTCGGCCTGCCGATCACCGAGGCGCAGCTCGCCGAGATGCGGGCCAACCTCGTGCCGATCGACTTCGCGAAGGCGGCCGACTACGAGCGGCGAATGCGGCACGATGTCTTCGCCCATCTGCACACGTTCGGAGACGCCTGCCCGCAAGCCCGCCCGATTCTCCACCTCGGCGCGACGAGCGCCTTCGTCACCGACAACACCGACCTGATCCTGATACGCGAGTCGCTCGATCTGCTGATCGCCCGGCTCGCCACGGTCATCGAGCGGCTCGCCGCCAAGGCGTTGGAGACGCGGCATCTCGTCTGTCTCGGCCGCACGCACTTGCAGCCCGCGCAGCCCACGACGATCGGCAAGCGGATCTGCCTCTGGATTCACGATCTGCTGCTCGATCTCGAGGAGCTCACGCACCGTCGCAAACTGCTGCGGGCCCGCGGCGTGAAGGGCACCACCGGCACGCAGGCGAGCTTCCTTGAGCTCTTCGATGGCGATCATGCCAGGGTCCGGCGGCTCGACGAACTCGTCGCCGAGAAGCTCGGCTTCCACAGTTCCTACGAGGTTACGGGCCAGACTTACACCCGCAAGATCGACTCGCAGGTGGTGGCGGCGCTCGCCGGCGTGTCGGAGTCGATGCACAAGGCGGGCAACGACCTGCGACTCGCAGCCGCCTGGGGCGAGCTCGAGGAGCCGTTCGAAACCGAGCAGGTCGGCTCTTCGGCGATGCCCTACAAGCGGAACCCGATGCGGGCCGAGCGGATGTGCGGCCTGGGACGGTTCGTGATGGGGTTGGCAACCACCGCCGGCCAGACGGCGGCCGTCCAGTGGATGGAACGGACACTCGACGATTCGGCACCGCGGCGGCTCGTGCTCCCACAGGCTTTCCTGGCGACCGACGCCCAGCTCGTGATCTACGCCAACATCGCCGGCGGCCTCGTCGTGCTCCCGGGCGGCATCAAGCGAAACCTCGACGCCCACCTCCCGTTCCTCGCCAGCGAACGGATCCTGATGGAGGCCACGAAGGCCGGCGGCGACCGGCAGACGCTGCACGAGGCGATCCGCACCCACAGCCACGCGGCCACGGCACGGATTCGTGACGGACACGACAACGACCTCGTCACCCGGCTCGCGGCCGATCCGCTCTTCAGGGGCATCGATCTCGAGGCCGCCATGGAAACCCGCGGCCTCGCCGGCCGTGCCGCCGAGCAGGTGGAGGACTTCGTCCACGGCGCCGTCCACGCTGCCCTGTCCGACTGCCCCACCCGCGCCGCCGAGTCGGCTCTGAAAGTCTGAAGCCACGCGTACGCAGGTCGGGGCTGCCCAGTGCCCCATCGCCGGACGCTTTCCCGAAAGCGAACCTGCGTTCCTGGATCGCCGGCTTCGGGGGCGGTACAAGTCTCGTCGCGGGACCTCGAAGACTCGGTCCACATGCTCCTCGAGCTTGCACCGACCCCCTCGCCTTCCCGCTCTGGTTTCTTCGCGATCAGAGAACGGTGTCGGGAGGGGTTGCCCAGTGCCCTGAGAGCCGGCGTTGCTGACCAGCGCAGGCAGGATGCCGGAGCGCAGTCAGCATCGAGCGAGCGACGGCATGGATGCCGTAGCGAGCGTCCGGCGACAGGGCACTGGGCAGCCCCGACCCTCAAGTGGGACATAAATCCGCAAGGTACCGCGGCGTCGTTACACG
>JBAVTF010000028.1:0-1574 GCA_049695995.1 Pirellulales bacterium | reverse complement strand
GGCAAAACTCAGTTCCCGCGGCACGCGCTCCTGCGCGAGTGCCGCCTGGGCCATCACCTTGCGGATCAGGTTGTAAGCCAGCCAGTGGACCCAGATCTCGCGGCGGACGGTGTCCGGCTTCTTGCCCCGAAGATCGTCCAGCCGCAGGCTGGTCTTGATGTTCCGCAGGTCGAGTTCCACGTGCCAGCGGAGGCGGAACAACCGCGCGATTTCCGCCCGCGGATAACGCTCGGCATCGGTCAAGGTGGTGACCACGATCAGCGTGCGGACGCGGAAGCCCGGCACGTCCACGCGGACCTTCAACTCCCGCACGGTGAGCGTCGCGGGGATGGCCGCGTACGTCTCCGCGTCCATCCACTCCGGACATGCCGGCCGCTCCCACACCACGACGTGGTCCTCTGCGCCTACGCGCTGCCCGCAGCGGAAGTCGGTCCGCCGCCGCTGGTGCTGCCGCGTCACCACGTCCACGCCCCGCGCCAGCAGCAACGCCAGCAGGAAGTACGCGCAGTAAGCGCAGTCGGCCAAGAAGACGTCACCGGCTTGAAAGCGGTCCAGCAACTCGCGTAGCAAGGCGGGCTCACCGGTCTCCTTGCCCTTGTACGGTCCGATGGCCAGCCCGCACAACGCGGCCGTGGCCAAGGAGAGCAACACGACCATCCGCAGGATGGGAAAGCCCACGCCCGGCTTTTGCGTGCGCGCCTGGGGCCACTCCTGCTGGTTCTCGTCCGTGTCGGCAGTCAGCAGGGTCGTGCCGTCGGCCATCTTCACGTGCCGGCCCAGCCACAGCCAGTCGGCCGGCACGCGCGACTCCAGGCCGTCGCCCACGGCATAGACCAGCCGCCGCAGCACGGGCTCGGGCAATTTCGCCCGCGCGCGGCAGTAGGTTCCCGTGTCCGGCGATGGTGCTTTGCGGCCCAAGGCCACGCACAACGCGGCAATGCGGGCCACCGCCGCCACGCAGGAACGCGCCTTCTCCGCTTGCAACACCTGCGCCAACCACCCCCACAAGGTGAGGGCGGGCGTGTAGATGTCATCTTCGTCTTCGCCGAAGCAGGCGTTTTCCGCCACGAACGCCGCGTCGATCTCTTCGGCGGTCAGGACGTCGCGAAACGGCAGATCGTCGGCCTGCAAGAACGCCTGTTGCACCAGAGAAAAGCTCTTGGTGCCGACGCGCGGGGGAGTGTAGGATGAAAACATAGAGACCCTCCTTGATCCTTGGCAAGTGGATCGTAAAGCAAGGAAGGCCTCGTGAATTACGGCAAGATAGGACAAGGAAGGTCCTCGCCGCAATAGCAAAATCTTGCCCGATGCCACGCCGGCTGTCAAGAAGGCCCGTGCCGCGTCGTCGGAAGAGGTCTGCGCCCCGCGCGGCGTGTCCTGTCGTCACGCTTCGGCGTGCTCAACTCCAAGCCGCCGTTGGCGTTATGGAAATCGCTCGCTCACGCCAGTGCCATTCGTTCCTGACACCTTTTCTGCTGCGTGACACCTTTTCTGCTGCGAGGTCCGATGGCGATCCCAGAGCGTCTCAAACTTAAGCCGGTGAGCAAGAAGTTGCTTGCTGAAATGTCGGCGCT
>JBAVTF010000027.1:0-18240 GCA_049695995.1 Pirellulales bacterium | reverse complement strand
CAGGGGAGCGGCAGCAGCAGGGCGATGAGGGCAAGCCACGGCAGGGGAGCGGCGGCCGTGCGGGCGAATCGACGAATCATGGCGAATTCTCCGGGGGCGGGACGGTAGCAATCGCCTCGCGGGCCCTCAAGATCGGCAGGGGGTGTTGCGCCGGGCTGCTGCGTGCGGTTTTCTTCGTTAGCGGGCAGGTGCCCGGCCGCACGTTTTGAGGATTTCCCATGGCTGGCCCGTCTGAATCCCTCGCTCCTTCCTGGATGACCCGGTGGCTCGTCGCGGCCGGCATCTATAACCTGGCCTGGGGCGGGCTGACCGTGTTGCATCCCCGCTGGCTCTTCGATCTCACCGGGCTCGAACAGCCCAACTACCCGTTCATCTGGCAATGCGTCGGGATGATCGTGGGCGTCTACGGGATCGGTTATCTCGCTGCGGCCCGAGACCCGTTTCGCCACTGGCCGATCGTGCTCGTGGGGTTCCTCGGCAAGATCTTCGGACCGCTGGGATACGTGATGGGCGTGCTGCAGGGCGACGTGCCCGTCGGCTTCGGAGCCACGCTCCCCACGAACGACCTCATCTGGTGGGTACCGTTCGGCCTGATCCTCTATCATGCCGCGCGGGCCCACGGCTTCGGTGGCATCCGCGCGACCGCCGGTGAGGTCAGACAGCGACAGGCCACGGTGTCGTGACGCTCACCGAATTTCTGCTTGCGGCTCAGGTCATTGCATCGGCCGCGATGTGTGGCCTGATCTGGTTCGTGCAGGTGGTGCACTATCCGCTCTTCGCCCGGATCGAGGGCGAAGTCTCGCGGGCGTTCGCCGACGACAACCAGGCCCGCACCGGCCGCGTCGTGATTCCGTTCATGCTCGTCGAGGGCGTGACAGCCGCAGTGATCGCCTGGGCGCCCCCGCCGGGCGTGCCACGGTGGCTCGCGCTGGCCGGACTCATGCTTGTCATCGCAATTTGGCTCTCGACTGCCCTCGTGCAGATGCCGCTCCATGCCCGGCTCGCGCGGGAAGGACATGCCGCCGACACGGTGGCCACGCTCGTGCGCTCGAACTGGCCGCGGACGCTCCTGTGGTCGCTGCGGGCCGCGCTGGCGGCCTGGATGCTGGCGGCGGCCTCGTAGCGTGCTACGAGCGAGCAGGGTCGGACGCCCGTGCTATTTCTCCAGCGCCCGGGCGACGAACACGTCGGCGGCGATGTTCGCCTCGGAGAGCAGCGTGTAGTTGCCCGACACGGCGTGGATGCGGCGGGCCAGGTCGGCGTCGAAGCAGCGGAGCACCAGCCGCAGCGGATCGCCATTCCGGCTCGATTCGGCCACCGACTGGGCCGTGAGACCGATCTCGAGATTCAGGGCGTCGTTGCTTGTGCAGGCGATGAGCGCCCGGGCCCGCTCGATGCCAGCGCGGTGCAGGATCACGGGCCGCGTCGCGTCGCCCACGATAACCGGGCAGCGGGGATTCGTCTCACGATGAAGTTCGTCGTCGGCCTTGGGGTCGATCACGACCACGCGGCTGCCGCGGTCGTAGAGGTCGCGGGCTACGGCGGTGCCGACCGATCCCAGGCCGCAGACGACCACGTGGTTCCGGAGCCGCCTCGCACGAAACTCGTTTCGCAGACGATCCGCTGTGCCAGTCACGACGAAAACCGACAGCAGCGACGCCGTCACCGCGATCAACAGCACGCCCGCGAACATGAGCCCCACACCAAAGATCTTCACCCACGCGGGGGACTCGAGGAGGTTGATGTCGCCGAAGCCGACCGTCGTGACGACCGTCGTGGTGAAGTAGGTGGCGTCGATCCACGAGAGGCCGAGCGCGCTGCGAAACACGACGATCGCCGTGGCGTAGATCCCCACGAGCAGAAGCGGAACCACAAAGAACTCGGTGCGGATTGGCCGGCGGGACACCTGACTCTTGCGGTCGCCGAGTGCAGGCGGTGTGGCGGCTGCGGGCGAAGCGAGCGCCGCCTCCACGAATGCGTCGGCGGCGAGCTCGGCCGGGGCGAGGGCTGCGGCGATGCCGAAGTCGGCCTCGAACCGCCGCGAGAGCCGGGGCTGAGAATGCCGCATCACGACCCGCACGTCAGGCGACTCGCCGCGGACCTCGAGTGCCGTTTCCAGATTGTCCACGTCGCCCGCGGTCGTGAGCACGACGGCCTGGGCACGGGCAATCTCGGCCTCACGGCGGGTTGCCGGCGTCCGGAAGTCTCCCATCACGATCCGGGCGCCGGCCGCGGTAGCCCGTTCGATCCGCTCCAGACTCGTGCTCTCGTCGGAGACGACCGTGACCCGACAGCCACAGCCGCGCAGCTTCTCCACGACCTGGAGGCCGAACCGACCGAGACCACAGACGACGACATCACGCATGGCCGGGAGTATACGCGGCCCTCACGTTGCCGCTCCCTCCAACCGCGGTCAGGCCGGGATACGTTCGACCTTACCCACCACGAGGCCGTAGCAGACTGCGCCGGCGAGGGCCGTGGCGGCGATGAACGTGATCGCCGGGGCGAAGTCGCCTCCCTTCACGAGCTGGCCGATCACGATCGGCACACCCACGCTCGCCAGGTTGCCCACGAAGTTGAACATCCCACCCGTGAGGCCCAGGAGCCGCTCCGGGGCGATCGCCGACACGAGCGACCAGGTGATCGACGCCAGACCATTGCCGAAGAAAGCGAGGGACAGAAACAGGATCACGAGCGCGGGGCTGTCGACGTAGTTCGCCCCGATGATGCTCGACGAGATCAGGAGCCCGGTGATGATCGGCAGCTTGCGGGCCAGGCCGAGCGACCAGCCGGCGCGCACGAGCCGGTCGGACAGGATCCCCGAGCAGTTCACGCCGGCAAACGCGGCCAGGAACGGCACCGAGCCGAGCAGGCCCGCCTTGATGAAGTCCATGCCGCGGAAATCGACGAGGTAGGTGGGGAACCACGTGAGGAAAAACCAGAGCGTGGAGGTGAGGCAGAACTGGCCGAGGTAGAGTCCCCAGAGCTTGCGGTGGGAGAGCACCGTGCCGAGGTCGGCCCAGCGGAAGCCGCCGCCGGTCTTCTTCTGCGTGGCGGCGAGATCGACGAAGCCGCCGCCGTCACGGATCAGCGCGATCTCAGCCGCGTTCGCCGCTCGGCTCTGCATCGGCTCACGGTAGAGGCCATACCAGAGAGCCGCCCAGAGCACGCCCACGCCCCCCGTGACGAGAAACACCATCTGCCAGCCGAAGGCGTTTTGCAGCGCGAACAGCAGGGGGGAGAGAAAGGCGAGGCCCACGAACTGACCCGAGGTATAGAAGCCGACGGCGGTGGCCCGCTCCCGCTCCGGAAACCAGGTCGTTACCACACGGCTGTTGATCGGATATGACGGCGCCTCGAGCGCGCCCACCATCAGCCGCAGGCCGATCAGCCCCGCCACGCTTCCCACGAAGCCCAGGCCGATCGTCGCGAGCGACCAGAGGGCGATCGCAGCGGGATAGAGCACGCGCGGCGGAATACGATCCACCAGCCAGCCGCCGGGTACCTGCAGGGCCGCGTAGGTCCAACCAAAGGCAGCGAGGATCCAGCCCTTCTGGGCATCGTCGAACCCGAGATCCTTGGCAAGCTGCGGGGCCGCGACCGACAGGTTGGCCCGATCGAGGTAGTTGATCACCACAGACACGAAGAGCAGCACCGCGATGAAATAGCGGGCCCGCGTCGGCCGTGCCGCTGTGTCGCTTCCTGCGCTCACCATTCGGCGAAGCTCCCGTCGGCATGCCGCCAGATCGGGTTGCGCCACCGGTGGCCCACGGCCGCCCGCTCCTTCACATACTCCTCGTTCACATCGACGCCGAGGCCAGGGCCATTCGGGATCGTCACGTACCCGTCGGCATAGTCGAACACCTCGGGGTTTTTCACGTAGTCGAGCAGATCGTTGCCCTGGTTGTAGTGGATGCCGAGGCTCTGCTCCTGGATGAAGGCGTTGTAGCAGTTGGCGTCGAGTTGCAGGTTCACGGCCAGCGCGATGGGGCCGAGCGGGCAGTGGAGGGCGATCGCCACGTCGTAGGCCTCGGCCATCGTGGCAATCTTCTTGGTCTCCGTGATGCCGCCGGCATGGGACGGGTCGGGCTGGAGGATATCGACGTGGCCCGCCTCGAGGATCTGCTTGAAATCCCACCGCGAACAGAGCCGCTCGCCGAGGGCGATCGGGGCGCTCGTGAGCGGCGCGATCTCGGCGAGGGCGTCCGCATGCTCACTGAGCACTGGCTCCTCGATGAACATGAGCCGATAAGGCTCGAGCAGCTTCACGAGCACCTTCGCCATCGGCTTGTGCACGCGGCCGTGGAAATCGACGCCGATCCCGAAATGGGGCCCGAGCGCCTCGCGGATCGCCGCCACGTTGGCGAGCACCTGATCGACCTTGTCGTGGGTGTCGATGAACTGCAGCTCTTCGGAGGCGTTCATCTTGATCGCCGTGAACCCGCGGGCGGCCCGCTCCTTCGCCTGGGCCGCCGTCTCCCCGGGGCGATCGCCCCCCACCCACGAATAGACGCGGATCCGATCGCGGACCTTGCCGCCAAGCAGCTCGTAGACCGGCACGCCGAGCGCCTTGCCTTTGATGTCCCACAGGGCCTGATCGATGCCGGCCAGCGCGCTCATGTGGATCGCACCGCCGCGGTAGAAGCCGCCGCGGTAGAGGACGGTCCAGTGATCCTCGATCTGCCGCGGATCCTTGCCGATGAGATAATCGGCCAGTTCGTCCACCGCCGCGGCCACGGTGTGGGCTCGGCCTTCGACGACCGGCTCGCCCCAGCCGACGATGCCTTCGTCGGTTTCTACTTTCAGAAAGCACCACCGCGGGGGCACGATGTAGGTCGTGAGCTTCGTGATCTTCATGATCGAGACTCCTCAGCGAGACTCCTCAGATTGGTCGGCAGTTGCGATACGCGGCGACGAATGCGTCGGCGGTCTTTCGCACGTCGCCAGGACTCATGCCCGGTTTGTAGAGAGCGGAGCCGAGGCCGAACCCGTTGGCCGCTGCTGTCACGAACTCGTGCATGTTCACCGTCGTCACGCCCCCCACGGGCACGAGCGGCACGTCCCGCGGAAACACGGCCCGCCACGCCTTCACCACACCAGGGCCGATCTGCTCGGCGGGAAAGAGCTTGAGCATGTCGGCGCCGGCATCGAGTGCCGCAAAGCCCTCGGTGGGCGTGGCCACGCCCGGTGCGCTCCAGAGGCCGGCGGCCTTCGTCGTTCGGATCACGTCGGGGTTCGCATTGGGCGACACGATGAGCGTGCCGCGAGCGGCCGCCACGTCGTGCACCTGCTGCGTGGTGAGCACGGTGCCCGCTCCGATCCGGGCCCGATCGCCGAATGCAGCGGCGAGCCGGCGAATGCTCTCGAGCGGCTGCGGTGAATTCAGCGGCACCTCGATCACGCGGAAGCCCGCGTCGATGAGAGCCTGACCGACGGCGACGGCCTCGTCGGGCATGACGCCGCGGAGGATCGCGATCAGGGGCAGGGCGGAGAAGTGAGGATCGACAACGCGCTCGTCAGCCATGCGGCGCACTCCTGAACGAATGGCGAACAGCAGACACGAGCCCCGCCGCCCTGGCAACCTGCCAGAGGCCGGCCGCTGCGCTGTCGCCGAGCACGCGGGCCTGCGTCACGCCGAACGCCGCGATCGCCTCTTGGTACCGCCCGCAGAGTGTCGCATCGCCGATCAGCACGATCGCCGGCATTGGCTGGCCGCGGTGCGCCGCAATCGCGCTTCGGAGTTCTTCACCCACGAGCTGGCCGGAGAGATAGTCGAGCGTGGCGGCTGGCGGCAGCTCGCCCGTAAGAAAAAGGCTGCGGGTCGTGAACAGCCGGCTTGCGACGCCTTCAGGACCGCTCTCGCGGGCCACGGCGAGACCGCGGGCAAACGCAGCTGCCTTCGCGTCGGCGCTGATCGCGTCGGCACCGGCCTCCCGAGCCGGCTTGCCGAGCAGCGAGTGCTCCCGCAGCACGGCGAAGAGTTCACCGGTCATGAACGTCTCGAACCCGATGATCCGTCCCTCGCGCACTCGCACCCACTTGGAATGCGTGCCAGGCAGCACGATAAGCGACTCGGCTGCGAGGGCCGGCTCCCGGGCCAGTGCGCCCACGATCTGCGTCTCCTCGCCCCGAAGGACGTTTGGCAACAGCCCGCGCTGGATCACGCCGGGCACGAGATGGATCTGACCCACCTCCGAATCGAAGGCGACAAGCCCGCGGGCGATCGCCACAGCATCAGCCGGGCAGTCCACGTACGGCACCTCCTGCCAGCCCTGGCGGCTGCCCACCATGCCCGCGGCCAGCACCGGGAGCGACGCCACCGCCTGATCGCGGCCACGCCAGGCCGCCACGACCTCCTGAAACGCGGTGGCAAACCCGCCCGCCGGCAGGTGCTGGATGCCCCACGGCTTGGCGATCGAGTCGATGACGCCCCCGTCAGCGGCCAAAAGATAACCGCGCAGCGACGACGTGCCCCAGTCGAGGCCGATCATGGCAGGTTGCAGCAGCGCGGGCATGCGTGGAAGATACCGAAGCGGTGAGAAGCTGTCAGGACACGTCTCCACGTGCGGTCGTCAGGGTTCCCGTGAGGAGTGCGAAGATGACATGGATCGTGACATTCGCCGGTCAACTGACCGCCGCCATCGGCCTCACTGTGGCGACCGATCTCGACCGCGTCACCGACAGCGGCGTGGCATTTCCGAAGGGGTCTGCAGCGGAAGTCGTCTCGGCGACCGGGGCCGGTGGCGAGGGACCGGCGTGGGATCCCGAATGGGGACTGCTTTCGACCGGGAAGGGACGGATCAACCGAAGGTCGCTCGACGGTCAGGAAGTCGTCTTCCGTGAGGATGCCGGTGCAAATGGGCTGCTCTTCGACCCGCAGGGGCGGCTGCTGGCGTGCGAGCCAAAGCGACGACGGGTCACCCGCATGGCCCGCGACGGCACCATCGAGGTGTTGACTGATGCCTTCGACGGCCAGCCCTACAACCAGCCCAACGATCTAACGCTCGACTCGAAGGGACGGATCTATTTTTCGGATGCCTGCTACGGCGGACCACAAAACGTCCGCCAGCGGTCGGGCGACGGCCGTTCGATCGAGGGCGTCTACCGGATCGACGCTTCGGGCACCGTGAGCCGCGTGCTGGGTAACGACGACGTCGAGCGGGCGAACGGCGTGCTCGTCTCGGCCGACGACCGCTTCCTGTTCGTGACAGACAACTGCAACGACCGCCACGGGGGCTCTCGAAAACTCTGGCGGTTCACCCTGCGCGATGACGGCAGCGTCGAGCGGGGCTCACGCAAACTGCTCTACGACTGGGCCGCGAGCCGCGGTGGCGATGGGATCAAGCAGGACGCGGAGGGCCGGCTTTACGTGGCTGGCGGCAACACGAAGCCACAACTCCCCTTCGAGCCCGACACGAGCCGCCCGGGGGGTATCTACGTTTTCGATCCGCATGACGGCCGCCTGCTGCAATTCCTGCCCGTACCCACCGACGAGGTCACAAACTGCGCCTTCGGCGGCCCCGACGCTCGCGACCTCTTCATCACGGCCGGCGGCACGCTCTACAAAGTCCGCACCACCACGCCCGGCCGCGTCTGGTGGCCGAAGAGCCAGGAAACGACCGGGGGCGGCTAGCACGTCGTGGATGCTCCCGCTGATACATTACGGCAGAGCGGCCAGAGCGGCCCTGCTCAGCCGACCTCGCCCGTTTTTCGTTTCGTGGAGATTTGCTGTGTCTGCATCCCACCCAACCTTGCCGGTCTCGTCAACGAGCCGTCGTACGTTTCTCGGCACTGCCGGCCAGATGGCGGCCGCCGCAGGCAGCCTCGCGAGTGGGGTTCGCGGCGATGAGCCGGCACAGGACAAGCCGCCCGCGGTGCAGCCCGGCGGCAGCGACGAAATCCGCCTCGCCCTCATCGGCTGCGGCGGCCGGGGTGCCGGTGCCGCGGCGGACGCCCTCTCGGTCACGTCCGCCCCGATGAAGATGTATGCGATGTGCGACATCTTTCCGCAGAACATCGAGGTTCGCCACAAGGCGCTCGTCGAGCAGTTCAAGGACAAGGTGGACGTGCCGAACGAGCGGAAGTTCCTCGGTTTCGAGGCCTACAAGCAGGCAATGGACGCCCTGCGTCCCGGTGACATCGTCATCCTCACCACGCCCCCCGGGTTCCGAGCCCCGATGTTTCGCTATGCGATCGAGAAGGGGCTCAACGTGTTCATGGAAAAGCCAATCGCCGTAGACGGGCCGAGCGCCCGGCGGATCATCGAGCTTTCCGCCCTCGCCGACGCCAAGAACCTCAAGGTGGGCGTGGGCCTCATGGCCCGCCACAACAGCGCCCGCCAGGAGCTCTTCCAGCAGCTCCGCGACGGAGCCGCCGGCGACATCATCACGCTCCGCGGCTACCGGATGCATCCGGCCGTGCAGGGCTGGGATCTTTTCCCCGGGCCGCCCAAGGACATGACCGAACTCCAGTGGCAGGTGAAGCGATTCCACTGCTTTCTCTGGGCCAGCGGCGGCATCTACAGCGACTACTACATCCACCACATCGATGAGGCCTGCTGGATGAAGGACGCCTGGCCCGTGAGGGCGGAGGCCAACGGCGGCCGGCACATACGAGCCAAGATCGATGACCAGAACTTCGACAACTACTCGGTGGAGTACACGTTCGCCGACGGCACGAAGTTCTTCTACTTCGGCCGCACGATCCCGAAGGCGGAGTCGAGGTTCGGCCTCTTCGGCCATGGCTCGAAGCATGCCTTCCAGATCTCCGGCACCGGACACCATCCGGCGCGATCGGCGATCTTCAAGGGACAGGAGATCGACGCCAAGAACACCGTGTGGGCGGCCAACAAGAGCGAGACCCAGCCCTACCGCCAGGAGTGGATCGATCTCGTCGAGGCAGTCGTGAAGAACACCCCTTACAACGAGGCCGTCCGTGGGGCGCAGGCGAGCCTCGTGACGGCGATGGGGCGGTTCGCAGCCCACACCGGCCAGGCCGTCACCTACGACCAGATGCTCAACTGCCCCGACGAGCTCACGGCGGGCATCGAGTCGCTCACCGACTCGTCGCCGGCGCCGCTCCTGGCCAATGCCGACGGGACGTACCCGGTGCCGTATCCGGGGAAGTACAAGTTCGAGTATCGGGATTGAGCAGGCACGCCGTTCCATCCAAGCCATGAGCGGAAGCGACGGGATCACGCGGCGCGAGCCGCGGACGCGTCATCGTCCACCCACCCCGCCGACGCTTCCGCATCGGGATCCCCCGGCTCCCGCCTGGGGGCTTGTATGAGAGGGATCCCTCGTCGCCGGCCTGGGGCCTTGTATTGGAGAGGGGAGTTCAACGGTCGTCAGGCGATGCCGATCACGTCGCGCATCGAATAGAGCCCGGCTGGCTTGCCGACGAGGAACCGGGCTGCTGCAAGAGCGCCCCGGGCATAGCAATCGCGGTTCGTGGCCCGCACGTTCACCGAGAAACTCTCGCCATCCATGCCGAAGAGGATCGTGTGCTCACCCGGATTGTCGCCGGCGCGGACGGCGTGGTAGCCGATCTCATCGGCTGGCCGCGCCCCAGGCCGACCCTCGCGGCCATGAGCGGCCTTCGTCTGGCCCATGGCCTCCTGCACGAGCGCGCCGAACTTGAGTGCCGTGCCGCTCGGCGAGTCTTCCTTGTGGCGGTGGTGGCACTCGATGATCTCGACGTCGGTGCGCCCTCCCACCCGGTGCAGCAGGCTGCCGGCCCGCCCCACGAGATCCATCGCAATGTTGACCGCGAGGCTCATGCTCGGTGACTGGAGGATCGGGATCGTCTTCGCGGCGACGGCGATCGCGGCCCGTTCTTTCTCCTCGAGGCCCGTCGTGGCCACGACGAGCGGGAGTTTCGCGGCCACGCACTTCTCCACGATCCCCGCCACCGCCTCCGGCAGCGAGAAGTCGATCACCACGTCGGCCGGACAGGTCCAGGCGTCGCTCACCACGACGCCCGCGGCGGGCAGGCCCGCCAGCACGCCGGCATCGACGCCACTCCGCGGATGACCAGCCCGCTCGATCGCGGCGACGAGCCGCCACGGCGGCGTGTCGCTCGCGGCGCAGGCGACCACCCGCTGCCCCATCCGGCCTGCGGCTCCATGCACGACGAGTCGCAGCGGCTCAGCCATACAGATCGATCGCCTGCACGATCTCGTCGAGGCGGTTGCCGACGCTGACGGAGCGGTTGGCAAAGCTGGCCCGGCTCACCCCGCGGCTGCCGAGCACCTCGTTGAAGAGTTTTTGATCGGTCGTGTGATAGGCGACGGTGGCGGTCGGATCCTTGAGCTGATGCCCGGTGAGGATGCAGACGACCCGCTCGTCCTTGCCGATCACGCCCTCCGCCACGAGTTGCTTCGCGCCCGCCACGCTGGCGGCACTGGCCGGCTCGCAGCCGAGGCCGCCGGCCCCAACCTGGGCCTTGGCGTCGAGAATCTCCTGCTCGCTCACCTCACGGACCACGCCGTCGCAGACCTCGAGGGCTCGCAGGCACTTGTTGAGGTTGACCGGACGATTGATCTCGATGGCGCTGGCGATCGTGTCGGCCCGCTTCTTGTCGCGGTCGAGCTCGTCGTAGTAATGGCAGGCGGGGGAGAGATCGGCCCGGCCGCCGTCCCACCGTAGGCCGCGACGCGTGTAGAGTTCGTGGAGCGTGTTGGCACCGGCCGCGTTGATCACGGCCAGGCGGGGCACGCGGTCGATCAGCCCGAGCTTCCGAAGTTCTGCGAACGCCTTGCCGAAGGCGCTCGAGTTGCCGAGGTTGCCGCCGGGCACCACGATCCAATCGGGCACCTCCCAGCCGAGCGATTCGAGCACGCGGAACATGATCGTCTTCTGCCCCTCGAGCCGGAAGGGATTGACGCTGTTCACGAGGTAAATGCCGAGCTTGCCGGAGACTTCCTTGACACGGGCCATCGCGTCGTCAAAGTCGCCCGCGATCTGGATCGTGAGGGCCCCGTAGTCGAGGGCCTGGGAGAGCTTGCCGTAAGAGATCTTGCCGGAGCCGATGAAGATGATGCCCCGCATCATTCGCGTGACGGCACAGTAGACGGCCAGCGACGCGCTCGTGTTGCCCGTCGAAGCGCACGCGGCGCGGCGGGCCCCGATCATTCGGGCATGGGTGAACGCGGCCGACATCCCGTTGTCTTTGAACGAGCCCGAGGGATTGAGGCCTTCGTACTGGAGGAACAGCCGGCCGTTCTCCACGCCCACGTAGCGGGCGACGCCATCGGACGGCGGGCACATCGTCTGCCCCTCGCCGATCGTGACGACCGATTCCCGCGGGGCGTAGGGGAGCAGTTCGTGAAACCGCCACACGCCGCTGAAGGCGAGCGGGTCGCTGCGCCGCATCCACTTCCGCTCGAACACCTCGAACGACGTGGGGGGCCGAAGCCGATCCCAGTCGTATTCGACGTCGAGCAGGTTGCCGCACGACGGGCAACTCGTCAGCACCTCATCGACCGAGAACGTGGCCCGGCAGGCAGGCGAAATGCACTGCTGGAAAGCAAGGTCGGTATGGGCGAGGACGGACAACGGACGCACTCCATGCCGCGGCGGCCTCCGGGGGCGGGCCGACAGCCTTCGAAGCATACTATCGTCAAAAGGTAGGTTGCCGCATTCGCGCCAGCAAGCAGCGCAGCTGCCCGCTTCCGGCCCGCGCCGCGGGAAAGGCTGCCAGTTTGACAGGCCCGTGCACCAGGGTTACCCTCCAAGTTTCGGCCGGTCGGAGGCGGAACTCGCGACGGCCCCTGCAGGATACGCTTCGGGAGGGCTGACACCGATGAAAGCGGCGATGAAGGCGGCTGAAGTAAAAGTGTTCAAGACGGCCCTGGAATCCCTGCGGGCCCGACTCCGCGGCGACGTGTCGACGATGGCCGACGCCGCCCTGCGAAAGACCCGTTCGGAAGCCAGCGGCGACCTGTCCAGCATGCCGATCCACATGGCCGACATCGGCTCCGACGCCTTCGAACAGGAGTTCACCCTCAGCCTGATGGCGAGCGAGGAGGGCACGCTGGAACAGATCGAGCACGCGCTCGACCGGATTCGCGCCCGCACCTATGGCAGCTGCGAGGACTGCGGCGGCGTGATCACCAAGAAGCGGCTCGAGGCGATCCCGTTCGCCTCGCTTTGCATCCGCTGCGCCGAGAAACAGGAGCAGGCGTTCGGCGGCCGGCCGCGGCAGCCGCGGTAAACCCTCCCGAGCGACACGGATGTCGGAATCCTCACGCCCCAGCAGCCGATCCGGATCTCGAGCCTGGATCGCGTTCATCATCCTGGCTGCGCTGGCAGCCGGCGTCGATCTCGTGACGAAGTCGATCGCCTTCGCCCGGCTCGGAATGCCGGGCACGGGACTGCGACACGATCTCGTTCCGGGCGTGCTGATGCTGGAAACCAACCTGAACGAGGGAGCCCTCTTCGGGATGGGGCAGGGGCTCGGCCTCGCCTTCGCTGGCGTGTCCGTGCTCGCGATTGTCGGCATCGTGGCGATGATGGCCAAACCGACGACCCGCGACGATGCGATTCTGGTGACGGCCCTCGGCCTGATCGTGGGGGGCATCATCGGCAACCTCTATGACCGCCTCGGCCTCCCCGGCCTGGCCTGGCATGCCCCGGCCGATCGGCTCGGAGAGCCGGTGCGGGCCGTCCGCGACTGGATCCACTTCGTGCTGCCCGGCGTGATCGACTGGCCGATTTTCAACCTTGCCGACACGTGGCTCGTGATCGGTGCGGGGCTGATCCTGCTCGTGTCGCTGCGGCCGTCGCCGGCCACAAAGGAGAGCGAATCGGAGGGCCAGACCGCATGAGTTCGCCATTGCCGCGACGTCCACACAGTGCTGCGATCGGCGACCGCCTGACCGTCGCGATCGAGGCGGCGCGGCTTGCGGCCGCCGACACGCTCCGCTGGTTCAATAACACCGCGCTCGTCATCGACACGAAGGCTGATGCATCACCCGTGACTCAGGCCGACCGTGCCGCCGAGGCGATTCTTCGCGGGCACCTGCTGGGAGCGTTTCCCGACGACGCCTTCTTGGGCGAGGAGACGGGCGCGACGTCGGGCACTTCGGGCTATGAATGGATCGTCGATCCGATCGACGGCACGAAGTCGTTCATCCGCGGTGTGCCGCTCTACGCCACGCTCGTCGGCTGCCGGCACGCAGGGCAGGGGGTGCTCGGCGTGATCGCGATCCCGGCGCTCGACGAACTCGTGTATGCCGCCCGTGGAACTGGCGCCTGGCATGTCCGCGGGTCTGCCTCCGCCGTCCCGGCGCGGGTGTCAGCGCGGGCGACGCTTGCCGAGTCGCTCGTCTGCTCGAGCGATTTCACTTCCTTTGCCCGGTGGAGCGGTGGCCGGGGGGCCGGCGACGCCGCCCGCCAGCAGGTGGAGTCGGCCTGCGGCGTCGTCCGCACCTGGGGCGATGGCTACGGCTACCTGCTCGTGGCGACGGGCCGGGCCGAGGTGATGATCGACCCGCTTCTCAACGCCTGGGATGCCGCCGCCGTGGAGACGGTCGTAGCCGAGGCTGGCGGCCGGTTCACCGACTGGCAGGGCCGCCCGAGCATCGACTCAGGCGACGGCGTGGCCACGAACGGCCTCGTGCACGACGCGCTGTTGAAGTGCCTACCGTAAACAAGGCGTTACCCGTCTCGTAGGCCCGTCACTCCGTGACGGGCTGCACCGTGGCCTTGTCACGCCGTGACAAGTTGCAGTTTCCGGTCACGGCGTGACCGGGCTACAGCACCAGTCGGACCGGGCCGCGCCGCGTCCACGTCAGGCGTAAGCCGGATGGCAGGCCGGGCCGATCGGCTCGAAGCTCTTGTAGCCGAGGACGAATTCCTGGTGGGCGAGCGCCTCGGACGCCGTCCGCTCGCCAGCGGCCACGCGGAGCGTGAGGCGATGGATTTCGTCGCCCACCTCGTCGAGCGTGCCGCGGCCCTCGAGAATCCGGCCGGCATCCACGTCCATGTCGTCGCGGAGATTGCGGTAAGTCTCGGGATTCGCGCAGACCTTGATCACCGGGGAGATCGCCGAGCCGACGACCGAGCCGCGGCCGGTGGAGAAAAGCGTGACGTGCGAGCCACAGGCGATCAATTCCGCGATCTCGGCGTTGTCGTTGACGTTGGGAAACCCGAAGCGCACGTCGCCATCGGGCACGACGTCGAGAAGGTAGAGCCCGCCAGCACGTGGCACGTCTCCCGGCTTGATGAGGCCTGAGATCGGCGAGGAGCCGCTCTTGGAATAGGCCCCCATGCTCTTCTCTTCCTGCGTCGTGAGGCCGCCATCGGCATTGCCCGGCGCAAAGCTGCCGTGGCCAAGCACCGTGTAGTAGCGGGCCGCCTTCGCAACGGAGCCGAGCAGCTCCCGCCCCAGTTCCGGCGTGATGGCCCGCGACGCCATGATCTGCTCGCAGCCGATGAGTTCACCCGTCTCCTCGAAGATGCAGGTGGCACCATCGGCCACGAGCCGGTCGAAGGCCCGTCCGATCCCCGGGTTGGCAGTGATGCCGCTCGTGCCGTCGCTGCCGCCACAGACGGTGCCCACGATCAGTTCGTGGGCCTCCATCGGGCCGCGCGATGTCGCTGCGAGCTGCCGCCGCGCATCCTCGACCCAGCGGCGGCCCGCGTCGATCGTCGAGCGTGTGCCACCGGTCTCCTGGATAACGAGCGTGTCGGCGGGCCGGCCACTGTCGCGGATCCACTGCAACAGCCCACGGCGGTTGAAGCCCTCGCAGCCGAGCGACACGAGCAGCGCGGCCCCGACGTTGGGGTGCGTGCAGAGCGCCTTCAGCATCCGAAACGAATAGTCGTTGGGATAGCAGCCGCCAAAGCCGATGAGGTGCACGTCGGCCTGACGAAACGGCAGCTGAATCTCCCGAGCCACATGATGGGCACACTCGACGAGGTAGACCACCACGACGGTGTTGCGAATGCCCTTGCGGCCATCGGACCGGACGAAGGCGTCGTTGCGGAGCACGCTCATCGTGATTCCTCGCCTGTGCGATGTGCCGTAAACAGCCGGCCGTCATCGAGTGTGTAGGTCGGCAGATAGTCACTCTTCATGTTGTGCAGATGCACATGTTCCCCCGGAGCGATGTCCGCAGTGGCCGAACCGATGGGAACGCCGTACTTGAAGACCTTCTCCCCGGCCAAGATCGGCCGAAACGCCAGCTTGTGCCCCAGCCCGAGCGGCTTGGCCACCGTGAGCGTCTGGCCGTCGACATGGACCGCCACCCCGGCCTCCACGCTGCGGGAGAGCACCACGATATTGTCGAGCGGCGAGAGGCGAACCGCGAACATGCCGCGGAATGTATCACACCCGCCGTCTGGTCAATGGCCCCGGGCGACGCTTCGCCCTGCTCAAGATGAATCCCAGCGGGTATCGTACCGCCCATGCACGACATGCCCCGCGACCCGCCACGCACGCTCCGCGACTCCTTGGCCTACCTCGGGCCAGGGATCATCCTGGCCAGTTCGATCGTCGGGTCGGGCGAGTTGATTGCCGCCACGACCGTCGGCGCCGAGGCCGGCTTTCTCCTGCTCTGGCTGATCGTGATCGGCTGCGCGATCAAGGTGGCGGCCCAGATCGAGATCGGCCGCACCACACTCACCTGGGGCCGTACGCCGCTCGTGGCCTTCGATGCCGTGCCCGGACCACGCTTCGCCGGCCGGAACTGGATCTACTGGGGCTGGGTCGTGATGACCCTCCTCATCGTCGTGCAGCAGGGGGGCATCCTCATGGGCGTCGCCCAGACGCTGGCCGCCGGCGTGCCCCTCTCGGCGGCCGGCCAGGATTGGAACCGCGTGCATGACGGCGTTGCCGCGGCACGCATCGCCGAAGCGACTGCCCGGCGCGGCGGCGACGCGACCAAGGCCGACGAGATCCACGCACAGCTCGTCGCGTTGGAAGCCGAGGGCGCGACGCTCACCAAGCCCGCGGACGAGACCATCTGGGCGATCATCACTGCGATCGTCACGTCGGCGCTGCTCTTCGTCGGCCGCTACGGCGTGATCGAGCGGGTGTCGATCGCACTCGTCGGCACGTTCGTGGCCGTGACGCTCGCCGCGCTCGTGCTCCTGCAGTTCGATCCGGCCTGGGCCATCTCGAGATCGGAGTTCGCCAGCGGCATCATCCCTTCGATTCCACCGGTCGTGGGCGGTCGGTCGCCGCTCATGACAGCACTGGCCACGTTCGGGATCATCGGCGTCGGGGCCGCGGAGCTGATGTTCTATCCCTACTGGTGCCTGGAGAAAGGCTACGGCCGGGCAGTGGGGCCGCGGGAAGACACCGACATCTGGGCCGATCGCGCAAAGGGCTGGATCCATGTGCTCAAGCTCGACGCCTGGGCGTCGATGGTCGTCTACACGATCGTGACCGTGGCCTTCTATCTCTTGGGTGCGGCCACGCTCGGCCGGCTCGGCCTACGGCCCGCCGGCGGGGAGATGGTGCGGGCGCTCGGGGCGATGTATGGGCCCGTGTTCGGCACCTGGGCCTCGAGCGTGTTTCTCGTCGGCGCGTTCGCGGTGCTTTACTCGACGCTCTTCGCGGCCGCCGACGGCAACTCCCGGATCATCGGCGACGGCCTCGTGCTCGCCGGACTGCTCCCGGCCGACGAGACCGCGAGGCGGATTTGGACGAAGCGGATCGCCTGCTGCTGGCCGCTCGTGGCCATGGTCCTCGCACTGCTCATCCGCGAGCCTGTCGGCATGGTGCTGGCCAGCGGAGTCGCCCAGGCGATCATGCTCGCGGCGCTCGGCATCGCCGTACTCTATTTCAGATATGCCGCGGTCGATCGCCGGCTCACACCCTCGCGGGCGTGGGATGCGCTCTTGTGGCTGTCGTCGGCCGGCCTCATCGTCGTCGGCCTCTGGACCGTCTGGCAGAAGGCGGCACAGCTCCTGTCGGCCCCGTAGGCCCGTCACTCCCCGTGGGCATGTCACGCCGTGACATGCTTGTCTCCGGTCACGGCGTGACCGGGCTACGGCGGGCGCGGTCGAACGACCGCCGCAGGAACCACCGCGTCACGAGCATGCGATAGGTGAACATAAGCGAGAGGTTGGGCTTCGAAAACAAGATCCGGGTGACCACGCCCCAGAAGCCACGCTTGTGCTCGTATTCGATGTGCTCGCGGATCTCGGTCGTGCGGTCGTCAAGCGGCACGAACGAGTGGGTGTGCTCCCACTTCGCGGCCGGCCCCTCTGCCTGCACGTCGGTGAAGCCGCGGTCGGTCACGCCCCGATGCACCGCGGTCCACCGCAGGGGCAGAGGCCCCACCCAGAGCGTGAACCGCGACACGGAGCCTTCGGCGAGCGGCTCGATCGAGTGGAGTTGCACGAACGTGGGCGGGGGCGTGAGCCGCTTGAGGGCCGAGGTGTCGCGATGAAAATCCCGCACGGCGACGAGCGGGGCGGCGACGGTGAAGCGGTAGTCAAAAACTGGCATCGCGGGGATTGTAGGCCGCTCTTGCCGGAAACCCACCGTTCTGTATCCTTGGGGGCTTGCCAACCCCCGGTTTCGGCTCGGTGGGTGTTGGCTCGATAGCTTCGTATTTCCGCCCTCCGCTGAGTGATCCCGTGGCACGTTCCTGTCAGGTTTGCGGCAAAGGTTTTTCGATCGGTAACCAGGTGACGATCCGCGGTAAGGCGAAGTACCTCGGCGGCGTCGGCACGAAGATCACCGGAATCACGAAGCGGAAGTTCAAGCCGAACCTCCAGCGGATCCGCGTGACCGTGGGGAACGGCACCAACTCGACCCTCCTCGTCTGCACCCAGTGCATCAAGGGGGGCAGCGTCACGAAGCTCGTGAAGCAGAAGCCGTTCCGCCTGCCCACCGCCGACAAGGCCGCTGCCAAGCCGGTCGCCGAAGAGGCGGTGCCGTCGGGTCCGCGTGCCCGTCCGTAGGATCGCCATGAGCCTTTCCCGACAGGATGTCGCCAAGGTCGGCCTGCTGTCGCGGCTCGCGCTCTCCGAGGCGGAACTCGACAGCCTGACGGGCGAGCTCTCCAAGATCGTGGGCTTCGTGTCGCAACTCGAAGACATCGACACGGCCTCCGTCGCCCCGTTGGCCCATCCGCTTGATTCGCAAAACGTGTTTCGCGACGACGTCGTGAAGCCCTCGCTCACGACGGCCCAGGCGCTGCAGTCTGCGCCGCGGCATGACGGCGAGTGTTTCCTCGTGCCCGCCGTGCTCGGCGAGTCGGGGGCCGCCTGACCTGATTGGCAC
>JBAVTF010000026.1:0-2229 GCA_049695995.1 Pirellulales bacterium | reverse complement strand
GGCATACGCCGGCTCTCGGGGCATGGGCAGCCCCTCACGGCGGTTTGGTGCGCCATCGTTGTCCAGAGCTTGGCGCTACCCGCGGCGCAGGTCGATGTCGGCGGCGGGGCGGGCCTGGGTCGCGAGCCAGTCGCGCCAGGCGGCGATGTCCCACTGGAAGTTGGCGCCCGTCAGCTGCACGAGCGCGGCGAGCACCTGCTCGTTGCGGGCCTTCACCTTCACCGGCTTCGGGCCACCCCCCATCGAGAGGCCGCTGCCCGAGGGCGTGAACGTCACCGACATCGAGCCGGGCTGGCCACCGGCACCGGGCATCGTGACGTGCTGCGTCTCGAGGCTGGCGACGAGCGCGGGGGCGACCGACACGACGCCGAGCCGGCCGAGCGCCTCGGCAGCGCGGTTCACCTGCGCGTTGTCGGCACTGCCGAGCGCCGCCACCAGCCGCGGCGCGGCCACCTCTGGCGCGATGGCCGCGAGCTGCTCCGTGGCGGCGAGGCGGGTCTCCGGATCGGGGTGATCGAGGGCGACCACGACGAGCGTGGCGAACGCATCCTGAGATCGTATCCGGCCCAGCGCTTCGACGAGCAGCCCCCGGACACGCTGCACCTGCTCCCGGGCCAAGAGCGTCGCGACCGCCGGCGCGGCCGCCGGGTCGGAGAGCACACGGAGTTCTTCGGTCGCCCGTTCCGTTTCATCGGGCCGGTCGAGCCGGCTGCGGAGCTTCTCCACCCGGGCCTTCCATTCCCGAGCGGTCGCCGCCTCGCGGTCGGCCCGTTCGAGGAGTTCGATCTCCTGCCGAGTCCGCCAGCCGCCCTCGTACCGCGAGAGCCCGAGCTTCGCCATCCGCTCGGCATGCGTGGGCACTGCGGCAGCCTCGTCAGCCCGCACCGGCAGCGCACTGCTCACGCAGACGGCCAACCACACACACGATTGCAACACGCGGCTCATGTCACTTCCTCGCCCGCATGATTATCGACATACGCTGTGCACCGATCTTACAGCGGCCGGCCGGCGGCCTCGATGAGCCCCGCATAGAACGAAAAGAACCGCACCACGACCAGGGCGATGAGCAGTGCCACCGCTGCCCAGACCGCCCAGCCGGCCAGCGTGACGGCAGCGGCCAGCCCCGCGCGGGCCTCCTCGTCGAACTGGGGCGCGAGACGGTCGAGCACCTCGGGCGTGGTGCCGGTCAACTCCCCCACGCCCACCGCCTCGATCACCCGCGGCGGTAGCCGGCGGCATGCAGCGAGCGCCGCATCGAGCGTGGCGCCATCGCGGAGCCGCGACTCGACCTCCGCCGCGGAGATCCGCAGTCCCGGCGCGGCCCCGGCGGCCAGTTCCACGAGCCTGCCGACGTCGAGTCCCGCATGGCCAGCCATCGCCGCCGCCCGACACCACGCGGCCGCCTCGCCGGCCGCGAGCGCCGGCCCGAGTCCGGGCAGCCACGTTGCCAGCTGCCGCACGATGCCCCGGTCGCGCCAGCTGCGCACCACCAGCGGCGTGACGACCAGCACCATGCCGAGCAGCAGTCCGAGGATCGTGAGATACCGCATGAGCCCCGGCATGCCCTTGAGCCCGAGTCCAAGAATATCGACAGGGCGACCATCGAGATCGCCGATCGATCCCGACACGACGATGAGCACACCCACGGCTGCCGCAGCCGCGAGCAGCTGCATCGCCGGCTTCACGAGGGCGGCCCGCAGCTGCCGCGCCGCCCGATCCGATTCCGTGAGCGACGACGCCAGGTCACGAAAGATCTCTGGCTCGCGGCCGGTGTGCTCGCCCACCTCCACCAGGCTGCATACGAGTGCCGGAAACACTCCCGCGGTATTGCGGAGCGATGCCGCGAGTCCATCACCCCCGGCCAGCCCGCGGGCCACCGCATCCATCGCCGGCCTCCACCGTGCCGGCACCCGCGCCGCCTCCGATGCCCATGCCCGCCGCAGATCGATGCCCGCCCCGAGCGCGATCGCCAGCCGCCCGAAGAGGTCGGCCAACACTCGCGTCGGCATCTGAGGAGTGCGAAGCATGTGCCCGATCATATGGACTTGAGGGGTTGCCCCTGCCGGTTCGCCAGCGTTGCTGACAAGCGCAGGCAGGATGCCGGAGCGCAGTCAGCATCGAGCGAGCGAAGGCATGGATGCCGTAGCGAGCGTCCGGCGACAGGGCACTGGGCAGCCCCGACCCTCAAGTGGGACATAAATCCGCAAGGTACCGCGGCGTCGTTACACG
>JBAVTF010000025.1:0-7845 GCA_049695995.1 Pirellulales bacterium | reverse complement strand
GGCCCCCTCGCCTTTTGACTGGGGGTAGTGCTTTCGTCCCCCATCTGCTGCAATCGGGTTCAACTCGATCTCGGCCCACAGGGAGGTGGACGGCATGCAGCCCAGCGACGATTCCGTGGCCTGGATTCGCCACGTGCGGCAGGTGGTTCGCGACGCCGATACCGATTTCTTCGCGGTCTCACCGCTGCGCTACTGGGCTGACTTCCTCATCAGCCTCGTGGCGGCCTACACGGCCACCGGGGTCTATCTGGCTGCTTCCTCAGGCTCCTGGCGTCAGCTCATCGCCTTTCCGCTGGCGGCCTTCTGGTTGTATCGCCTCGGGTCGCTGATCCACGAAGTCTGTCATCTTGGCGAACACGAGATGCCCGTGTTCAAGGCGGCCTGGAACATGCTAGCCGGCGTGATGATGCTCACGCCGAGCCCCTTCTTCACGCGGCACCACCGCGACCATCACAGTCAACGGTTCTACGGCACGCCGGAAGACCCGGAGTATGTGGCCAACGTTGTGACCGGCGGCGATCCCGCGAGCCTCCTCGCGTACGCAGCCTACGTGGCGGTCTTTCCGGTGCTTGTCTTCCTGCGGTTTCTCTTCGCCCCCCTCACCTGGCTGCATCCTGGGCTGCGGCAGTGGACGCTCCGCCATGCCTCGTCGCTCACGTTCAACCGGCTCTACGAGCGGAAGCTCACGGCGGCCGACCGCCGGGCGATTCTCGCCGTCGAGATTCCCTGCTTCCTGCGGGCGGCACTGATCCCGGCGCTCGTGCTCCTGGGCATCAACGACTGGACGCGGATTCCCCAGCTCTACGCCCTGGCGGTGGCGACCGTGATGCTCAATCAGATGCGGCAACTGGCCGACCATCACTTCGATGGCGACGGTAACCGCGTGGACATGGAGTCGCACATTCTCGACTCCTGCAACTTCACGCGCAACGATCCGCTCACACTGCTTTTCTTCCCGTTCTCGATCCGCTTCCACGCGCTGCATCACCTCTTCCCGTCGATGCCCTACCATCAATTGGCGGCAGCCCACGCCCATCTGGCGGCCACGCTTCCCGCGGATTCGCCCTATCTTTCGCTCGACCGTCCTGGCTGGTGGAGCGTGGCCCGCCGCACACTGTTCGCCGCCCGGCAGCGCCTCCCCACCAGCCGGTAGTGGCGTGAGTGTGGTCGCGGCGCCGGTATAGTGCGGTTTCCCCGCATGGAGTTTTCTTGCATGACGCTCGCCTCTTTGATTCGAACCGCTCGGCATCTCGTGGCTGCCGGCGGGATCGCCTCCGCTCTTCTCGCCTCACATGCCGCGGCGGCACAGGCCGTCGCCGCGCCGACCGCACTCGACAAGGCGATCCGCGCCGAGGCCGAAGCGACCGTGAAGGCATTCAATGCCGCCGATGCCGCTGCACTTGCCGGGCTGTTCAGCCCCACCGGTGAGCTCGTGGACGAGAACGGCAACGTGTTCACCGGCACCGAGTCGATCACCACGCTCTTCAAAACATTCTTCGAGAAGTTCCCCAAAGCCGTGCTCGACATGGAAGTCACGTCGACGCGGCCGCTCGGCACCGACATCGCCGTCGAGGAAGGTGTCCGCCGCATCACGGCCAACGAAGGGGCTTCTGCGGCTCAGGTTCGCTACGTCGTCGTGCGGGAGAAGGCGGGCGACCGCTGGCCGATCGCGTCATACCGCGAGTTCGCCGACGATCCGGCGCCGACGCCCCGGGAGATGCTCATGGCGCTCGAGTGGCTGGTGGGCGAGTGGATCGACGAAAGCCCCGAGGCCCGCACGTCGATCTCGTTCCGCTGGAGCGACGACGGCAACTTTCTGCTCGGCGACTATTCGGTGGCGGTGGGAGGCGAGACGATTGCCGCGAGCACGCAACGGATCGGCTGGGATCCAATCGAGGGCCGCCTGCGGTCGTGGACGTTCGATTCCGACGGGGGCTTTACCGAAGGAAAGTGGCTCGCGGGCGACGACGAATGGATCGTCCGTTCCGAAGCCACGATGCCAGACGGTACGAGCGGATCGGCCACCATGACCGTGAAACTGCAGGACGCCGATCACTTCGTGATCGAGAGCACCGATCGCGTCGTGGCCGGTGCCGAGGAGCCCGACTTCAAGCTCGTCGTCGCCCGCAAGCCGCCGGCGCCTGCCAGTACTCGCTAAACACTTCCGCCTGCTCGATGCGTCACCGCCCCGTTTCATGACCGACCGTTTCGCCTCATCTCGTGCAAGGACTCAAGCCATGCGGCTCGCCGCTGCGTTCGCCTCCCTCGTGATCCTGGTGTCGCTCGCCGGCCACGCCGTCGCCCGTCCCTCGGTGGGCCGCGCCGGGGGCGGCGGGAACCACGGTCATGCTGCGTCCCGGCCCCAGATGCCGCAGGCCAGGCCATCCATGCCGCAGGCCCGCCCACAGGCGCGGCCCAGCATGCCGCAGGCCAGGCCATCGATGCCGAACATGCAGCGGCCGAACGCGCAAACGCCCAACTTCCAGCGGCCCAACGTCGGCTCGATGCAGCGTCCCAACATGGCAAGGCCGTCGCTGCCGAATGCCAACGCGGCGGCCACACGACCGGCCATGCCCACGACGCGACCGGCGGGCCCCGCACAGTTGCCTCGGCCCGGCTTGGGGACGGTGCGACCGGCCCCCGGCATACCCGGCGGTGGCGGAACTGGTGGCGGTCGTCCTGGCGGTGCCGCCACACTGCCCGGCGGCGGGTTCGCAACGCGGCCGACGCCGGGTCTCCGACCGGGCCAGATTGGCGGCGGTCAGCCGGGTGGTGGCCCCGGAGGCAATCGCCCCGGCGGCGTGGCCACGCTGCCGGGAAGCCTGCCCGGCATGAACACGAGGCCCAGCCCAGGCGGACGGCCGTCACTCGGCGGCAGCACGAAGCCGGCATTCCCGCGGCCCGATTTTCCAGGAGCAGGCGGCGGCAACGCGGGCAACCGGCCCGGTGGCGGCAATCGTCCCGGTATCGGGGGTGATCGTCCGGTCACGCTGCCCGGCGATCTCGCAAATCGCCCGACCGGGCCCGGTGGCCAATCGCCAAATCGGCCCGGCATCGGCGGCAATCGCCCCGTCACGCTGCCTGGTGATCTGGCGAATCGGCCCAACCGCCCGGGTGGCCAGTGGAATGATCGGCCGGGCATCGGCGGGAACCGGCCCGGCATCGGTGACGGCAACACCTTTTGGAACAGCGGCAACACGTGGATCAACAACACCCACAACAACTTCACGAACGTGAACGTCGGCGGCTGGCAAAATGCCGGTGGCTGGGGATATCCGGGCTGGAACGGCGGCGGGTACGGAGGCCATTGGTGCAACAACTGGAACAACGGCTACGTGAATCCGCACTACGGCGGCTGGTACAACAGCTGCTGGAGCGGCAATTGGGGTGGCGGATATGGCGGCGGATGGTGGGCGCCGTTCGCGCTCGGGGCCGCCACGTGGGGACTCGCCAGCACTGTGAGCAACTGGGGACTAGGCTACGGCTGGATGGGCTACGGCGCCGGGGGCTATGTGAATCCCTACTGCTCGTCGATACCGGCGACCGTCGTAGCCACGTCGCCCTACGACTACTCGCAGCCGGTCGTGGTCAATAATTACATCACCAACGATGGCGATCTCACGAACTCCTCGGATGCCCAAGGGGGCGTGGGTGGCACGTCGTCGGCATCCGCAACGACGACGAGCCCGTCGGACCAGGCGGTCGATGATGCACTGGCCGCCTTCAAGGCGGGCGACTACGCGGCCGCGCTCTCCGGCTTCGACAAGGCGCTGAAGCTTGCGCCGAACGACTCCGTGATCCACGAGGTGCGGGCGCTGGCCCTCTTCGCGCTGGGCCGTTATCCCGAGGCCGCGGCAACGCTCAACTCCGTGCTCGCCGTCGCGCCGGGCATGGACTGGACCACGATCAGCAACGTGTATGGCTCCGTGGATGCCTACACGCAGCACCTGCGGAAGCTCGAGGACTTCTGCAAATCGCATCCCGATGATGCCGCGGCCCACTTCGTGCTCGCCTACCACTACCTCGTCGGCGGTCATGCCGAGATGGCGGCCGAGGCGCTCAAGGTGGTGGTGGCAAAGCAGCCGGGCGACATGGTCGCCAAACGACTGCTCGAGGCGCTTCAGCCGCCGAAGCCCGCCGAGACGCCCGTTCCCGCCCAGACCGAGTCAGCCCCAGCCACCGCGGCGGCTACGACCGCCCCCGAAACCGATCTCGTCGGCCGCTGGAAGGCGAGCGGCGGCACCGACACCGTCGAACTCACGATCACGGCCGAGTCGACCTTCACGTGGAAGTCGACCCCGCAGGGCAAGCCGGCCGTCGAACTCTCGGGCAGAATCGAGACGGCGGCTGACGCGATCGCGCTCGTGAGCGAGAAGGCCGGCACGATGACGGGCCAGGTGAAGTCGCTCGGCCCCGACGCTTTCGAGTTCTCGCTGCCTGGGGCCCCCACGGGCACGAAGCCGCTGCGGTTCGACCGCCAGAAGTGACGGTTGCTTCGCGCCGCGCCGCGAGGCTACCCTGCCTGTCCGGCGAGGCCGTCGCCTGGCCCCCGCTCGGGGGCGGCATGCCCTCCTGACTACGCATAGCGACCGCCATGGACCAGTTCCGCAGAATTCAGACCGGCAAGACGGGCAACGTGCACATGGTGCTCTTCAAGGACAAGAAGATCCTCGACGACACCATACTCGACGAGATCCGCGCAGAGCTCGCCCAGTTGATCGGCAAGGCATCGGGGCCGGACGTGCTGCTCGACTTCTCGAACGTCGAGTTCATGTCGAGCGCGATGCTTGGGCTGCTCGGCCAGTTGCATCGCAAGATCTCCACCGGCCACGGTCGCCTCAAGATGTGCGGCATCCGGCCCGAGATCTTCCAGGTTTTCAAGCTCACGAATCTCGACAAGCTGTTCAGCATCCACAAGGACGCCCCGGCAGCCTTGGCCACGTTCACCTGAGACGAGCGACCCACGGCATGGACGTGCTCATCGCCGAGGACAGCCGCATGCAGGCGAAGTTCCTCGAGCGGAAGCTCACGGAGGCCGGCCATGCCGTGCGGTGGGCCGAGAACGGCTCCGATGCGCTGGGCCTGGCCCGACAGCGACGGCCCGACATCATCGTCTCCGACATCGAGATGCCGGTGATGACCGGCTACGAATTCTGCAAGGCGGTGAAGACCGACCCGGCCCTGCGGGGCATTCCCTTCATCCTGCTCTCCACACTCTCCGACCCGATCGACATCATCCGGGGGCTCGACGCCGGGGCCGACAACTACGTCACCAAGCCCTACGAGCCGGCGTTTCTGCTCTCGCGGATGAACGACCTGCTCGCCACGCCGCTCGGCGGCGACGACGCGTCTTCTGCCGCCACCCTGGAAGTCTCGCTCGCCGGCCAGCAGTTCCGCGTGCAGGCTGGCCGGCAGCAGGTCCTCAATCTGCTCGTCTCGACGTTCGAGAACGCCGTGGCCAAGAACCAGGAACTCGTTGTCGCGAACCAGCAGCTCGCCGCAGCCCGCGACGGCCTGCAGAAATCAAACACCGAACTGACGAACCTCAACGCCGAGATCTCGCGGATCAACGCCCAGATGGTGCGGGATCTGGAGGCGGCGGCGAAGGTGCAGCGGTCGCTGCTGCCTGCCGACGACGTGGCCATCCCCGCGGCCGACGTGGCCTGGAAATACGTCCCCTGTCAGAGCCTCGCCGGCGACTTCCTCAATATTTTTCTGCTCGACGACCAGCACGTGGGCCTCTTCGTCGTCGACGTGAGCGGCCACGGCGTGCCGTCGTCGCTCATGGCCGTGACCGTGGGACGGTTCCTCACCCCGAAGGTGTCGGACTCGTCGCTGCTCGTGCGGCAGGCGGCCGACGGCGGGATCGTGGTCGTCCCGCCCGCCGAGGTGGCCACCCAGCTCAACCGGCTCTTCCAGGCCGACGAGTTCTCCGGCCTCTACTTCACGCTCCTGTACGGCGTGCTCCACGTACCGACCGGCCGGCTCGATTACGTATCGGGAGGCCACCCGGCCCTGCTGCGGGTGCCGGCCGCCGGCGGACCGCCGGAGTTCCATCCTGCCGAGGGCTTCCCGATCGCGTTCGTGCCGGAGGTCGAGTACGGCCAGCAGACGCTCCAGCTCGCGGCCGGTGATCGGATCTATCTGTATTCCGACGGCGTACCCGAAGCGATGGACGCAGCCCAGGAGCCCTACGGCGAGGCGGCGCTCGTCGCCTGCGTCGCCGGCAGCCGCACCGAGCCGCTCGCTGCGAGCGTCGAGAAGCTGCTCGCCGCCGTCGAGGCTTGGTGCCAGCCGAAGGGCCCGCTCGACGACGTTTCGATCCTCGGCCTCGAGTGGCGGCCGTAGTCGCGCGGTAGCCCGGTCACGCTGCGACCGGAAAGACAGCCTGTCACGGCGTGACAGGACCACGCGGAGTGACGGGCCTACTCTGGTCCGCCAGCATCGCCTCCATGGGCGGCCAGAGGCGATCGATCTCAGGCTTGAAGACATCGCCGATGAGCACGTCGGTGATCAGCGGCTTGAGGTCGCCATGACGTCGCACGAGTTGGCCGAAATTGAGGCCGTCATAGAAGCCACAGACGAGCTTCCGCACCCGCTCCAGACCCGCGATGTACGTCGGCCCCCACGAGCCGAGCCGGGCCGCCGACGTGTCGCCTGCGGCGATGGCGTCGTCAATCGCATCCGCCGCCATCGCCCCGCTGGCGAGCGCGAGCAGCATGCCCGAGGAATAGAGCGGGTCGAGGAACCCGAACGCATCGCCCACGAGAACCCAGCCGTCACCCGCGATCCGCTGTGAGCGGTAGGAATACTCCTTGGCGATCCGGAACGGGCCGCACCGCTCGGCCGTGGCGATTCGCGGCTGCACGCCCGGGCAGCGGGCCACTTCCTCGAAGTAGATCGCCTCGGGGTCTTTCGTGGCCCGGTTCTTGAATAGATGGTCGAACGGCGCGACGACGCCGACACTGACCATGTCGTCCTGGAGCGGGATGTACCAGAACCAGCCGACCTTGCCCTGGGTCTGCATGACGACGGTGGCGCCCGCGTCGCGGCCCGTGTCGCGAACCGCGCCCCGCCAGTAGGTCCAGATCGCTGCCTTCTTGAGGACGGGATCCCATTCGCGGAGGCCGAGCCGATCGAGCAGGATCCCACTCTGACCGGCGGCATCGACGACGACGTTCGCACGAACGACCGATTCAATGCCGGACTCGTCGACCACCCGCACACCGACGGCACGGTCGCCTTCGAACACAACATCGAGCACCCGCACGCCCTCCCGCACGTCGACGCCATGCTCGCGGGCATTGTCGAGCATCATTTGGTCGAACTCCTGGCGGGTGACCTGCCAGGTCTGCGAACTCTCGTGCGGCTTGTAATCGGCGAAGTAAAAGGGCTCGGAGAGCTTGCCCTGCTCGGAGACGAACTGCACGCTCCGCTTCTCGACGAATGGGCTCCGGCGCAACTTCGGCAACATGCCGAGCCGGTCGAGCACGCCGAACGTCTCGGGAATCAACGACTCGCCGACGTGGTACCGCGGAAACCGCTCCCGCTCGTACAGCCGCACCCGCCGCCCCCGGTCCGCCACCAGCGTGGCCGTGGTCGCCCCAGCCGGGCCACCGCCGATCACGATCACCTCCGGGTCAGCCGCTTGAATCATCGCGTCACCACGAAGAGCCTGTTTCCCAGTTTTCACACATTAAACATTAGGCATCAAGCAGTTCGAGGCAACGGCGAACACCTCCTCACGCCCCGCCCCACGCTCTGGGAGGCGAAGGGTGCGGTGCAAGCTCGAGGAGCATTTGGACCGAGTCCTCGAGGTCCACCGCGACGAGACTTGTACCGCAC
>JBAVTF010000024.1:0-2643 GCA_049695995.1 Pirellulales bacterium | reverse complement strand
CTCTCGACCACGACCTGCCGCCGGCGATGCCGGGCCGTTCGACTCAGCAGGCGATCGCGGCCGGCATCGGCTGGGGCATGCGGGGCGCGGTGGCCCGCCTCGTGGCCGAGGCCCAGGCTGCCAGCGGCGGCAACGCGGAGCTGTTTTTGACCGGGGGCTCCCGCGGCGTGGTTCGCGACGCCCTGCCGGGTGCGATCGAGATCCCCGATCTCGTGCTGGCCGGAATCGGGCTCGCAGCCGTTCGCGACAGTTCGGTTCGCGTCGGATCCTGAGGCGGATAGAATCCGGGGCATTCGTTCGCGTTCCTCCGGACTCTTCGCCCCCGTGACTCCCACTCGCCAGGAATCGGCAGCCGCATCGACCCGTCCTGACGTCGGTCGGCAGCGGGCCTTGCTCGCGGCGCGGGTGGCCGTCGAGACGCGGGGCTCAGACGTGAAGATCCTCGATCTCCGCGGACTCACGCCCGTGTTCGACTACTTCGTCGTCGCCACCGGTTCGAGCCGGCGGCAGATCCATGCGATGGCCGACGAAATCGAGAAGGCCATGAAGGCGGAGCTGCACGACCGCAAACGCGGCGGTGAGGGCTACGAGGAAGGCCGCTGGATCGTGCTCGACTACGGCGATGTGATGGTGCACCTGTTCGATGCGGAGGCTCGGGAGTACTGGGATATCGAGCAGCTCTGGAGCGACGCCAAGCAGGTGCCGCTGCCCGTCGAAACGGCCGGAGTGACGGCTGAATGACCGCCGCTGTCGAGCATCCCCCGACGGCCTTCCGGGCCGCCTTGCGGCGGATGTTCGCTCGCGCGCTGGAGCAACTGGCGGCCGACGGCATCGTCGCGCTGCCGCCGGCGGAAGTGGCCGCGCTGGCCGAGCAGGTGCGGGAGACGGCCGACGCGAAGTTCGGCGATTACTCGGGCACCATGGCGATGACGCTGGCCAAGCCGGCCGGCCGCAAACCCCGCGACGTGGCGATCGCGATCATCGAGCGGCTCGCTGCGGTGCCCGGCTATGCCGACCTGTTCGAGCCGCCGGGCGAGCCCGTCGGCCCCGGGTTCATCAACGTGCGGGTGCGGGACTCGGCCCTGGCCGCGGCACTGGCCGCCGCCGTGCGGGACGAGCGGCTCGGCGTGCCGCCGGTCGCGCGGCCCGCGACGATCGTCGTCGACTACAGCTCACCCAACGTGGCCAAGCCGATGCACGTGGGGCACATCCGGTCCACGGTCATCGGCGACGCGTTGGCCCGCATCCTGCGGTTCCGCGGCCACCGCGTGATCACCGACAACCACCTCGGCGACTGGGGCACGCAGTTCGGCATGATCCTCTGGGGCTGGAAGCATTGCCGCGACGACGCGGCCTTCGCCGCCGACCCCACGGCCGAGCTTGGCCGCCTGTATCGGCTCGTGCGGAAGGTTGCCGACGCGAAGCCTGAGGAACTCGCCGCCGATCCAACGGCGGCAGCGGTCGCCGCACGCTACCCCGAGGCAGGCCGCGAGGTCTTGGCCGAGACGGCGAAGCTCCACGAGGGCGACCCCGAGAACCGGGCCCTCTGGGAGCGGTTCATGCCCGTCTGCCGCGCCGAGATCGACCGGATTTACACGCGGCTCCATGTCTCGTTCGACCACACGTTGGGGGAGAGCTTTTTTCAGCCGTTCCTCACCGGCGTCGTGGACGACCTCGTGGCCCGCGGGCTGGCCCGGGAAAGCCGTGGGGCCATCGGTGTGTTTCTGGCCGGCGACGACGCGCCGCCGCTGTTGATCCGCAAGGCAGACGGGGCGTTTCTCTACGCCACCACGGACCTCGCGACCATCAAATGGCGTCTGGAGCACTGGCAGCCCGACCGCATCCTCTACGTGGTCGACCACCGCCAGGGGCAGCACTTCGAGCAGGTTTTCGAAACCGCGCGACGCTGGGGCATCGAGGGAGTGCAACTCGTGCACGTGGCCTTCGGCACGGTGCTCGGCGACGACGGCCGCCCCTTCAAGACCCGGGCTGGCGACACGGTGGGCCTGGAGCCCCTGCTCGACGAGGGCGTGGAGCGGGCAGCCGCGATCGTGGAGTCGGGCGACGAGGCCCGGGGCGGCCTCACGGCGGCTGACCGCCAGCGGGTCGCCGAGGCGGTCGGCATCGGCGCGATCAAGTACGCCGACCTCTCGCAAAACCGCACGACGGACTACGTCTTCAGCTTCGACAAGATGCTCCAGCTCACCGGCAACACGGCAGCCTACATGCAGTACGCCGCAGCCCGCGTCGAGGGCATCTTCGCCAAGGGTGGCATCGACCGAGTCGCCCTCCGGGGCGCCTGCCGCGAGGTTCGCATCCCTCACTCGAGAGAGCGGGCTCTGGCGCTCGAACTGCTGCGATTCTCCGAGGCACTCGAAGACGTCGAGGCCGACTACCGGCCCAACGTCCTCACGGCCTACCTCTACGACCTCGCCGGCTGCTACTCGACCTTCTACGACGAGCTCTCGGTGCTCAAGGCCGACGCCGCCGATCGCGACAGCCGTCTGGCCCTCTGCGATCTCACCGGCCGCGTCCTCCGCAAGGGCCTCGAACTCCTCGGCATTGGCACTGTCGACCGCATGTGACGGGCCGCCGTAGCCCGCATCCCGTAGTAGTCCGCACACTCCGTGTGCGGCCCACGGT
>JBAVTF010000023.1:0-29915 GCA_049695995.1 Pirellulales bacterium | reverse complement strand
ACTCAGAACGAAGGAACATCAAACGGAACACATCCCGTAAACCGCCTCGTGGCCGCGCGAGACCCTTGGTAGGGGTCTCGCGGGCCACCGCCCAGTAACGCTACACCTTAAACAAGGCCCCCGACTGTCCAACAATTGTGGTCCACCTCAAATCCCAAGGTCGCGAGCCGCTGATCGCAGGCGTTCGGACGTCAACCGCCCTCGCGACAATGGCCTGGTGGATTCCGGATTTTCGGCAGGTCTTTCAGGCAACAAGTGGGGTTGTAGGACTCCTTGCACTGGGACGTCTCGTCGACCCACCCCGCATTGCAGCAATGGCTCTCCGGGTACGGAGCGCACTCCCATCCCCGTAGATGCTCCACCGCGTCAGGAAACCAATCAATGCAGTCGGCACCGCGTTACTTCCGCACTCCTTTTCCTCGCTTTGCTTGTTCCGGCGAATGCGGAGGAAGTGAGTCTCAAAGTTGGCGACGCCGCCCCTCAACTGCGTGTCAGCGAATGGATCAAGGGCGAGCCACTCAGCCATTTCGAACGTGGCCAAGTGTACGTCGTCGAGTTCTGGGCGACGTGGTGTGGCCCGTGCATATTCGCGATGCCCCATCTCTCCGAGGTGCAGCGGCAATACATGGATAAGGGCGTAACGGTCGTCGCCGTCAATGTCATGGATGAAGATCTCGATGCAGCCAGAGCGCTCATCACAAAAATGGGCATGGCCGTCGAGAACCGTGTTGCGATCGATGCGAACACCACAGGCGAGAAGGCTGGGAGCATGGCGAAAGCATGGCTAGGAGAAAATCGTGCCATTCCGCGGTGCGTGATTGTGGATCGAGATACGAAGATCGCCTGGATCGGTCACCCAATGCGAGTCGATGGTCCATTGCACGCCACCGTGGCGGGAACCTACGATGCCGCCAAGCAGGCGGAAATCGACAGGACTTTTGAGGAACTGGATCGTGAGCTTGGTGCGGCCAAAGGCGCCAAGCAATGGCAGAAGGTACTTGCAATCCTCGACAAAATGCACGTGGCTGATTCTTTCAGCACGCCGTTGAACCACACGACGCGAGTCCAGGCGTTCATCGGGCAGGGTGACTACGAATCCGCAAGCCGGTTCGTCAAGCAGGTCCTGGCCGAATCCACTGATCCAAGGCTGATGGGGCAGCTGGTGGGCCAGCTTCTAAGCGGCCCAGACAAGTCTCAACTCGACATGGACTTTGTGCTCGCGACGGCGATGAAGGCATCGAAAAACGGCGAATCGGATGATCCCGTGGCGTTAAGTGCGCTTGCGCGTGCATTTGAAGCGAAGGGAGAAAAGGCTGCCTCCATCAAGGTGTGGATGAAGATGCTGGAACTTGATGATCCGGTGATTGACAAAGACGGTGTGAAGGCACAGATCGATAACTTGAGAGCCCAATAAGGCAACGAGAAAGAAGACATCCCAGGTCTGCCCCGCCCTTCTTTTCTGGCCGAACCAGGCCTTGGAGCAGACTCGCGATCGCCTTCTGCGGTATGGATAGTCTGTTGGTCGCGATCTGCTCAACGCTGTCGTTCGCATGTACTGCGAACTGGGGCCGGGTCGGCCCCTTCCCAATCGAGCCGGTGCCTTGTGTACCGACATGATTCACGATGTTCATCGCGTCACCCATCTGGTTCTCCCTCGCCTTGGCTGATGGAGTCGACCGGGTGCGTCTCAGCAGGTGCCTTGGCAAGGCACAGTGGTGCACAAACGAAAAAACCCCCGCGAAGGCCGCTGTTGTCGGCCATTCGCAGGGGTCTTCGAAGCAGAGGCTCCGGTCGGAGTCGAACCGACGATGGCGGATTTGCAATCCGCTGCCTTAGCCACTTGGCTACGGAGCCGATGTCTGAATCTGAACGAAACGCTACGGAAAAATAGGCGGATTGGTCAAGGTCTGTGTGTCACGCCGGCTTTGCCGGTCATCCCGCACGTGCCGACGTGAACGGTTACGCCTAGCATCGGCGATCCAGTGGCTCGGGCTTCAATTCCGTTGTTTTCCGCCTGTTTCAAGCCGGGTTTGGCCGCTTTCCCCGGCGACCGATAGAGTATCGGGCCTTCCTATTTTCTCGTTTCCACCAGGAGTGTTCCGCGGATGACGACGCAGGGATCGTGCGACATCGGACTCATTGGTCTCGCCGTGATGGGCGAGAATCTTGCCCTCAATATCGCCAGCCGCGGCTATTCGATCGCCGTCTTCAATCGCACGACCAGCGTCACCGACGCCTTCACCGGCGGCCGTGGCAAGCAGCCGAACGTGGTCGGTTGCCACTCGCTCACCGACCTCGTCGCAGCACTCAAGCCGCCGCGCAAGGTCATGATGATGGTCAAGGCCGGACCGGCAGTGGACGAGCTCATCAAGACGCTCATTCCCCTGCTCTCCAAGGGTGACGTCATCATCGACGGAGGCAACACGCATTACGCCGACTCCGAACGGCGCACCAAGGAGGTCGAGGCTGCCGGCCTGCTGTACATCGGCACGGGCGTCTCGGGAGGCGAGGAAGGTGCGTTGAAGGGCCCGAGCCTCATGCCCGGTGGATCGAAGGCAGCCTGGCCACTCGTGCAGCCGATCTTCCAGGCGATTGCCGCGAAGGTGGGTTCCAAGAGCGACATCCCGTGCTGCGATTGGGTCGGCCCCCGCGGTGCCGGTCATTACGTGAAGATGGTGCATAACGGCATCGAATACGGCGATATGCAACTGATCTGCGAGGCCTACTGGCTGCTCAAGCAGGGAGCCGGCCTCTCGAACGATCAACTCGCCGACGTGTTCGCCCAATGGAACAAAGGTGAACTGGACAGCTACCTGATCGAAATCACCCGTGACATATTCACCGTGAAGGATCCCGACACGGGCGACTTCATGGTGGATCGCATCCTCGACAAGGCCGGAGCGAAAGGCACCGGCAAATGGATGAGTCAACTCGCCCTTGATCTCGGCGTGCCGAGCACGCTCGTCACCGAGGCCGTGTATGCCCGTTGCCTGTCGGCACTCAAGGAGGCACGTGTCAGGGCGAGCAAGGTCTTGAAGGGGCCCGACCTCACCACGCACGATCGGCCCGCCGAATTCATCGAGCAGGTGCGGCAGGCTCTCTACGCGTCGAAAATCGCGAGCTACGCCCAGGGCTACGTGCAACTGGCCGCTGCGGCCAAGGAGCACGAGTGGCCCCTCGACTACGGCGCGATTGCCATGATGTGGCGGGGCGGTTGCATCATCCGCGCCCAATTCCTCGAGCGGATCTACGAGGCGTACAAGGCGCAGCCTGCCCTCGAAAACCTCATGCTGGCCCCTTACTTCGCCGATGCGTTGGCCAAAGCGCAGCAGTCGTGGCGGCACGTCATCGCGACGGCGGCCACGATCGGTGTGCCCGTGCCCGCGTTCATGACGGCGCTCGCGTATTACGACGGCTACCGTCATGCCACACTGCCGGCGAACCTGCTGCAGGCGCAGCGAGACTACTTCGGCGCCCACACCTACGAACGTACCGACAAACCTGGCACGTTCCACACGGAGTGGCTCGACCTCCGGCGGGCGGTGGGCTGAAAGAGAAGCATCCGATGGCGAATCCATATCTCGAAAACCTATTTAGCTTGCAGGGACGGACGGCTGTCGTCGTCGGCGGCACGGGCGTGCTCGGTGGAGCGATCGCCGACGGCCTGGCGAAGGCCGGCGCCTTCGTCGTGGTGGCCGGCCGAGGCGCCGATCGGGGCGCGGCGAGGGTCGATGCGATCAAGGCAGCGGGCGGCGATGCCACCTTCGTGAGCGTCGATGCGGTTGATCGCGACAGCGTGAAAGCCCTGCTGGACGCGACGGTGCACGCCCGGAGCCGGGCCGACATTCTCGTGAACTGCGCCGGCGTGAACTCGTCGGTCCCCTACTTCGACATCCCAGACGACGACTTTGCTCGGGTGCTCGACACCAATCTCAAGAGCACCCACCTCGGCTGCCAGATTTTCGGCGGACACATGGCGTCGCTCGGTGGCGGATCAATTCTTAACATCGGCAGCGTATCGGCCGATAAGCCGCTCTCCAAGGTTTTCATCTACTCGGCCTCGAAGGCGGCCGTGGTGAACTACACGAAGAACGTCGCTCGCGAACTGGCACCCAAGGGCGTGCGGGTGAACGTGCTCTGCCCGGGATTCTTCCCTGCGGAGCAAAACCGCAAAATTCTCTCGCCGGAACGCACGGCCGCAATCATGGCGAAAACGCCGATGAATCGCTTCGGCACGCCCGACGAACTGCTCGGCGCTGCGATCCTGCTCTGCGCACCCGTGGCGGGCAGCTTCATCACAGGGGCGGAGGTATACGTCGATGGTGGCTTCACCGGCATGAGCCTGTGACATGGCACACACCGTCGTGATCTTCGGCGCCTCGGGCGACCTGACAAGCCGGAAACTCGTTCCTGCGCTCTACAACCTGATGCGGTCGGGCTCACTTCCTCCCGACACGCGGATCGTTGGTTTCTCGCGCACGCCCATGACCGACGCCCAATGGCGGGCGAGCCTGCGTGAAACCACCGCGACGCACTGCGACTGCGGGCCACTCGACGACTCCTCGTGGAATCAGTTCGCCGCCGGCATTCATTACCAGCCCGGCGACATCGGGCGGCCTGAAGACTTTTCAACGCTCGAGGCCCGCCTCACGCAGCTCGAAGGAGGCGGCGAGGCGTCACGGGTCTACTACCTCGCGACCGCGCCCCAGTTCTACGAGCCGGTCGTATCGGCCCTGGGCGCCCACGGCATGGCGACTGAAACCCACGGCCCACGGCGGATCGTGGTCGAGAAGCCCTTCGGTACGGACATCGCCACGGCCCGGGCGCTGAATGATCACCTCCACACCGTGTTTCGCGAACGGCAGGTGTTTCGCATCGACCACTACCTCGGCAAGGAGTCGGTGCAGAACATCTTGGCGCTGCGGTTCGCCAATACGATTTTCGAGCCGATTTGGAACCGCCGATACATCGATCATGTGCAGATCACCGTCGCCGAAGAGGTGGCGGTCGGCCGGCGCGGGAGCTACTACGACACGGCGGGTGTGCTCCGCGACATGTTCCAGAACCACCTCCTGCAGCTGCTGATGGTGACTGCGATGGAGGCGCCTGTGCGGTTCGAGGCGACGGCGGTCCGCAACGAGAAAGTGAAAGTCCTCGATGCGATCCATCCGCTCGGCCCGGCCGAGGTGGCCGCCGCGGGCGTACGGGGCCAGTACCACGGCTATCGCGGCGAGCCTGGCGTGCCAGCCGGCAGCCAGACGGCTACCTTTGGCGCGATCCGCCTCGAGATCGACAACTGGCGTTGGCAGGGGGTGCCCTTCTACCTTCGCAGCGGAAAGGCAATGAGCTGCCGCACCACGCAGATCGTGATTGGTTTTCGTCAGCCGCCGCTGGAGCTCTTCGCCGAGGGGCGACGAACCTTTCACCGCGAAGCGAATCGACTCGTGATCCAGATCCAGCCCGCCGAGGGCATCCAACTCCATTTCCACACGAAGGTTCCCGGCGCCGGCATGAAGCTCCGGCTCACCGACCTCGAATTCAGCTACTCGCGCGAGTTCGCAGGCCGGCTGCCCGAGGCCTACGAACCGCTCCTGCTGGACGTGATGGAGGGGGACGCGAGCCTCTTCGCGCGGGCGGATGAGGTGGAGAAGTCGTGGGAGATCATCGACCCGTTCGTGCAGGCATGGGGCGGCACCTCGATGCCACCAATCGATGTCTATGAGCCGGGCGACTGGGGGCCGATGACGAGCATCGACTGGATGGCCGCCCAAGGAAGGACATGGTTCGACCAATGTCCGGTGCTCACGTGACGCGGGCCTCCGTGGCAGCGCAGGCGCTTTCGATCGGCAACGTCCGGCTCGACGCGCCCGTCGTGCAGGCAGCGCTGGCCGGATACAGCGACCGCGCCATGCGGGTGATCGCTCGGCGGCACGGGGCGGCATATTCGCTCGGCGAGGTGCTGCTCGACCAGTTCGTCGCTACCGTCGGCACGAACCGCCGCAATCTCGCGAGGCTGGCGGTGGCAGCCGACGAGCACCCCGTCGGTGGCCAGTTGATGGGCTCGAATCCCGACGACTTCCCGCCAGCCGCGAAGCGGCTCGTGGCCGAGGGCTACGACGTTATCGACATCAATTTCGGCTGCCCGGTCAAGAAAGTACTGGGCCGCTGCCGAGGCGGGTACCTGCTCTCGCAGCCGCAGACCGCACTCGAGATCATCAACAAGGTGCGGGCCGCGGTGCCGCCGCACGTGCCCGTGACGCTCAAGATGCGACGTGGCCTCGACGACTCCGCCCAGAGCGCCGACAACTTCTGGTCGATCTTCGACGGCGCGTTCGCCCGCGGCGCGGCCGCGATCACGGTGCACGGGCGCACGGTGCAGCAAAAGTACGTCGGCCCGAGCAACTGGGACTTCCTCGCCGCTGTGAAGCGGCATGCGGGCAACCGCACCGTGATCGGATCCGGTGACCTATTTTCCGCGGAGGCCTGTGTCGCCATGCTCGACCGCACGGGCGTCGACGGCGTGAGCGTGGCCCGCGGCGCGATCGGCAACCCATGGATCTTCGCTCAGACGCGCGCTCTGCTCGCCGGCGGCCCCAGGCTCGCGTGGCCCACCATCCACGAACAGCGCGAAACGCTCCGCGACCACTGGCGGCTCGCTGTCGAGTTGCATGGCGAGTTGCTCGCGGGCCGCTCGATGCGGAAGTTCGCGATCAAGTATGCCCGCGTGCATCCGGATTTTGTGGCCGTCCGCGATGCTTTCATCGGCGTGAAGGTCAACGCCGACTGGCAGGCCGTGCTCGATCGCTTCTATGCCGTCGACGGCCCCGGCCGCGATCCGGCGGCCGACGTCGATGAAACGGCGTGACCGCGGGCAGTGAGCGCCCCCCTGGCCTCCTGCGCCATCACACCTGCCCCGACCCAGCGTGCGAGCGCCCATGCCGCCGCCTCGCGCACGACTGGCTCCATGTCATCCAACGCGGCGACAAGCGAGACAAACGCCGGCGGGTGCGGCCGATTGCCGAGTGCGATCGCGGCCGATCGCGCGAGCCCGTGCCGCTTCGCCCGCAGGAGCGGCGAACCCTTGAACCGCCTACGAAAGCCCGTTTCATCGAGGGCCAGCAACTCGGCGAGCGACAGGGACGCCTCGGCCTGACGCGGTTGAAACGCCGGCTCGTCGGAACCTGGTGCGTGGCGGTTCCAGGGGCATACCTCCTGGCAGATGTCGCAGCCGAAGATCCAGTCGCCCACGCTGGCTCGAAGGTCGTCGGGAACCGCCCCCCGATGCTCGATCGTGAGGCTGCTGATGCAGCGATTCGCGTCGAGCACGCGCGGAGCCGGAAACGCCTGCGTCGGGCAGGCATCGAGGCAGGCCGTGCAGGTGCCGCAATGATCGGTTACGAGCGGCGCGTCGGCAGGGAGGTCGACGGTGGTGAGGATGGCCGTGAGGAAGAAGTAGCTGCCCGCCCTGGGGTCGATGAGCATCGTGTTCTTGCCGAACCAGCCGAGGCCGGCGAGCCAGGCAAAGTCGCGTTCGGCCAACGGCGCCGAGTCGACCACGCCACGTGTGCGACAGCCGGGCACGCGTCGCTCCAGCCAGATGCCCAGATCATTGGCCCGTGCGCGGAGGAGATCGTGGTAGTCATCGCCCCAGGCGTAGCGGGCCACGCGGCCCTGCCCCGGCTCCGCGACCGGCGCCGCATCGCCCCGCGTCGCGTGATCCGTTGCCAGCATGATCACACTCGTGGCACCTTCCAGCAGGAGCGTCGGATCACCGCGTAGGGGTTCGTGCCGGGCGAGCCACTCGTGCATCGGCCCGGCGAGACCGCACGCGAGCCACGTCCGGAATGCATCGTGGTGAGGAGGCCGCGCCACCGGCGCGATGCCCAGTCGAGCAAATCCGAGCGAGGAGGCCACGGTGCGCAACTCGGCGACGAGGCCGCCTGCGTCGCTCTCTCCACTCCCGGACTGCCGGGGCGTGCCTGGGACCTGTTTTTCTTGCATCACTTTCACCATGAAACCAAAAGCAAGGCAGCCTGGAGAAGCTGCGTGTTCCCGGGGCCACCGCACGACCGGGGGAGGAATTGGTCTGGACCGCATCGCCGCAGTCGCTATTGTCCCGCGCCATTGTCCTCGACGACGGAACTGTTTCCATAACCGTCTTCCAGCGGAGTGATTGCCGTGCCCCCCGATCATGAACTCGCATCGGCCAACGACCACCGCTCGTACATCTGCCTGGCGACGGCGGCCATCGCAGCCATCGCGCTCCTGTTCCTCGCAGGCTGCCAAACCCCGAATGCAGCAACCGTGCCTGCGCCGGCCACCGGCATGATCGGCCAGCCGGCCCAATACGGCAGCTGGGCCACGATGCCACAAGGGGCAGCCTATCCCGCCTCCTCAAGCTCTCCGCCAATGCCGGGGCCTGCCACCCAGTGGCAGTCGACCATGCCGCCGGCTCCGGCCGCTCCGGCCGCTCCGCCGGCCAACACGTGGTCGTGGTCACAGCCAGCCGCACCGCAGCAGACGTATGGCGCACCGCTTCAATCGCCCCCCCAGAACATGAATGCCCAGGCCCAGCAGTTCGCCAACCAGGTGCAGGCCGCGCCTCAGCAGTACGCCAACCAGATGCAGCAGACGCTGGCGAATCAGCAGCAACAGCTGACGAATCAGGCCCAGGCCACGGCAAATCAATACCAGCAGGGCATCAACAACCAGTGGCAGCAGATGAACAACCAGTTGCAGAACCAGACGCAACAGGCGTTCAACGGCGCACAGCAGCAGGCGCAGCAATACACGAACCAGGCCCAGCAGGCCCTCACAAATCCGCAGCAGCCGTTCACGGCACAGATGCCACAGCAGCCGGCCCCGAGCACGACCTGGAACCCGTTCGCCACCAGCGCCTCATCGATGCCCCCGGCCCGCGCCACACCTGTGACGACGGTGCCGCGGTACTAACGAGAGGGCCCGGCGGAATCGCCACCATCAGTCCTGTTGCTCCGCGGCAGGCTGATATCATGCAGGATCAGAACACTCCTTCATTCTGATCCACGGGCTCATTCATGCTCGACTGGCTGAAAGGCATCACGACGGGCAGACGGCCGGCGATCACGGCTGCGACGTGGCGGCAGGTCCGCCGCATCGAGGAACTGGCGCCTGCCATGGAGGCCCTCGACGACGTGGCGCTCAAGCGGCTCGGCCGCTCGCTGTCATATCGGGCCAAGGCGGGCGAGCCGGTCGATTCGCTACTCGTCGATTGCTTCGCCGCCACCCGCGAGGCCGGCCGGCGGCGGCTCGGAATGCGGCACTACGACGTGCAATTACTTGCCGGTGCAGCGCTCGTGCATGGGGCGATCCTCGAAATGCAGACGGGTGAGGGCAAGACGCTGGTCGCCACGCTGCCGCTGGCCCTCTATGCACTCGCCGGCAAGGGCGCTCACCTCGCGACCGTCAACGACTATCTTGCCCGCCGCGACGCGGAATGGATGCGACCGATCTTCGAGAGCCTCGGGCTCACAGTGGGGATCATCGAGTCTCAGATGGACTTCGACGACCGCCGCAAGGCCTATGCCTGCGACGTCACCTACGGAACGTCCACGCAGTTTGGCTTCGATTTCCTCAAAGACCGGCTCATGAACCGCGAGATCGCCGAGGGCCGCGGCGATCTGGGGGCCACGCTCACGGGCGCGGCCACAGGGGCGGCTGCGAAGCTGCTGCAGAGGCCCTACTGGTTCGCGCTGATCGACGAAGCCGACAACGTGCTCATCGACGAGGCCCGCACGCCGCTCATTATTTCGTCGCCGCCGGGCGAGGCGCAGGCGGTCCAGCAGGCGGTGTTCCGCTTCGCCGCCATGGCAGCCGAACTGCTCGAGCTCAACGCCGATTTCGAGCAGGACGTGCAGAAGCAGACATGCGAACTGCTGGGCCGTGGCCGCAGCCGCGTGCGGGCCCTCACGCGTCCGCCCGCGCTCGAGGCGACGAGCCTGCTCGAGCTGTATGACGCCGTCGAGCGGGCCTTGCGGGCCCGACAGTTCTTCACCCGCGATCGTCAATACGTCGTACGCGACGGCAAGGTTGTGATCATCGACGAGTTTACCGGCCGCGCCGCGGAGGGGCGTTCATGGCGGGACGGCCTCCATCAGGCCGTCGAGGCAAAGGAGGGCATCGCGACCAACGAGGGCATCGAGGTCACAGCACCCTCTGGCCATGCGGCCCGGATCACGATCCAGGATCTCTTCGCCCGTTGGCCGCACCTGGCCGGCATGACAGGCACGATCGCCACGAGCGCTGGCGAAATCTCGCGAACCTACGGCGTTGCAGTCGGCGCCGTGCCCACCAACAAGCCAGCCATTCGTCGGCGGTTGCCCACGGTCGTGTGCGGAGACTATCAGGAGAAGTTCGGCCGCATCGTCGCGGAAGTAAAGGAGATGCATGAGGCCGGCCGGCCGGTGCTCATCGGCACACGATCAATCGACAAGTCGGAAGATCTCTCTCAACTGCTCGAAGCCGCCGGGCTCCGGCACACCGTGCTCAATGCCCGCCACATCGAGAAAGAAGCGGAGATCGTCGCCCAGGCTGGTCAGCTCGGTCAGATCACGGTGTCGACGAACATGGCCGGCCGCGGCACCGACATCAAGCTCGGGTCGGGCGTCGAGGAACTCGGTGGGCTGCACGTCATCTGCACGGAACTGCACGACTCGGCCCGCATCGATCGGCAACTCGTCGGCCGCTGTGGCCGACAGGGCGATCCCGGCACCTGGCGGCTGTACGTCGCCTGCGACGACGAGATCCTGACCGCCGGCTACGGATCCAAGTGGGCCGCCCGGATCGCCGCACGCCTGCGGCGGCAACTCTCCGCCAATCCAGGACGCAATCCCGAACGCTTGTTCCGCATCTTCAAGCGTGCCCAGCAGCGGGTCGAGGCCCGTCATCGCCGCCAGCGGCGAATCCTCGAATACGTCGAGCGACAGCGGGCGGAAGCCCACGTGCAGATGAGCCAAGATCCGTATCTCGACGCGGCATCCTGACCGGCGTTGACGCACGCCCGGGCATTGTGTGAGGCTGGTCGTCATGATGCTCCTTCGCCACTCCGCCGCTGTCTTGTGCCCGACCGTGCTCGTGGTGCTGTTCGGTGTCTGTACGCGCGGACAGGAGCCGGCGACTGCGCCCCAGGTGCCCGCGGCCGATGGCACGACTTCGGTGGTTGTGCCGACGGAGCCGCCACCGGCTTCGTCGAGCCTCCCCACCACGGAAGCACCACTTGCCGGCGGATCGCTGCCGTCATCCGCGGTGGTGCAGGCCACGCCTCCTGCGGCCGCGGCACCGAACGCAGCCACGGAGCTGCTCGGTTTAATGCTCGAGCCGCTTGCAGCGCGCCCCTCCAGCCAGAGCGATGCCGCTCTCTACACTCGGCCGCTGCCTCTCCTCGAGGCGCTCGAACGATCGGGTGACCGGGCCCGTCGACTCTGGATCGTGCAAGCCTATTGGAAGGTGTCGACCGCCTTCGCCAGCGTGCGGGCCGCCACGGAGGCGATCGAGCGCCTTGACCTGATCGCCCCCGGCAGCGATCCACACGACCGTGCCACGCTCGACGTTGCAACGGCTGCCGCCCGCGCCGATCTCGCTGAGACCAAGGCCCAGCTCGGTGTCACCCAGCAGGAACTCGTCGACCTCGCCCGCCTGCCACTCGGCGAGCCGCCGCCGTGGCCGGTGGATCGGCCGCTCGCCAGTCCCTATGAAACCCATTTCGAGGCGATCTTCGCCAACCGCGTGGCAACCGGCCGCGTTCGGGCCATCGCCCGCACGCTCGGCGCCAGGTACGAGGCGATCGAGTCGAGGGCGGCCGCCGTACAGGCTGCCGCGCAGGCGATGACGATGGCCGAGGCCGACCACGCGAAGGGCAACCGGCCGATCGAGGCGGTCATTGCCGCCCACGATGCCCTGGTCGAGCAACAGCGGGATTTTCTCCAGGCAACGCGGTCTTACAACCTCGACATCGCTGAATACGCCATGGCGGTGGCCGATCTCTCGATGCCCAACGACCAGTTCGTGTCGATGCTCATCGGCACGCCTATCCAGTGGCGGCCTGCGGCAGCAGCAGCAGGTCAACCGCCGGCAGCACCGGCGGAATAGCCTCGTCCCGCGGTGATACGATCAGTGCTATGACCGCCCCCGCCATTGCCCATCCCACGCACGCCCCCCCTGCCCCGCTCCACATCGGCCCTGTGGTGGTCGATCCTCCGGTGCTCCAGGCCCCGATGGCGGGATACACCAACTACGCCTATCGGCAGGTGGTGCGGGAATTCGGCGGCGCGGGACTCCTCGCCACGGAGATGATCGCCGCCCGCAGCGCCCAGTGGCTGGAGACACACCGCGGCGAGCATCCCGACCGGCTCTGGGGCGTTCACGACGAGCCGCGGCCGCTGGCGGTGCAGATGTGGGACAACGACCCCGACAACCTCGCCCAGGTGGGCCGCCGGCTCGCCACCGAGTTTCGCGTGAGCGTGGTCGATCTCAACTTTGGCTGCCCCGTCCGCCAGGTGACGGAAAAGGCCCACAGCGGCTCATGGCTGCTCCGTGATCCAGACCGTGTGGGCACCATCGTGCGTCGCGTTGTGGAAGCCTGTGACGGAGTGCCGGTGACGGCCAAGATCCGCCTCGGCTGTGCCGACAGTTGCCGCACGGCCATCGAAGTCGCCCAGCGGGTGGAGGAGGCGGGAGCATCCTGCCTCACCGTGCACGGTCGCGTGGCAGCCCAGTTCTTCTCCGGCTCGGCCGACTGGGAGGCGATCGCCGCGGTGAAGCGGAGCGTGTCACGGATTCCGGTCGTGGGCAACGGCGACATCGACTCGGCCGAGACGGCCGTGATGCGGCTGCGGACGAGTGGCGTCGACGGCGTGATGATCGCGCGGGAGGCGCTGGCGCGGCCGTGGATTTTCGCCCAGGCGGCGGCCCTGCTCCGGGGCGAGGCGCCACCTCCGGATCCGACGCTCGACGAGCAGCGGCAGATCGTGCTCCATCACTACGACCTTGTCTGCCGCCGCTTCGGCGTCGAGCAGGGCACGCTTCTGATGCGGAAGTTCGCCTGCTCTTACGCCCAAGGTCTACCCGGTGCCCGCGACTTTCGGGGCCGGGTGTCGCGAGTCACGACCCAGGAGGAATTCCTGGACGTGATGCGAACCAATTTCCCGCGCTCGCCCAAGGCTCAGGCGAGCCCGGGCCAACGGGCCTGCACGTCCCTGCCGGCGTAGATGCCGCCGTCCCCCAGCGACTCGGCGATCCGCAGCAACTGGTTGTACTTCGCGATCCGGTCGCTCCGCGACGCGGAGCCGGTCTTGATCTGGCCGGTAGAAAGTCCCACGGCGAGATCGGCGATCGTGGCGTCTTCCGTCTCGCCGCTCCGGTGGCTGGCGATCGAGGTGTAGCCTGAGCGGTGGGCGAGCGACACGGCCGCGATCGTTTCCGTGAGCGTACCGATCTGGTTGACCTTCACGAGGATGCTGTTGGCCACGCCCTCGGCGATGCCGCGAGAGAGCCGCTCGGAATTGGTCACGAAGAGGTCGTCACCCACGAGTTGCACCTTGCCTCCGAGCTTCTCGCTGATGAGCTTCCATCCCTTCCAATCGTCTTCGGAGCAGCCATCCTCGATCGACACGATCGGATACTTGCCGGCGAGGTCGGCGAAGAAGTTCACCATTCCGGCCGAGTCGAGCGTCTTGCCCTCGATCGTGTAGGTGCCGGCCTTGGCGTCGTAGAGTTCCGTTGCGGCCACGTCGAGCGCGATAGCCATCTGCTCGCCGGGCTTGTAGCCGGCGTTCGCAATCGCAGCCAGGATCACCTCCAGCGCTTCAGCGCACGTGCCGATGTGCGGGGCGAAGCCCCCTTCGTCACCAACGGCGGTGGCGAGCTTCTTGTCCTTGAGCACCTTCTTGAGCGCGTGGAACGTCTCCACGCCGGCCCGCAGCGCGTCGTCGAACGTGTCGAAGCCCAGCGGCATCACCATGAATTCCTGCACGTCGAGCGGGTTATCGGCGTGCGCCCCGCCGTTGATGATGTTCATCATCGGGGCGGGCAGGAGCCGCGCGGTGGCACCGCCGAGATACCGGTAAAGCGGCAGGCCGCAGTGCTCGGCTGCCGCATGGGCCACCGCCATCGAGACGCCGAGGATCGCATTGGCCCCCAGTTCTTTCTTGTTGGGCGTACCGTCGAGTTCGAGCATCAACTCGTCGACCGTCGTCTGATCGAGGGCGTCGATGCCTTCGAGCTCCTCGGCGATCCGCGTGTTGACGTTCTCGACTGCTTCGAGAACGCCCTTGCCGAGGTAGACACCCTTGTCGCCGTCGCGCTTCTCCCAGGCCTCGTGGGCCCCTGTGCTCGCCCCCGACGGCACGGCGGCACGGCCAAACGCCCCATCGGCCAGCGTGACGTCGACCTCGATCGTGGGGTTGCCGCGGCTATCGAGAATCTGGCGGGCGTGGACGTCGACGATCGTGGACATGCAAGGCCTCAGGGTGAAGAGGGGAAACGTGCCGGTCGAATGAGGCAGCATCATGCCGCGGCGCGGCGAAAGACGCCAGATCGGCAAACTTTCGGCCGTCCGCCGCAAATCCCGGAACGAACGGCCCAGCCCACGGTCTGGTATCTTTGCAGGGCTCCTCCCGACTTCCCTCTCCCCGCTCCTCCCCTCTCCCCTCCCCGCTGCACCGTCATGTTCACCGGCCTCGTTGAATCACTCGGATGGGTCGTGGCCGCAACGCCGGAATCGCCCGGGATGCGGCTCTGCGTCGAGTCAGTAGCAGTCGCCGCCGACGTCGCGATCGGCGACAGCATCTGCGTCAGCGGCTGCTGCCTGTCGGTGGTGCGGATCGACGGCCCGCGGCTCGACTTTCAGCTCGGTCCCGAAACGCTCGCCCGCACGACGCTTGGCGGCATCGCGGCCGGTGGCCACGTCAACCTGGAACGGTCGCTGCGGTTCTCCGACCGGCTCGGGGGGCATCTCGTCACCGGCCATGTCGATGGCGTCGGGACGCTCGCGTCGCGGACGCAGGAGGGAGACTGGATCACCTGCCGGTTCGCGGCCCCGCCGCCGCTCCTCGCGCAAATGGCACCCAAGGGATCGATCACGGTCGATGGCGTGAGCCTGACGGTCGTGGACGTGACACCAACGGGGTTCAGCGTCGCCCTGATTCCGCATACGCTCGCCTGCACGACGCTCGGCGGCCTCACAGAGGGCGGCGGCGTGAACCTCGAGACCGACCTCGTTTTCAAATACGTGGCCCGATGGATGGACGTGCGGCCAGTCGCGGGCGGCACTCCCCCGGCGGCCGGAGCCGCGGAGGCAACCTGATGCCCGACGACTTCGTGCCTGCCGCACCGCCCCCCCGGCAGACGACGGCCTACCTGAAGAAGCTCTTCAGCGAGGTCGGATTCACGATCGACGCCCGCCGCGGCCAGAATTTTCTCGTCGATCTCAACCTGATCGATCTGCTCGTCCGCACGGCCGAACTGCGGCCTGACGACGTGGTGCTCGAGGTTGGCACCGGCACCGGCGTGCTCACCGAGCGGCTCTCGGCGGGGGCCGGCCACGTGATTACCGCGGAGATCGACCCGCGGCTCGCGCAGTTGGCCCGCGACCGTCTCATCGACCGCGACAACGTGACGCTCGTCGAGGGGGATGCGCTGGCCGCGAAGCACCGGTTTGCTCCGGCATTGCTCGCCGCGATCGACGTGGCCCGCGCCGCTCATCCCACAGGCCGCTTCCTCCTCGTGGCCAACCTGCCTTACTGCGTCGCCACGCCCGTGATTTCCAATCTGCTCGCCCGGCCGCGACCATTCGACGCGGCCGTCGTCACCGTGCAGCGGGAGATGGCCGATCGCATGACCGCCGTGGCCGGCACGTCGGCCTATAACGCGCTGTCGGTATGGGTCGGGGTGCAATGCCATGGCCAGATCGTGCGCGTGCTGCCGCCGAGCGTGTTCTGGCCAAGGCCGAAGGTCGACTCGGCGATCCTGCGGCTCGACCTCCAGCCAGAACGCCGTTCCCGGATCAGCGACCTCGCCCGGTTTCAAGCGTTCGTCCGTGACGTGTTCTGCCACCGCCGCAAGCTGCTCCGGGTCGTGCTCTTGCGGATGGCAGGCGGGAAACGGGAGTCGACGGCCCGGGAACGCGTCGGGGCCGTGTTCGCCCGACAGGGCCTGGCTGAGGATGCCCGGGCGGAGGACATCCCGCCCGACCGTTTTGTCGAGCTCGAGCAGGCCTTTGCGGCCAGTTGAGCGGCCGGGACCAAGCCGAAAAACCGACGCCAGCCGCAGGGTCGGCTGCGTTTCCCCCCGTTTGGGCCGCTCGCAATTCGCGATCTTCGCGGGGTACTCCGAAACTTCCGGTTGTCTCGCGCGGGCGGGTAAACTGTGGCCTTGTGGCCGTGCCTGTGCCGAATCCCTTCTTTGGTCACGGCGCGACGCCGGAGCGAGGGTGGAGACGAGTCCAGAGTGATCCCGAATCCTGCCAGCGAAGCCTCCTTCGCCCCGACGATCGTCGACCTGCTGCGGCAGCGGGCCGCCTACCGCCCACACGACCGGGCGTTCACGTTCCTCGTCGACGGTGAAAACGAGGAATTGAACATCACGTACGCCGAGCTTGACCGGAAGGCCCGGACGGTCGGCGGCTGGCTGATGGACCGCGGAATGGTGGGGAAGCGGGTCTTGCTCCTCTACCCCTCGGGACTCGATTTCATCGCGGCCTTCATGGGCTGCCTCTACGGCGGTGCGATCGCCGTGCCGGCCTACCCGCCCCGCAAGAATCGCTCAGTCGAGCGAATCGAGGCGATCGCCGCCGACGCCGATGCGGCCGTGGCCCTCACTACCCGCGACGTGCTCGACCGATTCGACGGCCTCAAGGCGGCGGCCCCGAGCCTCGAACACCTCATCTGGAAGGTCGACAGCGAACTCGAGCCCGCCTGGGCCGACCGCTGGGAGCGACCCGACATCGACGGCGACACGCTCGCCTTCCTGCAGTACACGAGCGGCTCGACCGGCACGCCCAAGGGCGTGATGCTCTCGCATGAGAACCTGCTGCACAACTCGCTGCGGATCATGCAGGCGTTCGAGATCACCCGCAGCCAGTCGGGTGTGTTCTGGCTGCCGAGTTTCCATGACATGGGGCTCATCGGCGGCATCCTCGTGCCGCTCTACGGCGGGAAGTTCAACGTGCTGATGTCGCCCGTGGCGTTCCTGCAGAAGCCGCTGCGGTGGCTGCAGGCGATCGCGAAATATCGGGCCACGATCAGCGGCGGCCCCAACTTCGCCTACGAACTCTGCGTGCGCAAGACGACGCCCGAGCAGCGGGCGGCGCTCGATCTCTCCAGCTGGTCGCTGGCCTTCAACGGCGCCGAGCCCGTCCGCGCGGAAACGATCGACGCGTTCTGCGAAGCCTTTGCCGTGAGCGGCTTCCGCCGCGAAGCCTTTTATCCGTGCTACGGCCTGGCCGAAAGCACGCTCATGGTGACCGGCGGAATGAAGTTCGAGCCCCCTGTGCTCCGCGCGTTCGACGCCGCATCGATTGACACGGGTACGGCCCTGGCACGGCCTGCCACCGCCGCGGGTGCCCGACGGCTCGTGGGCAGTGGCCGCGAGCTCGACGGCCAGGACGTGCTGATCGTCGATCCACAGACCTGCGAGGCGCTGCCACCTGGCCGCGTCGGCGAAATCTGGGTGAGCGGGCCGAGTGTGGCCCAGGGCTATTGGAATCGCCCTGAAGACTCGACCGCCACGTTTGGGGCGATGCTGTCCCAGCCGGAGCCGGCCGTGTCGGGTCAGCAGGTGTCAAAGTGGCGGCCGAATCCCGGCCCCTACCTCCGCACGGGCGACCTCGGCTTCTTCGACAACGGCGAATTGTTCGTCACGGGTCGGCTCAAGGACCTGATTATCATCCGCGGCCGCAACCACTACCCGCAGGACATCGAGCACGCGGTCGAACTGGCGAGTCCTCTCGTGCGGGCCGGGTCGGTGGCGGCATTCGCCGTCGATGTCGAGGGCCGCGAACGCGTGGTCGTGACGGCCGAACTCGAACGCGGCCGCCGCGAGCCGGCCGAGATCGCCGCGGCGTTCGAGGCAATTCGCAGCCGTCTGGCCCTCGACCACGAGGTGGCCGTCGAGGCGATCGTGCTCGTGCGACCCAACAGCATCCCAAAGACGTCGAGTGGCAAGATCCAGCGGCACGCCTGCAAGCGGCAGTTCCTCGACGGCACCCTCGAGGTTGTGGAGCAGCATGTCGGCTGGCTGGCGGCCGTGGCCCCGGCTGCGGCCGCAGCGACCGCGCCCCGGCTCGCGCGGCAGCGGCCCGTCGGCGAGACGTCGCGGGCCCATCGCCCTGACCGGGAACTGCCCCAGGAGATCGTCCAGACGGTCTTCGAGCACGTGCGGCAGATCGCCAAGGAGCGAGCCGGCAACCTCACGCTCGACACGAACATCGTCGAACTCGGTCTCGACTCGCTCGAGCGCATGGAGATCGTCGCGAGCCTGGAAGAGGCCTTCGGCGGACGGTTCCCGGAGCAGGTGCTGCCGCAGATCGAGACCTGCCGCGAGGTGACCGAGGCGATCATCGACCACATGCCCCTCGAGGGCCGCACGAAGGTGCAGGCCACCGCGGCCGCCGTCGAGATCCCCGTTGACGCATACCGCATCGCCGAGTTCCCCGAGGTGCGGGCACTCGAGCAGAATTTCGCGATGGTCCGCGACGCGGGCCTCGAGAATCCATATTTCAGCGTGCACGAGGGACTCACGAACGACCGCACCCGCATCGGCGGCCGGGAGATGGTGAGCTGGGCCACCTACAACTACCTCGGCATGTCGGGCGAGCCGGAGGTGGCCGCTGCGGCCAAGGCGGCGATCGACCAGTTTGGCACGAGCGTGTCGGCGAGCCGGCTCGTGTCGGGCGAGAAGACGATCCACCAGGAACTGGAGCGAGAGATCGCCCGGGTCGTGGGCGCGGAAGACGCGATCACGTTCGTCGGCGGCCACGCCACGAACGAGACGGTGATCGGCCATGTGGTCGGCCCGGGTGATCTCGTCCTGCACGACGCCCTCGCCCACAACAGTCTCCTGCAGGGAGCCGTGCTCTCCGGTGCCCGCCGCCGTCCGTTCCCGCACAACGACTTCCGCGCGGCCGACGACCTGCTCGCGCAGATGCGCGGCCAGTATCGGCGCGTGCTCATCGTGATCGAGGGCATCTACAGCATGGACGGCGACTTCGCCGACCTGCCGAAGTTCGTCGAGCTGGCCAAGCGGCACAAGGCGCTCCTGATGGTCGACGAGGCCCACTCGATCGGCGTCATGGGCCGCCGCGGCCGCGGCATCGGCGAGCACTTCGGCGTGAATCCGGCCGACGTCGACCTGTGGATGGGCACGCTTTCCAAGGCGCTCGGCAGCTGCGGCGGCTACATCGCGGGCTCCAAGTCGCTCGTGCGGTGGCTCAAGTACACCGTACCAGGCTTCGTCTACTCCGTCGGCCTGCCGCCGGCGGCTGCCGGCGCCTCCCTCGGCGCCCTGCGGCTGCTGGAGCGGGAGCCCCAGCGGGTGGAGCAACTCCACGCCAACGCCCGACTCTTCCTGCAACTCGCCCGCGAGGCCGGCCTCGACACCGGGCCCTCGGGCGGATCGGCGATCGTGCCAATCATCCTGGGCAACTCGATCAACAGCCTGCGGCTCTCCCGGGCCCTGTTCGCCCGGGGGATCAACGTGCAGCCGATCCTCTATCCGGCCGTCGAGGAACGCGCCGCCCGGCTGCGGTTCTTCATCACGTCGCGACACACCCCCGACCAGATCCGTAAGACGGTCGCCGCCATGCAGGACGAGCTCGCCAAGATCGATCCCGGGTACGCCCGCAGGTCGGCTTGAGCGGGGGCCACAGCGGCGTATAACCGCTGTCATGATCGCCCCTGAAACCACGAGCCACCGGCTCGTCCTGCCCGCCGACGCCAACCACCACGGCACGCTGTACGCGGGGAGCCTTCTGCGATACGCACTGGAGACGGCCTACGCGACAGCCTGTCGCGGGGCGGGTCCGCAGGCGAACCTGATGCTTCGGCGTGTGCTGTCACTCGAGTGCAGGCGGAGCGTGCCCGTCGGCGCGCTGGTCGAGATTCGAGGCGCCGTGCTCCAGGCAAAGCAGGGTTCCCTGGTCGTGGGCGTGGTGGGCATGCCGCTCGAAGGTCACACGCTGCCGTGGATGGACGGGCTGCTCGGCTTCGTCCAGGTGGATGCTGCCGGCCTGCCGGTCGAGCTTCCCGCAGTGATCGAGCCGGCGCCCCTCGATGGGCCGTGGCGACCGCTCCACGAGCGGCTCGCCAAACTGGCAACCGTCCGCGGCGCCACCGCCGAGTGGATCGCCGCCGGCTGGTGAGACCGCGCCGCCGAGAGCCACGCGATCAGTATTTGATCTCGACGCCGAAGTCCACGCCGTTGGTGAGCACCATGTCCTGCACGGCATTGGCCGCAGCGCCAATCCGGTTGTACACGGGGTTCTCACGGAAGTAGGGGCTATCGGGATCGGTGTAGACGGAGCCCGGCGTCGGATTCGCCGGCCGCAGGCCCGTCGTCTTCACGACCCAGGGATTGTCGATACTTGCCGGCTGCTCGGGGTCGAGTACCTCCGCGTACTGCACCGAACGGGCGACCGACTTGTATGCGGTATTCGACGAAGCCCGGGCGATCGATCCCATTACCATCCCGGTGTAGCCGGCACGGAGCGTGACGGCCTGGCTCACCTTGAACTGGGTACCGAACCGCCACTCACCGATCGGGGTGAACACGAAGTTGTGCTCGACGTCGTTGGTGGCGTTGCTCTGGCCGACGCCGTAGATCTGGAGGAACAGCGGCGGCGGCGTCAGTTGCTGAACCACGGGCTGGCCGTTGGGGTCGAGCCCACCCTGCGTCGTCGTAACCGACGGATTGAACGTCGAGCGAAGGTAGTCGGCTCCGATCGAGTTGGGAAAGTTGGAGCCACGGTACAACGTGTTCTGCCAATTGAGGCCAGCGGTAAACTTTAATTCACTCGAGAACGTCCATCGGCCCCGGCTCGACTCCAGGAGAATCGCGAACTCCGGCCCCACCATGTTGTTGAAGGCCGATGTCTCCCACTCGCCCGTCTGGAGCGGCGATCCCTGGCCCTGCCCAGTGAGCGTGTCCACGCCCGTGATGCCGAGCACGTCGCCGGCCGATGTCGCGAAAAGGTTGACATTGCTGTTCCCCAAACCGCCGATCGCACCGCCGGTTCCGCCGGTTCCGCCGGTTCCGCCGGTTCCGCCGGCACCGCCGGCACCGCCGGTTCCGCCGGTTCCGCCTGCCGCACCACCCGCACCCGCACCACCGCCGACGCTGACGCCGGACGCCTGCCCGCCGCCCGTCGGCCCCTGGTTGAAGGCGTACTGATTGCTCTCGTACTGGATGCCGAACCGATCCTGGAACTGCAGGAATCGGGGGCCGAAGGCAAACCGTGCGGTCGTGCCGCTCCCCCGCCGGCCAAGCTCACGGCGAACGATCATCGCCGCACCGGCGCTCTGAATCTGCGACATGTTGTTTTGGACCAACTTTTGGGCGATGAGATGGTCGGGGGGCGGGCTGTTGGACGTGATCGTCGTCGTGACGACGGCCTGATTGATGTTGCCAAGCCCACCACCACCACCACCGATCCCACCCCCGCCGGTCGATGTTTGCGTGAAGATCTGCGTCGGCGACGAGGCCGCAAATTCGTTCATCGTGACGAACCGCTGGTTCTGGTCGCCCGTACTAAAGTAGTTGAGCAGCACGCCGCGGTTGTCGTAGATCCAGCCGCCTTCGTAGCGATTGCCCCAGGTCATCGCCGTCCGCATCCAGCTCGTGTTGAGATCCAGCTTCATCGGGTCAGCCCCGAAGATGAAGATACCGCCAATGACGCTCGAGCCCGTATTCGAGCCAGAGCTCGTGTTCGCCCCCTGGAACCCGGCGTTGTTGAGCTGCACGAGCGCCTGGGGTGAGATCGGCTGCGACGGGATCAGGTAGCCGCCGTTCTCCGTCTCACCAACGCCCGTCACGCTCGGCGGCGTGATGCTCCAGTAGAGCCGGTCGTAGGAGAAGAAGATGCCCTCGCTCGGCTCGGGGTAGATCTCGTACTCCTGCAGGTCCGGCGGTGCGAACAGCTGGAAGTCATAGAAATCCTGGTCGGGAAGGAGCGGCATCCAGTCGCCGGCTCGGGCGATCCCGGACGGGAGGCAGGCCGCAGACGCAGCCGCCAGCCATGCGAAGAAAGGTGCCGTGAACCGCCTGACGCCAAGTGTCGTAGCCATCGCTGTGTGTCCTGGGGAGCAGGATCCGGTGTTCCGCCACTGCGGATTGCTCCGGTGGTATCGGTCGTGCCGGGCGATCGGGTTGACGAAACTTGGCAAACTCTGCCGATGCGGCGGCCGATACGGCGGCGTGACGGGGCCGGCCGGCCGCTGTATCCTGCCTTGATTGCCAGCTCGATCCGCGGCGCGGCGCCGCCAGCCCCCTCTCGGAACACCGTCGATGAGCCGCCTTTTCGGTCTCACACACCCGGCCACCACCCTGAGCCCCCTGCTTGCCGGCCTTGCCATCCTGCTGGCCTGCCTGATCGGAGGGCCGGCCAGGGCCCAGGACGTGGCCGCTCCCGAGGCAGCCGAGGAACTGGCATTTCTCCGCGTGGTACGCGATGCCGACGACCAGCCAGTCTCACTCGACACCGCCATCGTGTCCTACGCGGAGACGGCGGCAGCCGCCCGTCGGGCTGGTCGTCGTGAGCCGATCCAGGTCGATCTCGTCGGGGCCGTCCACATCGGCAGCCGAGCCTATTACGACACGCTCAATCGCTGCTTCACCGACTACGACACCGTGCTTTACGAACTGGTCGCGCCCCCCAATGCCCGTGTGCCCAAGCAGGGCCACAAGCCCTCGGGCATGATCGGCTCCGCTCAACAGGGCCTCACGCAGCTGCTCGGCCTCGAGTTCCAACTTGACCGCGTGGATTACGCGGCGGCGAACTTCGTGCATGCCGACCTCTCGCCCGAGGAGTTCTCCGCGGCCATGGCCAAGCGGGGTGAATCCTGGTGGACGATGTTCTCGCGATTAATGCGTGAAAGCATGGCCCGTGCGGATTCGCGTGGCAGCGGCACGGCCGAGGTCGGTATCGGCGATATGTTCGGCCTGCTGTTTGGGTCCGGACCACAGCGGCAGCTTAAGCTCCGCCGGCTGATGGCCGAGCAGTTCTCCGACATGGAGGTGCTCACGGCAGCCTTCGGCGGCGAGGAAGGCTCGACGCTGATCACCGACCGCAATACAGCCGCCCTTGAAGTCTTACGGCGACGGATTGCAAAGGGCGACCAGCGGATCGCCATTTTCTACGGCGCCGGCCACATGGAGGATTTCAACCGGCGGCTACAGGCCGACTTCAACCTTCACCCCCGCGATACCGCCTGGGTGGAAGCCTGGGATCTTCGCACGCCCGCCCCGGCGGCACGTCGCTGAACGTCACGCAGCTGATGATGCGGCGGATCGACTCGCCGGAGACAGACGGGCATTGCCTCGGCCATGCGGTCATTCCATGCATCGGCGACCGTACGAATCTCTGCGAACGCCGCTGCGTAGCCGAGTTCCTGCACGGCCTCGCCTACGGGATCGAATTCGACATCGCCGTCGTAGCCGCAGCCCACCATCTGGCTGACGCAGGCTTCCAGCGGCAGTTCCCCTCGCCCCGGCAGCAGCCGGTCAGCGCAGGCCACCGGCGGCCCAACCCGGTCGGCGACGTGCACGAGGGCCGCCGCCGCCGCCAGCCGCGGCGCCAGGCCATCAAACTCCGGGGCATCGGCGAATTGCCACAGGTCGACAGCAAGCCGCACGTGGGGGTCCGCAATTCGCTCCACCAATTCGAGTGATTCGTCGAGTTGTGTCAGAAAGCTGCACCCGGCCGACGCCCGTGGATGCATCGGGCGGAGAGCCAAGACGACCCCCTCAGCCCGGGCCAGTGGCGCCAGCATATCGAGCGCCTCGACGAGGAGCCGCACGGCGTGAGAGCGGGTGTGGCCAGCCCGACAGCCGCTGTGGACGACGACGACCGGCGGCCTGGCAACGAAGCCGGAGCACGCACCGCTGCCGAGGACAGCGGCCACGGATATCGCTTCCGCGGCATCGGCCACGCTCTCGGCAAAGGTGCGGCCGTCGCTGCCCGTGAACCCTCCGGCCCACTGGAGGCTCGACACCCGCACGCCGGACGCCCCAACGGCCGCCGTGACGGCCTCGAGGCCACTATCCGAGAGCTTGGGACGCCATAGTGAAATCGCAGCCAGGCCGTGTTCCGCTACTGCTGGAAGCTCCTGGGCCAAATTCCACCGAAGTGTCGTCAACTGGCTGACCGCGACGTCGAACATACGTGAGAGCGTCTCCTGCCCGCCTGCTTGTGGTCTCGTTCCCAGAAGGAGGTCGGAAGTATGGAGAGGCCGCGCGGCGACTGTCCAGAGAAGCCGGCAGTGCGGCACTTCCGGCCGCATGCCGCAACAATTCACCGGCCCCGAATGGCGATAGCAGAGCGAGGGTTTTCCGCTTGACAAAACCCTGCGCCGGCACATCGCCGATGATAAAGCGAAAAGGAGCCCTCCCGTGGCGGCAGGTGACGACATCGCGATCGACGGCCCCCACCCGATCTTCATTCCGGGGACCGCGCTCGCCTGGCAGTTCGTCCGCTCAAGTGGGCCGGGCGGCCAGCATGTCAATCGCACCAGCAGCAAGGCGATCCTGCGGTTCGACCTGCGGCACACGCCCCATCTGCCGGGCGACGTGCGGCAGCGCATGCTCGCGGCCCTGCGGCCACGCTTGACGAACGACGGCGCCATTCTGATCGCCAGCCAGCGGCATCGCGATCGCGGCCGCAACATCGCCGATTGCCGAGCCAAGCTGGTCGCGCTCATCGAAACAGCGCTCGTGCCCCCCACCGTCCGGCGGCGCACGAAGAAGCCACGATCCGCGACCGCCGCCCGCCTGGAGACGAAAAAACGGCGAGGTGTCACGAAGCGGCTGCGTCGCCTTCCGCCCGAGTGACACCTGGCGTCGCAGCTTTCTGGCGACCACGACGGCACGGCGGGCCGAGCCGGTGCGCCGCTGGTATAATTCGATGGCTCGGGCAGTGACGCCCGCGCAACCCAAAGGGCTCAAGGACTCCCAGATGGCGACGCCCCGTGACATCGATTCGCTCCTCAAGCAGTGGCCGTTTCAGCCCGGCGAGGTCAATGCACGGCTGATCCGGGCCCGCAACGGCCGAGAGGTGCTCCAGATGCGGGTCGACATGGGCGTGCTCCAGATGGAGACGGACCTGCGGCCCGACGGCCAGCGGCCCAACGGGGCCGAGACGTATTACGACTACCTCGTCGGTGAAGTGATCCGGGAGGGAGACGGATTCCGCCTGTCGAAGGAGCAGTGTGCCGAGGCCGACCGGGAATTCGTGCAGTATTACCACCGGCGGCTCTGCTGGCTTTCGCTGCGGGAATATGAGCGTGCCGCCCGCGACGCCGACCACAGCCTCGCATTCATGGATTTCGTGCGGGCGCACTCCCCTGACGAGGAGTGGACGCTGTCACACGAACAATACCGGCCGTTCGTGCTCTTTCACCGAGTGCAGGCCGGCGCCCTGGCGGCGCTCGAAGAGGGGGGTCCGGAGGCTGCCATCGGCGAAATCAACGCCGGCCTGGAACGATTTCGAGAGTTGTTCGTCCGCTACGACGCCGAGGAGCAATACGCCGACGACGAACTCGTGCGCCGGCTCCATGAGATGCGGGAGAGCGTTCGGCGGCGGTTCGAGATCGGGCCCACTCTCGACGAGCAGCTTGCCGAGGCCGTGCGGTCCGAGAATTACGAACTCGCGGCGAAGATCCGCGACCGGATCCGGAGCGGCGAATCGTCGGGGACGGCTGGCACCGCAGTGCCTCGAGCCAGTTCGGACGCCGCCGGCGCAGAGCCGCCGATCGGCTGATCGATCATTGAACTCATGCAAGAATTGCAAGGCGGCCAGCCATCCAGTCCTGCCGAGACGGTGCAGAGTGCCACGGCCGGCGGCAACTTGAAGGATTTGCGCGGGTCGCACCGCCCGACCCGGCTCGATTCCGTTCTGGCACGCAATATGCACCCTTCGTGATCGTCGCCGGCGACCGCCGGCACGCCTTCGGAGGAACGCACGATGAACACGATCGACATGACGACCGGCTCGGCTACCCAGCCCCGTGGCTTCTCGACGGCCGGAGCCTGCACGCTGTTCACGGCGACCGTCAGCGGCATGCCCCACGTGGTCCGCGGCCTCGCGGTGTGGCCAATCGACGAGGCGCTGGCCCTGGAAGCGCAGATCCTCCCCGCTCCGGCCGATCAGGCCGCCGAGATGCCCCTCGATGCCGCCCTCATGCATGACCTGACCGCGTCTCGCCTCATCGCGCCGCCCCGGCTCCGCCGCCGCCGCGACCGCGCCGTTTCATCCCGGGCCGCCCTGTTCCAGGCAGCTCGGTAGGTTCGTGCGTTGCTACACTCCGGGGCCAGTTCCCGGAGTGATCCCGTGCATCAACCGCTCAGCCTGCCCCCCGGCCGTGATATCCGGCTCGACGACTTTGCCCCCGATTTCCACGAGGGCCTCGAGCGGGCCGATGCCGAGGCGGAGACGAGGCAACACTGCGACGCCCTCGACGAACTCGCCTACCGGCTCTACGCGGAGAGCCGTCGGGCGGTGGTCGTCGTGCTGCAGGGCATCGACACCTCCGGCAAGGATGGCACGATCCGGATGCTGGCCAGCGGCATCAGCCCGCAGTGCCTCGACGTCCGCAGCTTCAAGGCCCCGAGCGCCCTCGAACTCGCCCACGACTTTCTCTGGCGGATTCACGCCGCCGTACCGGCCCACGGCCGGATCGGCATCTTCAACCGCTCGCACTACGAGGACGTGATCGTCGTGCGGGTGCGGAAGCTCGTGCCTCGGTCGGTGTGGGAGCCGCGGTACGACCAGATCAACGCGTTCGAGAAACTGCTCGGCGACGGCGGCCTCACGTTCGTGAAGTGCTTCCTGCACATCAGCAAGCGGGAGCAGCGGGAGCGACTGGAGGAGCGGCTGCGGGATCCACGCAAGCAGTGGAAGCTCGGCCCCGATGACCTCGCCGACCGCACGCGGTGGGACGACTTCCGACGGGCCTACGATGACGCACTGACGAAGTGCAACACGCCCCATGCTCCGTGGCACATCGTGCCGGCCGACAAGAAGTGGTACCGCAACCTCGTCGTTGCCCGGATCCTACGGCAGACGCTGGAGCGGCTCGACCCGCGGTTTCCGGCATTCGATTCCAGCCTGCTCACCAAGCTCGACTGAAGGCAACTTGCATGAACGGATCCTTTCCCCTCCTCGATCTCGACGCCTGCCGCAGGCGGCAAGCCCGTCTCCTCGATGCTCTCGCAGCCCGCGGTGTCGACGCCCTCGTCGTTGTTTCGCCAGAACATCTCCAATATCTCACGGGCCACCGCTGGGACTTCCGGTTCGCGCCACTCGCCGCGTGGCGAACGACGGGTGAGTCGCTCCTCGTCTGTCCCGACAAGCCGGTCGAGCAGGCGGCCGTGACAGAGGTGCGGACCTACGAGGCCAAGCGGCGGAGCACGTTGCGGAACGACCAACGTGAAGCGGCGGCCGCGGTGCTCAAGGACTGGCTCGGTGCCGGCCAACCGCTCCGGCGGGTGGCGGTCGAGTACTCGGCCTGTCCGCCCCACGTCACCCGGCAGCTGAAGTCGGCCACCCTGGTCGATGCGGAGCCCGACCTGCTGCGGCTGAGGCGACGCAAGGATCCGGACGAGCTTGCCCTGCTCTGTCGGGCGATCACCGCGGCAGGCGAGATGTATGCCACGGCCCGCGCGATCGTGCGGCCGGGCGCGAGCGAACTCGACGTGTTTTCGGCATTGCAGGCCGCGGCCGTGGCCTCGTGCGGCGAGCCGCTCACAGCGACGGGCAATGACTACGCCTCAGGCTCCCGTGGCGGCCCGCCGCGGGAGCGGCTCTGCGTGGCCGGGGAGCTCTTCATCCTTGACCTCGGACCAGCATACCGCGGGTATTTTGCCGATTCGTCCCGCGTGCTCGCCGTGGATGCCCAGCCCACGGACGCCCAACTGGCAGCCTGGGAGCACGTTTGCACTGCTCTGAAACTCGTCGAGCGCTCGGCCCGGCCGGGCATCCGCTGTCGCGACCTCTACGAGCAGGTACAGCAATGGCTGGCCACGGCGCCGGTGGGGAGCTGGTCGAGCCACCTCGGCCACGGCATCGGCCTCTCCGTGCACGAGTCGCCTCATCTCAACCCCATGTGGGATGACGTGCTCGAGGAAGGAGACGTGATCGCCGTCGAGCCCGCCCTCTACGCCCCCGAACTGCGCGTGGGAATCCGGCTCGAGAACGCCTACGTAGTGACCTCCACCGGCCTGGAACTGCTCAGCCCGTTCCCGCTGGAGCTGGCCTGAGGGCCGCATCCGCGGTGTGGCACGCCTGCGGCCCATCGCATACATTCTGGGCCCCGGGCGGCCTCCGCCCTCCCCGTTTCGCCCGCGAGATGCGCCCATGTCGATCGTCAGTGCCTCCGGATCGCCGTCCACGGTCTCCCCTGAGTCTGCCGCCAGCCGCTGGCATGCCCTGGCGGCCCGCGTGCTCGATGGGGGCGAGATCGACCGCGAGGAGGCCCGCTCGATCTTGGAGTCGTCCGACGTGGAGCTGCTCGACCTGCTCGCCGCCGCCTACCGCGTGCGGCATCGCCACTTCGGCAACACCGTGCAGCTCTTTTTTCTCATGAACGCCAAGAGCGGCCTCTGCCCCGAGGACTGCGGCTACTGCTCGCAGTCGAAGGTCTCGGAGGCCGAGATCCCGCGGTACAATCTGCTCTCGGCCCCGAAACTGCTCGAGGCGGCGAAGCTCGCGGCGGAGCGGCAGTCGAAGACGTTCTGCATCGTGATCTCGGCCCGCGGCCCGACCCAGCGAGAGATCGATTTCGTCTGCACGATCACGCCCCAGATCAAGAGCCAGTACGGCCTCAACATCTGCGCCTGCCTCGGCCTGCTCACACCCGACCAGGCGAAACAGTTGGCAGCCGCGGGTGTCAACAAGGTGAACCACAACCTCAACACGAGCGAACGTCACTACGGCGAGGTCTGCTCCACGCACACCTACGCCGACCGCGTCGCGACGCTCGAAGCCTGCCGGGAGGCAGGGCTCCAGCTCTGCAGCGGTGGCATCATGGGCATGGGCGAGACCCACGACGACCTCGTGGACATGGCCTTCGAGCTCCGGTCGATGCAGGTCGAATCGATCCCGCTCAACTTCCTCAATGCGATCGACGGCACGCCGCTCGAGGGCGTCAATCGCGTGTCGCCCCGCGACTGCCTGCGGGGCCTGGCGATGATGCGGCTCGTGAACCCTGCCGCCGAGATCCGCATCGCCGGCGGCCGCGAGATTCACCTCGGCAGCCTCCAGGCCCTCGGCCTCTACGCTGCCAACTCGATCTTCGTGGGCGACTACCTGACGACGAAGGGCCAGCTCCCCGAGGCCGACTACAAGATGATCGAAGACCTCGGATTCACGATCACCCGCGGCGCCGAATCGGGCGAGCCGATGCCCTGTCTGTAGTCCCGTTGCTCCGCTCGCGCCGTAGTCCGCATGCGGCCCATGGTCTGCAGACCGTAGGCCGGTCTATTGTTCCGCCGGTCGACCTCCTGTGGTGATAGTTCGGGGTTGCCCACGCCCCGTCGCCGGACGCTCGCTACGGGCATCCTGCCCTTCGCTCGCTCGATGGCGGCTGCGCTCTCGGCATCCTGCCTTCGCTTGCCGCCAACGCCGGCCAGAGGTTTGACCTCACGGCGCCAGGCCCGGAGGGCCGGGTAAGCAC
>JBAVTF010000022.1:0-3265 GCA_049695995.1 Pirellulales bacterium | reverse complement strand
AGCCCCGAACCCCCACCAACCCGCGAAAGCCCCTTTGGCTGCGACCGTCAGACCGCGGTACATTCAGCGTGAGAGGCTCCAATGGAATCATTCCGTCAACCCAGCGTGCAGGCAGCCGACGAGCCCGCCGGTGAGGATCGCGCCCTGCGGCCGCAGCGGATGCAGGACATGGTGGGACAGCGCGCCGTCTACGAGCGGCTCGAGATCGCCATCGATGCAGCGCGGAAGCGAGGGGAGACGCTCGGCCACATCCTGCTCGACGGCCCCCCCGGCCTCGGCAAAACGACGTTCGCCACGTGCATTCCGCGTGAGCTGGGCACCACGTTCCAGATCGCCAGCGGCGCGGCCCTGGCGGCGCCGAAGGATCTGCTGCCCTATCTGACGAACGTGTCGGAAGGCTCGGTGCTTTTCATCGACGAGATCCACCGGCTGCCGATCGCGGTCGAGGAGTTCCTCTATCCGGCGATGGAGGACTTCCGCATCGACATCACGCTCGGCGACGGCGTGGCCGCCCGCACGATCAACATGCCGCTGCGGCCATTCACGCTCATCGGCGCGACGACGCGGGCCGGCCTGATTTCGGCGCCACTCCGCGACCGGTTCGTCGTCCGCGAGCACCTCGACTACTACTCGCCGGCCGAACTGGCCGAGATCGTGCGGCGGTCGGCGGCGAAGCTCGACATGCCGATGGACGACGCCACGGCCGACGAGATCGCCCGCCGCAGCCGGGGCACACCGCGGCTGGCCAACAACCGGCTCCGCTGGATCCGCGACTATTCGACGAGCCGGGCGGAAGGCCTGATGGACATCGAGATCGCCCGCACGGCGCTCGAGATGCAGGGGATCGACGAGCTCGGCCTCGACGGCTTCGACCGCCGGTATCTGGAGACGATCCAGCGGGTCTTCGCCGGCGGGCCGGTGGGCATCGAGGCGATCGCCCACACGATGAGCTCGGCGCCCGACACGCTGGAAGACGACGTCGAGCCGTTTCTACTGCGGTGCGAACTCGTGATCCGCACCCCCCGCGGGCGACGGCTGACGGCCAAGGGGGACGAGCACCTAGGCACGCCACCCAAGACGGGCCCTCAGGCCCGGCTGTTTTGAAGGCCGATTGACCACCCCCCGTGGTTCTGACTACCCTACGCGGCTCGCAACGCACAAATCAGGTGATTCCATGGCCGTTCCGAAGCGACGTCAATCCAACCAGAAAACCCGGTCCCGGCGGGCCCACGATTTCCTCGTGCCCCGGCAACTGACGTTCTGCTCGAATTGCGGTAAGGCGGTACCAACGCACCGGATCTGCGGCACCTGCGGCCACTACATGGGCCGGGCCGTCATCAAGTCCGAGGAATGAGCCTTGGATAGCCAGCCGGCAATCGTCTTTCCCGGGCAGGGAGCGCAGACGGTCGGCATGGCCGGCGATTGGGTCGACGCCCACCCGGAGGCGACGGCACTCTTCGCCCGCGCTGCTGCCGTTCTCGGGTATGACCTGCTCAGCCTGTGCCGTGAGGGGCCCGCCGAGAAGCTCAACGCCACCTCCGTCAGCCAGCCGGCGATCCTTGTCACGAGCCTGGCGGCTCTGGAGGTGCTGCGTGGCCGCGAAGGGAATCCGCTCGCCGACACCAGGATCACCGCCGGCCTGTCGCTCGGCGAATACACGGCCCTCGTGTTCGCCGGAGCCCTCGAGTTCGACGACGCCGTGCGGCTCGTCGACGTGCGGGGCCGCGCGATGCAGGAGTGCGCGGAACAACGCCCCGGCGCGATGGTCGCCGTGCTCGGGATGGATCGCGAGCCGCTCTCGGCACTTTGCAACGAACAGCGTGGCGGCGACGTGCTCGAGGTCGCCAACGTGCTCTGCCCGGGCAACATCGTCGTGTCGGGCTCGGCCGCTGCCTGCCGCCGCCTCGAGGCCGCGGCCCTCGCCGCAGGGGCGATGAAGTGCGTGCCGCTCGAGGTGGCTGGCGCGTTCCATACGTCGCTCATGCAGCCGGCCGTCGAACGGCTCAGTGTCGCCCTCGCCCAGGCCACGGTTCGCCCGCCACGGATTCCCGTGGTGAGCAACGTCGATGCCCGGCCCCACACCGACCCCGACGAGATCCGCGGGCTGTTGGCCCGGCAGGTCGTGGGCGTCGTGGAATGGAACGCCTCGATGTCGTACGTGCTGTCGACGGGCGTCCGCGCCGTATGGGAGGTCGGGCCCGGCCGCGTGCTCCGAGGCCTGATGAAGCGGATCGACCGCAGCATCGCCTGCTCGGGCGTCTTCGACTGACTGCCGTTTCTGACCGTTCGTTCCCGATTCACCGCGTCCTTCGGAGGATTCCGCCCATGGCCGACACCGCCGCCACCCCCACGTCCCCCAAGCGGCTGCAGGTCGATCTGACGGGCCAAGTGGCCCTTGTCACCGGCGCCTCCCAGGGCCTCGGCCGCGCGATCGCCCAGACGCTCGCCGCGAGCGGCGCGACCGTGGCCCTCGTGGCGCGGTCGGTGCCCAAACTGGCCGACGTGGCCGCGGCAATCCGGGCCGCGGGCGGGAAGGCCGAGGAGTTTCCCTGCGACGTCACGAAGGGTGAAGACATCCAGCGGGTAGTCGATGCCGTCATCGAGAAGCAAGGGCGACTCGACATCCTCGTCAACAACGCCGGCGTCACCCGCGACACGCTCCTGCCCCGCATGAGCGACGAGGAGTGGGACGAGGTGCTCACCACCAACCTGCGGGCCCCGTTCCTCTTCATGCGGGCCGCAAGTCGGCCAATGATGCAGCAGCGATATGGCCGGATCATCAACGTCTCCAGCGTCTCGGGCATGATCGGTAACCCTGGTCAGGCGAACTACTCGTCATCAAAGGCGGGCCTGATCGGTCTCACGAAGACGGTGGCCAAGGAACTCGCCGGCCGAAAGATCACGGTCAACGCCGTCTCGCCAGGCTTCATCGCCAGCGACATGACGGCGGCCCTCGGCCCCCTCGTGCTCGACGAGGTGAAGAAGCGGGTGCCGGCCAAGCGACTGGGCGAAGCCTGGGAGATCGCCGAGGCGGTCCTCTTCCTGGCCGCCCCCTCGTCGGGCTACATCACAGCCCAGACCCTGGTCGTCGACGGCGGCCTGATCGGCTGAGCGGACGCAGGTTCGCCACCACTCACAGACCGCTTCGTGTAGGCCCGTCACTCAGCGTGGGCAAGTCACGCCGTGACTTCCTGGATTTTATCCGGTCACGGCGTGACCGGGCTACTTCCAACATACGCCAGTGAGGGGCTGCCCGTGCCACGTC
>JBAVTF010000021.1:0-3420 GCA_049695995.1 Pirellulales bacterium | reverse complement strand
GATTCATATCCATCCTTTTGTTTGCATAAATTCATTAAATAAAAAGAAGAAAAAATACAATATAAAAAAGAATAAAAGAAAAAAATCTCACAATAAAAGTTTTGCATTCAAGGAGTGGTAAGGTGTTTGACGTTGTTTTCATTCTACCGCTATGTTCCACCGCCGTTCTACCCGGCAGCTTATGCCTTTGAGTTTCAGCCTTGCGACTTTACTCCCCAGGCGAAGTGTTGCCGCTTTTGGCTTAAACCTTAATCTGATTAGAGTTTAAGATTAAACACTCATCGTTGACGGCGTGGGCTACTGGGGTATCTAATCCCATTCGGTACACCACGCTTCCGCGGCTGGGCGTCAGTTTAAAGAAAGATAAGTGCCTTCGCCGTTGACATTCACACCCATATACTTCCATTCTACCGGTTCTTGGGTTGTTCTCTTACCCTGAGTTTAAACTCCAGTTCAAAAGTCTTCAAAAAAGGTCCCGACCCGTCGAGAAGAGTTTTAGAAGCTTTTTGAACCACCGACCCGCGCTTTAGGCCTAGTCCAGATGCTTAACACTTTCCCCCTCTGTCTTACCGCGGCTGCTGGCACAGAGTTAGCCGGGGAATCACATCTAGAGATGTCTTATTCATACTAAATGCAGAAAGGTTTACGACCAAAGGCCTTCTATTTTACTTTTTCGCTTAAAAAAAGTCCCTTTCGCAGGCTAGCTTGATCAGGCTTGCGCCCATTGTCAAAGATTCTTCACTGCTGCCAAAAAAATGGACGGACCGTGTTTCAGTTCCGCTGTGACCTTCCCCCGTTAAGGGAGGCTGTGGATCCAGGGCTTGGACTGCTGTTACCAACCCAACTACCTAATCCAAACCGGTTTATACTTTTTTGGAATAATGTATATATATATATATATTTTTATCTTTTGAACTTATAAAAAATTATAAGTTATTATAAAGGATTGATCTTTCAAAAAAGTAAGAATACCAGTTTTCACGCACCCGGGCGCGAAAATTTCTTTATTAAAGAAATAATACACTTGCATGTGTTAGACCGCCTGCACGCGTTAAAGCAGGGCCAGGCTCAAACCCATTTAGTTCTTTGTTTTAAAAATAATTATATGAAGAATTTTACAAAATGTAAATGCAGACATAATGAATTTGGTTAGGTCTGAGTTGCATTACGACACCCAGCATTTCGTAGAAATGCGGTGTTGCTGTGCAACCCAATGTTGCTGTGCAACCCAATGTTGCTGTGCAACCCAATGTTGCTGTGCAACCCAATGTTGCTGTGCAACCCAATGTTGCTGTGCAACCCAATGTTGCTGTGCAACCCAATGTTGCTGTGCAACACGGTGTCGCAAAGTAACCGTGTTTCAATGAAACACTATGCCTTTTTGTTTTTGAGACATGATTGAATAAAATGTCTTCGGGAGTGACGGGATTTGAACCCGCGGCCTATGGCTTGACAGACCATCGCGCTTACCAACTGTGCTACACCCCCAGTGCTTCACAGAAGCATTGGCCGCAAAGCGGCTTTGCGTTTCTTCGAAACGCAGGATTATGCTGCGACTAAAACCTTGTTATACATTAAGATATATTCTTAAATTAAAAAAATGTTATAACACAATTATAAATATATAAAAAGATATTTTTTTATTTAAAGAAAAATTAGTAGGCGTAAAAGGTATAATTTTAAATGATAAAAAAGTAAAAAATATAAATTAAATGATGAAAAAAAAAACAACTAATAAAGGGTAATGAAACACCTGCAGCCAAAGAATCTTTTTTGCTGAGTACTTCGTGTAGATAAAAACTAGCTAGCAAACAGAAAACACCGCTTTGCAAAACACAAACGATTGCTTCAAGTCCACTCAGAGCCATCAACAACCCGGCAGCCAAGGCCGTAATAGGTGCACCAAGAATAATATTCAAACAGAGAGCTGGAACCAATGCAAGAGCAGTTACCAAATGAATCAGTTGATGACCAGCTAGCATGTTTGCCCAAAGTCGGACTCCGAGACTAATCGCACGGAAAGCATAACTAATAGATTCTAGAAGTACGAACACTGGTGCCATTGGCCAGCTTGGACCGCTAGGCAAGAACAATTTCACAAATTTCATACCTTGGCGTTGAATACCTGCGTAAGTAATTCCAGTTAGGAGGGCTACGCTAAATCCTAGAGTAGTTCCTGCTTGACCAGTAATTGCCTGACACAAAGGTACCAATCCAAAAATATTGCTAAACAACAAAATAAAGAACAAGACAACCAACCAAACACCAGTTGTTTTACGTTGGGTTTGACTATTATAAATCCAAGCAGCGGGCAAACGATTTGTTTGTTCTGCCATATTTCCGGAACCACGCAAACTCAAAGTACGGCTCTTCAAATGAATACGTTCCAGAGTTTGGTTATGCCAAAAAAGACTAATTGCTTTTCGCAACCCAGCAAGAGCACTATTTCCTGCAAGTGCAAAAGAATGATTATGTGCGTGAGAGCCTACTGCAGCCAAAATAGCTACAGTAACAGTCAATGCCCAAATATTACACCAGAAAGCAAAACCCATCACAGGGAAATGCAAACTCAAAACAGGCACTGCTTGCCAAGTTTCACCAGCAGAGGCAGCGTTTACCAATAGAGACCAATTCATTTTTTCTAGTATTTTGACAAACAAGTGTATATTTTATTTTTTTTATAATGGAAAGTATAGTTTTATATGTGTTTTTGTATTCTTTTATTTTATAAAATATTATTTTTTGACTGGTTGGGCACGGTAGGACTTGAACCTACAACCTCAGGATTATCGGTCCTGCGCTCTAACCAGTTGAGCTACAAGCCCGCATTTTTTATTTGTGTTCAGACTTTGTTATATGTATTTATATGTATTTATATGTATTTATATGTATTTATTTAGTGTGCTTTTTTATATTTGTTATTTGTTATTTGTTATTTTTTGTGTACAACGAAACCTATGTTCTGAAAATAATAGTAGATAATAGTAGATAATAGTAGATAATAGTAGATAGATCTGTTTAATCTTATATAATTTTTATGTTTATTAGGCCTACTTCTACTGAATTAAGCAGCTATTCCAAAAAACTCGCATGATCATGTTGCAAAAGGCACTTTGGTCCTCTAAAAAGAAACCAACTGTATGTTTGCAAGAGGTTTCAGTTCTGTTTCACTACAACCGGGGGTTGTTCTTTTCACCTTTCCCTCACGGTACTGGTTCACTATCGGTTACCTATTTTTTGAGCATGGAGGGTGGTTCCCCCGTATAAAATCTTATATAATTTTTGCCTTTAAACACATATATATATATATTTTAGTTTTCTGTCATTTATTTCCCTACGGGGCTTTCACCTTCTTTGGCAACCGTATTCCAACTACAAGAGGGTTCTTTCTAATGAATATAAAAGAACACAGTTTCGGGG
>JBAVTF010000020.1:0-20991 GCA_049695995.1 Pirellulales bacterium | reverse complement strand
GCGGCGCCGGTGGCAACGGGGCCAGCACCAATGGCACCTCCACCGGTGGCGTGGGCGGTGCAGGTGGTGCGAGCACGAACGGCGCGGGTGGTTCCGGCGGCAACGGCGGCAGCGGCACCACGACCACGGCCGGAGCCGGCAAGGGCGGCGCGGGTGGCTCGGGTGGCAGCGGCGGCACCACTGGCGGCGCCGGCGGCAACGGAGGCAGCGGCAACGGCGGTTCGCTCACCGGTGCGGCCACGGGCGGCAACGGCGGCAACGGCGGTGCCGGCAACTCCAGCGGAAGCAACACCGGCGGCAAGGGTGGCAACGGCGGAGCCGCGACCGCACCGGGCGGCGGTTCCACCGCGGTGGGTGGCAACGGCGGCAACGGTGGCTCGAACCAAGGCCCCGGTGGCGCCGGCGGAACGGCCACCTCACCGGGAACGGCGACGGACGGCCAGCCTGGCCAGCCCGGCGGCGGTGGCGGCGACGTGGTGGTGACTGCCACCGTCGGGCCAAACCCGCTCGGCTTGGCCACCGACGGCACCTCCACCTGGACGGCGAACCAAGGCGGTAACACCCTGTCGAGGGTCACCAATGCGACCGGTGCCGTTCTCACCATCACGCTGGCGGGCACCGACACACCGTGGGATGTGGCCCTCAACGGCAACCAGGTGTGGGTCGTCACGGCGGACGGAACAAACCCGGGCGTGTACGTGCTCGATGTCACCGACCCGAACAACCCGACACAGACCCAGGTCGACAACGGCACCGTGGAATGCCGCCAGGTCACGGTCAGCCCGGACGGCCGCTACGCCTACGTGTCGGACTTGGCAGGGGGCTCCGTCTACATCTTCGACACGGCTAACGTGACTGCGAATGTTGGGCCTGTTGCAACGCTTTCGATCCCCTGCGCGAACGGTGTCGCGGTCACCAGCGACAGCAAGTATCTCTACGTCAGCACCTATGGCGTGGGTGGCATCGGCAGCGACTCGATTCTTGCGTACGACGTCACGAATCCTTCGAATCCCGCTCTCTTGCCGGGCATCGGCGGCATCGGCTTCACCCAAGGCACGGGGATCGCGATCCACTGGAACGGTGACGGCACCGACAACGTCTACGTCGGCAGCGGCACCGACTACAGCTCCGGCGGCGGCATCTACGTGCTCAAGAACGTGTCCTACTCCACCGGTGGCAGCGTCGGTTCCCAGGGTGTCGTCCACACCGATTCCGGGACCGCGTATTTGGCGGTCAGCAACGACGGCGCAGTGCTCTACGGTTCCGGTACGAGCGCTCCGGGAAGCGTCTATGTGGTCGACACCGCATCCCTCGGCTGGCAGACGAAGACCGTCAGCCAAAACCCCGGCGGGACGTGGGGTATCGCGCTCAACCCGACGAATAGCAAGTTGATCGTGAGCTCGAACAACAACCCGGGCTCCGTCAGCATCGCTGCGCCGCCGGCGTATACCGGTGCGGTGTTCCCAAGCCAGGTGGTCCGCACGATCTCGGTCGGTGACAATCCGCAGAATGTTGTGGTCAACCCGAAGACCGGCGCGGTGTACGTGTTGAACTACGGCGTCGGCGCCGGATCGTTGTCGGAGATCGCCGTGGGGGCATCGACGTCCACGGAAGTCGCAGTCTTCGGCGCGTCATCTCCACTTTCTGCAGTGGTCAGCGCGGATGGCAGCACCTTGTACGTCGGCGAGCTCAACAACGGACTCATCGACGTGTTCGACGCCACGGGCCCGCTGTCTACGCCGAGTTTCATTGGTGCCGGGAATGACATTCCGCAGAGCCTTGTGCTCGGTATCGCCAACTCGGGGTCGGCGGGCTTCCTGTACATCGGCTCGGGACAGAACGTGCCCGTGCAGGGCTTGCTCCCCGCCGTCGACCCCAACCAGCGCGTGTATACCCAAGTCGGCGACGCCCAGACGTTCAGGCAGAACTGGCTGGCGATGAGCACGAACGGCAACACGCTGTATACCTCCAACAAAGACGAGAACGCGCTGTTCCTGCTCGACACGAGTGTTCCCATCGACCCCGCCACCGCGCCCATCGATCCGAACAGCGGATTGCCCATCGGGCCACCGGTCACCGGTGGCCCGATCGCGCTGGCCGGTCCGTCAGGTACCGTGGCCTCAGTGGTGGCAGTGAACCCGGTCAGCGGCGCGGTGTACGTGCTGGGAAATGACTACACGAATGGAAATGCCTACGTGTCGGTGCTCGACGCGTCGGGTGCCTTCACGACCTCGGTCCAACTCACGGGTCTGGATCAGGCGTACGGTTCGCAGAGCATGGCGATCAGCCCCAACGGCACGTATCTGTACGTCACGAGCACCCTCGCCGGGGGAAGCTTGGCGGGCCAGGTGACGGTCTACAACACGACGACCAACTATTCCGTCGCAACGACGCTTACCGGGTTCACCAATCCGTACGGTGTCGCCTTCAGCCCCGACGGACAAACCGTCTACGTGGTGAATGACAGCCAGATCCCCGGCAGCGGCACCGTGACCGTCCTCGGCCTGTGAGCCCCACGGCGACCGGGTCCCGGCAGTACTCAGACTTCACCTCGCGGTCGGGCACCATGATCGCGTCGCCGAACCCGATGCGATCTGCGATGCACGTCAAGCTCGCGTCAAGCACGACTGCGGCAGGCCGAAGATGAAGTGCATTCTTGCCACCGCGATTGGTTTTGTTCTGCCTCCTCAGCACAACGTGTGGGCGAATTCCAGCTCCGGTGATCGCCCGAGGACTTGAAACAACGCGATTCTGCTGCGTTGTGCCATACGAAAGCCCTGACGCTCTCGAGGTCGTACTCGAGGAGCTGCTTCGGCTCGATCTCCTGGTTCTCGGTGAGGTTCTCCGGCCGCTCTACCCACACATTCCACTCAAGACCCCGAAAAGAAGGTTCTCTACGAGGGCGTTGCGGAAGCGTCTCGGGCGAGCTGGTCGCGGAACCGGTAGGCCTCTGCGGCGAGCTTCCTCCCGGGGATGCCGAGCTTCATCGCGATGTTCTTGCGGTGCGTATTGACCGTGTGCAACGAGAGTTCTAGTTTCGCCGCGATCTCGTCGCTCGTGAGCGAGGCGCCGACGAGTGCGAGGACTTCCCGCTCTCGTTGCGAGAGCGGGCGAACGATCAGGCTGGGTTTCGTGGTCTGCTGCCGGCCGCTGGCTCCCGTGGCCGCTCTGCGATCCGGCGCGGACAGGCCCGCGAGAATTGCCTGGAGTGCATCGAACGCCTCTGCCTTGTGGACGACGGCGTGCGTGCAGCGGGAGAGCTTCGTGGGGCACACGAACGTGCTCGACTGCCCGGAGATGACGACGATCCTGGCGTCGGGCTGCGTGGATGCGACGTGCTCCGCCACCGTGATCCCCGTCCCATCGGGCAGGGCGAGGTCGAGGAGCACGACGTCGGGTTTGACGCGGTCGCACGCCGCGATGCCCTCCGCGACCGTTCCGGCAGTTTCGACCACGTCGATGCCGAGGCCGGGGGCGGCGTGAAGCATCGTCGTGACGAGATCGAGGAACATTCTGTGATCCTCGATGATCACGCAGCGGAGCCGCTTCACGGAAGCATGGTGAGCGGAGATGTGGGCATCCATGACGATTACGAACGAGGCGGCGGTGGAGAGCCTCGAAAGTATAACGCTCGCACTGCGCCGGTGTACACTAACGGATCAGTGAATCCAGGCACGGCCGCCGTTGCGCATGCCGCACGGCTGGAGACATGCGACCGGCGAGATGGTGCGGCATGCTCACGTTCCCGAACGACACCGACGAGACCGTCGCCGCGACCGCACGGCGGTCGCTCGTCCCGAATACGACGCGGCTCGGCATCCTCGTCGCCATCGCCGCGGCCTTCCTGTTGAGCTGGTGGCACCTCGACGAGATCCCGCTGGTGGTGATCGGGCAGCCATCGACGACCGGGCTGATGCAGCGGCAGCGGGAGGCGCCGTTCTTCGAGCGCCTGCGGGCGACGACACGACTGCCGCTGCGGGTCACCTACAGGCCGCTGGAGTCGGTGGGCTTCAAGGACACGTATCAGTTGCCGATGCTCCAGGCGGGAGTGTTCGACCTCGTGTCGCTCCGCTTCCTGCAAAACCGGCCGTTGGAGCCCGCTCTGGAAGGTATCGATCTCGCCGGCCTGATTCCCGATTTTGCGACGGCGCAGACGGTCGTCCGCGACTATGGCCCGACGCTCGGCCGGTGCCTCGAGGAGCGTTTCTCGGCCAAGCTCCTGGGCATGTGGACGTTCGGTCCCCAGGAGATCTTCACCCGCGCGCCGGTCCGGCAGCTCGACGACCTCCGTGGCTTGCGGCTGCGGGTAGGCGACGCCTCGCTCTCGCCCGCCGTCACGGCCCTCGGCGGCATCCCCGTGGTCATGCCGTTCGATGACACCGTGCAGGCACTGTCGCTCGGGCTCGTGGACGGCGCGATCAGCAGTGCCGCGTCGGCGATCAATGCCGGCTGGACCGAGCACGCCCCGCACTACTACCCTGCGGTCGTTCACTTCGGGCTCAATGGCTACGTCGTCTCGCTCGCCAAGTGGAACTCACTCTCGCGGCGGCAGCAGACCGCCCTCCAGGACGCCTTCGACGCCTACCTCGCCGAGCTGTGGCAGTTTGCGAAGACGTTGCACGACGACGCCAAATGCTGCGGCCGCGGGCTCGACTGCCGTCACGGGCCCCACCGTCGCCTGGTCCTCGCCGAACCATCCGCGGACGACGTGGTGCGATTCCGCGAGATCGTGCTGGCCGCTTCGTTCCCTGCCTGGGAGGAAAAGTGCCGGATCTCCCGCCCCGGCTGTGTCGCGGCGTGGCGCGAGAGCCTCCCTGCATCCCTCGTCCTGCCGACCGACGTGCAGCCACCACGATGATCACCGCAACGCCAGCGCCGGCCGTGCCCGCGGAGCCCTTGGCAGGCGATCCGGCCCCACCTCCCAGCGACACGTGGATCTACCAACCACTGCAGACGGCGGGCGTCCTCTCGGTCATCGTCTTCCTGACCCGCGTCGCGCTCGACCTGTTCGTGGCCCACGACCTCTACCAGCCGCAGCACGGCCTGATCGCCTTGCTCGACGTAGCGCTCGCGTCGTGGGCGTTTGCCGAGATCATTCTCGTGGACCGGAAACGGACGCCGGTGCCGCTGCGCAGCCTGACGATCGCCGCGGGCGTGCAACTCGCGGCAGGGGTGATCCGCGGGCTGGCCGTCGCCGCCGTGCTCATCCCGCACACGGCGAACGACCTGCTGGTGGGGGGCTTCGATTTGGGCATCGCGGCTGTGTTCATCCCCATGGATGCCGCGCTATTCATCGTCGTCAGCAAGTTCTTCATCGATGCCTTTTCCCACACCGAGCGGGTGCGTGCCGACCAGCTGGAGCGTCAGATCACGATCACGAGGCAGGCTGCGGCGGACCTGGCGGCAGCCCATCTGGCGTCGGATGCCGCCGAGGCACGCCAGCGGCGGACGCTTCGCCGCAAGTTGAAGAGCAGCCTCATGGCCTCGGCGGTGGCCCATGAAATCCACCGCCCGCTCAGCACGATCCTCCTGCGCATCCGACTGGCCCTCGAGAATGGTGACGCCGGAAGGGACACGCTCACGGCCGTGGCGGCGGATGCGCGGCAGGTCGTCCGCACGATCGAGAAGATGAAGACGCTGCTGCGGGTCGTGCAGTCGGAGCACGTCCGCGTCGACCTCGCAGCGGTCGTACAGTCTGCTCTCGTGCAATTCACCTGGCAGCTCGATCAGGCCGGGATCGCGATCGAGTCGTCGGGGCTCGACGCCCCGTGCTTCATCGAAGGAGACGACGTGCAGCTCCAGCTCACTGTGTCCAACGTGCTGCGCAACTCGCTCGAGTCGATCGTGGCGACCGGCCGAGGAGCGGGCAGAATCGCCGTGGTGCTCGAGCGGCGCAAGGACTCGGTGACGCTCGTCATGGGCGACGACGGGCCGGGGTGGTCGGGCGTGGAGCGCGACGCAACGCCGCTCTCGACGACGAAGCCGCAGGGGAGCGGCATCGGTCTGTACATCGTTCGGACGGTGGTCAGGAGCCACGGCGGCAAGATCGCGTTGGGCCGCTCGCCGCTCGGGGGGGCTGAGGTACGCGTTCGGTTTGCCACGCTCGCCGACCGCGAGTCACCGCCCGCCGCCACCGTTGCTGCTGGCCAACGTTGATGCAGAGCGATTCGTGATCCACGGCCACTTGCCCTCGACCGTGATGCCGCGAGTTCCGCAGAGATCTCTGTGAACCCCCGGACTGGCGACGGTTATCCACGGTGAGTCGGGGCGACTGGATTCGAACCAGCGACCTCTACGTCCCGAACGTAGCCATGCGAGATCGCCAGGTAACGCCATGAACGGCAACGGTTTCTCCGCGCCGGGTGACCGTGGTTGCATGATTCGGTATGCTTCGCGAAGCACACAGGCAAAGCGAGTGTCGCCTTTCCACGAAGGCCGTTTATGGTTTCATCGCGTCATATCGAGCAGTATGTCGGCGAGGTTGTCCGCCAATTCCGCCCAGATCGCATTGTGTTGTTTGGATCCCATGCCGCGGGCACGGCCCGGAAGGATTCCGATGTCGATCTGCTCGTCGTGATGCGACACAAGGGCGCTGCTGCCGAACAGGCGGCACGGATTCGATGCAGCATTCGAGCGGGGTTTCCGCTTGACATCGTCGTGCGTTCGCCGGCGGCGATCAGAAAGCGCTTGGCTATGGGCGACGGGTTCATTCGTGACATCCTCGAGCAGGGCAAGGTTCTCCATGAAAGCCACGGCTCGTGAGTGGATCGAGAAGGCGGAGGCCGACTTTCTGAGTGCCAGCCGCGAATACCGCGCCCGGAAGAAGCCCAATTTCGATGCCGCTTGCTTCTTCTCGCAGCAATGCATTGAGAAGTATCTAAAGGGACGTCTGGCCGAGGGTGGCCGACCGATTCCGAAAACGCACGACTTGTCGATTCTCCTCGACGCCGTGGTCCCGCTCGAACCGCTTTGGGAAGCGTCGCGGCCACGTCTCGAGACGCTCACGAGTTACGCAGTGCTCTTCCGGTATCCAGGCGAGTCGGCCAATCGCTCTCTGGCAAAAACGGCGATTGCCGATGCCCGCTGGGCGCGGTCGATGTTCCGCGCCTCGCTGCGGCTCCGTGGCCGCTGAGAGGAATCTCTCTGAACCCGGGAATGAGCGGGAGTGATCCCAGATGAAGTCGGGGCGACTGGATTCAAACCAGCGACCTCCTGCTTTTGAAATGCCACCATGGGGATGGCACTGGGGCGTTTCCGCTCGGAGACCCGGAGTCTCGCCAAGCCTCCGCCGTTGACACCAAGACTGTGCTTTCGTACAGTCGTCTGTGTTCCGGAGGCATCGTATGAGCGGTGAGATTTCTTTTGATCAACTGACGACCAAGGAAAAGTTGGACCTGATGGAGCGGCTATGGGTCGATTTAGCTCGCCAGCCTCAAGATATACCGTCGCCGGCGTGGCATGGCGTGGTGTTGGATGAACGCCGAGCAGCCGTTCAAAAAGGCCGCACGACATTCGTTGCCTGGGCGGAAGCAAAGCAGCGATTGCTGGGCCGGCACGGATGAGGATCAGAATTCTGCCGGAGGCGGAGCACGACCTCGATCTTGGTGCTGAATTTTATGAATCCCAGTCTCCCGGGGCTGGCGGCTATTTCATCCGAGGGCTTCTTGAAGATATTGACGGCTTACTGAAGCACGGCGGTGTTCACGCTAAGCACCGCGGTTTTCATCGGATGATGTCATGTCGATTCCCATTCGCAATCTTCTACGACGTCAATGGCGACACGATCGACATCTATGCAGTGCTGGATTGCCGGCAAGACCCCGAAGCAATAGATAAGCGGCCGGAAGCGGAACGACTCGACCGATCAGACGAAGCCTGATCGCAGCCCGCGCCTTGGCAGCGGTTGCCTGAAGTGGCGAATGGGGTAACCGAGTGGTGCATCCCAGTGAGTCGGGGCGACACGATTCGAACGTGCGACCTCTACGTCCCGAACGTAGCGCTCTAGCCAGGCTGAGCTACGCCCCGATGGTGCGGCAGAAGGAAGCCCTCTGATGCACGTGGGAGAGGATTGAAGAATACCGCGAATTCCCGGGAGGGGCAACGCCGATCGGAATCGGCCGGAAATCACTCAGCCAGCGACACGCAGACCAGTTCCTGGTCGTTGCGGGCAAACACGCACCGGTTCGCAAATGCCGGATGGCTCCAGACCACCTCCCGGCCGAAGCATTCGTTCGTCGGGTCGAGCAGATGCACGCGGCCACGCTCCTCGTAGGCCTCAGGCGTGAGCCGCGCGAGGATCAGGTCGCCGGTCTCGCTGAAGAGCCAGGTGACGCCGGGGCCCGCGGGCTCGTGCCGCACGAGAAACGCCGTGCCGTGCCGGCCGCGCCGCTCGCCCATCGTCGGCACGCCGGTCTCCCAGAGGCGGGTGCCGGTCGCGAGATCGACCGCCGTGAGAAAGCCAGTCTCGCAGTCGCAGCCGTAGAGCGTCTCGTCGCGGATGAAGGGTGTGCTGTTGGCGCAATAGACGGCCGTCTTCGGCTGACCACGCCAGAGGATGTTGGCTCCGGGCTTGTCGGCCGCGAGTGCATAGAGCGCGCCGACGCGGCCGATGCCGCTCGCGAAGAGCACGCGGCCAAGTTTCGTGTCGGCCACCTGCGGCGCCATGATCGACATGCCGTAGGCCGGCTTGAGCGGCTGTGACCAGAGCACGCGGCCCGTTGCCGAATCAAGCGAGTTCAGCTTGTCGGCATCCCAGATCACGAGCTGCCGCACGCCGCTGCTCTCGATGATCGTGGGCGGACAGTAGCCCTGCTCGCTCGCCGACAGAGCCCGCCACCGCTCGCGGCCTGTCTGTTTGTCGAACGACACGGCCACGCTCCCCTCACCGCCGACGAGGCAGATGAGCTGGTCGCCCTCGACGAGCGGATGGCCGCAAAAGCCCCAGATCGGCACTGGGGCGGCATAGTCCTTCACGAAGTCCTTCTGCCAGAGCACCTTGCCGCTCGCGGCATCGAGGCAGAGGAGATCTCCTTCCGCACCGAGCGTGTAGACCTTGCCGTCGTCCACCGTCGGCGTGCACCGCGGGCCCGACGCATATGAGATCGCGTAGGGCCGCTCGTATTCGTGTTTCCAGATGATCGCACCGGTGGCCGCATCGAGGCAGAGCACCCGCTCGCGGCCGTAGAGCTCGTTGCGCGTGCCGGGGTCGTTGAGCGTCTCGCCTTCGCGGCGGTCGTAGTCCATGAGATAGACACGGCCGTTTGCCACCGCGGGCCCGGCATAGCCGCCCATCACGGGCACTCGCCACTTCATCGGCAGCCCCTGCGGCGGGATTGCCTGTACGATCCCCGCCTCACGCCACACGCCGTCCCGCCGCGGCCCCATCCACTGCGGCCAGTCGTCGGCGCGGGCGGGCATCGACCATGCGAACAACAAGGCAATAACGAGCAACCGCATCATCATTGCACCTCGGTGCTCACTGATTTGAGCCAGGCCGCGAACTCCTCGACGCCGATGGCTCCTGCGGCCAAGGCAAGTGTCTTCACAACGGCGTCTTCCTCGCTCGCGTGAAACCGCACGCCATTCGCCTCGAGAAACACGGCCGCAGCAAGAAAGCCAGTGCGCTTGTTGCCGTCGATGAACGGGTAATTTTTGACGATCCCATGGGCGTATGTGGCGGCCAAGTCGAAGAGCGATGCATGTTCGTAGGCGAAGCGATGCAGGGGCCGGGCGAGCGCCGACGCGAGCAGCCCCTGGTCACGAACGCCGGCAGCACCACCGAATCTCGCTAAGAGCTTGTCGTGGAAAGACAGGCAATCCTCTTCCGTGACCCAGACCGGCTCCGTCATTTCGCCAGCTCGTTGAGCGCGTTCCGGTAGCGTTGAATCAGGTCGTCGGCGAGTGCGGCCTTCTCGGCGAAGCCTGGACGCTGCGCGGACAAGCGCACTGAACCTTCGGCAGCCTCAGTGAGAAAGAGCTGATCGCCCTCTTTCACATTCAGCAACGTGAGCGCCTCCGCGGGAATAATGACGCCCAGCGAGTTACCGACACGCCGAATCTTGAGCTCGATGGTCATGTTATAACTTTAGTTGTCACTTGGCGGTTTGGCAAGTTTGATCATCCCGCCTCGGCGGCCGTCAGCGGCGGCAGTTCGATGCCCACGTCGATGCCGTCGGGCCGCCAGTCGATCACCTCCATCTCCGCCGTGCGGCGGCCGCGGAACTCGTTGATCTTCGGCTTGAAGGCGACGTGAAACGGCTGCCCCGGCACGGGGAGGTGGTCGAGCCACTCGGCGCCGCCAAACGCCACGCCGCGAACCTTCGCGCCATGCTGCACGAATTGGAGCGAGATGTGTCGGCCGCCCGTGCCGATCACCCGCGGCGGCTCGGCGAGGCTCACGCCGGCTGCCGAAAGCACCGGCCGCCGATTGGCCTGCCCGAAGGGCGCGAGCCGCTCGAGTTGCTCCACCGTCGTGAGCGTGAGTCCCGCGAGCGTCATCTCGCCGTCGATCGTGAGCTGGGCCTGACGCAGCGCCTGCGGTAGCCGCCGATCGACCTCCGCGCAGAACGCCTCGCGGAACGCGTCGATCCGGTCGTCGGCAATCCGCAGCCCCGCCGCGGCGGCATGGCCGCCGCACGTCACGAGATGCTCGCGACAGGCAATAAGGGCCTCGTGTACGTCGAAGCCCGGCACGCTCCGCACGCTGCCGGTCGCGGGGCGGCCCTGCAGCGGATCCTGGGCGATCATCACCACCGGTCGATGGAACCGCTCAGCGAGCCGTCCCGCCACGATGCCGATCACGCCCGCATGCCAGCCACGGTCGGCCAGCACGAGCGCCGCATCGCGGTCGGTGTCGAACCGCTCCTTCACCTGCTTCGTCGCAGCCAGCTGGATGCTTCGCTCCTCGGTCTCGCGCTGCGCGTTGAGTTCGTGCACGTAGTTGGCAAGGCTCGCGGCCCGCGCTGCATCGGACGTCGTGAGCAGCTCGATCCCGCAGGCAGCTTGGCCGAGCCGGCCGGCCGCATTGAGCCGGGGGGCGAGCCGAAAGGCCACGTCTTCGGCATCGAGCTGCGACTTCTCATGCAGTTTGGCCAGTTCCATGAGCCGCGCGAGTCCCGGACCGCCCCGCTGCCGCAGGCATTCGAGGCCGTGCCTCACGAAGATGCGGTTTTCGTCGAGCAGGGGCACGACATCCGCCACGGTGCCGAGGGCGGCGAGGCCGATCCCCTTGAGGAGCGTCTCGCGGAGCCGCGGCGTCACCTGCTTGGCGCCGCTCGCCCGCGTGGCGATCGCCCAGGCGAGCTTGAAGGCCACGCCCGCGCCGCACAGTTCGCCGAACGGATAGCCGGCCCCCGGCAGCCGCGGATGCACGAGCACGGCGGCCTCGGGCAGCGTGTCGGCAAACGTGTGGTGATCGGTGACGATCAGTTCGAGGCCGAGCTCGCGGGCCCGCACCGCCTCGGCCACGCTCGCGATCCCGCAGTCCACCGTGATCACGAGGCTCGCCCCCTGCGCGGCGAGCGTCTCGAGCGCGCCGGCGTTGAGCCCGTAGCCCTCCTCCAGCCGGTCGGGCACATACCACGAGGCCTGGGCGTCGAGGGCGTCGAGGCAGCCCATCAGGATCGCGGTGGCACACATGCCGTCGGCGTCGTAGTCGCCGTAGACGACGATCTTCCGGCCGGCCCGCGCGGCGGCGAGAACCCGATCAGCCGCATCGGGCACGCCGGGAAGTGTTTCGGGATCCCGGAGGTCGGAGAGCGTGCCGGAGAGAAACGACTTCACGGCGGCTGCGTCGGTGACGCCGCGGGCGGTGAGCAGGGCGGCCACGATGCTCGACACGCCGGCCGAGCGTTCGAGTGCCGCGACGGCCGTGCGATCGTGGGGGCGGATGTGCCAGCGTTTGGGCATGGGGGCGTCCTTCCGTGGCGGCCGCGGCGAGTGTCGCAGTATATCGGCGGCAAAACCCCTCCCGAACACGCTATATTGCCGGCCCGAACACCGGAGTTTTTCGCATGGCGATCGCCGACATTCCCCTGCCCGTGCTCCCCGCGAAGCCCAAGCGGGACGACGTGCCCGAGGACAAGGTGCTGTGCGAATTCTGCACGGCCAAGTGCTGCCGCTACTTCGCCCTGCCGCTCGAGACGCCGACCACGCGGGAGGAGTTCGAATACATCCGCTGGTTCCTCCTGCACGACCACGCCACCGTGTTCACCGAGGAGGGCGACTGGTATGTCTGCGTGCACACCGTCTGCAAGCACCTCCGGGACGATCACCGCTGCGGCATCTACGACACGCGGCCCCAGATCTGCCGTGAATACACGACCAAGGAGTGCGAGTACGAGGACGACTGGGTGTATGACCAATACTTCGAGACCTGCGAGCAGGTCGAAGAATATATGGACGCGGTGCTCGGCCCTGGCGGCGAGTACGTGGGCGACGGCCGCAAGAAGAAGAACCGCGGCAAGTCGATCCGCAGCCCGAAGCCCCCGCTCCTGCAGATCCTCTGATGATTGAACCGCGCACGCTCAAGGGGTTTCGTGATCATTTGCCGGCGCAGGCGCTCGCCCGCGAGCGGGTGCTCGACATCGCGCGACGCGTCTACCGCTCCTATGGGTTCACGCCGATCGACACGCCGGCGCTGGAATACCTCGAGATCCTCACGGGCAAGGGGAGCGAGGAGACCGACAAGCAGATGTACCGCTTTACCGACCACGGCGGTCGGGAGGTGGGGATGCGGTTCGATCTCACGGTGCCCTTCGCCCGGTTCGCGGCCCAGCATGTGCACGACCTTGGCCTGCCGTTCAAGCGGTATCACATGGCGACGGTATGGCGGGGCGAGAACACCCAGCGGGGCCGTTACCGCGAGTTCATGCAGTGCGACTTCGACACGATCGGCACCACGAGCCCCGTGGCCGATCTGGAGATGGTGCTCGTTGTGCACGACCTGCTCGCCGCGATCGGCGTGGAGCGGTTCACGATCCGGGTGAACGACCGCCGCGTACTCGGCGGAATTCTCGGGCGACTCGGCCTGGCCGACCGTTCGACGGGAGTGCTACGGAGTCTCGACAAGCTCGGCAAGGCGACGCCCGAGGCCGTGGCAGCGGAGCTCACTGGGCAGGGCGTGGCGGCTGACGCCGTGGCCGCGCTCCTGGAGATGGCGAGTCTGTCGGGTGCTGCCGATGCCGTGCTCACGCGGCTCGACGTGCTCGTGGGGGACTCGGAGCAGGGGCAGGCCGGTGTGGCGGCGTTGCGGGGCCTGGTCGCGGCCGCGGGAGCGGCGGGCGTGGCGAGCGAACGGCTCGTCATCGATCCATCGATCGCGCGGGGGCTCGATTACTACACGGGTATCGTGCTCGAGAGTTTTCTCGACGATCTCCCCACGCTCGGCAGCATCTGCTCGGGCGGCCGCTACGACAACCTTGCCGGCCTCTACACGAAGCAGCCGCTGCCCGGCGTGGGCGCCTCGCTGGGGATCGATCGGCTGCTTGCCGGCCTCGAGGAGCTGGGCCGCACATCGGCCGTCGAGACGCCGGCCGATGTCTTTCTTGTCTACTTCGATGCGGGCCACCTCGCCGACTATCTGCGGATCGCGGCGGCGCTGCGGGCAGCGGGCGTGGCCGTGGAGTTTTTCCCCGAGCCGAAGAAGCTCGGACAGCAGCTCAAGCTCGCGGCGAAGCGGGGCTTCCCCGCGGCCCTCGTGATCGGCAGCGACGAATTCGCCAAAGGCACCGCGCAGCTCAAAGAGCTCGCCACGCAGGCGAGCACTCCAATCGACTGGCACGGCGACCTGCACGTGCTCGTTGACGCGGTGAAAACACTGCTCGCCTCACGCACGTGAAACCAGATCCCGTCGCTTGCGCTCAGGGCTTGTATCAGCGCACAGAAGCCCCCCGGCCCGAGCCGGGGGATCCCGACGCGATCCCGTCGCTTGCGCTTAGGGCTTCGATGGCACGCAGACCCGCTGGCGGTAGATCGCCAGACCGTGGCACGAGTGGTAGAGGGCGCCGCACTCCACGTCGACGTCGGCCGTCTGTTCGAGCAGCGTCGTGAGCCGCTCGGCGGCTCGCCTCACCCAGGGCTCCGCCAGCCGCTCGTCGTCGAGCGCCACCGCCAGCACCTCGAACACATGCCCCGTGGCGCCGAGCCGGGCGAACACGTCAGGCGACGTGCCTGGCCTTTCGAAGGAGTGCACCGAGAAGCTGCCATCGGCCTGCTGGAACTGGCGGGCCCGTTCGATGCAGTCTTCGAGCACGGCCTCCGCCGCCGCCCAGCCCGAGTCGTCGGCCACCGGTCCAGCGGCCGATCGCTGCCGGGCGTCGAGGGCACAGGCCAGCCCGTAGAGCCGATGGGCTCCGCCGCAGGCCGCGGAAAAGATGTCGGCGTCGGCCTCCATGCCCACGACCCGCTCCACGCTCCAGGCGGCGCCGTCGCCCGCCTTCCACGTCGCGTCGGGAGGCAGCCACGTGGAGAGGGCCATGAGGGTCCAGGTCGCCTCTTGGCCCGGGCGGATGTCGCGTTGGGCTCGAGCGAGCAGATCGGCGAGCGTGTAGTCGCGGTTCCCCGCGCGGATCGCCGTGGTGAGCGGCAGGCCTTGGCCACGGCCGTTCGCGACGCCGCACTGCGAGAGATAGCCGAGCCACTGGTCGGGATGGCCCTGGCCCATCGTGCTGCCGGGCTCGACGACGGCAAGCGGGCCGGGCGTGCCGGGCCGCACGATCCAGCCCGTGAGCCGGCCGCCGCCGAGGAGATAGCCGAGGGCCGACGACTCCTCGCCATCGTGCACGAGCGGAAAGTCGGGCCCGAAGGCGAGGATACCGTGCACCACCTGCCAGGCGCCATGCACGCCGGCATCGAGCCGCCGCGCGTCGCGGGCGTGTGCCAGGACGGCGTCGATCCGTCGGCAGAGAGCCGCGGTGTCGGCCGGCGCGTGCGTGGCTGGCGCATCAGCCGTGACGGCCAGTCCACAGCCGGCCGCGGCGAGGAGAGCGCAGGCCGCGATCCAGCCGCCGAATCGGCGGCATATCCGGGGAACAAGCTGTGGGCGAGATGCGTAGATCATGGGAACGGCCGCACCGGATGACACCGCTACAATACTTACGGTGATCGCCGGAAGCGACCGCCACCATCCCGAGAGGAGCTTCGAGCCCCCAATGCCGTTTTTCTACTTCGACCCGAACTACATGCTCGCGATCCTGCCCGCCGTGCTCTTGGCGATGTGGGCCCAGTGGCGGGTGCAGGCCTCGTTCTCGGCGGCGTCCCGGGAGCCGGCGCCGCTGTCGGGCGCCGCGGCGGCCCGCCACATCCTCGACTCGGCCGGGGCGACCGACGTGCGGATCGAGACGATGCCGGGCCACCTCACCGACCATTATGACCCGCGGGAGAAGGTGCTGCGGCTCTCGCAGGACGTCTATTCCGCCCGGTCGCTGGCTGCCGTGGGCATCGCCGCGCATGAGGCGGGCCACGCCTTGCAGGATGCCCAGGGCTATTCGCTGATGGCGATCCGCAACGCGGCCGTCGGCGTGGCCAACATCGGCAGCGGCGCGGGGATGCTCGTCTTCATGATCGGCCTCGGCTTCGCCCTCAAGCCGATCGCCTGGCTCGGCATCCTGCTGTTCGGGGCCACGGTGTTCTTCCAGCTCGTGAACCTGCCGGTGGAACTCGATGCGAGCAACCGCGCGAAGGCGCAGCTCGTCGATCTCGGCATCGTGCCCGCTGCCGACATGCCGGCGGTGAACTCGGTGCTCAACGCGGCCGCCTGGACCTACGTGGCGGCCACGCTGCAGAGCATCCTCACGCTGCTCTACTACGCGAGCTTTCTCACGAACGGCTCCAGCGACGACCGTGCGTGACCGGAACATACGCGTCGGCGGTTGCAGGCAGCGGATCTCGCTCGGGATCCCCTCGCTTGCGCTCAGGGCTTGGATGTGCGTGCCGCAATGAAGCCCCCAGGCGCAAGCCGGGGGATACCGGACGTCAGTCCGGCCACGCAAGCCGGGGGATCGTCGTTTCCGGTTTACGGCGTCGTCAGTGGTTGAGTGAGTAGAGCAGGACGTTGAGGGCGATCTTCTCGGCGTCGTCACGGTCATAGCCGGTGCACTCCATCGAATTCTGCTTCTCGAGTGCACATGAGAGATCGAACGGCGAGAAGATCACGGCCCAGCGGTCGCCGATGCGAATCCCCTCGAGCTGCGGCGGGAGTCGCCGCTTCCGCACACCGAGCCGCCCGTCGCCGCCGCCCGGCTCCCGCAGTGTTACTTCGCGGATGTCGTAGCCGCCATAGCCGGCCGCCGTGAAGAGCGGATCGTCGGCGGGAATGGCCTCCAGCTTCTGGTCGGGCAGGATGCGGGCGATCTCGGCCCGGAACGCCTGCGTAAACCCGGCCGCTGCACAGACGCTGTCGGCCAGGAGCATCCCGCCGCGGTCAAAGAACGTGGCGAGGGCCGCCCGCTGCTTGTCGGTCCAGGTGAAGCCCTGACGCCCATGCATGAACACGAGGTGGTGATCGAAGAGCAAAGGATCGGCCGGGTCGATCTGCTGCGGCGTGTCGTCCACCCGGACGCCCAGCTCGCGGGCGGCGGTCCGCAGGATGTTGGCGAGTGCCGCCGGCGCCGCATCGCAGAGGCCGGCATGCTTGAGCTTTGCGATCGCGAGCTGGCCACGCACCCGGTCTTCGGCCTTGACGTCGTCGGCCGGCGCGATCGCGAACAATTGATCCTTGCTCTTCAGTTCGCGGTTGGTCGCGTAGGCGAGCACGTTGGTGCCGATCGCGAGCGCCGCCTCCACCTCTCGGCGCACCGCGGGCTGCAGGCGGGCGCGGGCCGGCCCGCCGAGTTCCCAGAGGCAGGAGAGGCTCGGCATCGCATCGCGGCCCTCGCTGGGCGGTGCGTAGACGAGGCAAGTGCGGCAGCCGTAGTCGATGCCGAGGAGCGGCCGGTGCAACTCCGGCGGCACGATCTCTTCGGCGTGCCAGGCCGGATGCTCGGGGGGCAACAGATGCAGCCGGTATTCCGGCTCCGGAAAGATCTCCTCGGCGAGCTGCCGGAGCCGCTGATCGAAGCCGGCGCTGTCGGGACAGCATGCCTCAGCGAAGATAAAGCCCCCTTCGTCGATGTAGCGGCGGAGCCGCGGGCCCGCGTCGGGACCGAGATCGAATGCCTTGCGGCCCGAGAGCCAGAGCACCGGTGCCTGCAACAGGTCTTCGCGTTCAGCCGCAGGTGTGTCGAGCACGTGCCATGAGAGGCCGGCCGGGTAGTCGTCGTGCCAGCGGGCCTCCACGTACTCGACGAGGTGGGCGATGTCGTGGCCGTGCTGGTTCCAGTCGCTGCCGGGAGCCTGCCGGCTCTTCGCCACGATCACCGGCCGGCGGCCTTTGGCGAGGAAGAGCAGGGCGAAGCTCGTGGCCACGACCGGGTCTTCGAGGCGGGGGGCGTTGAACCGGCCGGTGAGCCGGTCCTGCACCCGCACGAACATCTCCGCCCCCTCCAGATACCAATCGTGCTCGCCGATGAACCGGCGGGCCGTGAACCGGCCGACACGTTCGAGGCCATACAGATAGTAGTAGAGCCAGGTCTGGCCGCCGGTGCCGGCATTCTCTTCGACAGAGAACCGGTTGCCCAGCCACTTGATGCCCCGTTCGAGCACGTCGGGAGAGCCGCCACCGCCGCAGCAGGAGACGGCCCCATCGCCCGCCCGCGCGTCGGGCGCCCCCACGTGCTCCGCGGTGATCCACACGCTGGCGATGCCGGCACAGGTCATGCTGCCGGAGCCGCCGAGGTTGCCGATCGTGTAGCCCCAGGAGCCGTCGGGGTTGGCGCAGCCCACCCAGTAGTCCTGGGCGCGGAGCCATGTGTCGTCCCGCACCCGCACGCCAGCCCGCGCGGCCTCATGGAGCGCGAGCAGGGCGAACTGGGAGTTCGAGTTGTCGCCCGCCCCACCGGCGCGCTTCTGGTCGTAGCTCCACGAACCCAGCGTCGGCCCCTGTTTGACCTGCGCCCCCTCGAGCCAAGCCGCGTTGCGTTCGAGGATCGCGCGGTCGCGATCCGGCGAGAGCATCGCCAGCGCGAGCGTCTGGAGCGCCACTGAATAGGTTTCATCGGGTTTCTGGGCCCGCATCCAGTCGAGCGCCCGCACCATCGCGGGATCCTCGGCCATGATCCCCGCATTCGCGAGAGCCAGCATGACGAGCCCCGTGGGGCCCACGTTGTCGTTGCCCGCCCGCATGGCGCTCACCCACGAGCCGTCGGGCCGCTGCTGCTTCACGAGCCACGCCCTGGCTTTCTCGATCGCCTGCTGGATGGCGTCGGGGGGCAAGGGCGCCGCTGGAGCCACCGATAGCGAGCCGCCGAGCACGGCGCAGAGCATCAGCGACGCAGCAACGGGCCGGAATGGCATCGATGAGACGGAGCGAAGCCTCATGATCGCATCCTACCACGCGCCGGCAAATCGCCCGGTGGCAGGCACTCGGGTTTGCCGCCCCGCGGGGCAACCCCGATACTGATGGATGACGCCCCCGTTTCCGGCAGCAAGGATGGTCGCGTGTCCACAGCCTCTCGCCCCAAGTCGCTCGACGAGATCCTCCAGGAGTTTGCCCAGCACCGGCGGCTCATGCAGGAGGAACTGCAGAAGGTGATCGTCGGCCAGGCCGACGTGATCGAGCAGCTCTTTGCGGCGATTTTCACCCGCGGCCACTGCCTGCTCGAGGGCGTGCCGGGATTGGCGAAGACGCTCATGGTCTCGACGCTCGCTCGAATCCTCGACGTCGGCTTCAAGCGGGTGCAGTTTACGCCCGACCTCATGCCCTCCGACATCACCGGCACCAACGTGCTGGAGGAGGACGAGGCCGGTCGGCGGCAGTTCCGGTTCGTCGAAGGGCCGATCTTCACCAACATCCTGCTGGCCGACGAGATCAACCGCACGCCCCCGAAGACACAGGCCGCGCTTCTGCAAGCGATGCAGGAGCGGGAGGTGTCGGTCGGCCAGGAGACTTACACGCTCCCCGACCCGTTCTTCACGATCGCCACACAGAACCCGATCGAGCAGGAGGGCACGTATCCGCTCCCCGAGGCCCAGCTCGACCGGTTCATGTTCAACATCAAGGTCGGCTACCCGACGGCCTCCGAGGAGGAGCAGATCCTGCTCTCGACCACCCGCTCGGAGAAGCCCGAGGTGCGGAAAGTGCTCTCGGGTCGGGCAATCGTCAACATCCAGAAGCTCGTCGGCAGCGTGGCCGTAAGCGAGTTCGTGGTGAAGTACGTGGCCCGGCTCGTGCGGGCGACGCGGCCCAAGGATCCGCAGGCACCGGCCTATGTCCGCGACCTCGTGGACTGGGGCGCCGGGCCGCGGGCCGGCCAGTTCCTGATCCAGGGGGGCAAGGCGATGGCGGCGATGGACGGCCGCTTCAGCGTGTCGCTCGACGACGTCCGCCGGATCGCGATCCCCGTGCTCCGGCATCGGGTGGCCACCAACTTCCAGGCCCAGGCCGAGGGGCTGACGAGCGAGTCGATCATCGAGCGGCTCGTCCGCGAGACGCCCGAGCCCGAGATCCCGAAGCTCGTGAAGTGACCGCGCGGAGGCGGCTGCAATGGCCCGGGCGGTCGAGGAATACCTGAAGCCGGAAGTGGTGCGGCAGATCGCCCGGCTCGATCTCCGCGCCCAGTTCATCGTCAAGGGCTTCCTCCAGGGCCTCCACGCCAGCCCCTACCAGGGATTCTCGGTCGAGTTCAGCGAGCACCGCAAATACGCTGCAGGCGACGACCCGAAGGACATCGACTGGCTCGTCTACGCCAAAACCGACAAGCATTACGTCAAGAAGTTCGAGGCCGAGACCAATATCACGGGCTACCTCGTGATCGACACGAGCGGCTCGATGGCCTACTCCTACAAGGGCCAGGTCACGAAGCTCGACTACTCGACCTCGCTGGCCGCGGCCCTCTGCTGGCTCATGATCCACCAGCAGGATCCCTGCGGCCTCATGGTGTTCGACGACAAGCTCCACGCCTGCCTGCCGGCCCGCTCGCGGCGGTCGCAGATCGCCCAGGTGCTCTCCGTGCTCTCGAAGATCACGCCGTCGGGCACCACCGACATCGCCCGCAGCCTCGTGCAGGTGGCGGCGATGCTCCGGCACCGCTCGCTCGTCATGGTGTTCAGCGATCTGCTCGCCGACCCGGCCCCGATCCGCGATGCCCTCATGCGGCTGCGGCACCGGGGCCACGACGTGATCCTGTTCCACGTGCTCGACGAGGCGGAGGTGAAGTTCCCGTTCGAGGGCATGGTGGAATTGACCGAGCCCGAGGCCCGCGACCGGCTCGTGATCGACGCCGACGCCGCCCGGAAGTCGTACATCGATGCCGTGCAGTCGTTTCGCGACGACTACCGCCGCGCCTGCGTCCAGGCCGGCGTCGATTACGTGCCCCTCGACACGGGCATGCAGTTCGACAAGGCGCTGATGGAGTACCTCGTGAGCCGCCGCAACAGGTTCTAACGTAGGCTCGTTGCTCCGCAACGGGCAGGAAAGACTGCATGGGGAACGCGACGATCAACTCGCCCACAACGCCGGCACGGCAGAAGTCTCCTCGCAGGGACCTCGCAGACTCGGTCCAAAGCTCGTCGAGCTTCCGCCGATTCCGGCTCGCCCCCAGGTTTCTACGCTGAACTCATGGGCATTTCGTTCCTCACACCGATGCTGCTGGGTGGCGCGGCGCTGGTCGCCGTGCCGGTGGTGCTGCATCTCGTCATGCGCCGCAAGCCGGTGCCGTATGACTTCCCGGCGCTGCGGTTCCTCAGGGAACGTGTGGTTGCGAATCGCCGACGGTTGCAGCTGAGCCATCTGCTGCTCCTGCTCCTGCGAATGGCAGCGCTCGCGCTGCTGGCGCTCGCCCTCGCGCGGCCGGTGCTTCGCGGGGCTGCCTGGCTGGCCGATGGAGAGGCGCCGGTGGCGGCGGCCTTCGTGTTCGACACGGCGCCGCGGATGCTCGTCCGCGAGGGGAACCGCAC
>JBAVTF010000019.1:0-12537 GCA_049695995.1 Pirellulales bacterium | reverse complement strand
CTCGATGGCGGCTACGCTCTCGGCATCCTGCCTTCGCTTGCCGCCATACGCCGGCTCCTGGGGCACTGGGCAACCCCTCCCGGCACCGTGCTCTGGTCGTGACGAACCAAAGCGGGAAGGCGAGGGGGGCGTCTCATACAAGCCCTGAGCGCGAGCGAGGGGATAGCGGCGCACGATCCCCCGGCTTGCGCCTGGGGGCTTCTATGAAGGCGAGGGGATCCGTGCAAGCTCGAGGAGCATTTGGACCGAGTCTTCGAGGTCCCGCGACAATCCGACGGACCGCGCAGCGGCGACTTGTACCGCCCCCGAGCCGGAGCCCCGCGCTATGAAGACGCCCTACGCCCGGCCGACCGTAACGGGTTCGGCGGCACGCCACTGGGTGCCGTTGCGGATGACGCGGTGGTAGAGCGTGTCGCGTTCGACGGGCTCGCGGCCGGCCTCGCGAATGAGCCGCTGAATGTGCTCGACCGAGAGCACCTCCGGGGTCGTGGCGCCGGCGTCGTGGTAGATCAGCTCGTGGCGGACGGTGCCGTCGATGTCGTCGGCGCCGTAGGCGAGGGCGGCCTGGGCCGTGCCGATCCCGAGCATGATCCAGTAGGCCTTCAGGTGATCGAAGTTGTCGAGCACGAGCCGGCTGATGGCCATCGTTCGCAGGCTGAAGGCGGCCGAAGGCTTCGGGATGTGGGAGAGCCGGGTGTTGTCGGGGTGGAAGGCGAGCGGGATGAACGTCTGGAAGCCACCCGTCTCGTCCTGCAGTTCGCGGAGCCGAAGCAGGTGGTCGGTGCGATGAAAGGCGTTCTCGATGTGCCCGTAGAGCATCGTGGCGTTGCTCCGTAGGCCAAGTTCATGCGCCGTTCGATGGATCTCGAACCACTCCTTCGTGTCGGCCTTGTGTTCGCAGATCTTGTCGCGGATCTCGGGATGGAAGATCTCGGCGCCGCCGCCGGGGAGGCTCCCGAGACCGGCGTCCTTCATCTCCACGAGAATGTCGCGGATCGACCGCTTCGTCAGGTGGCAGAACCAGTTGATCTCCACTGGCGTCCAGGCCTTGAGATGCAGCGTCGGATAGGCGTCGTGCAAGAGGCGAACGACGTTGAGATACCAGTCGTAGTCCTTCTGGTGGTGGAGGCCGCCCACGATGTGCATCTCGGTGGAGCCAGCATCGACCGCCTCCTGACCGCGGGCCAGGATCTGCTCGTCGCTCATCACGTAGCCGCGGGCCTCGCGGAGGTCGGCCCGGAAGGCGCAGAACGTGCAGCGGTAGACGCAGACGTTGGTCGGATTGAGATGCGTGTTGATGTTGTAGAAACCGCGATTGCCGTTCTTCCGCTCCCGAACCAGGTTCGCCAGTTCGCCGAGTTCATGGAGGTCAATTCGTTCGTCCCACAGCGACTCGGCCTCCACGGCCGTGAGCCGTGCGCCGGCTTCGACCTTCTCACGAATGGGCTCGAGCGACGGGGCGACGGCGCGAATCATGCGACACCTCTGGGCATTTCGTTGATCACCGGGCGGGTTCGCCCGAATTGCTTCTACCAGCAAAACCGCATCCGGCTCGGGTTCGCAACCGCCGCGGCTGGAGGTCGCGGAATCTGCGGATTCCAGCCGTGTGCGGCTCACTCATGGACGTTCCCAGGCTGATCGCTCACCACCACAGGTCGGCGGCGATAGCCCCCAGCAGGATGAGGCCGATGGCGGCGTTCGCGGTGAAAAACGCCTGGTTCACGCGGGAGAGATCGGTGGGCGACACGAGCCAGTGCTCCCAGACCAGCAGGATCGCGATGGCGGCCAGCGCCAGCCAGTAGATCCAGCCCAACTCGGGCACGAGCCGCGGCAGGCAGGCCAGGAGCAGGAGCGTGGCGGCATGGAGCCACTTCGAGAGGCCGAGCGCCCGGGGCACGCCCAGCCGGGCAGGAATGCTGTGCAGCCCCTGCGCGGCATCGAATGCGGCGTCCTGGCAGGCGTAGATGATGTCGAAGCCGGCCACCCAGGTGGTGACGGCCAGGCCGAGCAGGGCGGCGGGCAGGATGTCGCTCGGGGCCTGGAGCAGCGTCTGGCCGCGAAGGGCGATCCAGGCGGCCACGGGGGCGAAGCCGAGCGCGATGCCGAGCCACACATGGGCGAGCGCCGTGAACCGCTTGGCATAGCTGTAGCCGAGCAGCCAGGCCAGCACCGGCGCGGCGAGCGCGAGAGGCAGCCAGTTGGGGAGAAACAGGAGCGTGCCCCCGATAAAGATGGCAGATGAGCCGATGACGAGCAGCAGCACTTCGGTCGCGCCGACGTCGCCCCGTGGCAGGTGACGCGATGCCGTCCGCGGATTCGCCGCGTCGATCCCGCGATCGACCAGCCGGTTGAAACCCATCGCGGCCGTGCGGGCGGCCACCATGCAGACGAGAATGCCCGCGGCCGGCCGCAGCCAGCCGGAGGGCCCCGTGCCCAGCACCGCCGGATCGATGCCTCGACGGGCCGCCATGACCGCGGCCATGACCGCGAACGGCAAAGCGAACACGGTATGACTGAAACGCACGAGTTCGAGGTACGTGTGAAGCCGGGAGGCAGCCGGGCTGGCCGTGGCTGTCATCAGGTCGCCTCTCCCCAGCGCGGCATGAGCACATTGGCGACACCGAGCTGGTCGCAGATCCTGGCCACGACGAAGTCGACGAGGTCGGTCACGGTTTCGGCGCGGGCATAGAAGCCGGGCGAGGCCGGCAAGACGACCGCGCCCGCCTCGTGGATCGCCTGCATGTTCTTCAGCTGCGGCAGCGAGAGCGGGGTCTCGCGGGGCACGACAACGAGCTTTCGCCGTTCCTTGAGATGCACCTCCGCGGCGCGGTGGATGAGGTTCTCTCCCATTGCATGGGCGACGGCGGCGAGAGTGCTGCCGCTGCAGGGACAGATCACCATCGCGGCGGTGAGGAACGACCCACTCGCGATCGGTGCCATCAGGTTCTTGTAGTGATGGTAGTGGAGGCGGCCCGCGGCTGGCGGCGCCGCGTCGAGCAGATCGGCCGCATCGAACCGGTCGAGATCAATGCGCCGTCCCAGTTCCTCCCCGATCACCGCCTGGCCCGACGGGCTGATCGTCAGGTGGATCTCGCGGCCCGCCGCCAGCAGCACCTCGAGCAGCCGCACGCCATAGGGTGCGCCGGAGGCACCCGTGATCCCGACCACGAGCGGAAGCGACTGATCGGGCCGCATGAGAGGTCAGGCTCCTCGGTGGCAGACGTAGAGGGTGGCGATGCCGAACGTCAGCGGCACGATCTCGACGCGGTCGAACCCCGCGGCCTGCACGAGCGTCGCCAAAGCCTCGCCCGCCGGAAACTCCTCCACGCTCTTGTTGAGGTAGGTGTAGGCATCGGAGCGGTTGCGGGCGACGGCGTTGCCTAGGAAGGGGAGCATGCGACGGAAGTACCAGAGGTAGCCGTTGCGGATGAATCGATTCCGCGGCAGTGAAAACTCCAGGATTGCGAGCGTGCCGCCCGGGCGGCAGACGCGGGCCATCTCGGCGAGGCCGCGGGCAGTGTCGGCGATGTTGCGCAGGCCGAAGGCCACGGTAACGAGGTCGAAGCTCGCGGTGGGGAAGGGAAGTTCCATCGCGTCGGCCTCGACCCATTCGACGGGCAGGCCCGTCTGCCGCGACTTCTCGACGCCACGATCGAGCATGGGGCGGCAGAAGTCGCTCGCTACGATCCGCACCCGCGGCCCGGCCTTCGCGGCGTAGGCCAGGGCGAGGTCACCAGTGCCGGTGCAGACGTCGAGGATCGCGCCCGCCGCGGGGGGTGGGGCCCTCCGGACCGTGACGTGCCGCCACCAGACGTCGATGCCTCCGGAGAGGAGCCGATTGACGAGGTCATACCGCGGCGCAATCTCCGCGAACATGCCACGGACCTTGGTGCCGCTCTTGTCGACCGGCTCCGCGCCGAACGCGGCTGCCGTGGACGGGCACGTGGATCCCTGGCCCGCCGACGCGGAGTCACCTATCGTGGCAGCCTGTTTGGAGATCACGAACGACGGACCCTGTGGGAATTCAACGTGTATTGGCACTGCCACGAACTCTTTCATCGTATGCCGCCGGGGGCCTGCGCGGGAGGGATCGCCATCGTGATCGACGTTCTCCGGGCATCGACCACGATGATCACGGCCCTGGCGCATGGTGCGACCGCCGTGCGGCCGGTGGCCGAGATCGCCGCTGCCCGCATCCTGGCGTCCCGGCTGGGCCCTGCGGCCATCCTCGGCGGCGAGCGGGGGGGCGTGCGGATCGACGGATTTCACGTGGGCAACTCGCCGACGGAATACACCCGCGAGCAGGTGGCGGGCCGCGAGGTGGTGATCACCACCACCAACGGGACCGCGGCGCTCGCGGCCTGCGACCAAGCGCGGCAGGTGCTCGTCGGGGCGATTGTGAATCGCACCGCGGTTGCGCGGGCGGCCCGTATGCTCGCGGCCCGCGACGGCATCCGCGACGCGCATCTCGTCTGTGCCGGCACAGACGGCAAGACGACGGCCGAGGATGTCCTGGCGGCAGGCGCGATTCTCGATGCGGCGGCGCGGGATTCGTCTGCGGCCGACGACGAACTCGATCCGGTGGCCCACGCGGCGCTGGCGGCGTTTCGTAGACTCGCGTCGCCCGCCGCGGACGTGTCCGCCGCGCTCGTCGAGGCCTTTGCGACGGCGCCAGGGGGCGCGAACCTGGTCGCCCTCGGAATGCAGGCCGACCTCCCCGTCTGTGCGAGGCTCGACGAGCTCGTCATCGTGCCCCAACTCGACGCCGCAACGGGCCGCCTGATTGAAATGGTGTCAGCCACAAAATCTGGGTAAGGTACTCGCAGCATCATGACCCAGATTCCCCAAATGTGGTGGCTGGCAGATTTTTATGGACAAACAGAACGAGCAGTCGCGGATGGATCGGATCGTGTCGCTGGCGAAGCGGCGCGGCTTCATCTTTCAGTCGAGTGAAATCTACGGCGGCCTGAACGGCTTCTGGGACTACGGCCCACTGGGCGTCGCGCTCAAGCGGAATCTCAAGGACGCATGGTGGCGGGACATGGTGGCGGGCCACGACGAACTCGCCACGCTCGCCGGAGCGCCGAGCCCCTACGAGATGACCGGCCTCGACTGCACGATCATCATGCACCCGCAGGTGTGGAAGTGCTCGGGCCACTTCGACCTGTTTCACGACTGGATGATCGACTGCCGTGAATCCAAGCGGCGGTATCGTTATGACCACATCCACGGCCGCTGGGCGTCACACCGCGGCAAGAAGGTGTTCGTGACCACCGACCAGTCGGGGGACGATGCACCGCCCGACACGGTGGCCAAGGCCCAGAAGTTCTTCGGGCTACGGGCCAAGCAGATCGAGGAGATCGAGTGGGCGGGCGGCCTCGAATCGCTGGAAGCGGCGATCGCGGCGGGCACCGTCGCGCTGGCCGACGTCCTCGGCCCGGACGCCACGGCCCCCGGCTCGCTGACGGAGCCTCGTGAGTTCAACCTCATGTTCGAGACGCGGATCGGGGCCCTCGCCGGTGACGACGACGACCGCGCCTTCCTCCGGCCCGAGACCGCGCAGGGCATCTTCGTGAATTTCAAGAACGTGCTCGACACGTCACGGGTGAGGGTGCCCTTCGGCATCGCCCAAATCGGCAAGAGCTTCCGCAACGAGATCACGCCGCGGAACTTCACGTTTCGCTCCCGCGAGTTCGAGCAGATGGAGATCGAGTTCTTCTGCAAGCCGGCCGACTCGGGGGCCTGGTATCGCTTCTGGCGGGACCGCCGTTGGAAGTGGTACCTCGACCTCGGGCTCACGGAGGGGAAGCTCCAGCTGCGGGAGCACCATGCCGACGAGCTTTCGCACTACTCGGTCGGCACGGCCGACATCGAATATGCGTTTCCGTTCCTCAATCCCGGCGAGTTCGGCGAACTGGAGGGCATCGCCCACCGGGGCGATTTCGACCTCCGCAGCCACATGGAGGGCAAGCTCGTCCGCCAGGATGGTGCGCTCGTGCTCGAGGCGGGCGCCGATGGCAAGCCGCGGCACAAGGGGAGCGGCAAGGACCTCTCCTATTTCGACGACATCTCGCGGGAGCGATACGTGCCCCACGTCATCGAGCCCTCGGCGGGGGCCGATCGGGCCGTGCTCGCCTTCCTCTGCGATGCCTACCACGAGGACGAGGTGCCCGACGAGGATGGCAAGCCGCGGAGCCGCACGGTGATGAAGCTTCATCCGCGGCTGGCGCCTGTGAAGGCGGCGATCCTGCCCCTGGTGAAAAAGGACGGCATGCCCGAGGTGGCGATCGACCTGTACCGGAAGCTCAAGCCCCACATGGCCTGCCAGTACGACGAAAAGGGATCGGTGGGCCGTCGCTACGCTCGGCAGGACGAGGCCGGCACGCCGTGGTGCCTGACGATCGACGGTCAGACGCTCTCGGACCAGACCGTCACGCTCCGCGACCGCGACTCGCTCGTGCAGACCCGGGTGCCGGTCGCCGAGGTGGTCGACATGCTCCGAGATCGGCTGCAATGAAGCCGGCCCTCGCCACGGTGTGCTCGCTCGAGTCGCCGCTCGAGGCGATCCTCGAGGACTATGCGGCCGGCCACTGCGAGGCGGTGGATCTCTGGCTCGGCCATGCCGATGCGTTCATGAAAGTCCACGGCGTCGTTCCCCTGCGGGAGCGGCTCGCGCGGCACGGCATCGCGCCGGTGGCGGCGAGCTTTCAGGGGGGGCTCCTCACGAGCCAGGGCGAGGCCCGGGCCGAGCACTGGCGGACGTTCGCAGGCCGGCTGGCCCTCTGCCGTGACCTCGGCATCCCCGTGCTCGTCGTGGCGGGCGACGCCTTCGGGCCGCTGTCGCCCCAGGATCTCGGCCGGCTGTCGGTGAGCCTCGCGGAGGCGGCGAAGCAGGCTGCCGATGCCGGCGTGCGGCTCGCGCTCGAGTTCGACGCCCGGGCGAGTTTTCCCAACAACCTGCAGTCGGCGGTGGCGGTCGTCGAGGACGTGGGCTCGCCGGCGCTCGGCGTCTGCCTCGACTGGTTTCACTACACGGTCGGGCCGAGCAAGCCGCTCGACCTCATGCTGCTGTCGAGCGACACGCTGGCCCACGTGCAGCTCTCCGACGTCGCCGACGTGCCCCGCGAGATGGCGAGCGATGCCGATCGGATTCTGCCCGGCGAGGGCTCTTCGCCACCGCACGACCTCGTCGCCCGCCTCGCCGAGATCGGCTACGCCGGTGCGGTTGCGATCGAACTGCACAACCCGGCCCTGCGGCGGGTGCCGCCGCGGCAGTTCGGCGAGATCGCGATCACGGCGCTGCGGAAGCTGCTGGGGCAGGCGGCCGCCTGAGCGGTCTCCCCCGAAACACGATCTCGATCCGCTCGCCCGCGGCATGGTCGCCAGAAACCGGCACGAGCAGAAAATTGTCGGTCACGAGCGGCTCGTGCTCCGCCCCGGCCGTGACCGCGATATCCGTGATCCGTTCGGGCAACAGGGCCATCACGGGACGGTCCGGCCACTTCCCGGCGGCCGTGGCTTCGATCACGAAGCGGCCGGTGCCGTCGGCCCATTCCAACGTCTGCGTCCAGGGCGTCGTCGGCTGTGGCCACCGTGCCTGCCAGGCCGGATCGCCGTAGAACGCGACCGTGTCTCGGTCCCACACCATGCCCGCCTGCTCCTGGTCGAGGCCTTCACGCCTGGCCCACCGGCCGATCGCCTCGGGCTCGAAGCTGTCCACCTCGAGGTCGAGCCCGCGAGGGAACGTCTCCTGCAGCCGATGGAGCAGTGACTGGGTGTTGAGAAAGAATGCCTCCGACAACGTGTGATGGCCGCGGTCGAAGAACTGGCTCGTGCCCCAGCCTCCGTACCCGAAAAACGTGACGACCGTGTAGCCGACCATCTGGTCGACGCCGCCGCCATGCATCCAGGCCAGCGCGAGCGCCTCGCGATCGGGCATGTGGCCGATCAGGCAGTTGCCCGCCGCCATGTAGACCTTCGAAGCCGGGGCCGAGAACGGATGCCGCGCGCCATCGAGGCCGAGCGTGTACAGATTTCCTCCGCGGCTGCGGATCTCGCCGTTGGGCGCGGTGTATCCGATCTGCCAGTCCCGCTCGGTCGCATGGCCGCTCGTGAGCAGGTAGTCGACCGGCGTCGACTCGAATGCCGCGGCCAGCGCACGGGCGACGTCCTTGCCGTCCGACTCCTTGGCCACCACGCCTTCCTGCTTGCGCCACAGTGCCCCGGGCTCGGTCTCGGACGAGCAAAAGCCGCCGTCGGTGCGGTCGAGCAGGCCGGGTCCCATGCTCGACATGCCGCGGCGAACGACGAGCGGTGCAGCACGGCTCACGATGCGGGCCGCATCGGCCGCCTCGTAGCCGGTGACGATGCCCCAGAGGGCGTCGGTGTACGGGTCATCGTCGAGGTCTCGCATCATGCGGTGGACCTGGGTGACCATGGCCCTGTTGGCCTCCTCGGGTCGGGCGACGAATGCGACATAGTCAGGCAGCACCCCGCGGAGGTCCGGCAGGGACGTGCGAAGCGTCCCCCCGTGGCGAATCAAATGCCCGCCATGTTTTTTCACGAGGGTATCGGCGACACCGCGCCATGCCGGGTCGGCATACGTCGCCTCGCTGACGACCACGCAGGAGATCTTCGCGGCCTCTGCCGCCGGCGCCGAGCGTCCGGCAAGGCCGATGAGGACAACAAGCATGGCAGTGACGACGCGGAACATGCGACCACCTCCTGAGATGCGCTGAGCATAACGAGCTTTTCGTCGCCCATTCAACACGCGGCAACACCGCATAGCGGGTGTCAGTCCTACGCCGGAAAATCCTTGAGCAGGTTGCTGCGAGCCTCGATCTCGTCGATGCGGCGTAGTTCTCTGTCCATGCCCGGCGGCACGAGCGTGAAGTGCCTCGCGCCGGTGAGCCGATCGACCATCTGGTGGCAGAAGCCACGGTGCGTGATCCACTCGTGCGGATCGTACCGGCGCAGATCGACCGGCACAGAATAGGTGCGGAGCGTCTTGCGGCGCCGCTTCACATACTGGGGAAAGAACGAGATCGCCAGTTCGCGGAGCGAGCGATGGATCGGGTCGCGGTAGCGGAGGAACGGGCTGTTGCTCTTCGAGATCGCCCCCCAGTGGCCGCGGCGGCGAAACAACGCCACGACGTGATCGACATCGCCGCGGGCCGCTCCCATGTCCATCAGGAGCGGCGGCTCGCCTGCAAGCCACAGGGCGCAGGCGGCTACGAAGGCCCCCTCGATGCAGTGGGCCTGCCGGCGGTCGAGCACCTCGACGACCCCATGGGCGGTCGGCCCGTCGCCCTCGTGGTTCCACACGAGGGCATTCACAAAATCCTGGATGCGCTGCGGCGTCCGCAGCGCTGCCAGCCTGGCCGCGGCGGGCCGGGGGAGCCCGAGTTGGATACCGAGTTGGATGCCACGGGCCATGGGTGTCGCCGCCGAATGCCGAGGTGAGGCGGCGTGGATGCTAGCAGCACTGGCGCCCCGGCAAAACGGCCGGCGATGCAATCGTGCGACCCAAACGTGGCCAGCCGGACCGTGCAGGCTTTAGGATGGGAGTGTCCTTCGGAGGCATGGCATGAACCGCTCCCGGTTCGGGATCGTGGTGATTGCGTCGCTGGTGGTCGGCGGCGCGCTGGTGTCGGAGGTGCGAGGTGATGCCGGCTGCGGCGCCGTGGTGCCAGCTGGAGGAGGCTTCGGCAATACCGGCTTCGGCGCCGGCTACAGCATGGGCGGCTACCGCGGCGGCTGGGTGGGCCGCGGCTGTGGACCCATGATCAACTGCCGGCCAGTGTGTGGGCCGCGCTGGGGCGGATGGTGCCGTCCAGGCTGGGGCGGTGGGTACGGCTGGAACGTCGGCTGTCGTCCGCTCTGTCCGCCGCGGCCGTGGTGCGGTATGCCGGCGTGGAACTCCTGCGGCTGGCCCGTCTATGGAGGCACCACCTGGGGCTTTCGTGACTCGGTGTTCTTCTTTGCGCCCGCCGGCGGTGGCATGACCTTCTTCTCCGGTACGCTCGTGCCCTATCCCGTCTATGGCTATCCCTACGGCTGGGGCGGATTCGGCTGGTCGCCCTGGCTCGGTGCAGTAGCCCGGCCAGGTATGAATGCCTTTGGCGGCGCGCGACCGATGATCGCCAATGCAGCGATGCCGCCGGTGCGACCGGTGATCGCCGCGGTCCCTCGCGGTGCAGGCCGTCAGGCGCCGATTCGCGCGAGTACGGCGCTGGCGCGTCTGCGGGCGGCACGGCTCATCGCCCGCGGTGACCAGCAGGTGCGGGACGCGGGGCAGGATGCATCACGGCTTGAAGCCGCGCTCGCAAGCTACCGCCAGGCAGCCAGTGTCGCGCAGGATCAGCCCGACGCGCTCATTCGTCAGGCCGTCGTGCTCGAGGCGCTCGATCGCCGCGCGGCAGCTGAGACACTGCTCGATCAGGCGGTGGCCGTCGATGGCCGGCTCGCCGGCACGACGGGCGTCGCGAATCGCGTCGCTGCCCTCGATGACGTTTCCGATCCGGTCTTTGATGGCCGGCCGCAGGCCGACCTTCCGCCGCTCGCCGCTCGGGGGGTCGCGATCCTGCGGGAGATCGGGGCCGAGGCTGCGGAAGAAGGCGCCCCCGCGCCCACCATTGCCTGGCTTGCTGATCGCTGGTCGGCCCGCTGGGGCCGAGGCGTCAACGCGGTCGCTGCGAACCAGCCGTAGGCCTTTTGCTCAGTAGCGGGCACGAAGTTGGCGGCTTTCTGACTCGCCGGCTCGGGGGCCGTGCAAGTCGCGTCGCGGAACCTCGAAGACTCGGTTCAAATGCTCCTCGAGCTTGCACCGACCCCCTCTCCTCCATCGAAGCCCCCAGGCGCCAGCCGGGGGATTGTGCGCCGCTATCCCCTCGCTCGCGCTCAGGGCTTGTATGGGACGGACCCCCTCGCCTCCCCGTCGGACGATTGAACGGTATCCTTGGGCGTGATGACGCCTGCTGCTGTACCGCTCTGTGAACGTATCGATCTCGCTGCTCCCGATGGCCGGGCGCGGCTCGATGCCCTGCGGAACAAGCTCGTCTCGCAGGGGGACGTGATCAGTCCCGCCGGCCGACAGCGGACGATCGACGTCTTCGGAGAGCCGCTCGCGCCGCGGCAGGTCGTCGAGCGGATCTGCGGCGACGTCCGTAGCCGCGGCATCGACTCTCTGCTCGACTACACCCGGCGGATCGACCGGGCCGACGTCTCCCGCGACACGCTCTTCGTGCCACCCGCTGTGCTCGCCGCGGCCCATCGCGAGGTCGAGCCGGAGTTTCTCGCGGCGGTGCGGCGGATCCGCGACCGCGTCGAGCGGTTTCAGCGGGCGATCCTTTCCCGTGACGTCGAGGTGCCACTCGCCGGCGGCGGCCGGCTGAGACAGCGGTATCTGCCGCTCGATCGCGTGGGGGTGTGCGTGCCCGGGGGCGCGGCGGCCTATCCATCGACGCTCTTGATGACCGTCGTGCCGGCCCGAGTCGCCGGCGTGCGGGAGATCGTGGTCGTCGCGCCACCGACGCCCTTCGGTTCCGACAACCGCCATGTGCTGGCCACCTGCCACGAGCTTGGCGTCACGACGGTGGTGCGGGCCGGCGGCGCCCAGGCCGTCGCGGCGCTGGCCTACGGTGTAGAAGGGCTACCGCGGGTCGACAAGATCGTCGGGCCGGGCAACCTCTTCGTCGCACTCGCGAAAGAACACGTCTACGGCGACGTGTCGATCGACTCGATCGCCGGCCCCAGCGAGATCGTGATCGTGGCCGACGCTGCGGGCCACCCCGAATACATCGCGGCCGACATGCTCGCCCAGGCCGAGCACTCACCCGGCTCGGCGATCCTCCTCACGGCCAGCCCCACACTCGCCGACGCCGTGGCGTCGGCCCTCGCTCGCCGCCTCGCCGATCTCGAACGCGCCGACCTTACCCGCGACAGCCTCGCCCGCTTCTGCGGGATCGTGGTGACGCAAAGCGATGCGGATTCGGCGGCGATCGCCGACGAACTCGCGGCCGAGCACCTTTCGATCGACACCCGTGATCCTGAAGCGACGCTGGCCACGATCCGCCACGCCGGCGCCGCCTTTCTCGGCCCCTGGAGCCCCGTGGCCGCCGGCGATTACGCCGCCGGTCCGTCGCACGTCCTGCCCACGGGCGGCACGGCCCGGTTCGCCGCCGGCCTCTCCGCCAACGAATTTCTCCGCGGCGGCAGCGTGATCCACCTCGCCGAGGCCGACCTCGCCGACCTCGCCGCCGACATCCGCACGCTCGCCGATACCGAAGGCCTCACCGCCCACCGCCGCAGCGTTGAAGCCCGAGTCGTTTGACGGTGCGTACTCGGTTCGACCGTAGTCCGCATGCGGCCCCCGGTCTGAAAACCGCAGGTCCTTCTATTCCGCTCCGGGGCGACTTCCTATGGTGAAAGTTCGGAGCTGCCCATGCCCCGTCGCCGGACGCTCGCTACGGGCATCCCTGCCCTCTGCTCGCTCGATGCCGCCTTCGCTCTCGGCATCCTGCCTGCGCTCGGCGGCAT
>JBAVTF010000018.1:0-13149 GCA_049695995.1 Pirellulales bacterium | reverse complement strand
CCCACGCCCCGTCGCCGCACGCTCCCTACGGCATTCATGCCTTCGCTCGCTCGATGCTGACTGCGCTTCGGCATCCTGCCTGCGCTGGTCAGCAACGCCGGCTCTCGGGGCATGGGCAGCCCCCGAGCCTCCCTGTTTTGTTTTTACTTTTCCTATCTTTCCTAGGCGGTAAAGGTTGCAGGATCGGCACATCCGGAACCGATTTTGATGGTGCACCACTCTGGTCGCAGGTCACCCTTCAGGCCCCGTTTCGATGCCGCATGTCCGGCGACATTCTGCCGCGATTGCCTCGCTCACGGTCGCGGTCTGCGCCCTCGGAGCTTGGGTGTCAGCCGACTCTGACGTCGCCCTCCTGCTGGAAGCCCCCGACGCCGAGATCGCCCCCATAGAAGCCCCAGGCGCAAGCCAGGGGATAGCCCCCGACGCCGAGCACGCCTCGTTTCAGCAGGTACTCACCGAGGAGCAGCTTCGCGAGGAGATCGACCAGGCCGTGACGGCGCGGCTCGGCAACATTCCGCGGCCTCGCTACATCCCGGCTACCGACCTCACGCCCCCCAAGGGCCTCCTGCTCTTGAAGCAGAGCCCGCGCCGCGGCGACTTTCCGTTCGGCCTCGCGCTCGGTGGCTACATGCAGCTGCGGTGGTTCGAGTTCGCCCGCGGCGCTGCGACCTGGACCGACGCGACCGGTGAGACGCTGCCGATCACCAACATCAACACGTTCAACATCAACCGCTTCCTACTCTCCTTCCACGGCTACGTCGTCGACGAACGGCTCGTCTACAACTTCGCCCTCTTCGGCACGACGAACGTCGGCATCCGTTCGGGCGTCGTGCCGATCGGCCTGTTGGGCTGGAAGTTCAGCGACGCCGCCACCGTCGGCGGCGGCATGACACCCGTGCCCGGCACCCGCGAGTGGATCGATCCCACGCAGTGGACGATCGGCGTCGATCGCAGCATGGCCAACACGTTCTTCCGCCCCGGCTTCAGCCCCGGCGTGGCCTCGATCGGCTCGCTCTTCGACGACACGGTGCACTACCAGGCGGGCGTGTGGAATGCGATCGACGGCGGCACGACGGGCGTGCTCCGCCGCGGTACGTCGATGGCCTGGGCGGGCAACACCTGGTGGGAGCCGCTCGGTCCCTTCGGCCTCGGGGCCTCCGACATGGAGCACCGCGACGACGCAGCGATCCGCGTCGGCTGCAGCGGCGTCTACGCCCGCACCAACGCGCTACCGATCGTGGGCAACAACCCGGAAGACACGATCATCCGCCTCTCCGACGGCACGCGAATCACGAAAAAGGGTGCCATCGGACCCGACAGCGAGGTCGAGCAGTTCGTGTATCAACTGGCCACGGTCGACGCGGCCTGGAAGTGGCAGGGCATCGGCCTGTTTTGCGAGTACTACTTCCGGCTGCTCAACGACTTCCAGGGGCAGGGCACGTTCACCCGCTCGAGCATCTTCGACCACGGCGGCATGGGCTACGTGTCGTGGTGCTTCGTGCCGCGGACCTACGAACTCTACGCTCGCTCGAGCGTCGTGACTGGCCCCTACGGCACCGGCCAGGAATACGGCGGCGGCCTCAACTGGTATCTGAAGGAATCGCGGCAGGCCCGGCTCACGCTCGAAGCCCTCACGATGAACCGCAACCCCGCCCAGAACTTCCTCTACCCCTACCGCGCCGGCTACTCGGGCACCGCAATCCAAACCCAGCTCATGGTGATCTTTTGAGGCACGGGCAACCCCGGCCGAACACGCTTGTTTTCTCGGCGTATTCAATTCCCGGCCCGATGCTAAAATCACAGGTTTCCCCTTGCCCCGAAGGACCGTACGCGACAGTGCCCGCCACCCCGTCCGTCACCAAGGCCCAGCAGAAAGCGATCCAGAAGGCCGACACGCTCATCGAGGCCCTCGGCTGGATCCGCAAGTTCCGCGACACCACCACCGTGATCAAGCTCGGCGGCAGCGTCGTCGAGCATCCCGAGTCGCTCCGCCACCTGCTTCTCGACATCGTCTTCATGTCGACGCTCGGCATGCGGATCGTGGTCGTGCACGGCGGTGGCAAGGCGATCAGCCGGGCCATGGACGAGGCTGGCCTCGAGCCCCGCTGGGTGCAGGGCCGCCGCTACACCGACGATGCCACGCTCGCCATCGTCGAGCGGGTGGTGGCGACGGAACTCAATCACGACCTCGTCGCCAAGCTCGAGGAGTTCGGTGGCCGGGCGATGTCGCTCAACTTTCTCTCGACCAACGTCCTCTTCGGCGAGCGGCTCACGCTCGATGGACCGAACGGCGAGTCAATCGATCTCGGCCACGTGGGCGAGGTGACGCGTGTCGATCGGCTGACGATCGAAAACCTCTCGTACGCCGGCCAGGTGCCCGTGATCCCGTCGATGGCCATGACGGAAGACGGCCAGAAGCTCAACGTGAACGCCGACACGGCGGCCACGGCCGTGGCCGCGGCGATCGGCGCCGAGAAGCTCGTGGTGTTAAGCGACATCCCGGGCGTGCTCCGCGACGTGAAGGACCCCGAGAGCCTGATCCACTCGCTCACCGCCTCCGAGGCCCGCCGGCTGATCGCCGACGGCACGATCGCCGCGGGCATGATCCCGAAGATCGAGGGCTGCCTCGAAACGCTCGATCGCGGCGTCAAGAAGATCCACATCATCGACGGCCGGCTCCGCCACTCACTCCTGCTCGAGATCTACACCACCAGCGGCGTGGGCACGGAAGTCACCCGCGACACGGCGCAGGCCTCGTCGGCCGGTGCCTCCGCCACGGCCGCAGCCCGCTGATTCCCCCGCTCCGGAGGACCCCATGGCCACGATCGACTCGACCACGACCGCCATCGGCCCCAAGACGCAATCGGTGATCGACGTTTTCGACCGCTATGTCGTGCCCAACTACAAGCGGTTTCCGGTTTGCCTCGTCCGCGGCACCGGCTCCAAAGTCTGGGACGCCGAAGGCACCGAATACCTCGACCTCTTCCCCGGCTGGGGATGCAACCTGCTGGGGCACTGCCCCGAGCCCGTTGTGCGGGCCGTGCAGGAGCAGGTCGCGAAACTGATCCACGTGCCCAACTCGTGGTACACCGAGCCGCAAGGGGAGTGGGCCCGGCTGCTCTCGGAGCGATCGTTCGGCGGCCAGGCCTTCTTCTGCAACTCGGGCACCGAGGCCAACGAGGCAGCGATCAAGCTGGTGCGGCTCCGAACCGACGGCCGCAAGTACAAGCTCGTCACGTTCAAGGGCGGCTTCCACGGCCGCACGATGGGGAGCGTGACCGCCACCGCCCAGCCGAAGTACCACGAAGGCCTGGGGCCGATGCTCGCGGGCTTCCAGTACGCCCCACACGGTGATCTCGACGCCGTCGAGAAGCTGATCGACGACCACACGGGCGGCATCCTCGTGGAGCCGATTCTCGGTGAAGGGGGCGTGGTGCCCGCACCCGAGGGATTTCTGCAAGGACTGCGGCGAATCTGCGACGAGCGGGACCTCCTGCTCGTGTTCGACGAGGTGCAGTGCGGCTGCGGCCGCACCGGCAAGTGGTTCGGCTACCAGCACTTCGGCGTCACGCCCGACGTGATCACGCTGGCCAAGAGCCTGTGTGCCGGCATCGCCGGCGGCGCGATGCTCACCACCGTTGAACTGGCCAAGTACCTCCGTCCCGGCATGCACGCCTCCACGTTCGGCGGCAATCCGATCGCCGCGGCGGCGGGCATCGCCGCCATCGAGATGATCGAGCAGGAAAAGCTGCTTGATCACGTGGAGCACACGGCCGCCGTCTTCCGTGAGCGGATGCTCGACCTGAAGGAACGATGCGACGCGGTCCGCGACGTGCGCGTGCTCGGCATGATGATCGGCATCGAGCTGTCGATCGACGGCGCCCCAGTGGTGCAGGCCTGCCTCGACAAGAACCTGCTCGTCAACTGCACGCAGGGCCGCGTCATCCGGCTGCTGCCGGCGATGACCCTCACCGAGGCGGAGGTCCACGAGGGCTGCGACCGGCTCGCCGAGGCGATCGTCGAGGTCGCCTCCCGCACCGAGGGCTGAGCCATGCGGCACGTCATCGTTCCCGAAGATCTTTCCGCGGCCGAGATCGAGGCGGTGTTCGCTGTCTCGCGCGACCTGGAGACGAAGTTCGCCGCCGGCCAGCGCGACGCCCTGCTGCCGGGCCGTGTGCTCGGCCTGATCTTCGAGAAGCAGAGCCTTCGCACGCGGGTCAGCTTCGAGGCGGCGATGGCCCACCTCGGCGGCTCGAGCCTGTTCCTCGGGGCCGACACGGGCTTCGCCTCCTCGCGGGAGAGCATCGCCGACTTCGGCCGCGTGCTCAGCGAATACGTCGACGTGATCGTGTGCCGCTCGAAGGCCCACGACACGATCGTGCAACTGGCGGAGGTGTCGAGTGTGCCGGTGATCAACGGCCTCTCCGACTACTGCCACCCGTGCCAGGCGCTCGCCGACATCTACACGCTCCGGCAGCACGTCGGGCGTGTGGCCGGCCTCACGCTCGCCTTCGTCGGCGACGGCAACAACATGGCCCGCTCCCTGGCGGTCGTCTGCGGCCTGATCGGCATGCGGTTTGTGCTCGCGGCGCCGCCCGCGTATCAGTTCGACGCGGCCTTCCGCAGGCATCTGGCGACGATCGTGCCCGAGGCCGAGATCGTTGAGACGACAGATCCGGTGGCGGCGGTCAAGAATGCCGCGGTCGTCTACACCGACGTGTGGACGAGCATGGGTCAGGAGCAGGAGCGGGCCAAGCGGCTGGCTGATCTCGGTGCGTATCAGGTGAACGAGCAGCTCATGCAGCATTGCCCCGAGGCGCTGTTCATGCACTGTCTGCCCGCCCGGCGTGGTGAAGAGGTCACCGACGGCGTGATCGACGGCCCGCAGAGCGTGGTGGTGGAGGAAGCGGCCAACCGCATGCACGTGCAGAAGGGCCTGCTCGCCTGGCTCCTCGGCCACGCGTAAGGCGCGCGAATGCCTCCCACAACGCCGCGAGGGGCTGCCCACGCCCCGAGAGCCGGCGTTTGCCGCCGAGCGCAGCCAGGATGGCGAAGCGACGGCGGCATCGAGCGAGCGAAGGCATGGATGCCGCAGCGAGCGTCCGGCGACGGGGCGTGGGTAGCCCCGAACTCCCGCCACAGGAGGTCGCCCGCTACCCGCGCGAGTGCAGTCCGCACTCCGTCTTCGCGCTGCCGCTCCAGCGGCCGGCCCGCTCATCCTCGTCGGCGCCGATCGCCCGCGTGCAGGGCTGGCAGCCGATGCTGACGTAGCCCTGATCGTGGAGCGGGTTGTAGGGCACGTCCTCTCGGAGGATCGCGTCCCAGACCTTGGCCTTCGTCCAGTTGGCCAGCGGCGAGATCTTCACCACGCCGTACTTATGATCCCAGCCCACGATCGGAGCGGCGGCGCGGTCGGGGCTCTGGTCGCGGCGGATGCCGCTCATCCAGGCGCCGAACCGGGCCAGCACCCGCTTCACCACCGCGAGCTTGCGGTCGCCGCAGCAGCGGTCCGGGTCGGTGCGATAGAGCGGGCCGCCGTGCAGCCGCTCGTAGTCGGCCACGGTCGTCTCAGGCTGTTCGAGCACCACGTCGATGCCATACCGCTTCAAGATCCGCTCGCGAAGCGCGAGCGTCTCGGGAAACTGGTAGCCCGTGTCGAGGTTGAACACGTAGGTCCGTGGCGCGACGGCGGCCAGCCAGTGGATGATCAGACATCCCTCGGGACCGAAGGCGGTGGCCATCGTGAGTTGGTCGCCGTAGCGTTCGGCCGCCCAGCGGACGATCTCGACCGGCTCGGCGGCCTCGAGCGACCGGCTCGCCCGGGCAAGCTCCTCGCGAACGGCTGCGGACGGAAGGGCCGGCTCGCCTGAAATCGTCTCGGGCTCGCCGGCCATGAAAATCCCGTTCGCGGTGCTGACAGCCATTCCAGGATATGCCGTGCGGTCCTTTGCATCGACCCCCGGCAACCGGCCGACACACACCGACCGTCCGAAACCACAAAGTTTCACCCGCCTGCCCGAAACCCGCCAGTGCCCGCCCGCAGAGCCCCGCCAACCAGCGTGTAGCGTGGATCCACGCACACCAGAGCGGGGAGGCGAGGGGGGCCGGTGCAAGCTGGAGGAGCATGTGAACCGAGTCTTCGAGGTCACGCGACGATCTGAAAGACCGCGCAGTGGCGACTTGTACCGCCCCCGAGCCGGTGCAGCGAGACGATCCCCTCGCTTGCGCTCAGGGCTTCCTTGCGGGGAGCCAAGCCGGCTATTCGCGCCGAGGGGGCTTCCGCAATCGGCGGCGGCATGGTGTGATCCGGCATCCCCGCCAGTGGGAACGTCGCTCGGAGGCAGGTGCAATGACACGGTCAGTAGCCTTGGCAGTGGATCTCGGCGCTTCGGGAGGCCGCGTGGTGGCCGGCTCGTATGACGGCCGGCTGCTCGAACTCCAGGAGATTCATCGCTTTGAGAACGGCCCCGTGTCGCTCGGCGGCCGACTGATCTGGGACCTGCCCCGGCTGTGGCAGGAGGTGGTCGAGGGACTACGGCTCGCCGGCAGCCGCTATGGCACGAGCGTGTCGAGCGTGGGCGTCGACACCTGGGGTGTCGACTTCGCCTTCCTCGGCGCCGACGACGAACTGCTCGGCAATCCGGGCTGCTACCGTGATCCGCGAACCCGCGGCATGCTGGCGAAGGCCGAGCGGACGGTGCCCCGTGCCGAGATCTTTGCAGCCACCGGCCTGCAGTTCATGGAGCTCAACTCGCTCTATCAGCTGCTCGCCATGCAGGAGAGTCGGTCGACCGTGCTGGCGGCGGCGGACCGGCTGCTGATGATTCCCGATCTGTTCCACTGGCTGCTCAGCGGCACGCGGTCCAACGAACGGACGAACGCCACGACCTCGCAGTGCTTTGACCCGCAGGCCAACGACTGGGCCTTCGCGATGCTCGAACGCTTCGGCCTGCCGCGCCGCGTGTTCGGCCCGATCATCGAGCCTGGCACGAGCCTCGGTGGACTGCGGCCGGATCTGGCTGCCGAAACGGGGCTGACTGCCGCAAAGGTGATCGTGCCCGGCACCCACGACACGGCAAGTGCGGTGGCTGCCGTGCCGGCCGTTGATCCGCCGAGTGCCCGTCCCGACTGGTGCTACGTGAGCCTCGGCACGTGGGCGCTCGTCGGAGCCGAGCTCGACCGGCCGCATGTCACGCCGGCATGTCTGGCCCGCAACTTCACCAATGAAGGGGGTGTCGGTGGCACCACGCGGCTGCTCAAGAACGTGTGCGGCCTGTGGCTCGTGCAGCAGTGCCGGGCGGCCTGGCAGCGGGCCGGCAAGGGCTGGACGTGGGACCAGCTGACGGCGCTGGCTGCGGAGGCCCCGCCGCTGGTCACGCTCGTCGATCCCAATCATCCGTCGCTCGTCGCTCCAGCCGACATGCCCGAGGCGATCCGTGCCCTCGCCAAGGCCTCGGGCGAGCAGGTGCCGGAGTCGACGGCGGCGATCGTCCGCACGGCGCTGGAAAGCATGGCCGCCGCCGTGCGGCAGACGCTCGCCGAGCTCGACGAACTCCTGGGCCGCCGCGTCGGTCGGATTCACGTGGTCGGCGGCGGCGTGAAGAATCGCCTGCTCTGCCAGATGATCGCAGATGCCTGCGACCGACCGGTCGTCGCTGGTCCCGTCGAGGCGACGGCGATCGGCAACCTGCTCGTGCAACTCACGGCCCGCGACGGCCACGAGGTCGACCTGCGGACCGTGCGCACGATCGTCCGCGACAGCTTCGAACTGGCCACCTACGAACCCCGCGACGCGGCCCGCTGGAACGCCCGGCTTACTTCTGGAGCCACTGCGGGTTCGAGCCGATGACGGCCATCACGATGAACGAGAGCACGATGAAGATCGCGGCGTAGATCGCCCGCCAGAGCCACTTCTGGGCCCGCTCCTCATCTTCGCGGGCCCGACGTCGCTCGGCCTCCTGCCTGTATTCGAGGCTGTCCGTCTCCTCGAGCACGAAGAACTCGTTGCACGTGGGGCAGACGACCTGTTGGCCGAGCCGGCTCCGCTTCGTCTTGAGCACATGACCGTTGGGGCAGGGAATCCGCAGAGTTCCACCACCGCTGCCACGGTCTGCCGCGGCAGGGACGACGCGAGCTGCGGCGAGTCCTGGGGCTGCGACCGGCAGGTGTGCCGGCATCGCGGGAGCGGCGGCTCGCGCTCCGGGAGGCGGCGGCATCCGCAGCCCGCCCGCTGCCGAAGCCGGCGGTGGTGCGAACGTCGGCGCTGGGATCGGTTGTGGCGGGGCGGCCGGCGTCGGCTGCGGTGCTGCGGCGGCCACCGGCGTGCGGCAGATCGGGCAGACGAGCGTGGAGCCGTCGGCGATGCCGGCGCCGCGGTATCCGCATATGCAGGTGATCATGGCTGCCATGGAGACGAGTGTAGCACGCGCCGCTCAGGCGGCGCGATGCTGGGCGGCCGGCCGCTTGGTCACGTGGCCGTGCTCCACCTCGATGATCGCATCGGCCAGTGCGAGGGTGCTGGCCCGGTGGGTGATCATGATCACGGTCCGGTTCTCGACATACTTCGCGAGGGCCTCGTGGATGAGCCGCTCGCTCTCCACGTCGATCTGGCTGGTGGCCTCATCGAGCACGAGGATCTCGGCGTTGCGCAGGAACGCGCGGGCCAGCGCGATCCGCTGCCGCTGGCCGCCCGACAGCCTGAAGCCATTGGGCCCCACCATCGTGCGGTAGCCGTCGGGGAAATCGGCGATGAAGTCGTGGGCATGGGCCTTGCGGGCAGCCTCCTCGATCTCGGCGTCGGTGGCATCCCAGCGGCCATACTTGATGTTGTAGTGGATCGATTCGTTGAAGAGCTCCGTCTGCTGCGTGACCATCGCGATCCGCCGCCGCAGGTCGTGCAACGCCATCTCGGTCAGGGGCACGCCGTCGAGGAGCACGCGGCCGGCGGTCGGGTCGTAGAACCGACAGATCACGTTCACGAGCGTGCTCTTGCCGCCGCCGTTGGGGCCCACGATCGCCACCCGCTCGCCGAAGCGGATCGCCACGTTCACATCCTTGAGAACGGTGTCGATGCCGTCGTAGCTGAACGCCACGTTCTCCAGGCGGATCTCGCGGTGGGGCGAGGCCACCTGCCGCGGATGGGCCGGCTCGGCCAGCTTCGAAGGCGTGTCGAGGAGCGGGTAGAGCGCCTGGGCGCCGACGGTGCCCACGTTGAGACCCGTGATCACGCCCGACAGCTTGCGAACCGGGTCGCTCGCCCCGATCAGAAAGCCGAAAAAGATCATGATCCCGGGCACGGTCATCGGCTGGTCGGTGATCGTGATCCCGAAGATCCGCGTCTCCTGGTTGATCACGAGCCAGGCGCCCACGGCGATCGAGGTCGCCACCATGCCGATGCCGAGGATCTCGGTGATCGGGTTGGCGAGCGCGTGGTAGAAGGTGTGCCACATGCCGGTGCGCAGCATGTCGGCGGTGCAGGTGCGGAACCGCTGCCGCTCGAACTCCTCCATCGTGTAGGCCTGCACGGTGAGCACGTTGTTGAGCGCCTCGAGCAGCACGTGGTGGAACCCCTTCGACCGCGCGAGGATGTTCTTGGAGATGCCGCGGATCCGGCGATTGAGCCAGACCATCAGAAAGCCCACGACCGGGGCGAGCAGCAGACAGGCAAGCGTGAGCCGCCACGAGACCAGCATCGCGCAGCCCAGGCAGGCGAGGATCTTGAGGGGCTCCGTCACCGCGCCGCCATACACGCTCGTGATGCCGCTGGCCAGCATCTCGGATGTGCTCGTCACCTGGGCCATGAAGCCGGCCGAGCCGTGCTTCATGAACTGGGCGCGATCGAGTTCGAGCGCCTTGTCGAAGACCTTGAGCCGGATGTTACGGCTGATGTTCATCGCCACCCAGCTGACGAGCAGCGTGCTCCCCAGCAGCAGCACGTGCTTGAGAAACGTGCTCACGACCACGAAGCCGACGACGAGCAGCACGGTCTGAAAGGGATCACGAGGCAGGAAGCGATCGAGCCAGGGCTTCAGCCGCTCGGCGGAATACACGATCGCCTCGTCACCACGACGATTGAGTTCGAGCGTGTCCAGCTTGTTCCGCAGTTTCGCCTGCACGGCCCCATCGAGCCCGTCGGCGGCGAGCTTTGCCTGCACCGCCTCGCGATCGGCCGTGGCGGTCTCCACCCGGCTGCGGGCGTCGACGATCCGCCGCTCGTTCCACGACTGGAGCGACTCGCCTCGCAGCGTGACCTCGATGATCGGGAAGAGCGCGGCGATGTTGGCGCCCCAGAGGGCGGCGACACCGGCGGAGCAGAGCAGGGCCGCAGCAAGCAGGGGCCAACTCTTGGCGGCCTCGCGCAGGGCCCGCAGGAAGTAGTGCATGGGGTCTGGTGTCTCGCTCGTCCGTACGAATCGGTTGCCGGTGTGAATCGGTCTGGCCGATGCCGTCAGCCCACCGACGGTCTGCTCAGGACCGCCCACGGGCTTTGCACACGGACAGGCAAAGTGGGCATTCCAGCCCGACCTTGCAGTCCATGCGGGCGGGGAGGGTACCGACAGCCCCCCAGCCGGGCAAGGCAGGTTTACCGCTTTCCGAGCCGCAATTCGGCGGCCAGGAGCGTGTTGGAGATGAGCATCGCCACCGTCAGTGGCCCCACGCCCCCTGGCACGGGCGAGATCCAGCCGGCCACCTTCCGCACCGACTCGAAATCGACGTCGCCCACGAGCCGGCCATCGACCCGGTTGATGCCCACGTCGATCACGGCCGCCCCCGGCCGCACCATGTCGGCCGTCACGAGTCCCGGCCGGCCTACCGCGGCCACGAGGATGTCAGCTGAGCGAGTGATCGTCGGCAGGTCGGCCGAGCGGCTATGACAGAGCGTCACGGTGGCGTCGCCCCCCGTGCCCTTCGCCGCGAGCAGGAGCGCCAGCGGCTTCCCCACGATGTCGCTGCGGCCGATGATCACGGCATGCCGCCCGGCCGTCTCGATGCCGGCGTCGATCAGCATGCGCTGCACACCCGCCGCCGTGCAGGGCACGAACCGGGGCCGCCCCTGCGAGAGTAGCCCGGCGTTCTCCGGATGAAAGCCGTCGACGTCACGATCAGGCGGCACGGCGTCGAGCACGGCGAGCGTATCGACATGCTCTGGCAGCGGCAGTTGCACGAGGATCCCGTCGGCGGGCCCCTGCTCGTCGCGGGCGAGCGACTGCACGAGGGCCACGAGCGATCCTGTGTCGGCCGTCGCCGGCACGCGCACCACGTCGGCATCGATCCCGACGCGGGCTGCCGCGGCCGCCTTGCTCTTCACGTAGGAGGCGCTGGCGGCCATGTCGCCCACGAGCACGACCACGAGCCGTGGCCGTCGCTTGAACATGTCGGCGAACGTCTCAACCTCCGCGCGGAGGGAGTCTTCGATGGTGGCGGCAAGGGCGCGGCCGTCGAGCAGGAGGGCTGTCATTCAGGGTTCTTCGGGGAGGCGGCCCAGGTCTTCCAGCGGTCCTCGATCGCCGCGGCCGCCGCGTCGCCGAGATGAAACACGAAGCGGTATCGCAGCGTCAGCGACCCGCCCGCCGGAATCATATGGTCACCGGCGCCGGCGGGAGCACCGGTGAAGTCATGCAGGCCGAAGGGGTTCGCTGCCACGAGGCCGTAGTCGCGGGCGTGCCAGTGGGCGGGATGCCTCAGGTTGGCCGGATGATCGAGGATCGCCACGCCCTGCACCTGTCCCTCGACCGGCCCCGAGTAATCGACCCACCGCGCCGCCTTGCCCCATACGTCGGCATCGGTGCGGCCCTCGGCATCGGTGATCCGTCCGGCGGCGCCCATCGAGCCATGTGAGTTCTTCAGCTGCAGGGCCGGGTGCACCCGCAGCCCCATCGTGCCCTCCTTCGTGTCGCCGAACGTGACGGGGCCATGGTCGGCCCGGATCGTGATCGCGAAATCAATCATTCGCGCCCGATCGTCGCCCGTGAACTCGAGCCGCCTCGAGTCAATGCACACGACCTCGCCATCGGCCTTCACCCACCGGTTCTCCGTCTCGATCACGGCCGGCGGCCCCGGCTCGCTCAACTCGAGCTTCGTCTGTTCCACTCTCGGGCCGGTGCGGTGGCCGGGCTTTCCCGCCTCGGGATGCGAGATCCAGAAATCGAGCCCGTTCACCCTGCCATGCATGAACCAGAGCGACTCGTGATGCGGATGGTCGTGCGGCTCTCCAGCCACGCCCTTCACCATCGGCCACTGCCGGGTCAGCCCCGTGCCGGCCGGGCTCAGGATCGGGAACAGGATCGGCTTGCGATGGCCCGTGAACCGATACGACGTGAACGGCTTGCCGTCGATCGTCACGTCCACCCGGTCGTCATGCCGCTCGAGCCGCACGTCGCCGGCGTGAGCGCTGGCACCGACGCCGAGCACGATCGCGATGACAACCAGAGACCGCATCCGCGTTATTCCTTCTCGGCCAGGATCTGCATCCGCAGTTGGTGCTGCATCTCTTCGAGCACCCGCCGCTCCTCCTCAGTGAGATTCCCGGCCGTCTTCTGCTCGAGCATTTTGAGCGTGTCGACGAAGTGCCGCGCCGTGGCCAGGTTCTTGTGCGTCTTATTCGTGATCGGATTCGGAATCCGCCCCAGGGCCATGAGCGCCTGGGTGAAGAGCGTGTGAATCAGGAAGTCGAACGTCGCGGGCGGGCCTTGCTGTTCGGGCGTGAGGTCGTCTGTAGACATGCTAGGTTCTCGTGTGTGTTCGCCGCATTCTAGCCAAAGCCGGCGGCGGAACGGCAGAAGTCTCCTCACGCAAACCGGCTCGCCTCCCGGTTTTCGAAGGAAGCCCTGAGCGCGAGCGAGGGGATCGTTTCGCTGCGCCGGCTCGGCGGCGGTACAAGTCTCGTCGCGGGACCTCGAAGACTCGGTCCAAATGCTCCTCGAGCTTGCACCGACCCCCTCGCCTTCCCGTATGAAGAGCAACCGTCGAGCTTCCGCCGATTCCGCCACCTCCCGTTTTCTGTTCGTAGGCCCGTCACTCCGTGACGGGCAGCCCGTTGCGGAGCAACGGGCCTACAGTGTGTCCAGGGAGCCTCGGGGTTGCCCGTGCCGTGGAGCCGGCGTTGGCGGCAAGCGCAGGCAGGATGCCGAGAGCGCAGCCGCCATCGAG